>JAXDDO010000013.1:0-69701 GCA_034676805.1 Anaerolineae bacterium | reverse complement strand
ATGAACAGCACACTGATCGCCCTTGTTGAGGATAAGCCTGGCGTGCTGAACCGGGTCGCAAGTCTGTTCCGGCGCCGAGCCTTTAATATCGAGAGTCTGGCCGTGGGGCACACCGAGCAGCCTGGGGTGAGCCGTATGACAATCGTTGTCGACAGCTCCCGCACGGATGCTGAGAAGGTGGCTGAGAACCTCCGGAAGCTGGTCAACGTGATTAATGTGGAGGACGTCACGGAGGCGCCCGCGGTCATGCGCGACTTGGCCCTGATCAAGGTAAAGGCCAATGGCGGCGGCACACGCGCCGAGGTGCTGCAGATCGTCGAGACGTTCCGCGCTCGTGTCGTGGACGTGGCGCTGAAAACCCTGATGGTCGAAGTCACCGGCACAGATGACAAGATCAACGGCCTGGTCGACGTGCTGCGACCTTACGGCATCGTAGAGATGGTGCGCACAGGACGCGTCGCGATGGCCCGGGGCACGGGCGACGCGAGCAGCTAGACCTGGCAGATTCAGAACAAGGAGACACACAGTGGTCAAGATCAACTTTGGTGGTGTAGTGGAGGATGTTGTAACGCGAGATGAGTTCCCGCTTGAGAAAGCGCGCGCAGTCCTGAAGGACGAGGTCGTCGCAGTGCTCGGCTACGGCGTGCAGGGGCCGGCGCAGTCACTGAACATGCGGGACAACGGTATCAACGTCATCATCGGGCAGTGGAAGGGCGACCAGGCAGCCTGGGACAAGGCCGTCGCCGATGGCTGGGTACCTGGGAAGACGCTGTTCGATCTGGAAGAAGCAGCCAACCGCGGCACCATCGTGCAGTACCTGGTGTCGGACGCCGCGCAGAAGCTCACCTGGCCCAGCATCAAGCCCCACCTCAAGGCGGGCGATGCCCTGTACTTCTCACATGGCTTCTCGATCGTCTACGGCGATCAGACCGGTGTCTTGCCCCCCGATAATGTCGATGTGATCATGGTCGCACCCAAGGGATCGGGGACCAGTGTACGGGCGAACTTCCTCGCCGGCAGCGGCATCAATAGCAGCTTCGCCGTCCATCAGGATTATACCGGGCGCGCCCAAGAGCGCACCATCGCGCTGGGCATCGCCGTCGGATCGGGATATCTCTTCCCCACGACTTTTGCGATGGAAGTGCATAGCGATCTAACCGGCGAGCGCGGTGTCTTGATGGGTGCGCTCGCCGGCATTATGGAAGCCCAGTACAACCTCCTGCGCGCACACGGGCACACACCCAGCGAGGCGTTCAATGAAACCGTCGAGGAACTGACGCAGAGCCTCATACGCCTCGTCGACAAGAACGGCATGGACTGGATGTATGCGAACTGCAGCGCCACCGCCCAGCGTGGCGCACTTGATTGGCGCCACCGTTTCCGCGATGCCGTAGTACCGGTGTTTGACGCACTCTATGAGAGCGTAGTCTCCGGTGAGGAGACCCGCATTGTCTTGGAGGCCAACAGCGCGCCTGACTACCGCGAGCGCCTGTCCGAGGAGCTCCGTGAGATGCGAGAGTCGGAGATGTGGCAGGCTGGCGCGGCCGTCCGCTCATTGCGCCCGGAGAATTGGGAGCAGGAGTAAAGGAACTAGGTTTCAGGGGACCAGGAATCTCGGAGGCTTTGACAGAGCATTCCTGGTCCCCTACTCCAGTGCTGAGGAGGAGAGCATATGGATGAGAGCGGGATTGGTGCCGACAACAGAGTCATCATTTTCGATACGACACTGCGTGATGGTGAGCAGTCACCCGGCGCAGCGCTGAATATCGATGAGAAACTGGAAATCGCCAGAGTCTTGGAGGCGATGGGCGTAGATGTAATCGAGGCTGGCTTTCCCATCTCGTCGCCGGGCGATTTCCACGCTGTGCAGCGCATCTCGCGCGAGATTCGGGGCTGCACGGTTTGTGGGCTGACACGGGCCCGCAGAGAGGACATCGACGTCGCGGCTGAAGCGCTCAAAGACGCCACACGACCGCGTATTCACACCGGCCTCGGCGTCTCCGACGTTCACATCCAGCACAAGCTCCGCACCACGCGTGAGGGCGCTCTGGAGATGGGGGTGAACGCAGTGCGGTACGCCAAGCAGTTCGTAGAGGACGTCCAGTACTACACCGAGGACGCCGGGCGTGCCGAGCCGGCCTATCTCTACAGGGTCCTGGAAGCTGTCATCGATGCTGGGGCTACGGTCATCAACATTCCCGACACCACCGGCTATACCGCGCCCGAGGAGTTCGGCGCGCTAATCCGTGGCATTGTGGAAAATGTGCCCAACGTTGGCAAGGCCATCATTTCAGTGCACTGCCACAATGACCTTGGCCTGGCAACCGCCAACACGCTCGCAGGTATTCTGAACGGCGCCCGCCAGGCAGAACTCACCGTCAACGGCATCGGCGAGCGGGCAGGCAATGCATCTCTAGAGGAAGTTGTCATGGCGCTGAGGACGCGTCGCGACCACTTCGGCGTGGAATCCAGGATCGATACGCGGCACATCTATCCTGTCAGCCGGCTCGTGAGCAACCTGACAGGCATTCCCATCCAGCCCAACAAGGCCATCACCGGCGCCAATGCTTTTGCCCACTCCTCTGGCATCCACCAAGACGGCGTGCTCAAGGATCGAACGACATATGAGATCATCAACCCTCGCGACGTGGGCGTACCCACCTCGGAGATCATCCTCTCAGCGCGGTCGGGGCGCCACGGTCTGCGCCATCGCCTGGAAGAAATAGGGTACAGGCAGCTGGATGGCGAAAAGTTCGAAAAGGTCTATCAGCGGTTCCTGCAGGTAGCCGACAAGAAGAAGGTCGTCGAAACCCGCGACCTGGAGGCGATCGTCTCGGACGAGGCGGAGGTTTTCTTTGAGGAGACCTATCACCTCGAGCAGGTACAGATCACATGCGGTGACCACAGCATTCCAACCGCCACGGTGCGCATCATCGGGCCGGATGGGCAGGTCTTCTGTGATGCCGACCACGGTAGTGGGCCGGTCGATGCCATCTATCGCGCAATCAATCGCGTGATAGGCGAGCCGAACGAGCTCATCGAGTTCTCCATCGAAGCCATCACCGAGGGGATCGATGCAGTGGGGCGCGTGACCATTCGTATCCAGACAGACGAACCGGTCAATGGTGGGGCCCGCACCGTCTTCAGCGGCCACGGCGCCGACAACGATATCGTCGTCGCAAGCGCCAAAGCCTATATGTTTGCGCTTAACCGGCTCATCGCTGCACGCCGCGAAGCACGTGCGTGATGGCTGGCGGTGCAGCCGCCAGAATGCACTGAGGCCGACACGTAGAGCTAATCGACTGACAAGCTAGGAGGAGAGAGATGGAAACGAAAGAGGTACAGACCGTGGATCGCGTCACCGTAGTGGAGACTGCGAGCCGCCCCACACAGACGCCAGTGAACTGGGAACCGTTCCCGCAGCCGCGGGGCTGGGGCATGATGTGCGACGGTGAGGAGTTCGGCTGCTGTGGCGAGTCGGGCGAGCGCCTGCCCAGCGTAGGTTCAGAACCGGTCAGAGCCTAACGCGAGGCACAATCGTGGGACACACGTTAGCAGAGAAGATCATCGCCAAACACGTTGTCGACGCACGTCCCGGTGATGCTGGCCTCTCGCCGGGTGACCTGGTGCAGGTCGCGGTCGATGTCGTCCTTTCAAACGACATCACGGCCCCCATCGCGCTGCGCGAGTTCGAGAAGCTCGGAGTCGAGCGCGTCTTTGATCCGACCAAGGTTGTGATGGTGGCGGACCACTTCGCGCCAAATAAGGACATTAAGTCTGCTGAGCAGTGCGCTATGATGCGACGCTTTGCTCGCGAGCAAGGGCTCCCATATCACTACGACGTGGGTCGCATGGGCATCGAACATGTGCTCCTGCCCGAACAGGGATTGGTCCTGCCCGGCGATCTGGTCGTCGGGGCCGATTCCCACACGTGCACCTATGGCGCGCTCGGCGCCTTCGCAACCGGTATGGGATCCACCGATATCGCTGTGGCGATGGCTACCGGTCAGATCTGGATGCGCGTTCCCGAGACGATGCGCTTCGTCTACACGGGTGAGCTTCAGCCGTGGGTCGGCGGCAAGGACTTGATCCTCTACACGATTGGTAGAATTGGGGTGAGCGGTGCGCTCTACCGTTCGATGGAGTTCACAGGCCCCGTGATCGACGGACTGTCCATGGCCGGACGCTTCACGATGGCAAACATGGCCATCGAGGCGGGCGCCAAAGCCGGGCTCTTCGCTGTCGATGCGACCACCCGCGCATACGTGGCAGGACGAGCGAACCGTGAGTACACGATGTACGCCTCCGACCCCGATGCCGACTACGCCGAGGTTATCGAGATCGACGTCAGCGATGTGCCGCCACAGGTCGCGCTTCCGCATCTGCCGGAGAACGCCCGGCCCGTGGCTGAGGCCCGGAGCGTGACCATTGACCAGGCCGTCATCGGCTCCTGCACCAACGGACGCATGGAGGACTTGCGGATCGCGGCTTCGATTCTGCGCGGACGTCACGTCCATCGCGATGTGCGCTGTATCGTCATCCCCGGGACGCAGCAGGTCTACCTGGACGCTCTGCGCGAAGGCCTGATCGAGACGTTCATCGAGGCTGGCGCGGTGGTGAGCACGCCGACGTGTGGGCCCTGCCTCGGCGGCTACATGGGCATTCTGGCGGCAGGCGAGCGCGCGGTCAGCACTACCAATCGCAACTTCCGCGGGCGTATGGGCCACGCCGATAGCGAGGTCTACCTGAGTGGTCCGGCGGTCGCCGCGGCCTCGGCCATCGTGGGACACATCGCCGGCCCAGAGGAGGTGACCGCATGAGCCACGATAACAAGATCCTTCAGGGCAAGGTCTGGAAGTACGGAAACAACATCGACACCGACGTGATCATCCCCGCCCGCTATCTCAATATGTCGACTGCTGAAGAGCTCGCGCAGCATTGCATGGAGGACATCGATCCTGCCTTTGCCAGGGCGGTCTCACAGGGGGACATCATTGTCGGTGGACGGAACTTCGGATGCGGCTCGTCGCGTGAGCACGCTCCACTGGCTATCAAGGGGGCGGGCGTCTCGTGTGTCATCGCCGAGAGCTTCGCCCGCATCTTCTACCGCAACGCGATCAACATCGGGCTGCCGATCCTGGTCAGCCCAGAAGCAGCGCGGGATGCCACAACCGGCGACCGGCTGATCGTAGACCTTGAGACCGGGAGCATCACCAACACCCATCTGGGAAAAACTTATCGCACATCTCCCTTCCCACCCTTCATCATGCAGATCATCGAGGCCGGGGGGTTGATTCCCTACACGCAAGCACAAGTGCATCGCAGAGCAGCTAAGGAGAGCGCCTAGCAGACTGGGGTAAGGGAGAGCAACGCATGAACCAGCCAAGGATTCGGTTGTACGATACGACGCTGCGAGATGGCACACAGGCCGAGGGGATCTCGCTGTCGGTCGATGATAAGCTGAAGGTAACCGTTTTGCTCGATGAACTAGGAATCGACTATATCGAGGGAGGGTGGCCCGGCTCAAATCCCAAGGACGCAGCCTACTTCAACCAGGTGCGCGCGCTCGATCTCGTGCACGCGCGGATCACGGCGTTTGGCAGCACGTGCCGCGTCGGCACGCGACCGGAAGACGACGCGAATATCCAGGCGATGGTGGCTGCCGAGACGCCGGTGATTGCCCTGGTTGGCAAGAGCTGGACGCTGCACGTGCGCGATGTACTGCGTGCGTCGCTCGAAGAGAACCTGCGCATTATCGCCGAGAGCACACGCTACCTCAAAGCTCTTGGGCGAGAGGTCATCTATGACGCCGAGCACTTCTTCGATGGCTATGCAGCAGATCCTGACTACACCCTTTCGACACTGCGCGCCGCTATCGACGGCGGCGCCGACCTTGTGTGTCTATGCGACACCAATGGAGGCGTAATGCCCTGGGAAGTCGAGCAGATCGTCAGGGAAGTGCATACAGCCTTCCCTGACGTGCTTCTGGGCATCCACGTCCACAACGATGGCGGCTTGGCCGTCGCCAACACGCTCGCAGCGGTGCGAGCGGGCGCCGTCCACGTTCAGGGCACGATCAATGGATACGGCGAACGATGCGGCAATGCCGATCTGTGCACCATCATCCCCAACCTTGAGCTCAAGATGGGGCTCAAAGCCCTTCCAGAAGGTCAGCTAAAGTACTTGACGCGCACGTCCAGAACAGTAGCCTCACTCGCCAATCAGGCCCCAGATCGACACGCACCCTTCGTTGGCCTGAGCGCCTTCGCCCACAAGGGCGGCATCCATGTCGCTGCAATGCGGCGCAATCCATTGAGCTACCAGCACGTCGACCCGGAGCTGATAGGCAACGAATCGCGTGTTGTAATCTCCGAACTGGCGGGGCGCGGCAACCTCCTGAGCAAAGCGGACGAGATGGGGCTCGATGTCGAACAGGTACAGGATCTTCCTCGCATCCTCGAAAAGATCAAAGAACTGGAATACCGTGGATTCACGTTTGAGGGCGCTGAAGCTTCTGTGGAACTGATGCTCTACCGCTCACGCGATGCCTACGAACCGCCCTTCGAGCTCATCGATTTCATGGCTGTCGTCGAGCACCGCGAGGGTCGCGGGCTCTTCGCGGAAGCGACCGTGAAGGTGCGTGTCGGCGATCGAGTCGTCCACACGGCTGCTGAAGGGAATGGTCCGGTGAACGCCATGGACCTGGCGCTGCGCAAGGCCCTGGTTCCCGTCTACCCGTACATGGCCGACTTCGAGCTTGCCGACTACAAGGTGCACATCCTTGATGGTGACGCGGGCACCCGCGCGACCACGCGCGTGCTCATCGACATGCAGAACGGAAGCCGGCGCTGGAGCACAGTAGGAGCGTCTGCGAACATCATCGAGGCCAGCTGGATCGCGCTCGCAGATGCCGTCGAGTATGGCCTCACCGTGGCACACGCAGGCGCAGGGTAGCGACAATACAATGCTTACACCAACATCATCCTGGCAGACCACCTACCCCGGCGCCGCCGTCGGCGTGCTCACAATGCACGGCGTTCAGAACCCGGAAGAGTGCGTGGCGCTGGATGCGCCAAGAACTGACCTGGAACAACGACTGCGCAGCCGCTTTGCCGGCGGCGGTCGAGACGCGATCAAGGCACTGCCTGTTGTCAGCGCCTACGCAGCCTACTATAAGCAGTTCAAGAAGACCTATCACGTCCAGCACCAGCTGGAGTCAGTTGCGCTGAAGGGACGGTCAATCGCGCGTGCCGCTGCGTTGGTAGAGGCGATGTTTATGGCCGAACTGGAACACCTGCTGCTCACCGCCGGGCACGATCTGGCGTTCGTCACGCCGCCGGTTCGCGTGGCTGTCGCCGATGGGAGCGAGAGCTATACCAGAATCAACGGTGAAGATCAGGTGCTGAAGCCCGGCGATATGTACATTGCCGACGCGTCCGGAGTACTTTCGAGTATCATCTACGGGCCAGATGCGCGCACCAGAATCAGAGCGGAGACGACCGACGTCTTGTTCACTGTGTATGCGCCACCCGGCATCGAGCCCGCTGCCGTCTATCGCCACCTGGAGACGATGGGCCGGTACGTCGCCCTGGTCAGCCCGGCGGCGTACATCGATGTGCAAGACGTGACGATATCAGTGCCCGAGTGCTGAGAACGTACAGGGAACGATGGTCAGCCGTCCGGAGAGCAGCGAATCCTCACCCAAGAGAAGAAGACAGGAGTTTATATGCAAGCAGACATCGTGACCCTCCCAGGCGATGGCATCGGCCCAGAAGTCGTTGCCGAGGGTGTCAAGGTCCTCCAGGCTGTGGCCGCTTCCTATGGCCACAGTTTCAGGATCAAGGAGCACCTGATGGGTGGGTGCGCTATTGATGCCACAGGCGACCCTCTGCCAGAAGAGACTTTGGCAGCATGTCAGGCCGCGAGTGCCGTTCTGCTGGGAGCGGTCGGCGGACCGAAGTGGTCTGATCCGGCAGCGAAGGTGCGACCTGAGCAAGGCCTTCTGGGCCTTCGCAAAGGTCTTGGTCTGTATGCCAACCTTCGTCCTGTTATGATCCACCCAGAGTTGCGCGACGCCTCGCCTTTGCGACCCGAACGTCTCGACGGTGTGGATCTGGTCGTCGTACGCGAGCTAACCGGCGGCATCTACTTTGGCAAACGCCAGGAAGCAACCAATGCCTTGCCCACCGCCTTCGATACGATGATCTACAGCGCGCCGGAGGTGGAGCGCATTGCACGCCGAGCTTTTGAGTTGGCCCGCTTGCGGCGTGGCAAGGTTCATTCGGTTGACAAGGCGAATGTGTTGGCGACCTCACGGCTCTGGCGTCGCGTCGTAACAGAGGTAGGGCGCGCCTACCCCGATGTCACGTTGGAACACATGTTGGTCGACGCTGCCGCAATGCACCTGATGCGCCGTCCTGCGGACTTCGACGTGATGGTCACCGCCAATATGTTCGGCGACATTCTCACTGATGAGGCTTCGATGCTGGCCGGATCGATGGGCATGTTGGCGTCGGCCTCGCTCGGCGAGACCAGCAACGGCGTCTACGAGCCGATTCATGGCAGCGCCCCTGACATCTCTGGCAAGGGCATCGCCAACCCCCTGGCCACCATCCTTAGCGTCGCCTTGCTGCTTCGGTATTCGCTGGGTCTCGAACGCGAAGCCCAGGCAGTGGAGCACGCCGTCTCCACCGTACTGGAGGGCGGCTACCGAACGCCCGACATCGCCGCGCCCGGCATGCCAACGGTTACGACTCCGGCGATGGGCGACCACATCGTGGCGGTGCTCGCAGCGAACGCCTCGTGAGCAATTACACACAAATGGAGGAACTATGCGCAGCGATCTCGTGAAGAAGGGCTACGAACGGGCACCCCACCGCAGCCTCTTCTATGCAAACGGTCTGACGGCCGAGGAGTTGAACCGGCCTATCATCGGCATCGCCAATGCCTTCAATGAAATCGTACCGGGCCACACTAATCTGGACAAGGTCGCCGAGGCAGTAAAAGCCGGCGTGCGTTTGGCCGGTGGAACACCGCTGGAGTTCAACGTCATCGGGGTCTGTGATGGTATCGCTATGGGACACTCGGGAATGCACTACTCCCTGCCCAGCCGCGAGCTCGTCGCCGACTCCGTCGAGTCTATGGCGTTGGGACACGCCTTCGACGGCCTGGTCTTCATCCCCAACTGCGACAAAATCGTCCCAGGTATGCTAATGGCTGCTGGTCGAGTGAACATCCCCTCGATATTCGTCAGTGGCGGCCCCATGATGGCGGGGCGGTCTGAAGGCGAGGATATCGATCTGAAGACTATGTTTGAGGCCGTGGGCCGCTTCCGGGCTGGCAAGATGTCAGAAGAGGACCTCGAAGTTTTGGAGTACGCCGCTTGCCCTGGCTGCGGGTCCTGTGCCGGGCTTTTCACGGCTAACAGCATGAACTGCCTCACTGAAGCTCTCGGGATGGGCCTGCCCGGGAACGGTACAATTCCGGCCGTAACCGGTGCTCGCATCCGGCTGGCCAAGCAGGCCGGTATGCAGATCATGAAACTGGTCGAGGCGGGCCTTTGTCCCCGCGACATTATGACACGCCAGGCCTTCGAAAACGCCATCGCTACCGACATGGCCATCGGCGGCTCGACGAACACGGTGCTTCACCTGCCGGCAATCGCCCACGACGCCGGCATCGAACTGACGCTCGAGCTCTTCGACGCCATCAGCGAGCGCACGCCATACCTCGTCAAGCTTAGTCCTGCGGGCCCGCACCATATCCAGGATCTGGATGAAGCGGGAGGTATTCCAGCGATTCTGGCAGAGCTGATGAGCCGGGACCTGATTCACGGAGACCTGGCCACGGTGACGGGCAAGACTGTGGCCGAGAACGTCGCCGGCGCACACCGGCGCACCGACATTATTCGCTCGACCAGTGCCCCCTATAGCGCCAATGGCGGCATCGCCATCCTGAAGGGCAACTTGGCGCCCGAAGGCGCCGTCGTCAAGGCAGGTGCGGTAACTCCCAAAATGATGCACCACCAGGGGCCGGCCCGTGTGTTTGACGGTGAGGAATCCGCGCTCGCGGCGATTTTGGGGGGCGAGATACGGGCTGGCGACGTGGTTGTCATCCGCTATGAAGGCCCACGGGGCGGGCCCGGCATGCGTGAGATGCTTATGCCGACCTCCGCTCTGGCGGGAATGGGACTGGACAACGATGTCGCGCTGATGACCGATGGGCGATTCTCAGGCGCTACGCGGGGCTCGGCGCTGGGCCACGTCTCGCCGGAGGCGGCAGTCGGGGGACCACTCGCCCTGGTGCAAGACGGCGATCTCATCGAGATCGATATTCCGGGGCGGACGCTAGCGCTGCACGTAGACGACGCGGATTTGGCGCGGCGGCGCGAGACCTGGACGCCGCGGCCCCCCAAGATCCAGCAAGGGTACCTGTCCAGATACACAGCCCACGTCCTCTCGGCCAGTAAGGGCGCGATCCTCGAGTAGACCATAACAGAACTAGGAGCAGACAAAGATGGCGATCGAACCTACCCAATTCATCTGGATGGACGGCAGTCTCGTGCCGTGGAACGAGGCGACCGTTCACGTCACATCACACGCGCTCCATCTCGGCAGCAGTGTTTTCGAGGGCATCCGAGCTTATGACGTCGGAGGGGTTGCCTCGATCTTCTGCCTGGAAGGCCATATACACCGCCTCTCCAACTCGTGCAAGGTCTTCCGCATGGAGTTGCCCTTCACAGAAGACGAGATCCGGCGGGCCTGCATCGAAACCGTCAGGACCAACAACCTCAAGTCGGCCTACATTCGCCCCTTGGTGTATCGGGGCATCGGCACCCTCGGCGTCGACCCGCGGGTCTGCCCCGTCCACGTGGCCGTCATCGCCATCTACATGGGGGCCTACTTGGGAGTCGAGGCGCTCGAGCAGGGAGTCGATGTCTGTGTGAGCTCTTGGGGGCGCATGGCCCATAACACCTTCCCGGCCTCTGCCAAAATCGGCGGACAGTACATCAATTCCCAGCTCATCAAAATGGAAGCCGATATCAACGGCTACGCCGAGGGCATTGCGATCGACTCGAACGGTTTCGTCAGCGAGGGAAGCGGAGAGAACCTCTTCCTCGTGCGCGACGGCGTTGTTCTGACCCCACCGCTCGCGTCCAGCATACTCAAGGGCATTACCAGACAGTGCATCATCGAGCTTGCCGACGATCTGGGCTACACGGTTAAGGAGGAGTTCATACCCCGCGAGATGCTCTACACCGCTGATGAGGTCTTCTTCACCGGCACTGCTGCCGAGATCACGCCAATCCGCTCGATCGACCGGATCACAATCGGCGCCGGGCGCCGCGGTCCGGTGACCGAGAAGTTACAGGAGATGTTCTTCGGCATCGCCTCAGGCAAGATCGAGGACCGCCACGGCTGGCTAACACCCGTCGAATAGCATCCATCGTCTGTACTCAGCACAATCGGCGAGTCTGTCACCAATCACGGGCTCGCCGATTGCGTTGGCTGGTTTCTGCGGATCAAGATCCGCCCAAACCATCCAGCAACTCGAGGGATCCTGCTCCCAGATAAGCGATCAGCACGAACTTCAGGATCTTACCCGCCCAGGTCACCAGCAAGAAAGTGTGAAGCCGCATGCGCGACATCCCGGCGACGATTCCAGCAACATCGAAGAAAGGATTGGGGATAGCGGCCAGGATGAACAACGCGACTAGCCCGTAGCGTTGCATCAAGCGGCTGAAGCGATCGTAGATCTCCCGATTCTCGATGATCGCCTGCCCCCCCATACCGGCGAGATAACCGGTTAGCTCGCCCAGCGTCGCGCCTGCCGCCGAAATGATGCCAACCAGCACGGGGTTATAGATACCTCCCCCAAGGAAGGCTGTAATCAGCGTCGGCACAGGCAGGACAATCGTAGCATTTCCCAGGATACTGATCAGGAACAACCCAACATAACCATAGCTCGCGGCATCTCGCAGACGGTCGCGCAGTAGGTACACCACAACCGTAATCAGGATCGCTAGGGCCAATCCTGCCAGCCGCAGTGCGCGCTTCCGTCCGCGTCTGACCCGGTCGTCAGTCCCAGACACAGTCGCATCCTGTAAATCGCCATTCACTACCGGGGTTTCCTCTACTTCGTTATTCTCTTGCATAGCAGGTCTAGAGACCCTCCTGACCTCAGACTACGCCCTACTACTGCAGCGCGACAGACGGCTCATTGTAGTCCGAGCCACCCAAACCGCCATCGATTATGCTATACTATGACTGCAGGTCGGGAGAAAGCAGACAAACCAGAGCGGAGCGAGGCTATGGGAGCGATTACCATCTCGCGGGAGCTAGGCAGCCTGGGCACGCAGATCGCGCGTGAGGTTTCCGACCGGTTGGGATACCGAATGGTTTGGCGTGAGGTGATCAACGAAGCAGCAGGCCGCGCAGGCGCGCCCGAGGTAGCGCTGGCCGAAATCGACGATCTTGGCCTGTTGGGAGTCAAACCTACCTACCGCGCGCGTACCGCTTACCATCAGGCCGTCCGCCAGGTACTCCAGGAGCTGACAGCCGCAGGCCGCGTTGTCATCGTAGGCCGCGCGGGGCAGGTGATTCTGAAGGACCGTGCGGATGTCCTGCACGTGCGCATCATCGCGCCGCTGGACCTCAGAGCTGCACGAATCGCCGCCCGGCAGCAGGTATCCATCTCCGCAAGCAAGGCCCAGATCCAACGCAGTGACGAGTCACGTCGCTGCTACCTCCACCGTTACCATCACGTCGACTGGGATGATCTACAGCTGTATGATCTCGTGATCAGCACCGCGCATCTGGACCTCCCCGCTGCCGCGGCTCTCATCATCCAGGCCTGGAAAGCCATCGAGGGTGCGCCAGCGCCAGGCGTCGACACCTGACCGAACACGAAAGGAAGCATCTGCTTGAACCGTTCTGGCAAGCACCACCCGAACTTCGCTCACCCCTCCGAGGAGGAGTTTGCTCGGATCCTGGACTACTACGGCGTCGAATGGGAGTACGAGCCCCGCACCTTCGTCCTAGAGCAGGACACGCGTGGCAACATTCTAGAGGCATTCTCTCCCGACTTCTACCTTCCTCAGCAAGATCTCTATATCGAGCTAACAACGCTGAGGCCGAAGCTCATCAGGATCAAGAATCGGAAGATACGGCGCCTCCAGGAGCTTTACCCCGATGTCAACATCAAGCTCTTCAAGCGCCAAAACGTGCGCGACATGATGATCAAGTATGGCATTGACGAGGAAGCTGAGAAGATCCTCGACTCGGAGGCCCAATGAATGACGACCGTACTCGCGTATGCTGGTACACGCCGGAGTCCTACGGCGAACTCACTGAGGGAATCAGGGAAGTCCTGATTTCCGCGGAGGAGATTCGAGATCGTGTCTTCGAACTCGGACGGGCCATCTCGACCGACTACGCTGGACGCAATCCAATCTTGGTGGGCGTGCTGAAAGGGGTGGTTCCCTTTATCGCCGATCTGCTGCGAGCAATCACAATCCCTGTCGAGATTGACTTCATGGCGATCGCCAGCTACAGCTCTGAAGTGCGCGACCGGGGCATGGTCCGGCTGGAGAAAGACCTGAGCCTATCCATCACCGGTCGGCATATTCTGTTCGTCGAGGACATCATTGACACCGGCCTCACACTCAACTATCTGCTGCGCCTGCTTCGGGCGCGCGATCCGGAAAGCCTCGAAGTGTGCGTTCTACTGGACAAGCCCCAAAGACGGCTCATCGACATACCGCTGCGCTACAAGGGGTTCGATCTGCCAGATCGCTTGGTTGTTGGCTGTGGGCTAGATTTCCGGGAACGCTACCGCAATCTGCCCTTCGTGGGACTGCTAAAACCCGAGGTATTCCAGAACGACATCGATGACCAGGGCCGGTGACGTTCCCGCGTGAGAAGTACGCAGGCGCAGGCCACCATCTCTGACCTGCGCCTGCGATTGACACAAAAGAAGGGGTCCCAAGTAACCTTCCGGTCGCCTTACCTTCCTTTCGGCTTCTCCCCTCCTGCACTTTCGTGCTTTGTGGGGTACTGCTCCTGCCTACTTGGTCTCTCGTTGCTCCACTTCTTTGGTTACTCCTGGCTGCTATCTTATCATCGATAGCACCTTGAGTGTGCCGCCGAAGCTTCGTTGCTTCGAGAGTGCCTTCGCCTTCTTGGTGGTTTCGTAGCCTCAAAGCTAGTTAGCTTATTACGAGGCTGACATTGCCACTCTGTTGGCTCCGGCCCTGATAAGGTCGTCTTCCAATTACTCGGGACTCCCTTACTCCTCGAGGATTCGGTTGGATTCCCTCCCTATCCCCTTGGAGTAAGTACATTATATCAAACGCCGTGCCCTTTGTCAAGCACTGCCGGCCAAAAAAAACCACGCGGGTTCCATAGCGGGGCAGTCATGCCCGCTCTGGCATGCCGGCGTTGACATCGGATCGAATGGCACTAAAGTGGAGACGCATAAGAACAAGTGTTCAACCTATGAGGCGACACACGTGAAGATTTCCCTGAGAACCTACTGGGAGCTGCTGGCCAGACACATCGAACCTCAGAAGCTGCCCTTCGCCATTCTGACCGTCCTCCTCTTGGGGAGCATCGGACTCGAGATCGTCAATCCGCAGATCATGCGGCGCTATATCGACGCCACACAGTCAGCAACAGAGGTGTCTGCTCTTGTCTCGGCCGCGGGATTGTTCATCGGCCTGGCGTTGGGCCAGCAACTCGTTACAATCGGCGCGGCCTATTTCGGCGAGAACGTGGCCTGGAGAGCGACCAACGCCCTTCGCGCCGAACTAGCACATCATTGTGTGTACCTTGATATGAGCTTCCACAACGAAACCAGCCCGGGCGAACTCATCGAGCGCATCGACGGCGATGTCGCTGAGCTTTCGAACTTCTTCTCTCAGTTGGTGATTCGCATCGTCGGCAACCTCTTGCTACTGATCGGGATCGTGGTGGCGCTCTTTCTGGAGGACCCGCGACTAGGTGCCGCGATTGCTGTCTTCGCAGTGGTTGCGTTGATCGCGCTCAATGCCGTTCGTGGGTTGGCCGTGCCCTCACAGAAGGCCTTCCGCCAGGCGACGGCGGACCTATTCGGCTACCTCGAGGAGCGCTTAGCTGGCACGGAGGACATCCGCTCATCTGGAGCGGTGGATTTCGTCATCCGCGGCCTCTACAAGCTCCAACACGATATCCTCGGCCATTGGTGGAAGACCGAGCGTATGTTCATGGTCGTGCGCATCGTAGGCGGGGCGCTGATGATGATCGGCACTGCCCTGGCGTTACTGGGCGGCTTCTCACTCTACCGCGCCGGGCTGGTGACCGTGGGCGCAGCTTACCTCATTGTTCACTACGTGACCTTGCTAGGCCGCCCGATTCGTGAGCTCACCCAGCAGGCCCAGAGCTTTCAGAACATCGGAGCAGCGACCGAACGCCTCTCCGAGCTCAGGGCCATCGAGAGCCGGCTCAAGGACGGCCCGGGGACTCGTATCCCCGAGGGCCCATTATCATTGACCTTTGAGGACGTCTCCTTCTCATACGTCGAGGAAGAGCCGGTGCTACGGGACATCAGCTTCGACCTTTCGCCGGGCATGACCCTCGGGCTACTTGGGAGGACCGGTAGCGGGAAGACGACCCTGGCCCGGCTGGTTTTCCGCCTCTACGATCCAACAGCAGGCGCCATCCGCCTCGGCGGCGTCGATATACGAGACGCGACCCTGCGCCACGTCCGTCAGCGGGTCGCCTTGGTCACCCAGGATGTTCAGCTCTTCCAGGCAACCGTACGTGACAATCTGACCTTCTTCGACCCTACGATCTCCGATGCGCAGATTCAGACCGTCATCGACCAACTCGAACTCACCGAGTGGTATGCATCTTTGCCCGAAGGCCTTGACACACGATTGGAGACCGGTGGCCGCGGGCTCTCAGCCGGCGAAGCCCAACTGCTGGCGTTCACCCGCATCTTCCTGCGCGATCCGGGTCTTGTCATACTGGACGAAGCGTCATCGCGCCTGGACCCTGCCACCGAACAGCTCATCGAGCGTGCAGTAGATCGCCTGCTGCGGAATCGCACGGCGATCATCATCGCCCATCGGCTGGGAACGGTTCAGCGCGCTGACGAGGTGATGATCCTCCAGAAGGGCGCGATCATCGAGAAGGGCAGGCGAACATCCCTGGTTGCGGATCCCGACTCGCGCTTCTCACAGCTGTTGCAGACAGGTCTCGAGGAGTTTCTGGCATGAGCAAGCGAATCCGCAGCCGGGCCACCTTGCCCACATCTCGCGTCATACTCGATATGGTCCGCTATCGCTGGAAGCTGTGGCTGGGCAACCTGGGCGCAATGCTGGTACTGATCGCTTTTTGGCAGATCCCCGGCTTCATCATGCGGGCGTTTTTCAACCTGCTGTCTGGCGATGCGACGGCGGGAGCGGATATCTGGACCCTCGTGGCCTACCTCGTCGCCTGCGAACTTGGGCGGATCCTGGGCATGTACGGCCTGATCAAGACCAACGTACCCTTCTTCGTTCACACGATGACTCTGTTACGCAAGAATCTGCTCACCCACATTCTGAGGCGCCCAGGTGCTTCGGCCCTCCCGGATTCACCCGGCGAGGCAATCAGTCGCTTCAGGGGAGACGTTTTCGAGATATCGCTCTTCGCCCTGTGGATCAACGACATTCTCGGCATGCTTGCGTTTGGCGTCGTAGCGATCGTGTCGATGTTGGCCATCAACGTGTCGGTCACACTCGTGGCCCTGCTTCCATTCATCTTTGTCGGTCTTCTGGCCAACAGCGCCACCGCGCGCATTGAGATGTATAGGCGTGCCAGCCGCAAGACAACGGGCATCGTAACCGGTTTCATCGGTGAGTTCTTCGGTGCCGTGCAGGCTGTCAAGGTCGCGACTGCTGAGGAGAGTGTCCTCAAGCACTTCGACGAGATCAACGACGACCGGCGCAAGATGGTGGTCAAGGAACGCCTGTTCCAGACCATTCTAGGTTCCCTCTTCCGCAATGCCGTGAATCTGGGCACCGGGATCATCCTCATCCTCGTCGGTCGTTCCATGAGCAGCGGCACCTTCACCGTGGGGGATTTCTCGCTTTTTGTCTTCATGTTGGGCGGCATCAGCGAGCTCACGACGTTCTCCGGCCTTCTGTTGGCGCGCTACAAGCAGATCGGCGTGTCGGTTGAGCGGATGGGTCGGCTTATGGAGGGCGCCCCACCCGAAGCGCTCACCGCCTTCAGCGAGATCTACGTTGACGGCGAGCTCCCCGATGTCACCTACCCACCCAAGACCGACGCCGATCGCCTGCGCGTCCTGGAGGTTCAAGGGCTTAGCTTCCGCTATCCTGGGACCACGCACGGCATTGCGGATATCGACCTCAAGTTGGAGCCCGGTAAGCTGACCGTGGTTACAGGTCGTATCGGTTCCGGAAAGACCACGCTACTGCGGGTGCTTCTTGGACTCCTGCCGCGCGATGCGGGAGAAGTACGGTGGAACGGCACCCCTGTCGACAATCTAGGCGACTGGTTTGTGCCTCCGCGATGTGCCTATACGGCCCAAGTACCTCGTTTGTTCAGCGACCCGCTCCGTGATAACATACTTATGGGCCTTGAGAAGAGCGATGAGCAGATCGCTGCGGCGATTCGGATGGCGGTCATGGAATACGATCTCCATGAGTTCGAGCAGGGACTCGACACCAAAGTGGGACCGAAGGGCGTGAAGCTATCGGGCGGGCAGATCCAGCGTACCGCTGCAGCCCGCATGTTTGTGCGAGACCCGGAACTCCTGGTGTTCGACGACCTATCCAGTGCGCTCGACGTAGAGACGGAGCGCATCCTCTGGGAGCGGATCTTTGAGCGCCCCGACGTGACGTGCCTTGCCGTCTCGCACCGTAAGGTCGCCCTGCGACGTGCTGATCACGTGATCGTCTTGAAGGACGGCAGAATCGAGGCGCAGGGAGCACTGGACGACCTGCTAGAGACGAGTGAGGAGATGCGCCGTCTTTGGCACGGTGATCTAGGGACATCGCTGCCTACAGAAACAGGCACGGCGCCCGTTGCAGTGAAGATGCACTAATCCGGACGGCCCGTGGTCTACAGGCAAGCTCTCGTTGCCCGTACTGACCGCATGGCAGGCGGAGGGGCGCCGGCGCCGCGACGAACCCGACCCGAAAGGAACCACAATGACCTCAGAGATCACACCGGCTTACCTGACCTGCGAATACCTCGTCAATCCCCGTGGGCTGACCATCAGAAGACCGCGCCTCGGCTGGGTGGTCGAGTCCCACCTGCGCAACCGGAAGCAGCTCGCTTATCAGATCCTGGTCGCCGACAGCCTACCCGCCCTTGCGGCAGACCAAGGTACGCTGTGGGATAGCGGCCGCGTGATCTCGGACCAGACGGCACACATCGCCTACGCTGGGGTGCCGCTCCGCTCCGGGCAGACGTGCCATTGGAAAGTGAGGTTGTGGGGCCTGGATGGGGAAGCCTCGCCCTATAGCGAACCGGCCAGCTGGCAGATCGGCCTGCTCTCTCACGCGGATTGGCAGGGGCAGTGGGTTGGTCTCGATTCGGATACCGAACCCGAGCTTGGCATGGGGCCCGGAACCTATCTACGCCGTGAGTTCGTTGTCCAGGGCGCCGTCGAAAGAGCCTCACTGTTCGCAACTGCCAAGGGTGTCTATATGCCTCGCCTGAATGGACAGCGCGTGGGCAAGGCCGAACTGGCCCCTGGCTGGACCGACTACCATAGGCGCTACCAGGTGCAGGCCTATGATGTCACTGATCTGGTGCAGACCGGCAGCAACGTACTTGCCATCATCCTCAGCGATGGCTGGTACAGCGGCTACCTCGGGTTCCAGGGCATCCATCGTTACTACGGCGAGCACCCGCGCGCGCTGGCACAACTTGTGGTCGAGCTCGATGATGGACGCGTCTTGACCGTTGCCACAGATGACCGGTGGACCGCCTCGCTGGGGCCCATTGTCTATTCTGACATCCAGATGGGAGAGTACTACGATTCGCGGCTCGAGTTGCCTGGCTGGGATGCGCCTGGTTTCGATGCTGCAGCGTGGCGACCCGTGATCGTGGAGCCCCTTGACCCCGTGGTGGTTCTGGAGGGACAGCGCAACCAGCCCGTCGAGGTTACTGAGGAGATTCGGCCCGTCGCGATCACCGAACCCTCGCCTGGTATCTTCATCTTCGATATGGGTCAGAACTTCGCCGGGCGCGTTAGGTTACGCGTCTCCGGAGAACGGGGCACGGAGGTGCGCCTGAGGTATGGCGAGATGCTGGAACCGGATGGCAACCTCCACACGGCTAATCTGCGTAGCGCCAGGGCCACCGACTTCTATGTCCTCAGGGGCCGCGACACAGGTTCTGATCTGGGTCCCGACCGCGAAACCTACGAACCGGCCTTCACCTACCACGGATTCCGCTATGTTGAGGTAACGGGCTATCCAGGCCAACCCACCCCCGGGGCCGTCACCGGCCTGGTGATGCATAACGCAATGCCTCACACGGGCACCTTCGAGTGTTCCAGCTCGATGATCAACCAGTTGTGGCGTAACATCGTCTGGGGACAACGCAGCAACTTCGTTAGTATTCCTACAGACTGTCCACAGAGAGACGAACGGTTGGGATGGTCCGGCGATGCTCAGATCTTCTGCCGCACCGCAAGCTTCAATATGGATGTCGCCGCCTTCTTCACTAAGTGGATGATTGACTTCACCGATGAGCAGACGGAGGACGGCGCGTTCACGGATATCGTGCCACAGATTGAGGGTATGCCCAAGGCGGCGCCTGCCTGGGGAGACGCAGGCATCATCATCCCGTGGACACTATACCGCGTCTACGGGGACACGGAGTTGATCGAGCAACACTACGCGGCGATGCAGGCTTGGATGCGCTACATCGCCGAGGCCAACCCGCTGCTTCTCCGCACCAAACGGTTGCACAGCAACTACAGCGATTGGGTGGCACTTGAAGGAGGCACTTCATCGGAGCAAGTCGCCACGGCGTATTGGGCCAAGATCGCACGCATGATGGCCGAAATGGCCGGCGCCGTTGGGCGTGAGGCCGACGCCGTCCGCTATGCGCAGCTCTTCGGCGAGATCAAGCAGACCTACCTCGATGCCTACGTCCATCCTGACGGTCAGGTCGAGACCAATACACAAACCGCCTACGTGCTTGCGCTGGACAACAACCTCTTGCCGGAGTCCCTGCGCGAGCCGGCTTCCGCACGGCTGGTTGAGGCCCTTGGGAGGCACAATGATCACCTGGCGACCGGCTTCCTGGGGACACCGCCCCTCTGTTTCGTGCTTGCCGAGACAGGGCACCTGGACCTGGCCTACAAGCTGTTGAACAACGATACCTTCCCCTCTTGGGGCTACATGATCAAGAATGGCGCCACCACGATGTGGGAGCGCTGGAACGCCTACACGGTTGAGGGAGGGATCCACGACCCCGGCATGAACTCGTTCAACCACTACGCCTACGGCGCCATAGCAGAATGGCTCTATCGCATAGTGGCCGGCATCGATGCAGGCCAGCCTGGATATCGGCATATCCTACTGCGCCCGCGCCCTGGCGGCGGGCTGACCCACGCCAGCGCCAGCTACCGCGCGATCACCGGCACCATCCGGAGCTCCTGGCGCTATGACAATGGGGCCACGCACTTCGAGGTGACTGTGCCAGCCAACACCACAGCCACGCTCGAGCTTCCGACGGAGAACCCCTACACCGTTCGCGAAGGGGACGGGCTGGCAGCAGAAGCGGAAGGCGTACGCTTCGTCGCATACGAGAGCGGCATCGCGATCTTCGAACTCGGCTCGGGTGCCTATCACTTCGTGGTCCAATAGAGGTGTCTATGCTATGGGGGCTCGCGATCTTGCTCGTCTTCCAGTTGCTGGGAGAACTGATCGTCGCTTCCCTGGCGCTGCCCATTCCGGGGCCTGTCGTCGGCATGATGCTCCTCTTCGTGGCTCTGCTCGTGCGCGGCGGGCCGCCTGCCTCACTGACCAATGCAGCCAAGGGCCTGTTGAATCATCTGTCGCTGTTCTTCGCTCCGGCCGGGGTCGGCGTCGTGGCGTATCTCACGCTGATCCGCAAGGAATGGCTGCCGATCACCGTCGCACTGGTCGGCAGCACGCTCATCACGCTCACGGTCACCGCCCTGGGGATGCAGGCCTTGGCGCGTGGTCACCGCGAGAGGCAGCCCCATGACTAGCCTTGCGGCTCGGTGGGTTGCGCTGGCGACCACGCCTCTGGTGTGGCTTTCAGCAACGTTGCTGATCTACCTTGCAGCGCAGTGGGCCTACGAACGAAGTCGCCTCGCATGGCTCAACCCCGTGCTCACGTCCATCGCCGTAGTCGCGGCCCTGCTGCTCTTGACCCGCACACCCTACAGCGCCTACTTCGAAGCCACACGCTTCATCCATTTTCTGCTCGGCCCTGCAACCGTTGCGCTTGCCGTCCCGCTGTACGAGCGCATCGCCCGGTTACGGCACATGCTCGGTCCAGTCACCGTCGGGCTAGCCCTGGGCGGCATAACGGCGATTCTCTCTGCTGTGGCCATTGGAAGGGCCTTGGGCGCATCTAGGCCCACCTTGCTCTCGCTAGCGCCCAAATCGGTGACGACCGCCATCGCCATGGGCGTGTCGGAGAAGATCGGCGGCATCCCATCGCTGACTGCGGTGCTGGTCATTCTGACTGGCATCATCGGGGCCATATCTGCTGATGCCCTGTTCCGCCTGTTGCGCATTCACGACGACAGCATCCGCGGCTTCGCCATTGGCCTGGCCTCCCACGGGATTGGGACCGCGCGAGCCTTTCAGATGAGTGCCGAGACCGGTGCCTTCTCAGGGCTGGGTATGGGGCTCAACGGCGTGTTCACCGCCCTGGTGCTACCTCTGCTCGTCGATCTTGTGGGAGGACTCTGGTGACTATGACGTTCGAGATCGGCCTCCTGCTCTTGATCATCGCAGTAGCGGTCGTCTTGTTTTCGCTGGAGCAGTTAAGAGCGGACATTGTGGCGCTGGGAGTGCTTCTGACCCTCGCCATCGCTGGCCTGCTCCCTCCTGACCAGGTGTTTGCCGGGTTCGGTAGCGATGCGGTGATCATGATCTTTGGTCTGTTGGTGCTGACGGCGGCGATGTCACGCACCGGCGTCATCGACCACGCAGGGCGACGGCTGATGCGCGCCGTGGGCGATCGTCCCAGAAGCCTCTTGCCCGTCCTGACCAGTATCGCGACTCTCGTCAGCGGCGTCATCAGCAACACTGCGACCTCGGCATTCTTCCTTCCCATCGTGCTGGAGATCAGCCGTCGCACCAAGATCCCCCGCGCCAAGCTGCTCATGCCCGTGGCGTTCGCCACCATCCTGGCCAGCTCAATCACGCTCGTTGCATCGTCTACGAACGTCCTCGTTAGCGGGCTGATGGTGGAGTATGGCCTGAACGAGCTAGGAATGTTCGAACTGGCTAAAGTGGGGCTGCCCATCGCGGCGATCGGGCTTGTCTATATGGTGCTGATCGGGAACCGCCTCATCCCGGTTCGCGATGGCGAATCGAGCGACGAACCCTTTGGTATTCACCCGTACCTCGCCGAAGCCGTCGTGCTGCCGGGATCAGACCTGATCGGAAAGACCCTGAGCGAAGCAGCGCTCGGTCGTGACCTGGATCTGACCGTCGTCCGCGTTGTTCGCGACAAGAACCGCTATCTCGTGCCCCAGCCGCAACTACAGCTCCGCGATGGTGACGAACTCCTCGTCAAGGGAGAGCGGCCCAACGTTCTGAAGATCAAAGACACCATGGGCTTGGCGTTCAAAGCCGAAGTCAAGCTCTCAGATCCCCGGCTCCGCGAGGGTGAGACGCAGATGGCAGAGGTCATCCTATTGCCGCGCTCGCCACTGAGTGGCAGAACGCTCAAGGCCCTGCAATTCCGTCAGCGCTATGACCTTCAGGTCCTCGGCATCAACCGTCGCGGCAAGGACATGTTCAGCAAGCTGAGCCAGGTCCGGCTCCGCCCCGGCGATCAACTGCTGGTCCAGGGCCGTCGCAGCAGCATTGCGGCCCTTGATGCGGAGCTATTCCACATCCTGGGCACCGTACACCACGTCCAACTCAACCGGCGCCGCGCGCCGGTTGCCGTTGGGGCTTTCGTCGTCGCTCTATTGCTGGCGGGACTGAAGGTTCTCAGCTTACCGCTAGCTGTAGCGCTGGGGGTGCTCGTCGTGTTTCTGACCCGCTGTATCACCCCTGACGAAGCGTACAACCAGGTGGAATGGCAGGCGCTGATCGTCATCGGCTGTATGCTGGCGCTTGGAGTTGCGATGGAGGCTACTGGGACTGCCGAGTTCCTTGCCCGGTACGTCATCGGGATGCCTTTTCTGCGCGGCCCCGTCCCGTTGCTGAGCCTCTTCTTTGCCATGACGGTCTTCCTCACACAGCCAATGTCAAACCAGGCCGCCGCCGCACTGATCTTGCCGATAGCGGTCGAGACCGCGCGTGGACTCGGAATGGATCCCCGCCCGTTCGCCGTCATGGTCGCTGTTAGTGCGAGTTGTTCTTTCATCACACCGCTGGAGCCGGCCTGCCTGATCGTCTACGGTCCCGGTCACTACAAGTTTCTGGACTTCACCAAGGTCGGAGCACCGCTAACGATCATCGTCTACCTGATCAGCATCGCGCTGGTGCCACACTTCTGGCCCCTGCTGCCGTGACACGGCTCTGGACATGCGTGCGTGTTCGACACCTACCTGAGCACCATGGCCTGAACTACCTGCTAAGGGCCTCCCGACGGAAGATGCTCATCTTGGTCGCCTTATAACACAGACAACCACAAACGGAGACAGGTATGGCAGAGATTCGACTGGATAACGTTTCAAAGGTCTTTAGGGCCGGATCACTTGGCGGTGACCTGATCGCCAGGCGACAGATGCTGACAAGCCAAGGCTTCACTCAAGGCACGCCCCCCGCCGTGCAGGAAGGCGATGTTCGTGCACTGGACGGCGTCGACCTTGTTGTGCCCGATGGAACGACGGTCGTCATAGTCGGTCCCTCAGGCTGTGGCAAGAGCACGCTACTGCGCGCGGTCGCCGGCCTGACAGACTACACAGGCCTCATCGCCTACGACGATCGGGACATGGCTGACGTTCCGGTCAAAGAACGGCGAATTGGTATGGTGTTTCAGAGCTATGCCCTCTATCCGCACTTCTACGGACAGGGCAACCTTAGCTTCTTCTTTCAAATGAACCGGGCGCCCGATGCCGAAGCCGAGGAGCGCATTCACATAACCTCAGAGATGATGGGATTCGGATTCAAGGAACTGCTCAAGCGAAAGCCCGGCACGCTCTCCGGCGGACAGCAGCAGCGCCTCGCGATCGCGCGCGCTCTCGTCCGTGAACCCGATCTCTTCCTCTTCGACGAACCCCTCTCAAACCTGGACGCCAAACTTCGGGCGCGCACCCGGACCGAGATCAAGCGGCTGCTCCACCGCTTCAGCGTGAGCGCGATCTACGTCACCCACGACCAGACCGAGGCCATGGCCCTCGCCGACCGCGTTGCCGTCATGCGGGCAGGACGCATTGAGCAGATCGGTACGTTCCAGGAGATCCTCGACAATCCTGTTAACGCTTTTGTCGCCGGTTTCCTCGGCCTGCCCCCGATGAACCTGATCCCAGGCAGGATCGAGGATGACAGGTTGTGGCTGGGCGGTGAACACAGGCTGCCTATCCCCCAGCCTCTGCTATCGGCGGCGCAAGAGCACAGCCCCGCCGCAGGACGTGAGATAATCATAGGCATCCGCCCCGAGAGGATTCAGGTCTTGGCAGATGGCGTCCGTCCAACCGCAAGTGGCCCAAGTCTGGTAGGAACCGTTGATGTCGTAGAGCCGGATTTTGGACGCCACCAACAGACGGCCTACCTCAGCGCCGGTCAGGGCCTTTCTACCACCCTGACCTTCGCCTTGACTGTGCCGCTCGATGTCACCGTCGCCCAAGGGTACCAGGTAACCGTACACTTTCCGGAGGATGCCCTCTTCTTCTTCGACGGCGCCAGCGAGGCCAGAATCTATACCCGCCAGATAGACGCGGCCGGCAACGACGTGGCCTAGGGCACACGCTCAACGGACAAACCTACTGGGCTGGCGTTGCTGTATCGACCTCGACGATTGTTGAATTATTGTCTATACTTGCAAGAAAAGGATGGTACGCTATAATGGAATCTATCGTGTCTTCCTGAGCACACAATACCGGTCGATCACCCGCGGAAGACGGTACCATCTAGTATCGTAGGAAACTACAATGAGTGTTTCGACAGCGCCATGGGAGAATCGTCTGCTGGACTGGGCCTATGAAGGCATCGCCAACCCGCCAGGAGAGCTGTGCCTGGGGATTCCCGACGAGAGCCTGGAGCACGCCTACGCAACCTGCGATGCGATCACCGCGCAACACAGCCGAACCTTCCTCCTGGCCTCGGGATTGCTTCCCTTCGCTAAGCGACGCGCGGTAAGAGCGCTCTACGCCTTCTGTAGGACCAGCGACGACATCGTAGACCGCAACCCCGAGGGGGAGACGGCCGAGCCCCAGGCAGCCTTGCGAGACTGGCGCCAAAGGGCCCTCGGCTACTCTACGGACGAGGCGGACGGTTTCCTGCTTGCCTGGATCGACACTTGCGCAACCTACAGCATACCCCGCATCTACGCCGAGCAACTGATCGATGGCGTAGCCCAGGATCTGATCTGCAACCGTTACGCCACGTTCGAGGAACTCACCGTTTACTGCTATGCCGTGGCCTCCACCGTCGGCCTGATGTCTATGCACATCGTCGGGTTCACGGATCCCACAGCCGTCCCATATGCAGTAAAGCTCGGCGTTGCCCTCCAACTCACCAATATCCTCCGCGATGTAGGTGAGGACTGGCGCTCTGGGCGGCTCTACCTTCCTACGGAGGAGCTCGCCGCCTTTGGACTCTGTGAGGCCGACGTCGCCGCCGGACAGGTCGACGAGCGCTGGCGGGCTTTCATGCGCTACCAAATCGAACGCGTCCGTCGGCTCTATGCAGACGCCCTTCCTGGCATCGCGCTGCTGCACCCCGATGGGCGCTTTGCCATCGCCGCGGCTGCCGAGCTTTACCGCTGCATTCTCGACGACATTGAAGCCCACGATTACGCCGTGTTCCACCGTCGCGCACACGTCGGCACCTTTGGTAAGCTCAGGCGACTGCCGGCTATCTGGTGGCGAGCGAGCGTGTCGGGCTACCGCACGCGTCAAGATGGCGCTCGCCGCAATGGCGCTCGCCATGTCGGCGCCTAGCTTCGCCCACGGGGTCAACCGGACCGGTGAGTCCGCGGCGTCGCAGTCGCGGCTGCGACCGACGGTTAACAACCGTCCACCCCACTATGACGCGATTCTGGCGGGTGGCGGAGCCGCCGGCCTCAGCACCGCCTTCCATCTCTGTCAAGCGCTCCCCGGCATTTCGCTCCTGATTGTCGATGAACGAGCCAGATGCCGCGTCGACCATTCCTGGTGTTACTGGAGTCGCTCTCCCTCGCACCTCGATCAGCTTGCCTATCGAACCTGGGACCGCCTCGCCATAGTCGGCGGCACCCACACTATGGTGGCTTCTCTTGCGCCCTATCGCTATCACATGCTGCGCACCGGTGACTACTGTCGCTTTATGCACGCGACGCTTGCGGGCCAGCCTGGCGTCCACTTCGCCCGTGCCAGTATCGACGACATTGAGGACGGTCCTGACAAGGTCACAGTCCACACCGACGAGACCCACTACACAGCAGCGTGGGTCTTCGACAGCCGTCATCCTACCGCACTCAACCTTCAAGCCTCTTCGCGCCATCACTACCTCTTGCAGCATTTCGTCGGTTGGGAGATCGCGACCGACGAACCCGTTTTCGATCCGTGCGTGCCTCATCTGTTCGACTTTCGAACGCCTCAGCAGGGAGCCATGCGGTTTCTCTACGTCCTCCCCTACGCGGAAGACCGCGGACTGGTGGAGTACACAGTCTTCTCAGATTCCCTTCTCCCGGCTGGGAGCTATGCGACCGCGCTTCGTGCCTTTCTGGAGACCGTGCTTGGGGTACAAACCTATCGCATCCTGCGCGCAGAGCGGGGTGTGATTCCTATGACCGATCGCCCGTTCCTACGGCGCCAGGGCAGCCGCGTGCTCAACATCGGGACACGCGGTGGGCGTGTAAAACCATCCAGCGGATTCGCCTTTGAGCGCATTCAGCAAGACGCCGCTGCTATCGCTCGGTCCCTCAAGGCACATGGGCACCCGTTTGACCTGCCCATATCGCCCAGGAGATATCGGACATTCGACGCAATGCTGCTTCGCATCCTGCAGCGGCGCGGTGAGCTCGGGCAGGCGATCTTCCTCCGGTTGTTCATGCGCAATCCCATTCAGCGTGTCTTTCGATTCCTCGATGAGGAGGACACGCCTTGGGGCAACGTGAAGTTGATGTTGACCGTTCCGCCCCTGCCTTTCATCCGAGCGTGGTTGAGCATGGTCTTCGAGGGCCTTGTACAATGACAGGTCAGGAGTGCGCACCGTGTCGAGAGAAAGGGCACAGCGCCTGAGGAGGTGACAATGGCTTCGCCACGACAGGATATCTGGCAGTTTCAAGCTGGGCTGGGAAGACGGCTCCTTCAATGGGCAGGGTTCAGTGTTGGCAGCGGCGCTGTCATGAGCATCCTCGGCGACCGCTTCTGGCGTGGCGCAGGCGGCCAGTTTGCTGGCTGGGGCCTTGTCGACGGTCTCATCGGTTGGTTGGGACTGCGAGGCGCTCACAGGCAGAGCTCGATTCCCGAAGAGCACAGCCCTGCTCGGCAGGCGAAGGCGTCGGGCAATCTGCGCCGTATCCTCTGGATCAACACAGGCCTCGACCTGGCGTACGTCACCGGCGGCATTATCCTGGCCCGGACCAAAGGTCGTGAGGACGCTTTCTGGCGCGGAAGTGGCTTTGGTATCGCTGTACAGGGTGGCTTCTTGCTGCTCTTCGACCTGCTTCATGCCCTATTGCTCGCCGAACCACGGTCGGCCCAGCTATCGAACCATGCCCAATGCACACTGGAGCCACGATGAACACATTGAGAGCGACATTGCACCCGGAAGGCTACCACGGGAAGGGCAGAAAACCCCCTTTCTTCGAGGGTTGGTACTTCAAGATCGTCGATGCTGCAGAAACCCATCGTTACGCCATCATTCCTGGCATCTCTCTGGGAGAGCACGGTGATGGCCCGCATAGCTTCATCCAGATATTGGAGGGCGTCACGGGCGAAACGGTGTACCGGCGCTACCCGGTCGACGCCTTCACCGCCGCAGAGACTCGGTTGGAGATAGCCGTTGGCCCCAACCGCTTCTCGTCTCGTGAGATGCATCTGGACCTGCGCGGCACTGACATACCGCTCCAGGGCACGGTCCGCTTTGGCGACCTCCAGCCCTGGCCCGTAACCTGGGCCTCTCCAGGCATCATGGGGTGGTACGCGTGGGTCCCCCGTATGGAATGCTACCACGGTGTGCTGAGCCTGAACCACACATTGGCAGGCCATCTGAAAGTGAATGGGAGCCGGCTCGACTTTGGCGGTGGGCGCGGCTACATCGAGAAGGACTGGGGGCAATCGTTCCCCAGCGGCTGGATATGGATGCAGACAAACCACTTCGGCATGCCTGGCATTTCCCTGACGGCATCCATCGCTATGATACCGTGGATTGGCTACACCTTCCCGGGCTTCATCGTCGGCCTGCTTGTGAACGGCACCCTCTACCGCTTTGCCACCTACACTGGAGCAGTCACCCGCCGCCTTGAGGTCCTGGGCGAAGTGGTAGACTGGACGATCGAGGATGCGCTCTACCGCCTCCGCCTTGTGGGCCATCGTGCGACCTCCGGGCGCCTGCGAGGTCCCAGCAAGGTCGACATGGGCCGACCCGTTCCCGAGACGATGAACGCCAGCGTTGACGTGACGTTGACCGCCCAGCGCGATGGCACGGAGCTGTTCCGGGGTACTGGTCGCTACGCAGGTATGGAAATTGCCGGCGAACTCACCGGCCTCTTGGCCTAACAGCGCCTAGCTGGGGTACACCACCGATGTTAGCTTGGCTCAAGCAGATTCTACAGGCTGTGCCACTGACCGCTCAGGTGCTCCTCGCGCTATGGGTTGTGACGCTGGTGACGATGCCCACCCTCCAGCGGATGTGGGGCGAACGCGCGATGACATTGGGGATCTCCGCAGGGGTCATCTTACAGGCCGCGCTCGTAGTCATCCTCCTGGTGTCCGCGCATGGCTGGCGTAACGCGGCTCTCTCTGCCATGGCCATCGTCATCCTGGGATGGATAGCTGAGTTCATCGGCTCGCGCACGGGCTTCCCCTTCGGGTACTATGCCTACACAGAACGCCTTAAGCCACAATTGGGGCACGTGCCCGTGCTGATCCCCCTTGCGTGGCTTATGATGCTACCGCCTGCGTGGGCGGTGAGCTACGGCATCACTGGCGAGACCAGGGGCATAGCCTTCATACTGGTGAGCGGGCTCGCTTTCACCGTCTGGGATCTGTATCTGGACCCGCAGATGGTCCGGTGGCGCCTCTGGACCTGGTCCGACCGGATGAAACGCGTGCCGGGGATCTTTGGCATCCCGTGGACGAACTACGCAGGCTGGTTTGCAGTCTCAGCACTTATCACGCTGGCCATAGCGCCAGATGTGTCTTCGCCGGAACCCCTGTTGCTCGTCTACGGGTTGACCTGGATTCTGGAGATGGTGGGGCAGCTGGTATTCTGGAGACTGCCCGGACCTGCCCTTGCGGGCGCAGCAGGGATGGGCGTCTGCCTTCTAGTGGCTTTGATGCGGATGAGAGCCTCTTAGTGTTGATCAACACGCTCGCCAAGATGGTGCTATGGATTCTCATCGGTTTCGCCGCGGGCGCGATCCCGTTTTCACTGCTGGTGGGGCATCTGGCCTTGCGGACCGACATCCGCAGTTACGGCGACGGCAACCCGGGCGCTACCAATGTGCTGCGTGCTGGAAGCAAGCTCTGGGCTTTCGTGGCCGCTTTTCTGGACATGCTAAAAGGCGGCCTGCCTGTAGGCCTGGCCTACATCACATTGGGTATGCGGGGCTTCGAGATCGTGCCCATCGCCCTGGCGCCCGTCCTGGGCCACCTGTACTCGCCATTCCTAAAAGGGAAAGGGGGCAAGGGTGTCGCTGTAACCGGCGGCATCTGGATCGGCTTGACCTACGGCATCGCCACTGCCATCGGTACGGCGGTTATGGCTCTTGGTTATGCGGTACAGAGCAACGCTGGCTGGGCTGTGACCGCGGGCCTCTTGTCGATGGGTGGTTATCTGCTCATTTGCAGGCCGGAGCCACCGCTCTTGGCCGCGTGGCTTGGCAATCTGCTGCTTGTGCTCGGGCGCCACCGCCGTGATCTGCAGCGGCCACCAGAATGGCGGCGGCGCGGAGACAAAGCATGACACTGCTCTTCTGGCTCGCACTATTCGCCACGTGTGCCCTCACCACAATCGCGGCAATCACCATCCTGAACGTCTTCACCTTCCCGCGATTGGATCGGGCATCGCCGCCCGCGTCATTCCCGCATGTATCCATACTAGTACCTGCACGCAACGAAGGAGGTGTGATTGGTGAGACTGTCAGACGTCTCTTGTCCCAGGATTACCCTCGGTTCGAGATCCTTGTTCTCGACGACAACTCATCCGATGACACAGCCGCCAAGGCCCGTGCCGCAGGGGCAGGTGACACTCGGCTCACCATCATCGCCGGCGAACCTCTCCCTGCGGGTTGGCTCGGGAAGAACTGGGCTTGCCATCAGCTATCCCAGGCAAGCAAGGGCGATATCCTGGTCTTCACCGACGCCGACGCGATCTGGACGCCCGGCGCGCTGACGAATCTCATCGGCGAGATGCAGCGCCGCGGAGGGGATCTGCAAACCGTTTGGCCCACCCAGCTGACAGAATCGTGGTCCGAGCGCCTGGTCGTGCCGCTGATGGCTTTTGTCGTCGTTGGCTATCTCCCACTGTTGGCGGTCCATCACGTGCCCTGGCCTATCTTCGCCGCTGCAATGGGACAGTGCCTGGCATTCCGCCGGAGCGTCTATCAGGCGATTGGAGGCCACGAGGCCGTTCGCGACCGCATCGTCGAGGACGTAGCCTTCGCCAAACGCATCAAGGCCGCGGGGTATCGGCTACGCGTCGCCGACGGCGGGATGGTCATCCTCTGCCGCATGTACCGTAACTGGCGCCAGGTGCGTAACGGTTTCGCCAAGAACGTGCTCGCAGGCCACGGCGACAGCATCCCGTTCCTCCTGTTCTCGTGGGTCTTCCACTGGCTCCTGTGGCTACTGCCGTGGGTCTGGCTGGCCGTGGGAGCAGCAGCATCCACGCCCTGGTGGCCCGCGTGGCCCCTTGCACTGGTCGTGCTCGGCGTAGGAATACGTGCGCTTACGGCAGCTTTCAGCCGCCAGCGGGTATACGACGCACTGTGGATGCCGGTCAGCACCATTCTGATGGCCATCATCGCCACGCAGGCCATTTCCTGGCGGCTTCGCCACGGCGGGCCTCAATGGAGCGGACGCACCCTTGTGAAACAGCCGGAACCAGCGCGCCGGAAAGGATAACCCTTTGAGACACAACCCCCGTCACCTGAACTCCATACCCGACCCTGACCCCGGCACCAACCAGCTGCAGTTGCCAACCGCCCCCAGTCCCTACTCCGGTACCGGGCGGCGATCTGGGCGCAACGCTCGGAAAAACGAGGACCGCATCGTCGTAGTTGGGGCCGGTATCGGCGGCCTGAGCGCGGCCATCCACCTGGCTGCGGCCGGTCACCGCGTATCGTTGGTCGAGCAGAACGATACAGTGGGCGGTAAGATGTCTCGCGTGCAGAAGCTGGGGTTCACATGGGATACAGGGCCTTCGGTCATCACCATGCGCTACGTCTTCGACGACCTGTTCGCGGTGGCCGGGCGCAGACTCGACGACTATCTGACGTTGGTCCCGGTTGAACCGGTCACCCGCTATTTCTACCCCGATGGCATCGTGCTCGACGCGACGCGCGACCTGCCCCGCATGAGTTCGCAGATCGCCGCCCTCAACCCGCACGATGTCGAGGGCTACCTGGGCTTCCTGGCTCACGCCGCTGCCCTCAACCGGGTCACGGGACCTGTCTTTGTCCATGGGGATCCGCCAAGTCTACGGCAGATTCTGCGCGTGCCGCCCGCCGACATGGTACAGGTAGACGTCTGGCGCACTATCCACACCGCTATCCGTCGCTGGGTACGCGACCCACACCTGCAGCAGATGCTGGGTCGCTACGCCACCTACGTTGGTGCCAGCCCCTACAAAGCCCCTGCCGTACTCAACGTCATCGCACACACCGAACTGACCGAAGGCATCTGGTACGCCCGGGGTGGGATCTACGCCATCGCGCAGGCCTTCGAACGACTTGCCCGCGAATTGGGCGCGGAGATCCACACTGGCACGCGGGCAACAGGGATCACCATTGACACCACAGGCACGGTCACAGGTGTCCAGCTGGAAGATGGTGAGCGCCTCGAATGCACTGCCGCTGTCGCCAACGTTGACGTGACGACGGTCTATCGAGATCTGCTGCCCAAAGCTTTCGCGGCAAAACGCCTCAGACGCCTGCTGCGCGTCGCCCCCTCCATATCGGGGTTCGTGCTGCTGCTGGGCCTCCGGGGCGCCACACCTGGGCTCGCCCAGCACAACATCTTGTTCACATCGAACTACCGCCAGGAATTCCGTGAGATCTTCACAGAAAACACCGCTCCCACCGACCCCACAGTCTACATCTCCATATCTTCGCAACAGGATCCAGAACACGCCCCTGCTGGCTGCGAGAACTGGTTCGTGATGGTCAACGCACCACCTCTGAGCACCGCCTTCAGTTGGAAGGCCCGTGGCGAGGAGGTCCTCAATCGCGTCCTGCGCAAGATGGCCACAATGGGCTTCGACGTACAACCACGAATCGTTACCGAGACCTACCTCACGCCCAACGATCTCCAGACGCGAACGGGTGCATGGCGCGGCAGCCTATATGGCCTCTCATCAAACCAACCCCTCAACGCCCTGCGGAGACCACATCCTCGCGATCCCGAGATCCGTGGTCTCTACTTCACCGGCGGGACGACACATCCCGGCGGTGGCGTTCCGATGGTCACGCTCTCAGGCGGCGTCGCCGCTCGCATGGTGGCGCTGGATCTCGCACAGGGACGCCTCAGCCGCTAGCGTTCACGGGGACGCTGACGGTCCGACAGCGGACGCGCGCGATGGCTGTGCAAGGTGTCGCACAGGATCGATGACATTCAGCGCTTGACCCTCGTCGAGGATGACCTAGACTACTCCCCAATGACAAGGCGGGTGGGATTCGTCGATCTAACCCTGCGAGACGGTCAGCAGAGCCTCGCGGCGACCCGCATGACCACCGGGCAAGCCTCAAGGGTCCTGCGCATCATCGCTGGTGCTGGTTACGAAGCGATCGAGCTATGGGGTGGTGCTACGCTTGACAGTTGCGTGCGCTACCTTCACGAGGATCCCTGGGATCGTCTCGACGCGTTCCACGCCGCGCTTGGTCCTCAAGACACCCTTCGGGTCCTGCTCCGGGGCCAGAACCTCTTTGCTTACCAGCCATTCGCCGACGATCTTGTGATAGCGTTTGTGAAGGAAGCCGTGCGTTCGGGCGCGGGCATGATGCGCATCTTCGATGCCCTCAACGACTGGCGGAACCTTCAGATTGCGCTGTTGGCGGCCAAGGCGTATGGCAGCAAGGTCGAGGCCGCACTGAGCTACACGGTCAGCCCCATCCACACCGCCGACTACTACGTGGACCTCGCGCGCAAGCTGCAGGAGGAGGGAGCTGATCGGATCGCAGTCAAGGATATGGCAGGCCTGCTTCAGCCAGGCGACACGCTGACGCTCTTGCGAAAGCTCAAACAGGCGATCTCCATCCCCCTTACCTTTCACAGCCACACGACGACCGGCATTGCCACACTCAACGCTGTCCTAGCGATGCAAGAGGGTGTCGATGCAATCGATACAGCCATCACACCGTTTGCCGGAGGCCCCTCACACCCGCCGGTTGAGGTCCTCATCGTCTTCGCAGAAGCTCTGGGGCTGGACTACGGGCTGGACAAAGGCCTGATCCTGCAAGCTCAGAACGAGCTGTTCGGTATCTATGGGGATCTCATGGACCACATTTCCACCAGGAACCGAACCTACAGGCCCGTTGCCTACTCGGACGTCAACAGGAGCACCGTCGACCAGATCCTGGGCCTGACCCACCGCGGCACAGACGATGATCTGCGCGGGGCCCTTGCGCTCACCCGCTCGCTCTTGGCCTCGCTAGGCTATCCGTCGCAAGATGACGAGATGCTCGATGCTCAGATCCCTGGCGGTATGATCTCGAACTTGCATAGCCAGCTCAGGCAGATGGGGCAACTGGACAAGCTCGAAGCCATTATGGCCGAGATACCCTCAGTCCGTGCCGACGTGGGTTACGTCCCCCTCGTAACTCCCACGAGCCAGATCGTTGGTTCACAAGCCACGTTCAATGTCGTTGTCGGGCGCTACCGGATGGTGTCGAACGAGTTCCGCATGCTGCTGCGAGGCGAGTTCGGCAGAACCCCTGCGCCGCCGAACCCGGAAGTCCTGAACCAGGTGCTGGGGCCCGACGAGCTCCCACTCCGCTACCGTCCGGCCTCCTACCTGCATCCCGTGCTTGAGGACAGCTACGATCTCCCCTTTGTCAGATCCCACCGCGACCTGTTGCTCCACTTGATGCTCAAGCGGCCCGCCGACCAGTTCCTGGAGCGCAAGTACGGCCTCACCTGATCACCGGTCGCCCGTGCGATCCCAGTTAACGGGGCGTTCCGAAATCCGCGATGAAGTAGTAACCGCGCCCATTGCCGGGCACCACCCCCACCCCAACCTCGGTGAGGTAAGTACTCAGGATGGTGCGCCGGTGCGGGTCGTTAGGTGGGACCTCGTCCATCCACATCGCAACCGCCTGTTCTGCAGATCCATACCAGGCCCAACACTCCGACCACCGCACGGGATCGTAGCCCTCGCGGATGATGCGCTCGCGATACGTGGAACCATCCGAGCCTGTATGTCCGCAATAGCCGCGGGCATAGCAGTCATCCGCGTGCCTCTGCGCGGCCTGGGCCAGAATCCCATTCCACGCCAGCGCTGGCAAGCCATAGGCGGCGCGCTGTTCATTTAGCAGGCGGAGGATCTCAGCGGGTAGCGCTGCCACATCAGGCGGTGGCGCCACAGGCGCTGCCGGTGCGGCAGGCTCCGGTTCCACGGACGGCGCTTCAGCCGCGACCACGGGTTCCGCATCAGCCGCAACAGCGACTGACGCCTCGGGGGCATCTTCCTCAGCAGCCGGCACTGCGACTGGTGCCGCAGCGGCAGCTGCCACGCCCGGCTCCGGTGAGACAGCCTCGATGGGCAAGTTCAAAGGCAAGACCAATGCCTGCCCCACAAACAGCTTGTTCGGGTCAGCCAGGCCGTTGATCGTCGTCAACGTATCTACCCCCACCCCAAACCGTGCAGCGACAGCGCCAAGCGTCTCTCCCGAGGCGATCTCATAGACAACCCAGAAAGGCGAAGCGTCCACCCAGCTCTCGCTAGCAGGGATCTGAAGGACCTCACCCAGCCTGACAATGGTCCCGGAGCCCATCTGGTTCTCCAGTTGGACTGCTGCCATTGGAACGTCGAACGCCATCGCGATGCCCAACAGGGTGTCTCCCGGCTCCACAACGTACGTCGTGACCTCAGGAGTATTGGAGACCGGTGCGTTCACGGTAGGCTCCACTTCAGCCGGGACGGCCACCAAAGGCGCAACGTCCGTCGTCACAGCATCCGCCGCCCCAATGCCTGATACCGCGGCCGTCGCTGCCACCACAGGTGATGCCGGCGGGACATCCGTGCCGGGCGCCGCGGTCGTCGCCTGGAGTCCGGCAATGGTCGCTGTCGCGTCCGGTGGTTCCGGGGTGCGCGTCTCGGGGCCTCGGGAACAAGCAGTTGCGGCCAAGACCAGCAGGCCGGCCAACAACATGATCGAGGCAACGCGGACTCTTGGCCGCAGGGCTTCTCTAGGGCAGACTTCGTCCGAAAGGACCATAGGCCCCACTATACCAAAACCTCGGCAGGCCGCAACAACGTGGCGGTTGTGTATCCTGACGCGACCCTTACAATAACCCTATGAAGAAGACCGTCATCGCCTACACAGACGGAAGTTCCCTCGGCAACCCGGGTCCCGGCGGGTATGGTGTCATCCTCAAGTACGGGAGCCGCGTGAAAGAGCTCTCGGGAGGGTTCCAGTGCACGACGAACAACCGCATGGAGATCCTGGCCGCCATCGTCGCCCTGCGAGCCCTCACTGAGCCCTGCAAGGTTGACCTCCATACCGATTCCCAGTATGTTGCGCATGCGATCAACAAGGGGTGGGCCCGCCGCTGGCAGAAGAACCACTGGATGCGCAACAAGCGAGAGCCCGCTCTCAACCCGGATCTATGGACCGAGTTGCTGCAGCTCTGCGACCGTCACGAGGTGAACTTCATCTGGATCCGCGGCCACGCCAACGATTCGGATAACGAGCGTTGCGATGCCCTGGCGAAGCAGGCCGCGGAGAAACCCGACTTGCCACCCGATCCAGGATACGACGCGCGGGCGTGCCGGAACGATCGCTAGCCGGTTGATACGAAAAGGAGCAAGCCGATGGATTCATCCAAGGACTTCCGTAGAGTCATGAAAAGCGAACGATGGGGCGAGATGCGCACATTGAGCACCGATCAGCAACGGCGACTCCCGGCGCCTCCGCTGGAGAAACCGTTTCCCGACGCCACGGCATTGGTCGATCTGGTGCTACCCGATGCATTCAGCGTGGGAAATCTCTCCGTCCGTGAGGCCATAGCACGACGCCAGAGCCGCCGGAGCTACTCCGACGCCCCACTCTCACTTGAGGAGCTCTCCTATCTGGTCTGGGCGAGCCAAGGCGTCCACGATGTATGGCGCGGCGGCATCGCCGTACGACGCACTGTGCCCTCTGCGGGGTCTCGCCACCCGTTCGAAACCTATCTCGTCGTGAACCGGGTTGAGGGTCTTGAAGTGGGCCTCTACCGCTATCTGTCCCTGGAGCATAAGCTGCTGCTCCTTCGGGCCGACGATGAATTACCCCATCTGACCGCGAAGGCATGCAACAATCAGGGGTTCATTGCGAGCAGTGCCGTCACCTTCATCTGGACGGCAATCCCCTATCGCACCGAATGGCGCTATGCCGTTATGTCCCCAAAGCTGGTGACCCTGGATGCCGGCCACGTGTGCCACGCGCTCTACCTTGCTGCTGAATCCATCGGCGCCGGTGTCTGCGCCGTTGCAGCATATGACCAGCTAGCCGTCGATGCTCTGCTTGGGGTAGATGGTGAGGATGAGTTCGCGATCTACGTTGCACCGGTAGGCAAGGTCTGAAGCCGCCACCCGGTAGGCTTCAAGGATCGCAGTGCATGACTACTACCCGCCGGTCGTGACTCTGGGTCGCCGACCGGCGGGTGCTCTTCTCGAGACAACGCCCCTACGCGACAGTGACGTCAGGGCAGAGATACACGTCCTGGATTGCGTTTAGGATCTCGACGCCTTCGACCATGGACTTCTGGAAGGCCTTGCGACCGCTAATCAGGCCCGTCCCGCCAGCGCGTTTGTTGATCACGGCAGTGCGTACAGCTTGGGCTAGATCGTCCTTACCCGACGCCCCGCCCGAGTTGATCAGGCCGGCGCGTCCCATGTAGCAGTTGACGACCTGGTACCGGGTCAGGTCGATGGGGTGATCGCTCGTCAGCTCCGTGTATACCCGCTGATCGATCTTGCCGTAACTCGACTCACCCATACTCATCGCCATATAGCCGCCGTTGAGCTCGGGTTGTTTCTGCTTGATGATATCCGCTTCGATCGTCACGCCGAGATGGTTGGCTTGCCCCGTCAGATCGGCGCTTACCATGTAGTCCTTTCCATCGCGCTTGAACGCTGCATTGCGCAGGTAACACCACAGGATTGTCGCCATACCCATCTCATGCGCGATGTGGAAGGCTTTGCTCACTTCCACGATCTGCCGTGTGGACTCCTGCGATCCAAAGTAGATCGTCGCTCCAACCGCCACCGCCCCCATACTGTACGCCTGCTCTATCTGGGCGAACATAACCTGGTCGAACTGGTTGGGGTAGGTCAGCAACTCGTTGTGGTTGAACTTCAGGACGAACGGGATCCTGTGCGCGTACTTGCGAGCGATGGAGCCCAAGACTCCCAGCGTTGACGCTACGCCGTTGCAGCCGCCCTCAATGGCGAGCTTAACGATGTTCTCCGGGTCGAAGTAAACAGGGTTTGGGGCAAACGATGCGCCGGCCGAATGCTCAATCCCTTGATCTACCGGCAAGATCGAGAGATAGCCCGTGCCCCCAAGGCGCCCGTGGTCGAACAGCGCCTGGAGGCTACGCAGCACCGGTGTGGGGCGGTCGCTCAAGGCGTAGACGCGATCGACGAAATCCGGCCCGGGCAGGTGTAACTGCTCACTCGGGACCGTCTTGCACGCATGCGTCAGGAGCGATTCCGCCTCTGCGCCCAGGTATTCCTCAATACGGGTAATGTCCATAAGCACCTCATCCTTCCTCATAGGCGTTGTACGCGCTTGTTCCGTATGGCCAACATAGTATCCTCAATCGACCGGTGGCGCAAGCCATCCTGCGACGTCGGGTGGTCATCTGGGAGTCTTGGGCTACACTAGACCGCACACCTCCAGAGGAGCAGAGAATCCACTTGGCCCAAACATCCGCCAACAACCCGATACCGCTGTCGCCGGGCCGCATCGCGCGCCTGTGGTGGCCTCTAGCGCTCAGTTGGCTTCTAATGTCAATCGAAGGGCCGGCGCACAGCGCCGTGGTAGCCCGCCTTGAGCATCCTGAGGTCAACCTGGCGGCCTGGGGCGGCATCGTCTACCCACTCTCGCTGATCATCGAGTCGCCGATTGTGATGCTGCTATCGGCATCCACAGCCCTGTGCAAGGATTGGCACGCCTACGTAAGGCTGCGACGCATCACCGTCATCTCTGGCCTCGCGCTCTCCCTAACCCATGCCCTTGTCGCCTTCACGCCCTTGTACGATCTGCTCGCTCGTCGCATCATCGGCGCACCGGAGGCGATCATCGAGCCAGGTCGCATTGGGTTGATGATCATGGTTCCCTGGAGTGCGGCAATCGCGTATCGCCGTTTCCAGCAAGGGGCCATGATACGATTCGGCCACACGCGCGCTGTCGGCACCGGAACGGTGATCCGCATGACGGCGAATGGCGCAGTCTTGCTCGCCGGCTACCTTGCTCGGCGTGTACCCGGCATCGTGGTGGCATCTACCGCCGTTGCCGCCGGCGTCACTGCTGAGGCGCTCTACGCGGGGCTGCGCGTGCGCAGCGTCGTGCGAGATCAGATTCGCTGGGCACCACGGCAGATCCCGCCGTTCACGCTGGGCCGCTTCTTGCCCTTCTACATACCCTTAGCCCTGACCTCACTCATCTCGTTCTTCGTCTCTCCAATCGGCAGCGCAGCCATGAGCCGTATGCCACTGGCACTCAGTTCGCTCGCTGCGTGGCCCGTCATCAGTGGCCTCATCTTCATGCTGCGCAGCCCGGGCCTCGCGTACAGCGAGGTCACGGTCGCGCTGCTGGACGAGCCGAGGTCGTTTCGCAGACTCCAGCGCTTTGGCTGGATTCTGGGAGCTGGGGCCTTCCTGGTTGCCATCGCCGTAACAGTCACACCGCTTTCGGCGCTGTGGCTCGGTACCGTGATGGGACTCCCCACTGATCTCAGAGCACTCGGTGCGCAGTCGCTATGGCTGGCTCTCCCCCTGCCACCGCTGGCGCTCCTGCAGAGCTGGTACCAGGGCATTATCGTCAACAGCACGCGCACACGCGGCGTAACCGAGTCGGTGGTGCTGTACATGGCTGTGACGAGCGCGATTATGGTAGCGGGTGTCGTGCTCCAGCGCTTCTCCGGTCTACACGTCACCGTCCTCGCATTCCTGCTCGCCACGGTCTGCCAGGTGCTATGGCTGTGGTACCGCAGCCGGCCTGCTGTACGCGCGCTGGCGCTGAGAGATTCGATCGAAGAAGATCGGAGTCTTGAGATCGCTATGGTCGGATGAGCCCCGACCCAAACCTTCGCCTGAGGCTCGCGCCCCGTGCCATGCAACCGGCGCCTGCCTTCGAGTGGCAGGCGCCGGCACGCTGTACGCTACACCGGAGGAACGTGGCCCGCGGTTACGCCTCGACGCGGTGCTCCTCGATATAGTCCCAGATGATCTCGTAGCCCATCCCCGGTGCTTGGGGAACGGTCACATAACCATCGGCATCCATCGGATCGCAGATTGACTTCATGTAGGGAGGCGGCGAATCATAGTCGATGCCCGGCGCCAACAACCCCCGCTCGTAGTATTCGCAGGTGTCCTCGCTGGTCGCCCCGAGCATCTGCAGGTTCCCGAAGCCACTCATGTGTATCTCACACCGTACACCGTAGGCTTCGCAGACCGAGACCATTTTCTTCACGCCCGTGATTCCGCCGCGGAGAACGTCGATGCGGCTCATGTCTGCCGCTTCACGCAGAATCCAGTCTGCCCGTGTGTAGAGACTACCGGCGGCAATCTCAGGAGAGAGCACCGGAATATCCAGATCTCGCGACAGCTTCTCATACGCGTGTACGCGGTACTCCTCCATCGGGTGCTCATACCAGTAGAAGTTCAGCTTCTCCAGTTCGCGCCCCACCCAGAGTGCATCCTCGTAGGTGCAATAGGTGCCCCACGGATCGTACATCAGCACCATGTCGTCTCCCACGGCCTCACGCACCGCCTTGCAGACCGCTACGTCTTCCTTCAGGTGCGAAGGCCGGCCCGGTACCGGCGCAAGGGTCACGGGGTCCGCAAAGTAGTAAGGATGAATCTTGTAGGCTTGGTAGCCTTCCTGTTTGCAGGCCAGCGCGTGTTCAGCGTAGTCTTCGATCGTCCCCATGTTCGGATAGGTGCTAGCATATGCCTTCACCTTCTTGCGGCACCCGCCGAGCAGCTTATGCACCGGGACGCCGAACGCCCGCCCCTGCAGATCCCACAAGGCATTGTCGATCACGCTCAGGATGTTCTCGGGCGTCTTGGAGACCCACATCCAGTGCCAGAACTTCTCGCGGTCGAAGGGGTCCTCACCGATCAAAAGCGAGCGGGCCCTCCCCAACAGCATCGCGCGCTGGTCGGGAGGTAGGCCATCACGGTCACCGTGACCGTGTCCGCCGAAGTAGTAGCCCTCTACACCCTCATCCGTCTTCACCACGAAGAGAGTCTGAACCGCCGTTCCCTCTGTGGAAAACTTGCGATTCCGATACACCTGACGCGGAACCTCGAACGCAACGACACTAGCATCCACGATCTTCATAGAGTCCTCCAGTTAGCTGTATAGTGAATCGATCACAGCCGCAACCTCACGCTGCGTCATCTCGTCTAGCGGAACCACCGGATCGCGCACCTTGGCCGTGCGAATGACCCCACGCCGGCGCAGAACCTCCTTGTGAACGTGGTAGAACGCACCCCACCCCTGGCTGCAGAGCCGATTGACAGGGAGAATCCGCTCATAGAAAGCTGCCACGGCGCCCTGGGTGTCGCCACTCTGATAGCGATCCCACACCTCCACGAAGGCCTCCGGTGTGCTACAGCCGGGCATCGTGCCCTCTGAGCCGCGACCCATCTCCTCGACAAAGTAATCGCCGCCTCCGCCGCCGAAGACGGTTAGCTTCTCCCCGGCCTTCTGAACGGCCTCGCCGACCATCAGGGAGACAGGGGCACTCTCGACCTTGATGTACTGCACCCATTCACTCTCGTCAGCGATCTGTCGCGCCAGATCCGCCGGTACGTGCGGGTTGCTGACGTCCTGGATGAAGATCGGGAGATGCACCGCATCCGAGACCGCGCGGAAGTAACTTCGAATCCCCGCGCCATCCGGCGTCATGAACGAGGGTCCGGTCAACATCAGGGCGTCGGCACCGTTCTCCTGGGCCAATCGGCTGTAATACAGCGCCTGGTAAGTCCCGGCGCCGCTCGTATTCACAACGACCGGGACCCGTCGCCCAACCTGATCGACGACAGTACGCGTCACGAGGACACGCTCCGCCTCTGTCAGGCGCATCACCTCGCTCCCCAGGGCGATTCCCACGCCGTGAACACCCGCATCCAGCAGAAACGTCACCAGGTTCTGCAGGCTATCGACATCGACCTCGTCCTTCCTGTCGAAAGGAGTAACGACAATCGGATACACTCCGCGCATAGGCTCTACCATACTGTTTTCTGTTGCCTCCCAACGCAGCTAAGTTCCAGGCGTCAACAGCACCTTGGCAACCTGACCCAGATCTCCGACCAACCGCTCGAACCAGTCCTGTCCGTCGCTCAGGGGCGCCTCAACGACCCACGAGCCCAACGTCACCACGCCCTGGTCGAGCAGACGAATGGCTTCGCTGAAGTCGCGGGGCGTGTAGCAGTAGGTGCCTTGGGCTGTCAACTCCTTGCGAATGATGTCCGCGACGGGCATTGCACTCGTCTCCTCATGAAGACCGCTCAAAAGGACCTTGCCCCCGCGTTCCACTGCCGAGATGCATTGTGCCCGGGTCACAGCCAACCCCACCGCATCGACCGCGAAGGCGACACCTTGCCCTCCCGTAGCTTCAGCCACCCTCTCGACCACGCTAACCTCGTGGGGGTTGAGAGCAACACCGCCTAGCTCCGCAGCCTGCGACAGCCGCTGGGTGTTGGTGTCGGAGACATACACGGGAGCCGCCCCACGATGCTTGAGGACCTGCAATGCGAGCAGGCCGATGGCGCCGGCGCCGACGATCAGGGCACTACTGCCCTCAACCCTGCCCGCCAGCTCAGCGATCCGCACCCCGCACGCCGTGGGCTCCGACAGCGCACCCGTCCGCAGGTCCATCGCCGGTGGCAGCACGAAGACCATCCGGCTGGGAATGGTCACATACTCCGCAAAAGCCCCTGGACGGTGTGCCCCAACCAGACTCCGATTCGTACACAGGTGGTTGAGCCCCTGCTCGCAGTACCGGCACGTACCGTCGAACACCATAGGATCCGCCGTGACCTTAGCGCCCACTTCCAGTTCCGGATTGTCGGCCTGCGCGCGCGCGCCCAACGCCACAATCTCGCCCGAGAACTCGTGGCCCATGATCAACGGAGGTATGCGGAGTGCGTTGTGTCCCAGATAACCACTCAGCTCCGAACCACAAATGCCGCAATAGGCGACCCTGATCATCACCTCGTCGGCCTGGACTGCTGCCACGGGCGCATCCTCGACCGTCATCTCCCGCGGACCCTGCCACACCAGTGCCTTCATGCTCTGCTTATCAAGAATCGTTATGTAGACCTCCCGCTCCATAAAACGCCTAGATTACGACGCCATCCTGGCGTCCAAGCGTCGAGCCCAAGTTCATCCTACGCCGATTATGGGGAGCATCCAGAGCTTTGTCAAGGCGAGGCACAATAGGAAAGAGGCGCGACACACAGAGACCGGGGTCTCTGGGCCCCGGTCTCTCATATCAGAACGCTCGGTTGGGTGCACAACGATCACCCGCCGGGCACAATACCTACCGATCCCCCCGTCTGATCTGTGTGCACTTCATACTGCTGCCCGTTCACCTCAAAGACCAGTCGGTACCCGGGGGTGATGACTTGTGCACACACCTGACCTGACTGCTGAATCCCCAGACAGGCGTCCGACCAGTCCACGGCCTCAGAGCTGATCAACGTAACAGCCTCCACAGCAACATCGAGGTGCTTGGCCAGGATAGACGCCGCAGCAGACGCAGCCTCAGGGGCCGCACCTGCAGTGGGCTCGCTGACTGCCTGGGCAAGCGATGCGCTGTTGAGCATGTGGTGCAGAACCGGCTCGAGCGCGATCAGCGCTTCGTCATTGGGCGCCGACGCATAGAAATCGAGTGCCGTGCGCTCGCCACCGCGGTCCACGGTGATCAGAACGTGAATCTGCGCAGACTCAACCGGCGCTTGGGCGTCGCCCCCTTCCGGCGCCTCCCCAAAGACCTCGAGGTCAAAGCGGCGTGCCGTACCAAAGGCAAGCTCCGTGGTCGTGCTGTCTACGATCTGTGCGCCCTCCGGCAGGAGCGCCGCCTCAGGCTCTTGGGGCGGCTCCAGGGCCACCCAGGTCACGCCAACGCGCCGCAGGTCGCCATCTTCAGGAAGCCATGCCCATTCGCTCGCCAGCGCCAGCCAATCCACCGGAACCTCGAGGCTCAAGCCGACTTCGGGAATTGTGACCGGTTCGTAGGCCAGGTCATCACCGCTCGGAGTCGGCTCCTCGGGCGCTGTGGTCGGCGCGTCGGTGGGCGCGTCGGTCGGCGGCAATGTCGGCGTCTCCGTCGGCTCGTCCACGGTTGGGGCACTCGTCTCAGCGGACGTCGGTTCCGGCGTCTCGACGCCGGGTGAAACCAGCGCACATCCCGATAAGACACTAAGGATGATAGACAGCCCAACCGCCAAGGCGCTGGTGCAAAATCGTGCCTTTCTCATACAGACCTCCTCTGCTTGTGCTTATGTGTCCATTGAGGACGTGGTTACCAAGATATGGACGTTGCACAAGCCAACATTGTTCCAATTTCGAGACGCCCCACAAGCACCGCCGTAGCCATTCACCCATGGATCGCCTCCCCACACGATCGTTCGACGAACCGACTGAGGAACTGCACAGCGTGCTGACCGAGACTGGCCAGTTGGTACCCTCCTTCCTGCACGATGACCGTTGGCAACATCAACGCGGCCACGCGCCGCCCCACCTCCGCCCACCCCTTCTGCGTCACCCGAAACTCCCCAATCGTATCACCGGCCAAAGCATCCAATCCCATCGAGACCACCAGGTAGCTGGTCCCGAAGTGCGAGATGTGCTCCAGGGCGGTGTCAACCGCAGCGAGATACGCAGCGTCGTCGGCGCCGAGCGGTAACGGTAGGTTCACGTTCGTGCCCAGTCCCAGCACCTCGCCCCTCTCGTTGCGGAACCCCCAATGAAAGGGGTACTCGAGTGCGGGGTCGGCGTGGATCGAGACATACATAACACCCGGGTCCGTGTAGAAGATGGACTGCGTGCCATTGCCGTGATGATAATCCACGTCAAGGACCGCCACCGGGCCGCAATCGCTCAGCATCCTAGCAGCAACCGCAGCGTTGTTCAGATAACAGAACCCGCCATACTGATCGGCGGTCGCGTGGTGCCCGGGAGGCCGGCACAGAGCATACGCAGTCGAGTGCCCATTCCGCACCAAAGTTGCCGCTGTCAGCGCGCACTGCGCGCTCCAGTAAGCTGCTTCCCAGGTGCCCGCAAGAATCGGATCCTCGTAGTCATAGGTGTAGTACTCGCGCAGCGCCGGAAAGCTGGGGGGCCGCATCTCCGCACGTGTGGGATCGACCTCTCCACGCTGCGACATGATCGGGCACGGCGAGCCAACGTACGCCGCATAGCGGGAGAACGCCTCCCGGAGGTATTCGACATAGTCCACAGCATGCACGCGCAGGATAGGTTCTAGCCCCTGATCATCCGGTGGCACAACCGGTCCCAGTCGTGCCGCCGTGATGGCCTCGCGGATCGCCTCGGCACGCTGTGGGACCTCCTGGCTGACGAACGGTTCACCGTCTGCCAGTATGTAGCCGGATGACGAAAGCTCTCGCGGGTCGTGATGCCAGTGGAGGGGGGTGTAAACTGTGTGCATACGTACCTCACACTTGGAGTTCGACAGTGAGGCGGGTGCCCCCACGTGGGTCGAAGGGGAGCACCCGCCTCTGGATGCGACCTACAGGCCTACGGTCTTGTCGTCACCAGCCTCGGCGATTGTCGCCATAGAGGTCGGAGCCATCTCTGGTGCCTGCAGACCACGCTAGGGGCCCCAGGCAACAGGCTAGATATCGTACCGCTCCAATGCCAGGTACAGGATCTCATCGATCAGCGTTGAATAGGGAATACCGGCGGCGCGCGCGGCAATCACGATATCGCTCACCACCGGATTCAGTCCCGGCAATGTATTGATCTCCATCAGGTAGAGTGCGCCATCTTTGTCGCTTCTGAAGTCGACCCGGGCCACATCCAGCCCCCCGATCGCCTCAAATGCCGCAACGGCCAAGTTTGCCAACTGCGCTTCAGTCTCCACAGATATGTCTGCAGGACAGAGGTACCCGGGAGCGCTGTCCGAATCGATAGCATACGATTTGGCCTGGGCGCTGTAGATGCCACGCACCATGCCGCGCTGCGTATCGATCTCCAGCACCGGCAGCACCCGATACCCCGTAGCGTCGTAGAAGTCTGATCTGGGCTGCTCTCCCGGCATCAGCCGATTTCCGATCAGGCCCACCGTGAACTCCCGTCCGGGGAGATAGGCCTCGACGAGCGCAGGCTGTCGATACGTCCGCACGACCCAGGCGACCTGCTCCCGGAGCGCGTGCTCATCGTGCACAATCGAGTTCGCATTGATTCCCATCCCCGATCCTTCGCGAACGGGCTTGACGAAGAGCGGGAATGCCAGATCTGCATTCACATGCATTGCGGCATGTGGAAAAACCTGAAAGGGGGCCGTGGGCAGACCCGCATCGCGCCATAGACGCTTCGTCATCGCCTTGTCCAGCGAGAGGGCGTGCGTCAGCACCTTGGCACCGGTGTAGGGTATTTCCAGCATCTCCAGCAACGCGGGGACGTGCGACTCACGCGCATCACCATGCAGCCCCTCTGCGATGTTGAAGCAGATGTCGGGTCGCGCCTCGCGGATCGTGTCCAGGAGCGTCTCATCTGCCTCCAGCAGAAACGCCACGTGCCCTGCCTGCTGCAGAGCAGCTTGGATGCTCTCGACCGTCTCGTCGGCATCGTATTCGGCCAGCGCGTCGGGCGGAGCGCCAGCTTCGACGGCGATGCTGTGTTTGCGGTTTGCGAGCACGGCGACCCGCAACGAGCGGGCCGCGCTCCTAAGCATTCACTGCCTCCGAGACCGCCTGATGGCACGGATCGGGCTCTTCCTCGCTCACCGCGTCAGATGAAGTGCGATGGTGAACATCGAGCCATCCGTCGGGGGAAATACGCCGCACTCGTCCGTTCAAAAGGCCGGCCACCCCTTCCTGTCCCTGCTCACCCCGCTGCGCCTGGCAATAGGCGCAAGTCTCCGGATCATGAGGGATATAGTGTGAGGGTTGTGTGTATGCTGTGATGAAGCCCTCGTAGTTGCGCACCACCACCTTGCTGTCAGACATGGTGAGCAGGTAGTTCGGCAGAATCGGAACTTTGCCGCCCCCCTCGGGCGCATCGATCACGAATGTCGGGATCGCAAAGCCGGACGTATGCCCTCGCAGCGCCTCCATGATCTCCAACCCCTTCGAAACGGGCGTTCGAAAATGCCCCGCACCGTGCACCAGGTCACACTGGTAGAGGTAGTAAGGACGCACTCGGTTGCGGACCAGCTTGTGCACCAGAGCCATGATCACATTCGGGCAGTCATTGATGCCCGCCATCAAGACCGTCTGGCTTCCCAACGGGATCCCGGCATTGGCCAGGTGTCCCAAGGCTGCCTCCACTTCAGGTGACAGCTCTTTGGGGTGGTTGACGTGCACATTCATCCACAACGGATGGTATTTGGCCAGCATCGAGGTGAGCTCTTCCGTTATCCGTTGGGGTAAGAAGACCGGAACACGGCTACCGATCCGGATTACTTCGACGTGCGGGATGCCCCGAAGGCGCTGCAATAACCGCTCCAGCACGTGCTGCGGAAGGGTCAAAGGATCCCCTCCTGAGATTAGCACATCGCGGATCGCCGGCGTCTGGGCGATATAGGTCAGTTGCCGATCAAAGGCTGCAGCGTTGAACGTCATCCGGCTATCGCCCACAATGCGGCTGCGCGTACAGAAGCGGCAATAGCTTGCACACTGCGTCGTCACCAGCATCAACACCCGGTCCGGATACCGGTGGACAAGGCCGGGAACCGGGGAATGCGCATCCTCGCCCAAGGAGTCGGCCATCTCGGCCTCAAAGGGCACCAGCTCCTCGCTAGTGGGGACGACCTGACGGCGGATTGGGCAATTCGGGTTATGGGGATCCATCAGACTCGCGAAGTACGGAGTCACATCCACGCGGAAATGGCCGGGGGCCGACAACCCTACCTGCTCCTGCGGCGTGAGGTCAATCACACGCTCGAAGTCCGCCACAGTTCGCAGGCGGTGCGTCATCTGCCAACGCCAGTCACGCCATTGTTCAATGGGCACGGCTGCCCAGGGCTGGGGCGCATACGGACCAGCCCCAGGAGGATCCTCGGTTCTCTTTGACGTCAATGTATCCAATTTCATCGCTTTCTACACCTCACTTACAGACTGTTGCAGAAGCTGCTCTAGCATCGATGATAGCTTGGCTGCTGGGAAGCCCTTCAGCAACGCACGGTTCGCCCCTGCCGCCTCAGCGCGCCGGCGCAACTGGATAGTATCCGTCAGAACGACGGACTGCGTGCACGGCCAGCGAACCTGAACCTGCCGCAACACGGTCCAAGCTTCTCCTCCGGGCAGACCCCCGTCGATCAACACCAACGCAGGGCGAGCCGTCTCAGCGAATCGTAAGCCTGCGGTCGCATCATCGGCTTGCTGCACGGCGGCAATACCTGGTATGCTCCTGAGTAGGGCCATCAGGCTGTCGCGTAGAGGGCCGGGGCGCGCCACAACTAACACCGCTATCGGATCTGCCATCCAGGACTCTCCAATTCCACCAAGACACGGTCTAGCCTTCTCCAACTCAATGGCGATGCAAATAGTACTCGATAGGGAGCGATCCGGCATCGTTAGTAGGACGCATCTTTGCCGCGACGGATGTCCCGTTAGCGAACCGCTGCATCTACGTCATTTGACTCAGTGCCAAAAGAACGATACGCCGCGACGTGGGCCTAAGGCCCCGATGGTGCTCAGTAGAGCGAACACGTACCAGGTTTGACACAGAGGACGCAAAGCTGTCATGGGCTTTGTATGCACGTGCCACGGCTTTTGCACCGGTTGTGACTATAATCCGGGCGTCTTGGGGTGCCGGAGGTAGCTTCTCAACCCAATACCCAAGCAGCGGCCACTGGCCCAGCCAGGGCCCCCGATCACGACACGAGACATCAGGAGGTGCAGAATGGCGATCACAGCAGTGTGCCCGGCCTGCGACGAGACCATTATCTTGAATGCGCAGCCCAAGCTGGATCAGAAGGTCCGTTGTCCCCATTGCCGGACCGACCTGATCGTGGTCGAAGTCGATCCCGTGGAGCTCGACTGGGATGACTTCGAAGATGACTGGGATGATGAGGACGATTTGGAGGAAGACGAGGACGATTCGGAGGACTGGTAAAGTTAGCCTTCGTCAAGGCGAGCCAAACCCTCGCGCAACGCGTACAGCGTCGCCTGGGTTCGGTTCGCTAGGTGCAGTTTGGTGAGGATGTTGCTCACATGAGTCCTCGCGGTGCGCTCACTGATGTACAGGCGCGCCGCGATTTCTTCGTTGCTGAAGCCACGCGCCACCAGCTTGAGCACCTCCACTTCGCGCTCTGTGAGTGGCTCTTTCGTGGGTGGTAGCTCTTGTGGGCGCTGCAGTTCCTGGATGAGCCGCCGAGCCACCACCGGGTGCATTGAGGGGGTCCCTGCACGGACATCCCGAATCGCCTTGAGCAACATCTGCGGCGATGTGTCTTTGAGCAAATACCCCATGGCCCCAGCCTTGATCGCCGGAAAGACCTTTTCGTCCTCGGCGAAGCTCGTCAGCACCAGGATGCGGGCCTCAGGCTGCTGCCGCTTGATCTCGCCAATCGCAGCAATCCCATCCATCCGCGGCATCACCAGATCCATCAGAATGACGTCAGGGCACAAGTCGCGTGCTTTTGCCACGGCCTCGGCGCCGTCAGCCGCCTCGCCCACGACCGTGATTCCCGGCTCGGTCGCCAGAAGCCAGCGAAGCCCCTCCCGAACGATCGTGTGGTCATCCACGACCAGGACCCGGATCTCCTCAACCATTGCGCTGTCTCAAGTGCGACTGAAGCGGGTAGGATCTGGCAGCGTCGGCGACCAGATCCAGGTCAATCATAACGCTCGTGCCGTGCCCTGAAACCAAGGCCTCGCCAGGCGTTGACATCGCCATTCCCCCTACCCCCGACGACACGATCGACAGTCGTCCGCCAAGTCTGTCGATACGTTCGCGCATGCTCTCCAACCCAATCCCCCCCTCACCTCCAACCGAAGCCAGATCGAACCCGCGCCCATTATCAGCGATCTCCATCCGCAGGTGGCGGCCATCCACGTGGATCCTCACGGTCACTGCAGTCGCTGCCGCGTGTTTCAGCGCATTGTTCAGAGCCTCTTGGGCCACATGGTAGAGTTGCTCCTCCAGCCCTGGCGGAAGGCTCAGCCAGCCATCAGCGACCAGATTGGCCTCCACCCCTGCCCGCCGCTCCACAGTCTCGAGTCGCTGGCTCAGCGCGCGCACGAGACCTTCGCGCCGCAGTACTGATGGTCGCAGTTCGTAGACCAGCAACCGCATTTCCTTCAGAGCTTGCTGCCCTATCTCGCCCAAACGCTCTATCGCGGTCTCCACTTGCCGGACATCACCACTGCTTGCCAGGCGGCGAGCGGCCTCTGCCAGCAGCGTCAGGCTGTACAGCGACTGCGTCACCGAATCGTGCAGGTCACGGGCCAGTCTACTGCGCTCTTGCAGCACTGCAGCTTGCTCCACGTGCAGGCGCAGACGCGCGTTCTCAATCGCCAGGGCTGCCTGCAAGCCGGCGGCGACCGCCAGCGACACGTCTTCCTCCGAAAACACCCTCCGGTCGGCATAGTAGAGTCCCAGGGTGCCATAGCGTGCTCCGCTGACCATAAGCGGCACACTCAACGACGATCGGTATTCCTTGCAGAGAGCGCGAAACCACTCGCGCACAGGCGCCGGCTCTGCAATCTCAGCGGGATCCACCGCGTCCAGGTCGATAGCAGCCGCAGGGTCCGCGCCAAGCACGATCATATCTAGCGTGGGATGTCCCACCCCCCCACCTGCGCCAATCGTGAACTCGCGCACGGCAGGGAAGTCCTCCGGAACCCCTGCTTGAGCCTCAATCACTACCACTTGCTGTTCGTGATCCACTCGGAAAAGGACGCACGCCCCCGCCTCAAGGAGCACCCGGGTCCGCGCAACGAGATACTCCAAAATGCTCGACAGCGTCCGATCCGAGTTGAGCATCACGAGAATGTCGCGTAACGCCTCTGCAACCAGCGTCCGGCGACCTACAGGCGGCAAGTCTGGCACCCTACGGCCCCGATCCTATTCCTTGGAAAACCCGGGTAGAGCCTCTGGGTCATAATCCAGGGCTGTGTCGAAGTGTCCATCACCGAAGAGCTCCGCGGGCGGTTTGCGCGGGCGTGGGCCGGGATGCTCAGCGGGAACACCCACCGGCGTAAGGCAGACGATGTCATGATCCTCAGGGATCTCCAACACTTGCTTGACCCGTGCTGCGTCGTAGGCGCCGATCCAGCACGTGCCGTAGCCCAAGCTCGTGGCCGCGAGAATAGCGTGGTCCAGCGCAATCGCGCCGTTCACTTTGCTCTGTCCGGGCGCCACCACCATGCACAGGATGACCGGAGCCTCAGCCATCCACACCTGCCCGTTGCACGCTTCCGCCGTCTGTCGGCGCAGGTCTGCGTCCCTGACAACGACCATCCGCCATAGCTGCCGGTTCGCGCCGCTGGGAGCGCGCCGCGCCGCTTCCAGAATCCATCGTAGATCGTCAGCCGGCAGGGGTTCGGGAGTGTACTTGCGCACGCTCCGGCGCGCCAACACAGTGCGCAGCATCTCGTTCATATCGTCTCCTCCTTGGCAAGCATCGGGGTAAGCCTGAAGAGGCTTGGTATTGTCCTTCATGGTACCACGGGAACCGTGAGACTCAACCTGCCTCTGCCTGGTGTGCGCCACCGGCGTGAGCACCGAACCCCGGGCACCACAAGACCGCAGGATCTTTCCCAACGGCACCACCGGCTATCACAACGTCAACGTCTGGATCTAGCCGTTCTGCCAGCGCAGCGACAGCTATTCCGGGGCGCAAGCCGGCCGCCTTGGCACCCTGCCCGGGACCCAGGCGACACCTGTGCTATCAGTCGGTGGCTTCGGCCGCCGCTACTCTAACAGCGCGCTCAATACCTTCGTATCCCGTACACCGGCACAGGTTGCCCTCCAGCCAGAGCCGCGTCGTCTCCGGATCGGGGTCGGGATGGGCCTGGAGCAGCGCATGGGCATTCACGATGAAACCCGAGGTACAGTACCCGCACTGGAAGCCGTTCTCCGCAAGAAACGCCCGCTGGATCGGTGTGTCCTGCAGTCCCTCAATAGTCGTGATCTCGGGTGAGGCAGCCCCCTCACCTGCAACCTCCACCGCCAGGACCATGCACGACTTGACGGGCCTCCCATCGATCAACACCGTACAGGCGCCACAATCTCCGTTCTCGCACCCCACCTTCGTCCCGGTAAGCCCCAGCGTGTCGCGAAGCACATGGAGCAAGGTGTCAGCGGGCCGCACCACAACTTGCCGGTCCTCGCCGTTCACGCGCAGCGTCACGGCCGCATAGTCCCTATAGACGATCATCGCGTCCTCCTTGTCTACCGCAGCACGTCCAGTGCCTCAGAAATCGTCGAGACCAGCAGAGCCCGCCGGTATGCTCCCGTCGCGCGCTGGTTGTCCGCAATACGCAACCCGTCAGCATCGACCGCGGCTTCAGCACGTGCTTGCGAAGACTGGCTGCCATCGTTGATGATCTCTTCGGCAGCTTTGCTGCGGAGAGGAAAACCATAGGCTGCAGTCGTGGCCATACGCACGCGCCCTTCCGTCTTGATACAGCAGGCCGTTAGAATGGGATAGTCCAACCGCGTCTTGCGCACGCGCCGCCGGTAGAACCACGGAAGCTCCGTAACCGCGCTAGGTACGCTCAGGCTGACCAGGAGTTCCCCCGGCGCAAGCTTGAGCCTCCGGTCGAACACCTCTTCCAGAGCCACGTCGCGCTCGCCCTCGGGGCCTGCCAGTCGCGCCCGGCTGTCAACCAGCAAGAACGGGAGCACAGTCTCGCGATAGGGCAGCCTGCCCGCGATATTGCCGCCCAGCGACAGCCGGTTGCGCACCGTATGGTCCACGATCGTGGCAACCTGCGCCAACAATGGCCAGCGCTCGTCGTCGATGATCGTGTTCAGCGCGAGCGCAGCGCCGAATACGTGCGCGCCATCCGCCTCGTCTAGAGCCGTGCACTCCGGGATGCGCTTGATATCGATGACCGCTCCTGGCTTCATGCTCCCCGATCTGCAGAACGTGACGATTTCAGTCCCGCCACCATAGTAGACAGGGTCCAGCCCGGCCTCTTGAGCCTCGCGATATGCAGAAACAGCTTCGGTAAGGCTATCCGGGCGGTAGTATGCGAAGTTGAAGGGAATCATCGGTCACCTCCCTCACCCTCGTCATGAAGGATCTCCCAGATACGCTCCGGCGTGATCGGCAGGTGGTTGATCGGCCGTCCCACCGCCCGGGAGAGCGCATTCGCTAGGGCCCCGGGGATGCCAAGCACCCCTTGCTCTCCCAGACCCCGCGCACCATAAGGGCCATCGCCTTGCGGGGTCTCCACGAATGCGACGTCGTACTCAGGCTGTTCTCCGTAGCGGAGGATCTTGAAGTCGCGTAACACGGCGTTCTCCACGCCCCCCCGGCTGTTGAAGACAAACCCTTCGGTCGTCGCGAACCCGAGCGACATCGCCATCCCCCCCACAATCTGGCCGCGGGCCAGCGCAGGGTTGACGACTCTGCCGACGTCCATTGCGCACACTGCCTTCAGTATCTCGAAGGCGCCATCCGCAAGATCCACTTCCACCTCGACTGCCTGAGCACCGATTGTCCACTCCAATGCAGGGTTGCCGGACCCGGCCTCGGCATCGATATCGGTGAGCCCGCGCGCGATGTAGTTGCCACGTCCGATGACCTGGCCGCCAATCGCTTGACCATCAGAGTAGACGTACCCGAGCACGACATCGCGGAGCGCCAGTCCCCGGTGCGGATCGTCGCGAATGAAGACTCTACCTTCGGCGACTTCGAGATCCTCCGGCGGGCAGCGCAGAGGCGCCGCTGCGATGCGCCGGATCTGCTCAATGGCATCTTCAGCCGCTGCCAGTGCCGCTCGCCCCACCATGAACAGCGACCGGCTGGCCGCTGTAGCCCAGTCGTGCGGCGCTCTGTTGGTCCTGATTTCGGGGTCGATGTGGACCATATCGGGTGACATTCCGAACCGTTCGGCCAGGATCTGCGCGACCCCTGTGTAGGTCCCCTGCCCGATCTCGATGATACCCGTGCTCAGGTTCACGCTGCCGTCCTCGTTGAACGTGAGAACGGCCCCCGCATCCGTGTTCGTCGGCATCGCCGGAGACTTCCAGAAAGCGCTGATTCCCTTGGCCCGTACCTTCTGTGGGCCAACCTCACGTCGGGGGCCTTGATCCCAACCAATCATCTCCGCGGCTTTGTAGAGACACGCTGCCAGGTCTCCTGTGTTGGGGTCCATCAGCGACTGCGTAGGCGAGAGGTCGCCAGAACGTATCGCGTTCTTCGCCCGCAACTCCACCGGATCCATCGCCAGCTTGAGCGCCAGCTCATCCATCGCCCTCTCCACCGCATAGACGACCTCGTGCCCGAATCCCCGGTAGGCCGTAGCGAAGGGATGGTTGGTGTAGACACACAGCGAGTCAGTACGGATATTGGGGACATTATAGGGCCCCGGAGCGGCAATGGCTCCCGCGCGGCTGATATTGACGGCATAGTCGGCATAGCCCCCGCTATCGAAGAGATAGAGCAGGTCCGCCGCGACCAGCTTGCCATCGCGGGTCGCCCCCAGCTTCACCGTTGCCTGGAGACCGATGTGCCCCGGCGAAGCGACCAGGTCGTCCTCTCGGCTATTGGCAAGTCGCACCGGTCTCCCGTCCACAGCTCGCGACAGCAGATAGGCCAGGCCCTCTAGCTGGATCCCTGCCTTCCCTCCGAATCCCCCGCCGATCGGGGGAGCCTCTATGACGATCTTGCCCGGCGGGATCCTAAAGAAGACACTCATCAGCGCACGAACCACAAAAGGTGCCTGCGTTGAGGAGCGGATGATGACAGTGCCATCGGGCCTGATCTGCGCGATCGCGGCGCGCGGCTCGATCGCCACGTGATCGCCAGGGGGAAAGGAGAACTCCAGCTCGACGACAGCATCGGCCTGTGCCAAAGCAGTGTCGACATCCCCCTTGCGGATGCGCGTGCGGTTTGCCACGTTGGTGCCGGGCTCCGGATGAATGGGTGGAATGTGGAGATATGTCTCCATCGCCTCGTGGAGGACCGGCGCATCCGGGCGGAGGGCATCGCGCGGGCTGTGAACAACGGGAAGCCGTTCGTAGTCGACCCTTACCAGCGAAGCCGCCGCCTGCGCCTGATGTAGTGTATCGGCAATCACCGCGACGACCGGCTCCCCGTAGTGCCGCACCTTGCCCCGTGCCAGCGGCGGGGTATCACCCAGATAGAGCCCGAGCAGAATGGCGTAGTCGGCTCCCGTCACCACAGCCCGAACGCCTGGATACGCCGCAGCGGCAGCGGTGTCGATCTCCAAGATCCGGGCGTGGGCGTGTGGGCTGGTCACGAGCGCGGCGTGCAAGCACCCTGGCGGGTGCACATCGTCCGCATACCGCAGCGCTCCGCACACCTTGTCCGGCCCGTCCTTCCTTGGCACGGATTGCCCCAGATAGCGAAAGGCTGTCATAGCCAACCTCCTCTCGTAGGCAACGGGTAGAAATCAGCTTCCGACTCTATGATATACCGGGTCGGCGGAAAAGCCGCGCAATCTCTCGATTGCCTATGCCTCGGACAGAATCAGCACGTCACCCCCGACTTGGCCAATGGGCATGATCGTCTCGTCATCGACCTCGACGACCTCGGCCTCAACGCGACCGGCGGAGAGCTCCTGCAGTCCCGCCCGGAAAGTCTCGACAGTTTCAACCGGGAGCCGCACAGCTAGTGTCACGTCGGCAGCAAACGCCTCATCAACCATCTGCCCTCCCTGCGCCTCGACCAGAAGCTTTACGCGCTCGTAGAGGCTGTAGGGCATCGCCACCATCACCGTCTGCGTAGCTACTTTCTCAGCCAGCGGAAGCACCCGCAGCACCTCTCGTACTGCATCGCCATACGCGCGGACAAGTCCCCCTATACCGAGCTTCGTGCCGCCGAAGTAACGTGTCACTACGATGACGGCGTCCCCCAGGCCGCTGCCCTGCAACACGGCTAGCGCCGGGCGTCCCGCAGTACCAGATGGCTCGCCGTCATCGCTGCAGTGCGCATAGACACTTCTGCCATGCCCGATGACGAACGCCGGCACGTTGTGCGATGCATCTGCGAACTCAGCCCTCATCTGCTCCACAAAGGCGCGCGCGGCTTCCACGGTGAAGGCTGGCGCCACCGTCGCGATGAACCGCGAGTTCACCACGCGCAACTCAACGCGCGCCTCGCATGCCGGGATCAACTGTCGCTCTCGTTGCTGCACCCTATAGCCTCCGCTAGGACGGCCTTCATACTCGAGCTCTGCTTACAATACTAGAGCGCTGACCTCCGTGAGCACCTCGCGATACCGTTCGGGCTGTGGGAAGGACTGAAGATAACCCACAAGGTCGAATTTCGCGGTGACCACGATCTCTACACGTGCAACACCCCCATCCTCGCTGAACATCCCCCCGAAAACGACTCGCTTCTTGCGTGCCTTGTCCGGTATGTCGAGCTGGTATCCTCTAGCCGCGCCATCGGGCCCCCGCGTAGCACGCAGGTTCACCGGCACGTAGAGCGCCTGAAGGTACTCCCGCAGGCGTTGACCGGCGTCAGGGAAATGGTCGTCAGGAAGTGTTAAGGCCAGGCGAGTTTGCTGAAAGGTGCCGGGTTCATACCGGTCGATAAGCTCGGTGATGATCAGGCCGCTCGGAAGCGGTTGGCCGCTCGGAAGCGGGTCGCCGCTCGGAAGCGGGTCGCCGCTCGAAGCGTCAGCACCGCCCTGAACGCGATTGGCGAAGCGCTCCCGATCCCGTGCGACGATCGCAACAATCGTCTCGCCGAATAGTCCGGCATATCGCGGCAGGTTGGCACGCGTGGTGAAGACGACTTCCTGTGCGGTCAGCAGATTGTCCGTTTGGTCTGGGTAAGCTCCCAGCAAGCTGCGCATGACGAATGCATTGACCCACGCCGGCTCCGCACCCGCTGCCGAGGGCGGCAGCCACACCCGAGCATACAGCGGTCGCTGCCGGCGCTTTTCCAGCATCGTCGCCTCAAGCTGCCTCAGGTAGTCATCGCCAGGGCGACGCATCACGTGCTGAACGATACCCGCGCGCTCAGCGGGGGTCGTGCACGCGCCACAGCCCAGACACCGTCCGGCCTCACCGGTACCGGCGGGGCCGCCCACTTCACCAAGGCAGTAGCCCTCGTCAGTCCCTGCAACGGCCTGCTGATACTGCTCGTAGAGGAAGCCCGACCGCACGTCAGAGCCGACGAAGTCAAGAGGAAAGCGCGCATCGGGCCCCTTGACGCCCAAGAATTCCGGTGTCCATTGGTCGTGATCAACCATCCACTGACGCAGGCCTTCCCAGAAGCCATGCGTGAGATGTAGATCGTAGTGATGTCCCGCCTCCGCCAGGGCTAGTACCGGCTGCGACAGCCACATCCCACCCAATACCAGGACTTGAGAGGCCGCGTATTCCTCCCAGGGAGTCGCGAGCCGGAACTCGAATCCGTTAGTTTCGCACGATGACTTGGCCGCCCCGATGATGCCACGCCAGGCCGCCTCCTCCAAAAAGAGTCGATCGTAGCTCAACGGCGTGAACGGCATGCGTATAAGGAGACCGAAGCTGAATACCACGCGCAGGCCGGGACGGTAGGTGCGGCGCCACTCCTTGAGTTTGACCACGAAGCTATGAAACTCGGCAAGGTCAGCTGGCTCCTCGTGGCCCGTCAAAATGAAGAAAAGCTTGAGCTCGCGGATCTTCTCGTGCAACAAGCGCACCAGAACCACGTCGATCTCGTCGTCAGCCAGGCTCTTGTGCAGAAAGCTGCGCATGCGGCGGCTCATGCCCTCAATACCCAAGGTGAAGCTTCGCTTGTCGGCCGAGATTTCAGCCTCCAACAGGCCCGGCACAGCCGCGAGCAAATCGACACGCTGGCTCATGACATTGACGCGGTAGAACCGCCGGTTCAGATCCAGCAGGAGTCGCAGCACATCTTCGTGAGTGTTGAAGTTGAAACTATAGACATCAACCGTGTCGATGCCCTGCACCACCTTCAGAGCATCCGCAGCCTTCAGAACCGCCTCCGCGTTGACCTCGCGATAGGGCTTGCGGTCATACCCTTCAAAGCAGAACGAACAAAAGGAAGGACAACCGAAGTTGATCTGCAGACGACCCGTGCCCGCCTCATCGCTGTTGAGCGAAGGGTAATCGATCACCAGGTCAGCTTCGTCAGGGTCATGGCATACGGCTTTCGTCACGACCTGTTCCGGAGGACCGTTCACCACCCACAGGCCGGTGGAAGCCTCGGCGGCATACAGCAGACGCTCGACCTTGGGAAGCTGCGCAGCCTCGCTGAGACGCGCGACCAGCGTGCTAACTTCACGCTCTCCTTCACCAAAGAAGAGAGCATCGACAAATCCGTCGAGCTGGCCACCGTGTCGGTCACCTCTACTCTGAGGGCCACCATTCCGATGGCTACCATTCGGATGGCCACGACCTTGCAGCATCAACTCAGCCTGAGCCGCCATCGCGTTGGATCCCCCCAAGATCAGCGGCGGCCAGGTTTCGCCGCGCAGACTGGCCAACACCGGTACCCCTGAGTTCAGCAGCAGGTAGGGCAGGTTAATAAGCTCGAGCGCATACGCGTTGGAAATGAGGACTACATCGAAGTCGGAAAGGTCGTGCCATGACCGTATTCCGACGATCAGCGGGATCCCGGCTTCCAACAAGCGGCAACGGTCGTGCTCTGGAGGGAAGAACGCGAAGTCAATGTAGGCGTCGGGCAGTACTCGGCGAACGGCCTGAAAGAGAAACTGGTGTGGCGTCGAGCGCTTCACATCGCGGAAAGGCGACAACCGCACAATCAGAACCCTGAACCCTGCCGTCTCGAACCCAGGATTGCCAAACCCCATGTCCAAGCCGGGCCTGTAGAGCGCGGCCTGCTGCAGCATCGCCCAGTTGTCACGGAAGTACGCCCGGTAGTCAGCCATTTCACAGTCATTGTACCAGGTGCAACGAGCGCTGTCCAAGCGACGAGTTTGGGGTTGCATTATGAACAGACTTGCTCTATACTGTAGACATGACTTAGTAAGATAGGCCTCTGCTTTTTTGACAGGTTTCACTCGTTCGCGCAACTGGCCGCAAGTCCAACCTTTGCGGCTCCGGGGGGAAGTGAGGCGAGAGTGAGCACCCAGACAGTGGGGCTGGCGGGCATCGCACTGTATCATCTGCAGATTGAGCTGCAGCGGATCGATCTGCGCCTACAGCGTGCCGTGGAACTCTGGAAACTCGCCGGTCAAGATCCTGAGGACACCTTCCGTGGCCTCTACGTCCCCGATGAGGAAGCATCCGCCCTTCTGCACCGCCCGCTCGCAACGTCGTGGGGACACACGGCGGCGCTCACTCCAGAGGCCGAAGAGGCTCTGCACCAGCGCGCCGACTGGATCGATCGAGAACGGGCCCAGGTCCTCAAAGACGCCGAGCAAGGGGAGATTACCCTTCCCCTGGTACACTTAGCCCAAACCTTCGCGCTCAGCCGGTTGGAGTTGGATGCTCTGTTGATCGCCTTGGCGCCAGCCGTGGATCTGCGTTACGAACGTCTGTACGGCTATCTCCAGGACGACGTGACCAAGAAGCGTCCTACCGTCAACCTTATCCTCGACCTACTTGTGGAGGGGGGAATCGGCCGACTGGCAGCTCTGGCGCACTTTGATCCGCAAGCCCCGCTCATTCGTCATCGCCTTCTGGCCCTTATCTCCCCTTCCGATGCAACGGGCGCTCCGCTGCTCGCGCATATCGTCACTGTCGATGAAAGCATCGTTGCCTTCCTACTTGGGGGGTACCGCCCCCACGCCTTGATCGCCAGTTCCACCAGATTCCTCCGCCCCGCCGAGTTACCTCCCGAGCACACCCAGGCCGCGCTCGACGGTGCCACGACCTCGGCAACTCCGGAGTCGCTGTTGGTAAGCCCTGAGAACCTGGCTCTGCTAGAAGCAGCGGCTGCCCAAATGCGTGCAGCGCCTTCACGAGCATACAGCTCAGTACCGTCGGATAGGTCTGGTTCTCCCGGAAATATCCTCGCACACGAGCCACCCATATTCCTGTTCCACGGACCTGACGTGGACAGTCAGCGAGCGGCAGCACGGTTTCTGGCAGGCCGGGCAGGACGACCACTGATGATGATCGATCTGGCCAAGCTCGCGCCCTATCGATCACCGGGGCCCGGACCAGCGGGGAACGTACAGGGCCACGTTGACCGTATGGATGCGGCGACCGACTTGGCCATTCGGGCAGTTGGATTGGGACTCAGAGATGCGCGCCTCACCGGCGCCATCCCGCTGTTTGTCGGCTGGGATGCGTGCCTGGTTGACGGTACCACGCCCCCTGGCTTGATCGAGGAACTCACCGCACACCCGGGCGTGGTCATCGTTGCCGGTGAGGCCCTCTGGTACCCCAAGGGCACTGCGCGGGCCGGGCAGGGATCCCGCCCCGGGCAGTTGTATCGCCCCATCATCCAACTCGAGTTCCCCATACCGGCGTTCCCGCAGCGCCGCCTTCTATGGGCCACCTTTCTCGGCGCTGGGGTGACAGAAATCGATGGGGCACGCGCGTTTGCCGGCGAGCACCCCGACGGCATCATCCTGCAACCTGGAGACCTGGATGCACTCGCTGGGCAGTTTGCCCTCACCAGCGGTCAGATCCGCGACGCGGTCGCCACTGCGTGGGACTGGGTCGCCAGAGCGAGTTCGCAGGAGTCCGGGGATAGTGACGGCCAGAAGCACGGACTCACAGCCGAGGACTTGTTTGCTGCGGCACGGGTACACTCAAACCCGCGCCTTGCCCAGCTGGCGCGCAGGATAACCGGAGGCGATCGCCCCGCCCGCTATGGCTGGGATGACATCATCTTGCCCGAAGACCAGCGCGCCCTCCTGCGCGAGATCATCGACACCGTGCGTGGACGAGCCCAGGTGCTGGATGCGTGGGGTGTAGGGGACAAGCTGGCATCGAGCCGCGGTGTCACCGTCCTCTTCGCCGGTCCCCCTGGAACCGGCAAGACGATGGCCGCGGAGATCATCGCTGGCTCGCTGGGCCTCGATCTCTACCGAATCGACCTCTCGACGGTAGTGAGCAAGTACATTGGGGAGACCGAAAAGAACATCGAGCGCATCTTCCGCGAGGCCGAGTTGAGCAATGCGATCCTCTTCTTTGACGAGGCCGACGCCCTGTTTGGCAAGCGCTCCGAGATACACGACTCGCATGACCGCTACGCCAACATAGAGATCAGCTACCTGCTCCAGCGAATGGAGGCCTACGATGGAGTCACCATCTTGGCCACCAACCTGCGCGGAAATCTGGACGAGGCGTTCACCCGACGGCTGCAATTCTCCGTCAGCTTCCCGTTCCCCGAAGCAGAGGATCGGCTACGCATCTGGCAGACTCTGTTTCCACCCGACCTACCGAGAGATCCCGACATCAACCTGCCGTACCTGGCCGAGCGTTTTCGCCTGGCAGGCGGCAACATCCGCAACATCATCGTCAGCGCCGCCTATCTGGCAGCAGCCGATGGCCAGCGTCAGGGTGAGGCGCGCGTTCGCGGACAGGTTACTATGGCACATCTACTCCATGCCACGCGGCGCGAGCTGCAGAAGATGGGCCGATTGGTCCGCGAGGAGGAGTTCGCCCTCGTGGATGGGCACGGACCGTTGATATCTGCTTAGCCTGTCCTAGCTTGCGTAGGCAGTCACACCCTACGGCAGGAGGAAGTCTATGAGCAGTCGAAGACTGGCCAGAACGGGTCGTACGGCAACATCGTCGCGGGAGCCCGGCAGCCGGGCCAACGCCGGGGCGCAACGTGGGCTGCTGGCTGCGCCCGAGCGTGCACCTCTCGAACGGGACATAGATCCTGATAGCCAGGACGTGGTGCAATCGGCAGTGGACCTCGAGCTTATCGGGGCATATCACCGCTCGCCATCTTTGCTGCCAGGCACGGCAATCCCCACCTGGTCGGTTTCTGGAGCATCTCGGGATACTCCCACGCCCCATCCTGTGCTGCGATTGCAGCAGCAAGTCGGTAATGCCCGGGTCGCACGAGCGCTCGTTGGGAAGACTGGTGAAGATGCGCCGCTTCCCACATGGTTCCAGCCCGAGGTCGGGCTGCAGGGTGGCGCCGTCAGCAACCGCCTTGCCGGGCGTATCTACGAGAGCCTGGGACACGGGGCGCGCCTGGATCCTGCCTGGCGAACGGAACTGGAGGACGAGTTTGGAGTGTCGCTCGACAAGGTGCGCCTCCACATAGATGAGGAGGCCCGCGAGTTGAGCCTACACCTCAGCGCTCAAGCGTTCACACTGGGCAACGACATCTACTTCGGCCACGGAGCAAGCCCTACTGACACGCGACTCCTGCGGCACGAGATCGCTCACGTGGCACAGCAACAGAACGCTTCGCCACCCACTGGCCCGCTCACGGTTGGGCCTGCCGATGATCCCCTTGAGCGTGCAGCCGAGGCGACCGCCATCGACAGGCGTCCGCAGACGGCGGAGACCGGAAGCGAGGTTGGGGTCCAGCGGGACTTCTGGGACGAGCTGAACGTCGGCAACATCGCGGGCATCTTGGGCACTGGCGGTAGCGTCGGGCAGGGCTTGGCTGAGACCGCCAATCTACCACTCGCCAACATGATGGGCGTGAGCGCCCCCTCGATCACCAACATCCCGGGGATGAGCGCTCTGGGAGGCGTCACCTCAGCCGCCGGCCTGATCACGGGCACGCGCGACGTGCTCGATGAAGACAAGCCGTGGTACGAGCGCGTGGTCGGGGGTATGAGTGCCTTCGGCGGCGCCACAGGGTTGGCGAGCACAATCTCGGGCATGTTCGGCTCTAGCCTCTTCGCCGCAGGCGGCAGTGCAGGTTTGACGGCTGGCGCCGGGACAGCACTCACCGGCGGTGGCGCCGGCCTTGCCACAGGAGCCGGTGCAGCAACCGCGCTCGGCAGCCTGGGGGCTGTCCTTGGAGCGGGTGCCGCCGGATATGGCGCCGGACGCCTGCTCGACGAGGGCGTTGGCGCCTTGGGCAGAGCGATCACGGGCGACGAGCAGGGCGATTACACAATCTCGGGCGGCCTCGCCAGTGGCATGACGGCGATCGACCAGGCGCTCACGCCGCTCTGGGCAGACCCAGACAGGCCCGCATACACGCAGACACTGGGCTGGAAGCTGGGCGAGTGGTTGGGCATTTAGAGGTGAACCAGTGATTGCTGACCTGGACGCCACCATCCGGCAGCTGCTCATCGACGAACTCCCTGTCAAGAACGGGGAGATCGACATCAGCTTCGAGCAGCCGCGACGCGAGTGGAGCGCAAGGATATCCAGGCCCACGGTCAACCTCTTTCTGTATGACGTTCGAGAGAACAACGTCCTGCGGCAGCATCAATGGGAGCGCCTCGTTGCCGAGCGCCCCAACGGATCTCCATCCGCAGGCGCGAGTTCCTCGGACCTAGCCCAGCTCAAACGCACGCCGATGCGGGCCGATTGCTCGTACGCCCTGACCACGTGGGCCGCCGATCCGGAGGACGAGCATCGTTTGCTCACCCGCTGTATCGTGGCCCTATTCCGCTTCCCCGTGCTGCCCGCACGGCGACTCATAGGCAGCCTGCAGAGTCCACCCTACGCCATCCAGGCCCGCGTGGGCCTGCACGACAGGCTTACGGAGCCATCAGACCTCTGGAACGTGCTGGACAACGAAATGCGCCCCACCGTACCCTACGTCATCACCTTGGCGCTTGACCCATGGCAGGAGATGACCGTTCCTATCATCAAGACTCGCACCCTCAGAGTGGGCCAGGCTCAGGATATACCCCTTCCCCTGGCGGCGGGAGGCCCTATCGAACACCCCTCGTTGAAACCCGACGAGTCACGTGTTGATCTGAACATAATCGGCGGCGTGGTACGGAGTGCCACCCACGGTGCGCCGTTGATCGGCATCGAAGTCGCCATCAAGGGGACCGGACACCTGACGGCTACCGATGAGGATGGTCGGTTCGTACTGGGAAGTCTGGCGCCGGGAGAGTACACGCTAGTCGCCTGGCCCAGCGAAGGTAGGCCCGCACAGCGGACCATCAGGATCCCTACTGAGGAGGGTGACTACGACATAGAGCTCTGAACACCGGTTGCACGTGCGAGGTCACCAGGCCGCAAGTTGGGAGATGTCTCTCACCAGCAGCTGGAACCTGACGACCTCCAGCTTCTCACCGTTGATTGTGGTCCGCATCTATGAAAGGAGCGAAGAAGCGATGCCTGAGTACAAATCTCCTGGCGTGTACATAGAGGAGGTCGATCGTGGCACCAAGCCGATCGAAGCCGCCGGAACCTCAATGACAGCCTTCGTCGGCGTCACTGCAGAAGCGAGTGTGAAGCAGATCGATCCGGCCACGGGCGAGCGTGTCGTCGTGCAGTCTGTGCTCAACAAGCCCACGCTGGTGACGAGCTGGACCCAGTTCGTGGGCATTTTCGGAGACTTCGTTTCGGGTGCCTACCTACCTGATGCAGTCTACGGGTATTTCGCTAACGGCGGCGGTGCTTGCTACGTCGTGAGCATGCGCGCCCTCCGCGAAGGCGGCGCAGCCATACAGGCTGCAGCAGCAGCGATCCCCGCAAAGACCCGCGGGACCAGCTTCAAGGTGACCGCAAAGAGCGCCGGACCCTCTGACCTCAGCGTGACCATCAAGTCGGGCGAGGAGGAGACGTTCACCATGAGCGTAGGCGGTGAGACCAAGAGCGGGCTGACGACGAAGAAAGGCGAGGCCAACTATGTTGGCGATGCGCAGTTCAGTGCCGTGAATATCTCGGATGTCGGGTCGACCGCGCCTGCAGACGGTCACTACCCGCTTGCAGGCGGCGGTATTCCGCCTCTGACTGTCGACGACTTCGTCGGCGATGCGGCAGCGCGCACGGGCATCGCGGGGCTCGAGGCCATCGACGAGGTGCGGCTATTGGTCGCGCCTGATGTCATGACCGGGTACGATGGATCAGACAGCGCCAAAGAACGCATCAAGATGATCCAAACGGCGATGGTTGCCCACTGCGAAGCGCTCAAGTACCGCTTCGCCATCCTCGACGCGCCGCCGGGACTCAACGCCCAACAGGCACAGGAGTGGCGCCAGTTCGTCAACTTCGACACATCGTATGGCGCGCTCTACTACCCGTGGATCAGGGTCACAGACCTGAGCGGTGGCGGCAGCACCAGCAAGCTGATGCCGCCAAGTGGCCACATGGCCGGGATCTACAACCGCACCGACGCTGAACGGGGCGTGCACAAAGCCCCGGCTAACGAGGTTGTGCGAGGGGCCATCGACCTCGAGACACGGCTCAGCAAAGCCGAGCAAGATAACTTGAACCCGATCGGCGTCAACTGCATCCGCTCCTTCCCGGGCCGGGGTATTCGTGTCTGGGGTGGCCGCACACTCAGCAGCGATGGAGCGTGGCGCTACATCAACGTTCGGCGCCTCTTCATCATGGCCGAGGCCTCGATCGACATGGGGTTACAGTGGGTCGTCTTCGAGCCAAACGACCGCATGCTGTGGGCCAGGGTGCGACGCGACGTCACATCGTTCCTGCGGACGGTCTGGCTGAGCGGCGCTCTCTTCGGCAGCACGCCAGATGAAGCCTTCTACGTCAAGTGCGACGACGAACTGAACCCTCCCGAGATTCGCGATCTCGGCCAACTCATCATCGAGGTCGGCATGGCTCCTGTAAAGCCGGCCGAGTTCGTCATCTTCCGGATCAGCCAATGGGCCGGTGCCAACGCCGAGGCCTGAAGCCCGTAGCGCACGTCTCTGCGCGCTGAATATGAAAGGAGAGCACTATGCCTGAGCACGAAGATCCCCTTGTAGGGTTTCATTTCTCCGTCGAGATCCAGGGCGTCGTGAAAGGCTTCTTCACGGAATGCTCGGGGCTCGGCTCTGAGCACGAGGTCATCGAACACAACGTGGTGACTGAACAGGGCCAGGAGATCGTGATGAAAATCCCCGGGCGCCTGAAGTGGGAGAACATCACGCTCAAGCGCGGCATCACCAGCAGTATGGACATCTGGGACTGGCGCAAGCAAGTGGAGGACGGCAAGGTAGCTGACGCCCGGCACGACGGTTCCATCACCATGTTCGACCACGAGCTCAATCCCGTGGCCCGCTGGGAATTCAAGCGCGGCTGGCCCATCAAGGTCACAGGTCCGCAACCCAAGTCCGATAGCAACGAGATCGGTATCGAGGAGCTAACCATCGCCCACGAGTACATCGTTCGAGTCAAGGTCTAGGCACCGCAGACCGGTCATCTGATGCTTGCCTTACGATGCGCGCGACATGGAGCCCGCAGCTTCGGACGCTGCAAAGTGTGACTCTGTCGCTGCGCACATCGATGGCCGTCACGGTGCTTCACCTGAGACACACCTATGAGCCTTCATACAGCACCATCAGGGCCCACCAGATCGGTGGGAGCGATTGAGTACGAGTTCGTGTTGCCGCACGGGTACGTCGACCCGTCCGGAGCGATCCACCGGCAGGGACGAATGCGCATGGCTACGGCGCTCGATGAGATCGAGTCGGTGGCCCATCCGCGCGTGCTGGCCAACGAGGCCTATCTACCCGTGGTCCTCTTGGCGCGAGTGCTCACCAGGCTTGGGGAGCTTCCCCTGGTGACCCTTCAGGTAGTAGAGGGGCTTTTCGCCGCCGACATGGCCTATCTGGAAGACTTCTACCTGCGGCTGAACAGCTACGAGGGTATGGATATCCTTGCGACGTGCCCACAGTGCAACACTGAGCTACACCTGAGAGTACCGCCCGTAACGGGCCTTGCCGTTTCCGACGTGAGCGTACCGTCGCCCCAAGGCGTATCCTCGCCCCAAGGCGTATCCTCGCCCCAGGGTGTATCCTCGCCCCAGGGCGTATCCTCGCCCCAGGGCGTATCCTCGCCCCAGGGCCGTTCTCACGATCACTAGAAAGCAGGTGCCGTATGCCCGACCAGGACACAACTGCAAAGCCGACATCCTCTTCGTTGCTTCGCTCCTCAGCTCGAACCGGTGAGGGGGGCGCGGAGAGCCATCGGGAAGGAGCGCGGCCCCGCAGGGCCGGCACGACCGAACCCACAGACGCGCCAGGGGACAAGCTGGATACCGACGAGATGGTCAGGAAGATCACCGACAAGGTCTATGCGATGCTGCTTGACGATCTCGCCATCGAGCGCGAGAGGCAACGCCCGTCATCGCGTATGGTCGGCCGACAGGGAGGATACTAGTGTCGGAAGACCCGCTACGCGCCAGAGCAAACGCCGCCTTCCGCTTCCTCGTCTCAGTAGACGGTGAGAATCAGGCTGCGTTCACCGAGTGTGCCTTGCCCACGATCGAGTGGGAGGTGGAGCAGCTCAAAGAGGGCGGGCTCAACACCTTCGTGCATCAGCTTCCCGGTCAGCGCAAGCCTGCGACTCTGAGCCTGAAGAACGGGGTCGGAAAAAGCGCGCTGCTGGACTGGTACCTCGAGTGCATGGCGGGCACGCCGTCGCGCAAGAGCGTCACAGTGACCTTGCTCAACGTAGCGCGCGAGCCGGTGATGGTATGGAGCGTCGATGGTGCGTTCCCAACGCGGTGGGAGGGTCCGCAGCTTCAGTCCGATGCCCGTACCATCGCTATTCAGACGCTGGAGCTGGCGTGCGGTGAGGTTACCGCTTCCTACGGATAGAGACACAGGCCTTGAGGAGACAATGGTGACCACGTCCCCGCTCAGGAATCGATCGGCGAGTTCCGACGGCCTTGGGAGTTCTCGCGGCCTTCGGCGTACTAACGCCTTGGTACGCCGCGTCGGGCGTCACCGAACCGTTACGACACTGTTCCAGCCGGCAGCGCCTCGAAAGACCGTGGGACCGTGGAAAGCCAGTCCCAGAGCGGATCAACCCGAGGCTGTCTATGCTATCCGCGCGATCGCCGCCAGGGCCGATGAGGATACGCCCGCGACACAGCCGGCGCAGGCTGCTGTACCGGCGACCGACATCCCCCCAGCACCAGATCGGGTCGGCACGCCGCTCGCGCAGGCTATCTCGCAGGTTCCGGGAGCGCGGCGGGCCTCCGAACCGCCAACCCTTGGCGTGCCTCCCGCGCAGCGCCCCGCCGAAGCGCATGAGTCTGCACGTGTGGCAGAGGAAGGCATCGATACATCCTTCACAGAGGACTTGTGGCGACGACTCAAGACCATCGTCAATCGCCACAAGGAACGGGAGGAGAAGGAAGGAATTCAGAGCGGAGTCGCTCTCGACAGTGCACCAGGATTGCTGCCACCTGAGATCGCCTCCGAGAGTCGCGTGAACGCACGGATCCAGCAGGTCGAGCCAGTCGCAGGCCCTCCGGCGCAACAGGTACAACGTCTGGCCCCGGAAAGCGCAAGAGGCGAGGTTCCCGAGAGGGATGAGCGCACACGCCCTAGTCACAGCACCGACGCTCCAGCACCTGCCGGCGAGCTGGCGTCGCCACAGGTCCCCGGGGAGCAAGACCGCCGGCCTGCGACCGCCCAAGAGGAACGGGTGGGGCTCACACCAACGCATCGTGAGGAGCCTGCCCTCCACCGTGCAGCCATCGAGCCGGGCAACGATCTCCCTCGGCCACAACCGGATGTTGAGCGTGGGGCACCGTCCCCCGAAGTCGAGGGCCCGCCCACGCTCCCGGCGATCCCAACCGTTGCGACGCCCACCCCACCCCCTGCCCTGGCAGAAACAGTGCCATTGAACCGGAGTTCCGAGCCGGGTGCTCTTGGCGCTCGAGCCAATGAGGTCAAGCCTGTGCCACGCCGCGGCGATCAGGAACCTAAGCCTGAACCACCTCCAGTGGTGCGGTTCGCTCCGCCGCCTGTGGACCAAGCGGAAGGTGGTGAACGGGCCGGCAGTCGAGCTGCTCAACAGGTCGCGGAGGCGACCCACGCCGCGGAAAGCCCTGAAGCTCCGCCCGACGTGCCGGGGTCACCCCGCGAGCAAGCGGTGCCGCTGGAGCAGGCGTGGGCGGTCCAGCGGATGCCCGGCCAGCCATACCCCCCCTTGGACAGGAGCACAGGCGCCGCGCCCACCGTACCTCCGACACCGGTCCCTGATATGGCCGCGGCAGCCCCCCGGAGCGCTGTCGCGGTGCGGCACTTGCTCGAAGGAGTGGCCTCGGCTGCTCCGACACAATCGTCGGTCGAACTGATCCCACCGCGCCGTCCCAGACCGGGTGAATGGGCCGCTCAGCCCGAGCGCGGCGGGCAGGTC
>JAXDDO010000085.1:0-37704 GCA_034676805.1 Anaerolineae bacterium | reverse complement strand
CCTCGTTGACACATAGCACCGGGCTGGGGTGCTGGAATGGCTGCCCATTCTCACTGAACCCCCACATATAGACGGTGTTCCCGTCGGGCTCGGTGATGTAGCCCTCCTGCGTGACCAGCGTGAACGTTGCGGAGTCGTTGGTCGTGCAGATCACGCCACTGGAAGGCCAATCCTCGTGGCCGGCCGTTGCCTGCCGGACGCCGCCGCCGCTGGTCACGAGGACAGCGATCAAGAGGGCGAGCAGGACGGGGCCTCGCTCGAAGAGGCGACGCCGGTTGACGATACGACTACGGTCGACGGTCCGACCGCGGATCGATCTGAGCTTTCGTAGTAACGACATATCTAACCTCCCATCCGGTATCGCGCCTATGCGTTAGGCTCGGTCTGAGGCGGCAGCGTGCCTGCAGGATAGATGTGCACTTCGGTCATCTGCCCACCGTAGCCCGTATGCCCGCCGTTGCTGAGGCGACTGTACTTGCGGTTGTAGAACATCAGCTTTGTCATCTCGGTCACATCCGGCGCGATGAAGATCGCGTCAACGCTCTGGCCTGGGCCGATTGTGAGCGTGTCTGACCACTGGGTCAGGTCCTCGCCGTTGCGGCCTGTGAGAAGCGTCGCATCCTTGGCGATGATGCGCATCTTGAGCCCGCTGAGCCGCATCGATTGCTGTTCGAAGCCCAGGTTGGTGCAGCGCAGCAGCACGCGATCGCCGGAGTTACAGGTCACCAGCGACGAGATCGGCTGGTACTGCAACTCGGGGCGTCCCGGAGGCGGGTTCAGGTCGCCGGTAGTCATATTGCGCGATCCGTTTGGAGCGATCGTGTCCGGATAGACCCGCCCGTTCAGCAGCCAGAACTCGGGCGCGTAGTCACTCCACTCGGGGAGCTGGACGTGGGAGTCGGCCCAGTGGGACTCGGTCCAGACCTCGTTCAGCGTCATCACGAATTCGCGGTCGTAGCCACTGATCGCCGCGTCGTCATAGGCCATCTTGTTTTCCGTTGTCCAGGCCGCCGGCTTGATGAACGTGGTTCCAACCATGCCCATGTGCACGTGCTCGGTTTCCTCGAAGTGGCAGTGATACAGGTAGGTGCCGGGATCGTGCGGCCGGTAGAAGTAGGTGAGGTCCCGCACAATGGGCACGCCCACCGAGGAGTGTGGCTCCCCATCGAAGATCGGTAGTGCGTTCCGGAAGCCGTGGAAGTGCAGCGTGTGCGCGTCGATCAGGTCGGGGCGCACGGCCAAGCCGAGGTTCGTCAGCTTGAGCGTGTAGTCCCCACCCACTTGCAGCGACCACGTCGGCGCAGTGAGCTGCGCCTTCATCTTCTGCGCGAAGACGAGATCATTGGTCAGACCAGTCACGTTGCGGAAGCCGAAGATGTAGGTGGTCAGATTCTCCGGCGCGTAGTTGTCCGGATGGTAGGGCGGCACGGCTGCCTCGGGTGGTAGGTAGATCCAGCCGTCGGTCGCGACGAAGTGGAAGTCGGGTTCGGCTGCCACCTGCGCCAGGATGCCCTGGTCGGGACTCGTGAGCGCCCGGGCCTCCGACTGCGTCGCGATTGGCGAGAGCAGCGCCTTGGACCTCGGCAGGAACGCTGATGCCATCGCGGTGCCCAGCAATCCTCCGCCCAGTTTCAGGAACTGTCGCCGATTAAGCATTCGGGTAGAGGCATTTCCTTTCATTATCAGTCTCCTTGACTAAGCTAATTGAGACGAGCGGAACCCTTATGGGTCTTGGCCAGGGGGCCGAACTGCGGCCCCCTGGCCTGCTGGTCCCTTGACTAGGGCATCGTACCGCCGCCGAAGAGTCCGAAGGATGCTCCCACAGCACCTTCGAACCAGACGCCGATGTAGCCACCGTAGTCGTAGTACGCCCACGGGCTTGGCCCTTCTGAGAGGTCGGCGATTCCGAGTGGCTCGTCGTTGCGGTAGACCTCCACGAGGCCGCCCTGCGAAGAGCGAGCACCGAATCGGTCGCCAGCAACGAAGTCGATACCACCGAGGGTCAGGAAGGTATCCCAGACGCCGCCAGGCGAGAGCGTGGCCACCGTGACCTCGCTACTCGCTGCGTTGTACTGGATGGCAAGCAGGCGAGAAGCGTCGGTGATAGCACCGTTTGGCCCGAGGCCACCGACTTTCAGTAGCAGATCCTGCTTGGTGGCTGTTGTGACCACCGAGCTGAAGGTGAAGTAAGCCTCCTGGTCGCTTCCGAACATGCTCAGGTTCCAGTGTGCCAGCCCATCATCGACGACCGTGACCGTTCCAGCGGCCTCGTCGAAGGTGAACGCTTCGGTATCACCACTCCACGCGGGCGCCTGCAGACCACTGCCGCCTGCGACCATCGGCAGGAAGAGGTGGTAGGTCAGAGCGCTGGAGGCCTGGATGCTCACGCCACCCGATGTCACTGGACTGCTCAGAGCACTGGTCGCAGCACCGAACAGGACTGGCGTGGACGGGAACGGACCGCCGATCTCATCGGCGCCGATATCGTACCGCCCCTGGAAGGGCCGCGGCTGGCGGTCGTAGTCCTGGTTGGGCGCGCTGATGCCGCCTTGACTGGCTGCACCCGCATTGCGCGCGGGCGAGCCTGTCGTGAGATGGTAGTCACCCATCTCGCCCACCGGGAGGTCGACCGACACGATGTCGGCACCTACGAAGTTCGGGTTGCCCCGCCAGGCGAAGAGGCTGACCGAGACGTCATGCGTCTCAACGACGAGCGGATCCTGACCCACCAGATTGGTCGAGTCGTCACTTCCGGACGGCACTTGCAGGAGGGAGTAGGTGGGCGCCAGGTTGGCGGAGCGATCGGATACACCCAGGTCCCAGTGAAAGATGGGGAAGGGATCGCCGGTCAGCCCGATGCCTGCTACGCCATCGCCTACGCGTGTGCCTGCGCGGTTATCCCAGAAGATGTTGTTGAAGACGAGTGGGTTGGAGTAGAGGGGCGATCCCGCCGGCAGCGTGGCCTGCAGCAGGTTGCTGTTGCGGCTGGTCGAGAGGCCTGCCGGGGCCGCGGTGCCGTCGCTCGTCATGGCTGTGGCGGTGGTGATGTTTTTCATGATGGTGTTGTTGTAGACCCGTACGTCCGGCGCGTCGTTGATTGAGATGCCGCCGCCCTCGTGTGTGGAGACGTTGTTGACGATGATGTTGTTGTAGACGTTGTAGGTGAAGTCCCCGGCCATCAGGAACCGCAGACCACCACCATCGTCGTTGGCCAGGTTGGCCTGGATCAGGTTGGCGTAGACGTTGACCGGACCCGCGCCGGGCGAGAGCTGGGTGAAGTCCGCGGGCAACTCGCCGGCGATCATGATCCCGCCACCCTCGTCGTAGGAGCGGTTGAAGTAGACGCGGTTGTGGTGGATGGAGCCATTCGGGCTGTAGCCGTAGTGGCTGATGCCACCACCGTACTCCGCACCGAAGTTGCCGCAGATGTCGTTGTAGGCGATCTCGTAGTTGGCAGCGCCGGCGAAGATGCCGATGGCGCCGGCAAGGTTGGTCCCGCCGTTGGCGAGGATGCGGTTGTAGCCGATGCGGACGTAGTCGTTCTGGTGGTCCGTGAGCGGCTCGGGTACGTTGGGCGTGCCGATGCGGATTGCGCCAGCATAGCTACCACCGTTCGACTGGACGACGTTATTGAGGATCTGGAAGTAGCGAGCATAGGCATTGACCCAAATGCCGCCACCCTGGATCAAGGTTACATCGGGAAGGCCCGGCGCGTTGATCTCCGTCTGGGTGATGTTGGTCGGTTGACCTTGCTGGTGGCCGCCCTGGATCGTAAAGCCGTCGATGGTGGCGGGGAAGGCGCTCGTGAACTCACCGTCTTCTGCTAGCACGGTGACCACCTGGCCCTCGTAGATGATGGGCTCGTTGTTCCCGTCGACCAGGGATCCGTCCCAGCCACCGCGGTTGAGCCAGATATCGCCCACGAGGGTACGCCAGACGCCGGTATAGGGGGTGTCGCCTCCGTAGGCGCGTCCATCCAGGACTGTGCCGAGGATGGCCGTGCCATCCGTGTAGACCCCGCCGGCACCGACGCCCTGGAGCTTGACAGGGCTATAGATCACCGGATTCTCGAACCAGATGCCCATCGGGTTGGTGAAGGTCTGGGTGAAGCCGGGATAGACCACGACCAGACCGTTCACAGGTGCCGTTGGGTTGGCCGGATCGGCGTAACCCGCTGCCGCGTCGATGGCGCTCTGGATGGTCGAGTAAGGCTTGCCAGGACCGACCTCGAAGAGCGGCGGGTTGTACGCGCCCCCGCGCACGTGGAAGGTTAGGCCATTGACGGTCCGGGCGCCGGTAGCTGTCCTGATCGACAACTGATGGGGGCCGTAGGCGATGCTCGGAGTGACACGGACGACAAGCTCGCGGTCGCTCCAGCTGACTACAGGCACCTGGCTGCTACCCAGATACACCGCGCCGGAACCGCGTTGAGCGCCAAAGCCGATACCGGTGATGGTGAACGTGGTGTTGCGCGCGCCGTAAGGCTGGGAGACGCGGAAGATCTGTGGCGTTGTGTCCGAGACCTTACAGGCAGGCACCTGGGTCTGTTGCGATCCGGGCGCCTGGAAGTTCACGGCGTTCTGGATGGGCGCCAGGTCAGAGGGCACCATGACGCCAGGGTAGATCTCGAAGCTGGTGCCGATCGAGCGGAAGGCCGGGTTGTATAGCTCGTTGAAAGCCCCCGGCTGCCCCGGGTCGTTGCCATAGATGTAGTACATATTGGAGAGCATACCGCTGGGCGTGGGCGCGTTGGTGGTCTGATCCGACGGCAGCAGAACCTCATAGACGCCGTGCGGGTCGGAGTGAACTGTGTGCTCCAGCTGGCCCTGCCAGTCGTACACGCCGATCGGGGAGAGACCCACGCCAGCCTTCTCGCCGTAGAAGAGGGTATAGGGATCGGTCGACACGGTCATGTCGTCGATGATGTACCCCTTCCAGCGGCCCGGGATCATCACGTCGGTGAAGAAGAGGAAGGTGGGCGCGACGGACCGGGCATTGCCGAGGTCGACGAGGCGGATATTGCAGAGGGGCATCTGCTGGCCCTCGAAGCGGCTCCCGCCCTCAGCGGCGTAGTTGGGATTCGCAACGGCATTGGGCCCGTCCGGGGAGATGCCGGCGACGTCCACGACATGGAGCGGGCCGGCGCATTCGGGCGGCGGGATCTGGGGCACGAAGGTATCGCCGTCGAAGGTGTTGACGTCCTCCTCGCGGGTCACTTTGTAGAGCGGTCGACCGAAGACCGGGTCGGTCGGGACGACCACCTCGACGAGATAGTGATCGGGGGCCAGGGGTTGCGGCTCAGCCAGCGGAGCCCCTGTTACCGGATCGGTGTAGATCTCGCTGAAGCCCCAGTTGCCGGGAAGCTGTGCGTATTCGGTGCCGAACTGCGTGCCCATCGCGAGGGTCTCGATGCAGTCATAGCCCTCGGGGTTGTCGGCATCTGGCTCAGCCGGCGGGAAGAGCGGGAAGGTCACCGGGTCGCCATTCACGTCGCGGGGCTGGCAGTTCTTGGGCCGGACGTAGCTTTCGGTCACGGTAGAGGCTAGCAACGGTCCCTTGACGTAGGCGCCGAAGTCGGGAGACGTGGGATCCGTGACGGTGATCGGCTCGCCGGTCGGGCCTTTGACGGTAGCCCAGAGCAGGACCTCCAAGTCTGGAATACCGGGCTGCCAGGGCTCCACCCCGGCGTAGCGGGCATCGTCCTCGGCTCGGACTGTGTCGTAAAAGACCGATCCGGCGATGCCGCCGTTCTCATCGGGACCGTAGGGTTTGACACCCCAATCGAGGCGCCCCCACTGGCCGAGGATCGGCAGGACGCTCACATCGACGCCTGCACCGAGGATGGTGGTCGGCTCGGGCTGGTTGCTGGTCTGGAACGTGTAGCCGGTGGTGCGGTAGAGGTCGCTGTAGGCCTCAAGGACCATCCACCAGTTCATGGGGTAGCCCTTGGGGAGCTCCCAGAAGCCGGTGGCGTCGCTGACCGAAGCGATCGACATGCGGTCGATCTCGGTATTGTCACGATCGCGCAGCACGACCAGGTAGTCTGGGACACCGGGCTCGTTGGGGTCGCGGATGCCGTTCTCGTTATAGTCGAGGAAGACGTACCCGAACCAGTTGGTGAACCAGTTGGTCATGGTGCGGATGCCGATGTCCGTCACGGCATTGGGCGCCACCGTGAACTGCACGAAGTCCAGGATGTAGTGTTGGTTGTAGTCCCAGTAGGTAAGAACGTAGTCACCAGGGGGGATGTCGTCAATCTGGAAGCTGCCATCGGCGTTACCCTGACCGACCCAGATGGCGGTGTCGCCGTTCTGGAGGTCGTTCAGTGCCAGCCAGGGGCTTTCGATGGGCTGGTCGAGCTCGACACCGACAAAGCCCGACCACACCTGGCCCTGATACGGCAGACCGCCCTCGAAGGGGGTGTAGCTAATAGCGCCCATAATCACGCCCTTGACCGAACCGGTATCCGGGGCGGGCGTGAGAGTGTCGGTGGGTGCTACGAAGCCGAAGATGGTCCAGGGGAAGGGCTCGGCCGCGATGAGGAATTCGTTGTCGAGGCCGGTGCCGGCTTCCTGTAACCAGGTATCCCAGCCGTGGGAGCCCTCGAGGGTGGTGGTCTGAATCCAGGTTTCGCCATCGGGCGGTGTGACCAGGACATCGTAGCGGATGGGGCCGATGTTGGGGATGACGATGATGCCGTTCTCGTCACTGACACAACCTTGCCCCAGTGTCTCAATGATGGGATTCCCATCGATGTCGAGGTCCGCATACCCGTCGGCGTCCAAGTCCTCATAGATCGTGCAGAGTGGGTTGCCGAACAGATCGGTCGTGATCTCGCCGGCGATGTCGTTGAGTGAGGCTCGGAAGCCCGCAAGGCCCTGCTCGACCGGTGCGTCGAACTGACCGTTGGTGAGCGAGCGGTCGTGGAAGACTTTGATCTCCATCGAGGCGGGTGGAAGCGGAAGAGGATGGGCGGCGACTGTAACGAGCCCGGGCTCCTCCATGGGGATGGTGAAGTGCTCGCCATCCATCTTGTAGCCGTCGACGAGGACGGAGATCAGGTACTTTCCGGGCGGAAGCGTGATGCCGGTGGTTTCATTGAGGTCGTCCTGGTCACCCTGCGAGTAGATAGGGGACCAGCCGGGCACCGTGCGAATGCCAGGCCAAGGACAGCTATCCGGGTACTCGGGGTTGACGATGGTGTTGGTGGGCGGGTCGAGATAGGCAGAGCAGTCCGGGAAGGTAGGCCAGAACGGATCGCCGGTGTTGTCGACGTTGATGATCCACTTGTAGGGCTGGGCAACAGCTTCGCCCTTGACGACGCCCGCGCCATCGAGCGCGCGTGGTTCAGTGCGCGCGTTGATGACACGCAGGGTGATGGTGTCGGTGGGGGCGGCAATCTGGTTAGCCGCCGCCGGGACCGGGGGTGCAAGGGAGACGATGGTGTCGAAGTCACCACCGCGCGCGTCAGCGCTCGCAGCTGGTTCCGCGGCTTCCTCAGTCACAGGATCGGCCGCAGGACCTACTGCTGCGACTGTCGCGCCTTGCGGCACGAATGACAATGATACGACGATCATTGTCATAGCCAGCAGCAGATTCATCGCGATTTTAGGAATGCTCCTACGTCTCATAATCCATCTCCTATTATGGTCTCCGTATACGTTGGAAGTTCTGACGGCCTCGGAAGTTGTGACGGCCTTGGGACTCGTAATGGCTTCCGCTCAGTCGTACCTTCCCCTCCGCACCTGCCGGTGCACGGCAGCCCCCCACGCGCGCGACATGAGGTGGGTACACCGGCCTACCTCAATGCAAATAGCATAGCATCTGCGCCCTCTGACCGTATCGTCGGTACGGGGGATTCCGAAGGCGTCGCCCGGGTGATTTCTCTGTAGGCGCCATGGACGAGTCTGATATCGGCCAGGTGGCTGATCCCATGATCCCCCAAAGGGCCGATCGCTGATTCGTCCGACTGTGTGGGTGGGAATCGCCATGGTGCTGGATGCGTTGGAAGGGCCAGGGGCGTTAAGATACGGTATGGTACGTGTGCGGTGTGGCCTTGGCGCGCTGCGTTTGGTGATGCTACTACGGGATGATGAGGATGGCCGATAATCGCGTAATTCGCGTGCTGGTGGCCGACAATCACGAGAGGATGCGCAACAGCCTGAGTGTCTTCCTCGAGGCTTTTGACGACCTGCAGTTGGTGGGTGAGGCTGCCAACTGCGATGATGTGCTGCGCCTCTGTAGGGAGGCAGGCCCTCAAGTCATCCTCATCGACGTTGCAATGCCGCAGTTTCGGGGTGTTTCCACGATCGAGCAGATCCGTATGGCACATCCGAGTATCAAGGTCATTGCATTGGCAGGATTCGGTGATCAGCCTCTGATGCGTGAAGCCTTGCGCGTCGGAGCTTTCTGTACGCTCGTCAAGGACACCTCCATTGATGTTCTTGCCGCCGCGATCCGTGCTGCCTGCGGCATTGGGAGCGATGAACCTCGTCGCAGCGTAGCAGACCTGAGCACTGCATAGCGCGATCAAGAGCCGCCGACCGACCCTCGCGGTGCTGCCCCCCTTTTCTCTTCCTTAGCTAACCTGTCGTCTTGCTCGGCAAGCAGACTATGCTAGAATGGACATCCGTGCGTCTATGACACTTCCCGTACGGAGGAGATACTCAGATGATTGACCAGACCAGGGACTGGCACGCGCTTGGCGTGCAGGAGGCCCTTGAGATCCTGCAGACGGATGGTCAGGCTGGACTGACGTCGGCGCAAGCCAAGCAGCGTTTGGATGAGTACGGTCCAAACGAGCTCAAAGAGAAACCACCGCCCACCTTCTGGGAGCGCCTCTGGGGTCAGTTGACCGAATATGTCGTGATCATACTGTTGGTTGCGGCAGTGGTCTCGGCCTTATTGGGAGATTATATCGAGGCGGCCGCCATTATGGCCATTGTTGTGCTCAACTCGGCCATCGGTGTGATCCAGGAGAGCAAGGCCGAGGAGGCGCTCGCGGCTCTCAAGAAGATGGCAGCTCCCGATGCCCAGGTCATCCGTGACGGTCATCGTGTCACGGTGCCTGCACGGCAGTTGATACCTGGAGATGTGGTCCTGTTGGAAGCTGGCAGTATCCTTCCCGCCGATCTGCGGTTGACCCAAGCGGTGAACTTGCAGGTTGAGGAGGCCTCGCTGACCGGTGAGTCGGTGCCAGTGCACAAGCATGCCGACCTCAAACTGCCTGCCAACTCCGGCATCGGGGACCGGCACAACATGGGCTATATGAGCACGATTGTCACCTACGGACGCGGTCAGGGCACAGTCGTGGCGACAGGTATGCAGACTGAGATCGGCAAGATTGCCGAGATGATCCAGTCGGTGGAAGAGGAGGACACGCCTCTTCAGAAGAAGTTGGACCAGGTTGGCAAGACGCTGGGGACGCTGAGCCTGGCGGCCTGCGGTCTGGTGTTCCTCGTCGGCTTGCTGCGGCCTGTGCTGTTGGGCGATGGGTTCCCCGATTGGACGGAGATCCAAGAGCTGTTCATCCTCGCTGTAAGCCTGGCGATTGCGGCCGTGCCGGAAGGTCTGCCTGCCGTGGTCACGATCTGTCTGGCCCTCGGTATGCAGGAGATGGTCAAGCGGCACGCACTGATTCGCAACCTGCCGTCGGTGGAGACGCTGGGGTCTGCGATGGTTATCTGCTCCGACAAGACCGGCACGTTGACCCAGAACCAGATGACAACGGTGCGCATCTGGGCCGATCGCAAGGAGTTCGTCGTCTCGGGAAGGGGCTATAGCCCGCGAGGGCACTTTGAGCTCGACGGCACACGTGTGGATCTGGCGGACCATAGGACGCTCCGAAACACATTGTGGGGCGGTGTGCTCTGCAACGACTCCGCCCTGGAGAAAGATGGCGGCGACGGTTCCGAATACCGTATGGTCGGCGACCCGACTGAGGGCGCGATGGTGGTTGCCGGAGCCAAAGCCGGCTACTGGCGTGAGGAGCTGGAGAAGAGCTTCCCCCGAGTGAATGAGATTCCCTTCGACGCCGAGCGCAAGCGGATGGCGACCATCCACGCACTGGATGGCGCCGATCGCGATCGCCTGAGTCCTGTCGATTCCAGGGCCAATGGCGCCGGCTATGTCGCGGTTGTGAAGGGCGCGCCCGATCTGGTACTCGAGCGATGTGAGTATCTCCAGACCGATGGCGGTCCGGTACCCTTGACGTCTGACCTGCGAGACGAGATCCTGGCTGCCAACGCGGCGATGGCGTCGCAGGCCTTGCGGGTTCTGGCGGTGGCCTATCGTCCGCTCGATGAGGTCCCTGAGCAGGCGCAGCCGAACGATCTGGAACGCGAGTTGGTGTTTGTGGGGCTGGAGGGCATGATCGACCCGGCACGGCCCGAGGTGCTGCCGGCAGTCAAGAAGGCGCAAGGCGCAGGCCTACGCACCATTATGGTGACAGGGGATTACGCGGCGACCGCTGCCGCGATCGCCGACGAGATCGGCATCTTGCGCCCCGGTCGCGAGACGATCTCTGGGGCCGAGTTGGAAGCGATGAGCGATGAAGAGCTCGACCGTCGCATCGACAATGTGGATGTCTTCGCGCGTGTGGCGCCCCATCACAAGATGCGCATCGTCTCTGCGCTGCGTGACCGCAACAATGTCGTGGCAATGACAGGCGACGGCGTCAACGATGCCCCCGCGCTTAAACAGGCCGACATTGGCATCGCGATGGGCATCACGGGGACCGATGTGACCAAGCAGACGGCCGATATGGTCTTGACAGACGACAACTACGTCTCGATCGTCAGCGCCATTGAGCAAGGCCGTGTGATTTACTCCAACATCCGGAAGTTCGTCTACTTCCTGCTGTCGTGTAACGTGGCGGAGATCGCCATCCTCTTTCTGGCCATGATCTTCGGCTGGGACGCTCCGCTGACTGCGATCCAACTGCTGTGGCTGAACCTGCTGAGTGATGGCGCACCGGCACTTGCACTGGGGCTCGAAAAGGGCGATCCTGACCTTATGAACCGTCCGCCGCGGCCGCCCGACGAGCCGGTGATCAACCGTGAGATGACGATCGGCGTGGCCGTGCAGACCATAGCCATCACCGTGGCTGTGTTGGGGGCCTACTGGCTGGGCAAGAACTTCTTCGCGGACCGCGCCGGCACGGATCCCTTGATCACCGCCGAGACGATGGCGTTTGTCACGCTGGTGTTGTCTGAGCTGCTGCGGGCATACACGGCGCGGTCCGAGCGCTATCCGCTGTTCAAGCTAGGCGTGTTTTCGAACAAGTACATGCAGTACGCCGTCGGCTTCTCGATGGTGTTGCTCTTCCTGGTGGTCTACCTGCCTGTCCCCGCGGTGCGCGAGATCTTCAACACGACGCCGCTCAATCTGGAGGAGTGGGCCGCGATCATGCCGTTGATCCTTATGCCTTCGGTCTTCGCAGAGCTGCAGAAGGCCGTTGTATTCCGCAGGGAGCGCGCTGTCTAGCTTCAGGCTGTACCGACGACAAGAGGCGGCATCCAAAAGATGCCGCCTCTTCAATTTCGCGGTGGAAGACGCTCCCGTCACTCTGGGTTGGCGAGATCCTCCACGATCTCTGAATCCGCAAGCCACCCTTCGTCGTCGAAGGGCCATCCCAGCTCCAACGGATCGGTGGCGACGACTACGTAATCCTCGAAGCAGTGGGGGCAGCGCACCGGTTGTCCCTGAATGACCTCGTTGCGCAGGTTTATCGATCCCTCACACACGGGACAGGTTGTCGTTATCATAGCGAACTCCTCAGCCCACGCGACTGCTCAAGCTTCGGGAGAGAACGTGTATCCAACACCGGCGACGGTGATGACGTACCGCGGGTGGCTGGGGTCGGGCTCGACTTTGGCGCGCAGCCTGCGAATCAGGCCCCGGACGAGGTCTCGCTCTCCTTCGCCTGTGTATCCCCAGACCTGCTCGACCAGCACCTCGGTCGGCAGCACCTGCTCCTTGTGAATCATGAGGGTATAGAGAAGGCGGAACTCGAGCTGGGTCAGCCGCCTGGGGCTGCGGCCATCCACGACGACGGTGCGCGTCGCGGGATCGAGCTCGATGTTCTGAGCGCTCAGGGTCGGCAGCGTGAAGAAGGGAAGGTTGGCAGCGCGTCTCAGGAGCGCGCGGGTCTGTGCGATGAGCAGCCGCGCGCTGAAGGGGCGTTGCACAACCAAGTCGGCCCCGGACTCGAGAGTGATGGCGTGGGTAGACTCGTCAAGCTGCTCCGCGACCACCAAAAGTGGTATATGGCTCTCAGCTCGGATGCTCTTGACGCTGGAGATGGGAGAGCCCTCCGCCGTCGCCAGCGCCACCAGGTTGATGGGATCGTCCTCGGTCTGTGGAAACGGGATGGGGATTTCGCGCAACCGCGTCACGTTCAGGCCGGCGCGCTGAAGCACGAGCGACAACACGGCTGTCTCGTCTGGATCCTGTGAAATGAGCAGCGATCTCATGCTGGCCTCATCGTGCTCAGTGCCCCTTATTCCTGTCTCGGGATGACTCTGATCGTGACGGATTCTGTCTCGGTCTTGTTCCCCGCCGCGTCGTAGGCTATGACGCGGAAGGAATACTCACCGGGCGCTCGCAGGGTCCAGTTCACGTTGAAGGGCGCGATTGTGCGCACGCTGAAAGGCTCTGCCTGATCGCCCTGATAGAACTCCACTCGTGATAGGGCCAGATTGTCATTGACTTCGGCGTTGACGTTCACCCACTCGACCAGGCCGGTCTCGAACTCCGACCCCGCGAGCGGGAAGGTCAGGTCGACTTTGGGCGGTGTGTTATCCACAGTCAACTGGATAGTGGCCTGACGCAGTTGCTGATCGCCTCCCACCACAACCAGTTGGAGCGTGTAGATGCCGTCTTGCAGGCCGGTCGTGTCGAGGTTCTCCAGCACGTTGTTATCGACCTGGTTGGGATGGTCCGGACCTATCTGGAGCCAGTCGGTGGGGTTGATCCCCTCGCCGAAGACGAGGCGGTAGAAGGCGACGTCGCCACGGGCGTTGCCCACGATGGGCACGACACCGCCGACATAGGAGTAGGTGGTCGGCGAGATGATCGCCACCTCCGCCTGGGATTGGTTGGGCCCGTAGATAGTCTCGTACTCGGTTGGCGGCTGGTAGTTGGCGCGTGCTTCCTCGGGGAGGCTGTTGATCCAATCCTGGGCTTCGGGAGGCAAGCTGATGTAGACCCGCTGTTCGATAAGCTCAGGAGGTGTGAAGATCGTCGCGAGTTTGCCCGTCTCGCGGTTGATGTGATATACCTGATGGAGCGTATCCGGTTCAGTCGGCTCGGTACCGGGGATCATCAGTTCGGTGCGAGTGGGGCAGTACTCGGTGGGCCTGAGCCCCGAGACGCTACAGACGGCCACTTCGACAAGGCCGCCAGGGTTGGTGAACGATACAATTGGAAGGTCTCGGTGGGCGTATTCCATGATCGCATGCCAGATGTAGGAGGCGCCGCGTGATCCCGGCGTGTTGATCATGAAGTCGTCGCCATCTTTGTTGCCCTGCCAGACGCCGACGGCGAGCTGAGGCGTGTAGCCCACGGTCCAGTTGTCGCTGAAGTTGTTGGTCGTGCCCGTCTTGGCTGCGGCGGGGCGATCGTTGGCGAGTTCGAGGGCATTTGGCGTACCGAAGCCGGGGATGCGGGCGCGCCGGTCGGACAGGATATGGGTGATGAGATAGGCAAGCCGCGGTTCGAGAATTTGGCGGGACTCCGGTTGCTCGACCTGGTACAACACCTTGCCATTGCGATCCTCAACGCGCAGGATCGCGACTGGGTTGAGTTCGCGGAAGTTGGGACGCCGTTCGTTTTCCGGAACCGGTGCGCCGTACATCGTGCCGTTGTTGGCGAAGACGGTGAATGCGTATGTCTCGTCGATCAGCTTGACCTCTCCGCCTCCCAACGTCAGGCTCAGGCCATAGTGCTGCAAGCCCTGGTCAAGTGTCGTGATTCCCATACGATGCGCGGTTCGGAGTACGTTATCGATGCCGGCGATCGACATCGCCTCGACCGCCGGGATGTTGAGTGAGCGCGCCAACGCATCGCGGAGGCTCACCGGACCGCTGTATTGACGCGTGTAGTTTTCCGGGACATACGGGGCCATGCCGGCTCCCTGGTCGAAGGCCTTGCGCACGTCGAGGAACATATGGGCTGCGTTGTATCCCTGAGAGAGCAAGGTCACATAGGTGAAGGGCTTGAAGGAGGAGCCAGGTTGCCGCAACCCATCGGCCGCGACGTTGAACTTGCCATCGATCTCCTCGTTCCAGTAGTCGGCACTACCGACCATGGCCAGGATCTCACCGGTTGTAGGTCGGATCGCCACGACTGCTGAGTTCTTGATGTTGAAATCCTGGCCGACCCGATTGGGCGGGACATCGGGGATGTATTGGGCTGCCTCGCAGCCATTGGCCATCGCCTCTGGGATGACGACTGCAGGATCTTCAGCGCTGAGGATACGTAGATAGGCCTGAACTGCGCATTCGGCCTGATCGTTGAGCACCAGATCCAGCGTGGTATAGACCCGCAGCCCGCCTCCGGCCACCACTTCAGGCCCGAACATCTCTTCCAGCTCATGCCGGACGTACATCGAGAAGTGGGGCGCTTTGATGTCGTAGCGCTGGGTGGATTTGGCAAGGTTCCACGGCTCGACCCTCGCTGCCGCGGCTTCTTCAGCGGTGACGCATCCTTCCTCCAGCATTCGATCGAGGACAAGGCCTTTGCGGTAGAGCGCGTCTTCAGGTGCATCAAACGGATTGAGCAGTGGATATTGGGGGATGGCAATCAGCGTGGCTGCCTCGGAGAGCGTCAGGTCCTTGGCGGACTTACCGAAGTAGACACGTGCAGCGGCGTCGATGCCATACGCAAGGTTGGCGTACAGGTTGGTATTGAGATACCACTCAAGGATGGTCTCCTTTTCGTAGAGACGCGTGAGCTCCATGCTGATCAGAACTTCCTTGACCTTGCGGGCGTAACTGATCTCGAAGCGCTCTTCGAGTGGGATCACGGAGTTCTTCACAACTTGCTGGGTAATCGATGAACCACCCTGGATATCGTAGCCCTGGAGATTGTCGACAAACGCTCGGGCGATACCGCGGATATTGAACCCGGGGTTCGTCCAAAACGTTTTGTCCTCCATCGCAACCGTTCCGCAGATGATGTACTCGGCCATGTCGGACAGGGGCACCCAGTTCCGGTCGCCCGCATTCGGGTCGATGACCTCATAGATAAGGACGGGATCGCGCTGCCCGTCTCCATCTTCATCAGAGCCCCACGCGAAGATCTTGGTGGTCTCGAAGGTCTGTACGCTGGCCGTCTCGACCTCTTCAGGCGTGGGTAGGTTCTCAGTAATCGTTGTGTAGGCGGCTGCAGCGGCGCCGGCGCCCATACCGACAGAGATGACAGCTGCAAGGGTGGCGATCAGCACGATAAGTCCCAGCAGCCGTATGACGAGGCTAAGGCCGGTGCGGTCGCGTTTGCGCTTACGCTCCCGGTCGATGACGATGAAAGCCCGCATGACCGGAACGGGCGAACGCTTGGTTGTCATAGTTGGATCTTCCTCCGTTGGTCCCAGGTGTATGTTGGAAGACGGTAACCCTATGGGGTGAGCGAAGCTTCTCTGGATACTGTACAGACTCATTATGCCGTGGTCTCCGGGTTTGGCAAGCCGGGTGGTTCCCGTCAGTAGGGCGGGTGCGGGAGACACTCTTTCCGTGGAGCGCAAGAGCCCTTCCTTAATATACTCATCTTGCTTATGCTTGACGAATTCCCATAATCCATTACAATGGACGTCATAGTGAGAGGTCTGACTACAAAAATCTATGTTTGAGTCACTGACAGAGAAGCTTCAGGGCATCTTCGATCGGCTGGGCAAGCGCGGGGTCTTGAGGGAAGAGGATGTCAAGGCTGTCCTGAGAGAGATTCGGCTCGCGCTTCTGGAAGCTGACGTCAACTACAAGGTCGTCAAGGACTTCACCGCCCGGGTCCAGCAGGAGGCCATTGGGGAGGAGCTCTCACGAGCGCTCAATCCGGCCCAGCAAGTCATTAAGATCGTACACCGTGAGTTAGTGAAGACCCTGGGTGAGCCGGGGAGGTTGGAGCTCAAAGGGCGCGCGCCGTACGTGATCTTGTTGGTGGGGCTTCAGGGTTCCGGCAAGACGACGATGGTCGCGAAGCTGGCGCTGCACTTGCGCTCGCAGGGGCATTTTCCCCTGATGGTAGCTGCCGATGTCTATCGTCCGGCAGCGATCACGCAGTTGGAAGTGCTGGGCCGGCAACTCGATCTTCCTGTCTATAGCGAAGGCACCGGCGCAAAGCCTCCCGACATCTGCACGCGCAGCTTGGAGAATGCTCGCAGCCGTGGTGCGGACGTGGTCATTCTGGATACAGCCGGACGCCTGCAAATGGACGATGCCATGATGGCCGAACTTGAGGCAATCCGCGATCGGGTCCACCCAGTTGAGACACTGCTGGTGGCGGACGCGATGACCGGGCAGGAAGCGGTTAGCATCGCCGAGGGATTTCATAAGCGCGTAGGCCTGACCGGTCTCATTCTGACGAAGGTCGACGGTGATGCCCGCGGTGGAGCAGCGATCAGTATGCGGGCTGTAACCGGGGTTCCGATCAAGTTCCTGGGCACGGGCGAGAAGGCGAGCGCGCTGGAGGCGTTTCATCCTGACCGCCTTGCTTCGCGCATCCTGGGGATGGGAGACGTTCTCTCACTCATCGAGCGCGCCGAACTGACGTTCAACGCAGAGCAGGCAGCCCAAATGGAGAGGAAGCTCCAGAAGGGGGATCTGGACCTGGAGGACTTCCTCCAGCAGTTGCGGCAGGTGCGTAAGATGGGGCCGCTACAGGAGATTCTCAGCATGGTTCCCGGTATGGGAAACGCGCTGAAGGGGGTTGAGATCGACCAAGGTGAGGCGGAGCGAAACCTGAAGTCGGTCGAAGCAATCATACTGTCGATGACACCGCTGGAACGGCGGAATCCGCGTGTCTTGAACGGCAGCCGGAAGCGGCGCGTGGCCGCGGGCAGCGGAACTACGGTACAGCAGGTGAATCAGCTACTGGCCCAGCATCGCCAGATGCAGAAGATGGTCAAGCGGCTCAATCAGGGCCGCGTCCGGGGGGGGCTACCCGGGTTATTCAATTGAGCGGCCCCACATCGCGGCTCTTGCAAGGCAAGGCGCGAGTGGTTGCTGAACGAATCAAAAGCCGAACACCACAGACTGAACTAGGAGGCATATGCTTAGGATAAGGTTGCGTCGTGTAGGGGCCAAGAAACAGGCGAGTTTCCGGATTGTCGTCGCGGAGTCGACGGCCCCCAGAGATGGTAAGTTCGTGGAGAACATCGGGTTCTACGATCCGCGAACTGAGCCCGAGACCGTGCGAATACAGGAAGAGCGTGCTCTGCACTGGCTTTCGGTTGGGGCACAGCCAAGTGATGCGGTAGCGCGGATCTTCAAGACGCACGGAACGCTGGAGCGCTTCGAGCGGATGAAGGCTGGGGAGTCTGTGACGACGCTCCTGGCCGAGGCTGCCGCGCCGGCCGCGCAGGTGGCATCCGAAGATGTCCAGTCTGCGGCAGAAGCTGGCGTTGAAGAAGGGTAGGTTAGCCGGGCGTGGCGCGATTTCTGCGGTCATAGCAGGTTGCGCTCGTTCGATTCAGCCAGCCTCCTTGGTCAGTGGTCACCGGTTATAGGCATTCTGGAAGCGTGGAGAATATCGCGTCGCCGATCCTCAGGTTCCGAAGGCTTGGTCTCTAGGCTTCGTGGTCCGATGAAATAGGTGCCAATATCGAGTTACTCGTCCTACCATCCTGTTCTTTTCACATGCCTAAGGGGGTGGCGCAATGTCTCAAGTCAAGGATCTGGTCGAATACGTGGTCAAGGCGCTGGCCGATAAGCCCGACGAAGTCGCTCTGTCAGAGATTGAAGGTGAGACGTCCCTTGTCCTGGAGTTGCGGGTGGCTCCGGACGATATGGGAAGGATGATTGGCCGCGAAGGTCGCACGATCAACGCGATGCGTTCTCTGGCGCGGGTACTGGGCGCCAAGATGGGCAAAAAGGTCACACTGGAGATCGTCTAGTGATGGCCTGGACGGCCACAATTCTGCAACGCTGGGGGCTCAGGAATGCGATCCATGCAGCCTGAGCCCCTTTATTTAGCCGTCGGACGCGTGGCGCGCCCTCATGGCGTCCGGGGTGAGCTCAGGGTCGAGTTACTGACGGAATTCCCAGAGCGCCTTGCCACGCGAGAGAGGGTCTACGTAGGGCCGGAACAGCGCGCGTATCAGGTCGCAGAGGTCAGGCTGCATCAGCGGGTCGCGCTCATGCGTCTGGTGGGCTGCGAGAATCGCGACGCAGCCGAAGCGCTGCGCGGCGCATTGGTCTACGTTGCCGTTGAGGAAGCGGTTCCTCTTGAGCAGGATGAGTATTACGAGCACCAGATCGAGGGCCTGGAGGTTCACACCGAAGAGGGGCAGCGTCTGGGAGAGGTGGTCGAGGTGTTCACGGCACCGGGTGCCAACGACGTCCTTGTTGTACACGGTCCCCGGGGTGAGCTTCTGATCCCCGTCATCGAGGATGTCATCGTGGCGGTAGATATCGAGGCAGGCCACATCGTTATCCGTGTCGTGCCCGGTCTATTCGGCGACGCTTGAGCTGTTGCCGCTGTGGGGCCGAGTGAATCGATCGAGGCACCCGCACTTGCCGCGTGCCCGTGGGAGACTGCGGGCGTCTGAGGAGGCCCCTCTCAAGGCTGACCACCGTATGGGTGTGGCAGCGTGCTTTTCCCCAGTTGGCGCTTCTGGCTTACCTCTTGCGGACGGAGGCGGCGATGAATGACGACCTACGCTATTGGCTGGGGTTCAACTTGGTCCGGGGCATCGGGCCTGTGCGCCTACGAGCGCTCATCGACGAGTTTGGCGACATTGAGTCAGCTTGGCATGCCTCAGAGTCAGAACTCCGGGCAGCGAAACTCAACCAGCGGGCGCTGGAGAATCTGCTGCAGGCACGGCGACAGGTTGATCTTGATCGTGTCCTGAAGCGTGTTGAGCAGCTTGGCGTCCAGGTCCTGACGTGGGACAGCCCCGGCTACCCACCCCTCCTATCCCAGATCCCCGATCCTCCGCCGGTGCTCTTCGTGCGCGGCAGCCTACTGGCAGCGGACGAATGGTCGGTTGCGATGGTGGGAACGCGGAAAGCTTCGTCGTATGGACGCGAGGTCGCGCGCCGGCTTGCCGGGGAGCTCGGTCGCAACGGCGTGACTGTGGTGAGCGGGCTGGCCCGGGGCATCGATGGAATCGCGCATAAGGCTGCACTGGAAGCAGGCGGACGGTCAATCGCCGTGCTTGGCTGCGGCGTGGATTGCGTCTACCCACCGGAGCACCGGGGGCTCGCCGAATCTTTGGTTGAGCACGGAGCGTTGGTCAGTGACTACCCTTTGGGAACGCGTCCGGAGGCTGCTAACTTCCCCGCTCGCAATCGCATCATCAGCGGCTTGAGCCTGGGGACCATCGTTGTCGAGGCTGGTCTGCGCAGTGGAGCGCTGATCACGGCTGATTTTGCTCTAGACCAGGGCCGCGAGGTGTTCGCTATCCCTGGAAGCATTCTCAGCCCCAGCGCAGCCGGCAGCAACCGGTTGATCAGAGACGGCGCACACGTGGTGACAGAGGCACTGGACGTGCTGGAGGTCTTGCATCTGGACCAAGTTCAAGACAAGCAAGCGGCCCGCGTGGCGCTCCCCGAGACTCCAACTGAGGCGCTGATCTTTGAATACCTGTCGGCTGAGCCCTGTCACCTGGATGAGCTATCGCGGGAAGCGGGACTACCGGTGGAGGTGGTCAGCAGCACCCTGGTGATGATGGAACTCAAGGGTATGGTTCGGCAGTCGGGAGCTTTCCATTATATTCGCGCCTTTGAGCCCGGCGTCGCCTATCAGGCTGACAACGGGGGCTCGAATCCAGAGTCGCTCTCGGACGCTGTGACCTAGTCCCAGGTAAAGGACTTTTTACCAGCTCGGCCCATGGGTCGGGTTTTCTCCAAGGAGTGCGCTATGCTTGAGCATTTCTACGCGGTGATCATGGCGGGGGGTGGTGGGACGCGGTTGTGGCCGTTGAGCCGGCAGCAACACCCCAAACAGGCCCTGAGCTTGATCGAGGAGCGGACGCTGTTTCAGGCGTCGGTAGATCGTCTGTTGCCGCTGCTGCCTCTGGACCGCATCTTTGTGGTCACGGCAGCGGATCAGGTCGGGGTTTTGGCCGAGCAGTACCCACAGCTCCCGATAGCCAACTACATCATCGAGCCGCTAGGACGCGGGACTGCGTCGTGTATCGGCTTGGCGGCAGCACACCTTCGGCACTTCGACCCCAATGCGGTCATTGCTGTGGTGACGGCTGACCATCACGTTGAGGATCTGGATGCGTTCACGCACTATCTCCAGGTCGCACATGCGGTTGCGGACCAAGGCTATCTGGTCACGCTGGGCGTGAAGCCGGGGTACGCGGCAACCGGGTATGGCTACATTCGCATGGGGCAGCGATTGGGCGAGTTGCAGGAATGTGATTACTACGCCGTCGCGGCGTTCACAGAGAAGCCCGATCGCGAACGAGCAGAGCGGTTCCTGACTGAGGGTGTGTATGCCTGGAACAGCGGCATGTTCGTATGGCGCGTGGACCGCATTCTCGAGGAGATTGAGCGCTGGATGCCTGCATTGCATGATGTGCTTTCGAAGCTGGATGCTGTGTGGGGGGCGTCAGACTATCAGACACTCCTGGGAGAGTGTTGGCCCCGGCTGGAAAAAGAAACGATCGACTATGGCGTGATGGAGCGGGCCGATCGTGTCGCGGTAATACCTGCGGAGATGGGCTGGACGGACATTGGTAGTTGGGCGTCGGTGATGGAGGTTCTGGGGACCGATCGCGCCGGCAATGTGACGATGGGCGATGTGCTCAACATAGAGGGCGAACGAACAATGACCCTATCACGGGGCGGGCGCCTGGTGGTGACGATTGGTGTCAGTGACCTCATCGTCGTGGATACGCCTGACGCGGTTCTCATTACACGGCGAGACAATTCCCAGCGCGTGCGCGAAGTCGTCGATTGGCTGAGGGCCGAAAGACGGGACGACCTGCTCTGATAAGTCGGCTGCGCGAGGTCTTGACCTTCGCGCCGCTTTCCGTTATGATGCGTGGCGACTGAGCGTTGACACAAAAATGGGAAGGTATATGGCTAAAGAAGACGGAATTATTGCATACTGTGTGAAGTGCAAAGAGAAGAGGGAGCTGGCCGAGCCAACGCCCGTTTTCACCAGCAAGGGACAGCCGGCGACACAGGGACGGTGTCCGGTGTGCGGTACAAAGATGTTCCGGATGGGTGAGACCCCGATGCACGAAGGCATGACGCCACCGGCCAAGCCGGAACCGCCGAAGCCAACCGGAAAGCTGGTGATCGTCGAATCGCCAACGAAGGCCCGGACGGTAGGTCGATTCCTAGGCAAAGGATACACCGTCAAGGCCTCTGTGGGTCATATCAGAGATCTGCTGAGGTCGAAGCTTTCTGTGGATGTAGAACACGACTTCAGACCGCACTACCGCATCCCGAATGAGAAGCGTGACGTGGTGAAGGAGCTAACGGCTGCGGCGGAGAAATCGGCCGAGGTTTTCCTGGCGACAGACCTGGACCGCGAGGGGGAGGCCATCGCGTGGCATCTCTACGAAGTGCTGGGTCTGAGCCAGGCCCAAACGCGACGTGTTGTCTTTCACGAGATCACCAAACCTGCTATCGATGAGGCCTTCGCGCACCCGCGAGGGATCAATATGGATCTCGTCGATGCGCAACAGGCGCGGCGAGTGCTTGACCGGTTGGTGGGGTATGGGTTGAGCCCGCTGCTCTGGCGCAAGGTGCGCAGCCGGTTGTCTGCAGGGCGCGTACAGTCGGTCGCGCTCCGGTTGATTGTAGAGCGTGAGCGCGAGATCGAGAGCTTCGTTCCCGAGGAATACTGGACGCTCGATGCGGAACTCTCGCCGCACCGGACGGCGGAGCAGAAGCGCCGACCGGTGTTCACAGCGCGCTTGGTGCGTATCGACGGTGAGGATGTCTCACTCAGGGCGGAAGGAGACGTGACGCCCATTCTCGATGAGCTCGAGCATGCGGTCTACACAGTTTCCAAGATCAAGGAAGGAACGCGGACACGGAATCCCGCGGCGCCCTACACGACGAGTTCGATGGAGCAGGAGGCCTCGAGCAAACTGAGGTTCTCGGCCCGCAAGACCATGCAACTGGCGCAACAGCTCTATGAGGGCATTGACCTTGGGGATGGCGACTCCGAAGGTCTTATCACCTATATGCGGACGGACAGCACTAACGTGTCGGCGCAAGCTCAGGCCGAGGCGCGGTCGTACATTCTGGAACAACACGGTCCCGAATTCGTGCCGGCCGAACCGCCGGTATACAAGACACGCTCGAAGATGGCGCAGGAGGCGCACGAGGCGATCCGGCCCACCAGCGTTTACAGGACGCCGGACGCGGTAAAGCCTTATCTGAGCCGGGATCAGCACCTGCTGTACGAGTTGATCTGGCGACGATTTGTGGCCAGCCAGATGAAGCCAGCGCTCTATGACACGGTTAGCGTAGAGGTCCTGGCCGGCAGCGAAACGGACAAGCCGTATTTGTTCCGGGCGGCAGGGTCGACCTTGCGGTTCCCAGGCTTCTTGGTGGTCTATGAGGAGACCCGCTCGGAGGATGAGGAAGAGGAGAAAAGCCAGCAGATCCCGGCGATGACGGTTGGCGAGCTACTTGACTTGCTGCGGCTCCTTCCGGAACAGCATTTCACACAGCCACCGCCACGCTACACGGACGCTTCGCTGATCCGAGTGCTGGAAGAGTACGGCATTGGACGCCCCTCGACTTATGCGAGCATTCTGACCACGCTACGGCAACGTGGATACGTCGGCCGCCATCAACGGCGGTTGGAGCCCACGGAGACAGGTGTGCTGGTCAACGATCTCCTCGTCGAACACTTCCCCGACCTGATCAACGTCGACTTCACGTCGCAGATGGAATCTCAACTGGACGACGTTGCGACTGGCGACCGAAACTGGGTCGCCCTGATGCACGAATTCTACGGCCCGTTTGAGAAGTCACTTGAGCTGGCGGACGAAGCAATCCCCAAGATCGAGCAGATCGAATACGTAGGGCGGCCGTGTCCGGAGTGCGAAGACGGCCAGTTGATCGTGCGATGGGGGCGTTACGGTAAGTTCATTGGCTGCAGCAACTTCCCGCAGTGTCGCCACACGGAGCCTTGGCTCGAGAAAATCGGCGTTAAGTGTCCTGAGTGCGCCGACGGCGAGGTCGTGATGCGGCGCTCAAAGCGCGGACGGCCGTTCTACGGTTGCTCCAACTGGCCAGAGTGCCAGTTTACCTCCTGGAAGCGGCCGATTCCAGGCCCGTGTCCTCTCTGCGGTGGCATGTTAGTCATCGCCAAGAAGGACACTGCCCAATGCTTGGCATGCGAAACGTCTTTCCCGCTCGATGAGGTCGAGACTGATCAGGAAGAGGAGCGCATTGCTGTCGAGCCATAGGGGGTGTTCGGGCACCTAGGCGGGTTGCACGCCAACGAGTTCAAGGGCCACACGAGGACGCTCTCGTGTGGCCTTTACGTTTCCCACGCGATCTTGTCTCGCGTCGTTGCTGACGATACAATGCTTGTAAGTGTTTGGTGAGCAGGGGGGGCGTCAGACCCACCAACGGGGGAGCGGCGCAGGCGTAAGGAGGATGACATGCATAAGCGTGTATGGATCGCTATTGGAGCAGTTGTGGCTGTGCTTTTGGTCGGCGCGGTGGTCGCCTTGATTATGTTGGAGCGACTCGGGTATCTCCCCACGTCGCCGGAAGTGACTGCTGCTCTACCCCCGACCTCAGTACCGTTGCCAAGTAGCCCGACATTGACGCCATCGCCATCTCCTGTGGAACCCACTGCTACGTGGACTGCCCAACCCACCGCCGAACCCAGCCCCACCGGTACGTCGACGCCGGCGCCTCCGGCGCCCAGTGCGGCTCCCACTCGTGTTGTGCCGCCGCAGGAGGATGTGGCAGTGCCGTCCGGGTTCGGCGTCTCCGTCTATGCGGATGGCCTCGCAGGGCCACGAATGATGACTGTAGGGCCCGACGGGCAACTCTACGTGGCTGAGCGCGGCGCGGGGCGTATCGTGCGGCTTCCTGACCGTGATCTGGACGGGGTCGCCGACGGGGTAGAGGCTGTCGCGACCGGGCTCACCTCTCCCAGCAGCATCGATTTCTACCAGGATGGATCGCTGTACGTGGGCGAGACCACCCGCATCCTGCGGTTGACCCTGGCGGGCGATCCGGCGATCGCCGAGACCACCGAGGTCATCATCGATGGACTGCCCCGGGGTGGGCATAATACCAGGACGGTACTTTTCAGTACCGACTATGAGTGGCTCTATGTCTCCGTCGGCTCGTCGTGCAATGTTTGCATTGAGGGCGATGAACGCCGGGCCGCGATCGTGCGCTACCGACCGGACGGCGCCGATGAGACAGTCTACGCCGTGGGGCTGCGCAACGCTGTCGGCATCACCTTCCGTCCGGGCACTTCTGAGCTTTGGGCGACGAATAACGGGCGCGACTGGCTGGGCGACGATCAGCCTCCGGAAACCGTCTATGTTGTGGCCGAGGGGGATGACGCCGGCTGGCCTCGTTGCCACAGTGGTCGTATCGTGGATCCGGAGTACGGGGTCGAAGGCGCATGTGATGGCGTGCTCGATCCGGTTGTGGAAATGCAGGCGCATTCGGCGCCGCTGGGGCTTGGATTCTACTCGGGCACGCAGTTTCCCGAGGCCTATCGGGGGGATCTGTTCGTGGCGTTCCACGGCTCGTGGAATCGTAGCGCGCCAACGGGGTACAAGGTGGTGCGCGTTCCGCTCGAAGACGGCGTGCCAGGGGCGGTCATGGATTTCGCGACCGGCTGGCTGCGTTCTGATGGTTCACAATGGGGGCGCCCGGTGGATGTCGTGACGAGCGCGGATGGCAGCCTCATGATCTCAGATGACGGTGCAGGCCGCATCTACCGGGTCTTCTACACCGGACCCTAGACGTTTCGGGCTGGCAATCAGGCGTGGTATAATCCGGTTGGCCTGTGGTTACCCGCGGCCGATCCTCTCCATATTCGGTCAAGTCCAAGGGGGGCGCATATGACAGCCTATGATTGGTTATTGATCTTCCTTGCGGGCGGCCTCGTGGTGCTGTTCACTTATGTGCGGATGGTGCGCGCGCTGCTGACGTTGTTCATCCTGTGGTTGTCAACGTTCTTAAGCGCGCTTCTGTACCGGGAGGTAGTGTTCAGGATGCAGGCTGTCACCGGTCGGAACCCAGTTCTTGCGCGGGGTGTGGTGTTTGACATCCTGCTGATCCTGTTCCTTGTGGTAGGATACGTCCTTGTGTCAGTGTCTTTTCCGGTGACCAGGCTGCCCAAGCTGGGAATATTCGACAACTTGATGGGCCTGGTGTTGGGAGCGATGGTCGCGGTGGTTCTTGTCGCGCTACTGGTCAACAGTATGGGCGTCATGGTCGCGGAGCGGTGGGAAGGCAACGAGAGTGGGTGGGCGAATCTGCGGACGTCCTACCTTCGTTCGGGGCTGAGGCCCTTGACGTCGCCCATTGTGGCCGCCTATGCCCGGCTGTTCGTGCCCTTCTTTGGGGGGATGCCGCCAGTCTTGTACCCGCAGTGAGGCTCTCATCGCTGTGCTGAAGTGGAGTATGGATGAACCGTCATTGGGTCACGCTTGAATATCCCGCTATTCTAAAGCGCCTCGCGAGCTACACGGATTTCTCCGGGGGTGAGGCGTTGGCGCTTACGCTGGAGCCTTCCTTCGATCTTCGCGAAGCGGGTGAGATGCTGGCAGTCACGACTCAGGCCCGGTCGTTTATCGACGCGCGCCCCGACTTCGCGCTCGGGGGCGTGACGGACATTCGCCCACTTGCCCAGCGGGCGCTGCACGGCGTGACGTTGCAGCCAGGCGAGTTCCTGGAGATCAGAGGGACGCTCAATGCGGCTGAACGCGTGCATCGCGTGCTGACACGCCTGGACGCGCAGTTCCCGGCCCTTGCCGATATCGCGTGGCGCATTCAGGTGCTACCCGCGATCTCTGAAGCGATCTCGCGTGTCCTGGACGACCGCGGCGAGGTGCGGGACAGCGCCTCTGATGAGTTGGCGCGGATCCGCCGCGAGCTCAGAGTGACACAGGATCGTGTACAGGAGCGGCTGCGGCGCATCATCGCCTCCCCTGACGTTGCTCCGTACTTGCAGGAGTCGTTGATCACGCGTCGCGAGGGGCGGTTCGTGATCCCGGTCCAGGCCGATTTCAAGGGACACATTCAGGGCATTGTGCACGACCGGTCATCGAGCGGTGCAACGGTGTTTATGGAGCCTGCGCAGGTCGTTGAGCTCAACAACGCGTTGCGTGAGCTACGGTTGGCTGAAGAGGAGGAGATCATCCGGTTGCTGCGCGCGCTGACGGCTCGCGTGGCAGGCGCAGCTGACGAGATTGGTCATACCTTGGACGCACTTGCCGATCTCGATCTGGCCATGGCCAAGGCGCGCTACGGGGACTCGATGCTGGCAACAGCGGTGAGGCTGCTGCCCATTCCCAAGGCGCCGCCCGAGCCGAAGGATGGTAATCTGCAGCCAGGTACGGTTGTGCGGCTCAAAGGTGCACGTCACCCACTGATCGACCCTCAGGCGGTCGTGCCTGTGAATATTGATCTGTCCGCCGACACACACGTGGTGGTGGTTACCGGACCCAACACCGGCGGCAAGACGGTCTCGCTGAAGACGGTTGGGCTGCTCACCTTGATGGCGTTGTCGGGCATGCATATCCCGGTGGACGAGGGGTCGGAGGTTTCGTGTTTTGGTGCAGTCGTGGCAGATATCGGTGACGAGCAGTCGATCGAGCAGAGTCTCTCAACCTTCTCGTCGCACCTGAGGAATATCCTCTCGTTCCTTCCGGATGTGGATCACCGTACGCTGGTGTTGCTTGACGAACTCGGCGCTGGCACGGATCCCGCGGAGGGCTCTGCGCTGGCGCGAGCCGTGCTCGAGGCCTTTCGCGGACGACGTGCAACGGTCTTCGTGGCGACGCATTACCCTGAACTGAAGTTGTACGCACATAATACGCCCGGGGTACGGAATGCCTCCATGGAATTCGACGTCGAGACGCTCGCTCCTACCTACCGGCTGACGATCGGTCTGCCCGGGCGCTCCAATGCGTTCGCCATCGCGCGAAGGCTCGGTATGCCCGAGTCAATCGTGCGCCAGGCCCAGGGTATGATATCCGGTGAGGAGTTGCGAGCTGAGGATATGCTCAGCGATCTGCACAACCTGCGGATTCAGGAGGCTCAGGCGCGCGACGAGGCGCGCGAGTTGCGCCAGGAGGCCGAATCTCTGCGCGAGGATCTGCGACGGCGGCTGTCCCGTATTGATCACGAACGGCAGGAGGTGCTGGCTCAGGCCGAGGCGGTCGCCATGGCTGAAGTCGAGGCGCTCCGAGACGAACTGCGTGCGCTACGGACAAAGATGCTGCTGGCACCCACGGTGGGTATCCGGCCTGAGCTGGGCGAAATCGAGGAGGAGCTGGATCAACTCGAGACCTCAGTTGTGAGGCCAGAGCCGCTGGTCAGGAAACTGGACGAGGTTCGGGCGCCAGGGGAGATGGATGCACAGATCCACGAAGGTGATATGGTTCAGCTGGTTTCCGTGGGCATCCAGGCGACTGTTCTGGAAGTGGATGCCGACGAAGTTACCGTTCAAGTCGGCGCCATCCGAACCCGCGTTCCTGTCGCGGATGTCGTGCTGGTGCATCATCAGCCCGAGCCAGGACCGCAGACCGCGGGGATATCGTTGCCGACAAGGGTGGCGTCACCCGGCTTGCAGATCGATCTGCGAGGCCAGACGGTGGACGAGGCGCTGGAGCGGTTGGAACGGTATCTGGACGAAGCTGCAATGGCCGCCCTACCGTGGGTGCGGATCATCCACGGAAAAGGCACGGGTAAGCTGCGCCGTGAGGTGCGGCGGTACGTGGCAAGCCACCCGCTGGTCACATCCTACGACATCGCGCCACTGAACGAGGGCGGCGAGGGCGCAACGATCGTGCAGCTGGTTGGCTCGAGCTAGCGCACGCTATGCTAGCGCATGCTATGCTAGCGCATGCTTTCATAGCGCTCGCTTTGAGCGCGGACGCTCTGAGCGCGTGTTGCTACGCACAGACAAGGGCCCGGCGAGTTATCGCCGGGCCCTTTTGGGTGAGCCAATGTGATTCCAGCTATTTCTTCTTGTCGCCGCCGCCGCCGGGCTCCGATGACGAGGTCTTGGCGCTTGCCGATTCGCTCTTCGCAGCCTTCTCGGAAGGGGGCTTCTCGGCGGCGTTTTCACCATCGTCCTTGCGACTGCCCGCAACGGCAGTCGGCGATTTCGAGCGGTGATCCGTCACGTAGAAGCCCGAGCCTTTGAAAATGATGCCTGCCGCTTGGATCAGCCGGTCTACCTGTCCTCCGCAATCTGGGCAGGTCTTTACAGGCTCGTCGCTAAAACTCTGACGGCGCTCGAAGCGCAACCCGCACTCCTGGCACTGATATTCATAAAGTGGCATGCTTCATACCTCCCGACAGTCAACCTCCCTATTATACGGCTATTGCCCGAGTTGACAAGGTCATCAGCGGCTCGACCGGGCGATGTGGGCGCGGATTTCCTCAAAGACCTGGTCAAGCATGTCGGGCGTGAGGCGCCCGGTTTGGGTGTTCTGGGCGCTCGGATGGTAACATGCCATCAGGGCGGGGAGCGGCCCGGATAGCGCGTCGTAGAAGCCGTGACTGAAGGCCATGCGCGACACTGGGTGGCCCTGGCTGCGCAGCAAGGTCAGATAGCCGTCGAAGGCGATTTTCCCCAGCGTCAAAACGATGCGCAGATCCGTCAGGAGTTCAATCTCGCGCGCCAGATACGGCATACAGTTACCGATCTCCTCTCGAGTCGGACGGTTGGCGGGGGGCACGCACCGGGCTACCGCCGTGACGAAAACGTCGGACAGAAGCAGACCATCATCTCGGTGGTGCGATGTCGGTTGGTTGGCAAAGCCTGCACGATGGAGCGCGCCGTACAGCGTCTCTCCTGAGCTATCGCCCGTAAACATCCGTCCCGTGCGATTCGATCCATGCGCACCGGGGGCCAGTCCGAGTATGAGGACGCGAGCGTGACGATCTCCAAAGCCAGGAACGGGCTTGCCCCAATAGTCCCAGGACTGGTACGCTCGCCGCTTGGTGCGCGCAACTTCCTCACGCCACGCGACAAGACGCGGGCAGCGGCGGCAATGCACGATCTCATCTTCCAAAGTGGTCCATGCGTCCACAGGCTCTGTAGGAGGGGTGTTCATGGGTTGGCTCCCGGATCTAGGGATGGGTGAAGCGCGCGATGAAGGTCCGCGCCTCATGATAGTGCGTAAAGGCGCGCTCCGCAGCGCGGAACGCCGGCGTGTGAGCGTTCCTGCGACCGTTGACGAGCGCGACGCCGAGTTCCTTGTGCAGGAGCTCGTGGTAGATGACGAAATCGATGACGTACTCGGGTACGGCGCGGTCGTCCAGTACTGGGCTCACGACCACAGTGTCACGTACCTGATCGTAGTGTCCTAGTTTGCGAAGGGTCCGCGTGCGCCCCCAGGCCAGGCTCGGACGTGCAACGCGACCGGAGAAGTATGCGGTGTTGACCCGCACAAAGGCTGCGTGAAGGTCGTGCGCCTGACCTCGGGCAGCCTGAGTTGGGCTGGAGAGCGCGCGGTAGAGCATCGCCTGCAGTTCGGCGAACGGTTCGGAAGCCGCAAACTGCTTGACACGCATGCGGGCACGCTCGGCGTCGTCCAGTCCGAGGCCGGCCCAGGCAAGAGATTCGAGCACCGGCTCAGGGGCGACGATGAAGCCTTCATTGGCCAGTAACTGAAGCGAATGTCCACGCACCGTCGTGCGATAGAGCACGGACGTCGCGAACAGGTCGCACTGCAGCGTAGGTCGCGGGTCTTGGTCGTATTCGACCGCAGCTGCCATGAGGCGTGTGGCTTCTCTTGTCAACGTCGCGAGCGTGTTCATATGCCGGGCAAGGTATTGGGGATTGCCCAGGAACTTGAGCCACAGGAAACCGTATCTCGAGCGAACCGGCAGCGCCGCAGGGGTCGTTCCGGCATCCTCACACAGCGCAGCGATGGCGTCGGATTCGGTGCGCAGGTCCCCGGCGAGGCGTTGGATTTCATGATCGTCGGACGAATGGGGCGTTGACCCAGATGCGACGAGTTTGCGAAACTTGTGGTGATAGCGATTGCACGTTGAGACGATACCCGGTATACGCACGATCTCTCGCACGGGAGGCGCCGCTCGTCGCGGCTTGGGAAGACGGGATAAGTCGAGGCCGCTCAGGTATTCGTAGGCCCTGCGCGAGGGCGCCGGGAGATGACCAGGCGTGGTCCCGTGTTCCCGGCAGAGTCGCTCGACCGCGCGCAAGCCTTCACGGACAAGGGCCCGTAGCTCGCGCGCCTCGTTGCCCTGTACGCCCACGCGAAGCTGGTCACGGACGTGATTCATCAAGCTGACCAGGCCGCGTATGCGGAGATCGGTGCCGCTGCGGTTCATAGGCGGAGTCTAGCACAAAGCCAGGGGTTGCACAAAACATGGATGCGACCGATGCGCCCGGGAGGGACTCAATGGCAATGCATCGGTTACCCGGCGTTGGATAGGCCCGGTTTCAAGGAGGTGTGGACAGGTAGCGCATGCACGCTGCGACGATATCGGCCAATGGCGACTCGGTGTCGACGGTTAGGTGTGGCCAGTCGAGAGGCTCAGCGCGCGTCTTGAGCCGTCGGTACAGGGAGGCATCGCGGTCCGCCGCGGGGTGGACCCGTCCTGCCCGATCGATTTCCAGGCGGTGCAGGGCGGTCGCTTCCGAGCAGATACACTCAATGAAGACCAAACGCGCGGGAATCTGGCTCGCACTGTGAGCCAACGTCTCAACCTGATAGCGGCGCGTGAACGTACGTCCGTCGAGGAGTATGGTCCGGTCAGGGTTGCGCCGCAGCAGGAAGGCCGCGACCTGCAGCATCACGTCGATGCAGAGGTCGTCCTGTTCGGGGCTGTACTCGATGGTTCCTGGAGGAAAGAGCGCTTCACGGACACGATCCTTATCCAGGATGACGCCTTCGACTGCGCGCGCGAGCGCCAGTGCTACCGTGCTCTTGCCGGTGCCGGGCAGGCCGGCCATCGCCACGATCACGGCCTAGAAGAACCCCTTACGGACAGCAGACTTCCAGAGCGCCAGGAGATGGTCTCGATCGCAGTGCGGCAGTGCCATTGCTGCCGTCTCCAGTCGGCCGCGGCGCAGATTGGCCAGGACCTCCTCCTCCAGGGTGACTACCTGGATAGGCATACCCTGAAGCTCGACCGTCTTGCTCGTAGTACAGAGAGAGGGCGCCCATCGATCGCCAACGTGGCGCTCGAGGTCAGCCATGACGTCTACCTGGACACCGCCAATCTCGAAGCGTCCATAGTGCGATCGGACGGTCTCGGTCTCACGCCAGGCGACAGGGAGCACGGCCTGAGCTGCGAAAGCTTCCTGGAACTGGTACACGGCCCATCGTGACATCTCCAGGTCAAGGTCTCGCACGCATACCCGCAGCCCATGCAGCGCCAGGGCGGCGCCCCCGACGACTGTGTACGCCAACCCCTTGCGGGCCATGGTTGCAGCCAGGTCGATCAACACGGTGCGCCAACGAGGCCTATGGCAGACCGCCAGCAAGTGCTCAACGCCGCCGTGAGTTGTGGCGTCGTGCGCGATTTGGTAGTTGGTGTCCACCCAGGTCTCCCACGCGCTGCCGGTCAGTGTATTGATCAGGGCCTCGTGCCCGCTCACGACACCTTCCACTCCCAGGAGCGCAGTCAACTCCAGACCGGCGCGCTCACAGAGCGGTTGGACCTCGCTCGGGTGTGCGAAGTATGCCACAAACTCCGCCGCGCCGTTGTCGCTCGGGGGGAGCAACCCTGTCTCAGAGATCTGCTTGAAGAGCTCCGGCGTCTTCGCCGCCCGGTCGGGATAGCACGCGGCAGCGTCGATATGGGCGGCATAGCGCGATATGAATGCGGCGAAGACTGGGCCGCCGGGTCTGGTCACCCGGCAGGCTTCGGATAAGGCCTGGCGACGATCGCGCTCATCGAGCAGATGGTACAGCGGTCCCATCAGCAAGACGCCGTCGAAGGTGGCGTCGCCAAACCGCGACAGGTCGGTGGCAGTGCCCTGCTCGTACCCTCCGAGCTCGACGCCGACCTCTCCGGCTTTTGCCTCGGCAAGGGCCAGGAGTTCGGGGCTCAGATCAAAGAGAACGACGTCGTAGCCGCGCTGCGTGAGGGCTATGGCATAGCGACCGGGTCCGCCACCACAGTCAAGGATGCGCGCTGGGGCCGGAGGCAGGTGCGCATCGAGCGCTCGCAAGGTTACTGCAAACTCCGTGCGATGGTGATCCATGCGCTGCCATTCGCGGTCGGGGTCGGTGCGATAGTGCGCCTGGACGGCACGCTCGATGGGGTCGCGGTCGATCGCCATCGTAGGCCTAACCTCCGAATAACGGGAGCTCGCGTGGACTTCGGGCGCCGAACACGGCTATCAGTGACGCGGTTACCAATGGTCGTAACGGACCAGTCCGGAGGTGTCCTTGCGTTGCTTGGCCCGGGGGCGGTCGTCGGGGTAACCCAATGGCGTGAAGATGATGGGCTCGACGCCGTCGGGCAGTTGCAGGACCTCGCGGGCGGCCTCGGGGTCGAAGGCGGCGATCCAGCAGGTCCCAAGCCCGAGTGCCGTGGCGGCCAGGACGATGTGGTCCATAACGATGGCGGCGTCGACGTCGAGGTAGTCTCTGCCATCCTGGTTGCGCACCCATGCCTCAGCTTCGACGCCGCACACGCACAGGACGTACGGCGCGGCGACAAACCACTGACGGCTGTAGATGCGTCGCAGCTCATCTTCGCGCCCTGCCGTCTTGATCACCAGGATTCGGAAAGGCTGCCGGTTGGCTGCTGTGGGCGCAAGGCGCGCAGCTTCGAGGATCTGTTGCACTTTCTCGTCCTCAACCGGTCGATCTGTATACGCGCGGACGCTGTACCGGCTTCGAATGAGCTCAAAGAAGTCCATTGGATCACCTCCGTCCTGTTTGCAGGTGAGCTATGTTGGTATGCGGCCCCATCCCGCATGTCCCGCCGATGGCCTCGATTCTGGACCATGTCCGGTCATTGTCAAATCTGGGTTCGCGAGCTTGACGATTCGGCACATCCCCCTACAATGCGTAGGGTTACCGTCGGGAAGGCAGGAAGGGAGCGGAGGCGTTAGCGTGGCATCGGGTGAATTCGTCATCGAAAGAGCGTGGCAGTCGGACCGCCGAAGTGCTGCTAGGTGGATCTTCTCCCACGCCTTCCGTCACAAGCTGGCGGTCCTGGGCATGTTGCTCGGCGCGGTAGGCAACGCTTTGCTGGCATCGGCCCAACCCATCCTGGTAGGCCGCGCATTCGATGCCATCTCTGGGGGATCCTCCGGCCTGCAGGTACTGGCGCAGGCCGCAGTCTTGATTGCGGTGACGCAGGTGGCGAGAGGGCTTGGCTTACAGCTTCTCCGCAACCTTTCAGCGGAAACCCTCGGCCAACGCATTGAACGAGACATTCGCGACGAGCTCTATCTCAGCCTGATCGGCAAGAGCATGGGCTTCCATGATACCCATCCCACGGGTGATCTGATGGCACGCGCTACCAACGATGTGCGGCAGATCAACCTGCTGTTCAATCCCGGCCTGAACATGGTCATTGGCTCGGCAAACTTCGTGATCATGCCACTCTTCGTGGCGCCCACAATCCATCCGCAGCTCATCGTTGCCCCGCTGATCTATCTCGTGTTCTACGGAACCGTCGTCTTCACCTACCTTCGGGAGCTGCGCCCGGCGACGGAGGCGGTGAGAAGGCGGTTCGGGATGATGAACACAGCTCTTGCGGAAGCGATCGAGGGTGTCGAGACGGTGAAGGGCGCTGCCCAGGAAGACTTTGAGATTGAGCGATTTGGCCGGTCGGTTACAGACTGGCAACGAGCGTTTGTCTGGGAACAGGACATCCAGGCGAAGTTCCTTCCGCGCTTGCTGCTTGCGTTGCTCATAGCGGGTGGATTGTTGCACAGCTTGCTGCTCCTGCGAGCTGGCGCGCTCGGGGTAGGAGATGTGGTGGCCTACAGCGGCATCGTGATGTTGTTCGGGTTCCCGACCTTCACCGGGCAGTTTGCGTACCCCCGTGTGGCGGCCGGGCTGGCAAGTGCACGGCGCTTGCTAGAGGTGATCAACGCACGGACGGATCTGGACGAGAACCGCGGGGGTTACGATGCCCAGATTCGTGGAGCCGTCACGTTCGATGGTGTGTGGTTCTGTTACGACTCCCAGGACCGTGGCTGCAACGTTGGCGGTGAAGCGGTGGCGCTGGAGGATATCAGCTTTGAGGTTAGCCCGGGGCAGACTGTGGCGATTGTCGGGCAGACCGGGTCGGGCAAGTCGACCATCGCCAAGCTCATCAATCGCATCTATGACGTTGATGAGGGACGGCTACTTGTTGATGGGGTCGACGTCCGCGACTGGGGCCTGGCAGCGTTGCGCCGCCAGATATCGATCATCGAACAGGATCTGTTTCTGTTCTCGAGGACGATTGCGGAGAACATCGCGTTCGGGTACCCACAGGCATCGCACGAGCAGATCGTGGCTGCGGCGCGCGCAGCCCAAGCCCATGAGTTCATTATGGAGTTCGCCGATGGGTACGAGACCGTAGTCGGCGAGCGCGGCACGACCTTGTCTGGAGGACAGCGACAACGTATAGCACTGGCGAGGGCGTTCTTGACTGACCCGGCTATCTTGATCCTCGATGATGCCACAAGCGCCATTGACAGCGAGACCGAGGACCGGATTCAGCGTGCAATTCAGAGGATCGCGGCAGGCCGGACCACCTTCCTGATCACGCACCGGCTATCGCAGATCCGTTGGGCCGATCTGATTGTGGTGTTGAGACAAGGACGCGTGGCGGCTATTGGCGACCACGACACGCTTATGAAGACGTCGGATGCTTACCGGAATATCTTTGCACGGTACGAGTGAAAGACTGGCGCCGGTTGTGGATGTAGGCGCCCACCAGCGAGGACGATGAGCTTTTTCTACGGGTTGAGTGAAGAGGGGTACGACCGCGAGTACAGCGACGCGGAGTTGATCCGGCGAATCCTCGTGCATTTCCGCCCGCATTGGAAGCGAGTAGTCGTCGTCGCTGTGATCACTGTAGCGAGTTCCCTGCTCGGTGTTGTGCCGCGGATTGCCACAGCCAGGGGGCTGGATCTGCTGGCTGCCGATCGCGAGAACCTGGCGGTCGTCTTGGGTATCGTCGCAATCGTATTGGTTGGCGGCGTGGTGGACTGGGCTGCGACATGGGTGCGGGGTCGTCTGCTGGCGAGGGTGTCCGGACCGATCATGCAGACGCTGCGCGACGCTGCGTTCTCGGCGTCGATGCACCATGACCTGTCGTTTTTCGACAAGTTCCGGTCGGGCCGGATCATCAGCCGCATCACCTCAGATACGGAGGAGTTCGCCAACGTTGTTAGCTTGGTGACCGACTTTCTGGGGCAAGTGCTGCAGGTGGTCTTCCTTATCGGGTACCTGTTCACGATCTCGTGGCGGCTCACGCTGATGGTGTTGGCCTTTGTTCCGCTCGTGGTGGCAGTTGCGTTCAGTCTCCGGCGACTCGCCCGCAAAGTCACGCGCGAGGGGTTCCGGGTCATGGCCGAGGTAAATACCGCCATTCAGGAAGCGGTCACCGGCATCAGCGTCGCCAAGAACTTCCGGCAGGAAAACGCGATCTACGACGAGTTCGCCGAGATCAACCGGCAATCCTACCGGGTGAACCTGCGCCGCGGGTACACGCTGGCCCTCAGTTTCCCCCTGTTGAATGCCCTTTCCGCATTCGCCACCGCCGCTGTTGTGTATTTGGGCGGGACGGCGACCGTCTCCAGGGCGATCACGGTTGGCGACTGGTACCTCTTTATCACCAGCATGGACCGCTTCTGGTTCCCGATTCTGAGCATTTCCGCATTCTGGAATCAGTTTCAGGGCGGGCTTTCGGCTGCGGAGCGTGTCTTCGCTCTGATCGATGCGGAATCAAGTGTGATCCAGACCGACGACCAGCCTGTCGGTGAGATTCGTGGGGAGATCGAGTTCGACAGGGTGGACTTCCGCTATACGGAGCAAGAGCAGGTACTCCAGGGGTTCTCGCTACACATACAGCCAGGCGAGAGCGTGGCATTCGTGGGGCATACCGGTGCGGGGAAGAGCAGCTTAGCGAACCTCATTGCGCGCTTCTACGAGTTTCAGGGCGGTGAGATTCGCATCGATCGGCGGGACATCCGCAGCTTCAACCTGACGGACTACCGCAGACGTCTGGGCATTGTCTCCCAGACGCCGTTTCTCTTCTCGGGTACCGTCGCTGACAACATCCGCTATGGGCGCCCTGGCATCAGCGACGAGCGTATCCTGGTCATGGCGAACCGGATCGGGGATGGAGAGTGGCTGGCGACGCTCCCGCGTGGCCTGCAGACCGATGTGGGCGAGCGTGGATCGCAGCTTTCGATGGGCCAGCGTCAGTTGGTGGCCCTGATGCGCGTGCTGGTTCAGGAGCCGGCGATCTTCATCCTCGACGAAGCGACCGCGAGCATCGATCCGTTTACGGAGGCGCAGATTCAGGACGCCATCCAGCTGATCCTCAGGCAGAGTACGTCGATCTTGATTGCACACCGCCTCTCGACGATTCGGGCTGTCGATCGCATCATCGTACTCAAGGAAGGGCAGATCATCGAAGAAGGCAACCACGAGACTCTGATGCAGCGGGGTGGGCACTACGCTGAGCTGTACAACACCTACTTCCGCCATCAGTCGCCGGACTACCGTCCCACGCTCCCTGAGGAAGGGGATGAGAGCTATCTCGAGTTGCTGCCCCAGTATCGCGGTAGAGCGTAGGTGACCATGAAAAGATCGGTGTGGATCTATACGGTGCTTGGTGTTGGGCTGGCGGTCTGGCTGGCCACCGGCTTCCAGTCTCGTCTGAGCGTTCACCCTTACGTCACCTGGATAGCCGGGTTCAGCTTCATTGCCTGGGCTTTCTATGCGTGGGACAAACGCACGGCCGAACTCAAGAAGCTCCTGCGGGGGTGGCGGGTTCCGGAGTTCACGTTGAATCTGCTGACGATTCTGGGCGGATTCCCGGGTGCGTGGGTAGGGCGCGCGATGTTCAACCACAAAACTAACACGAAGCGTCACCCGGCCATTCTGGCTATCCTGATTGCCAGCACGGTTTTGCACGCGCTGTTTGCGCTGCGGCTGATCTATGGCCCGCCCATCACGTTGTGGCCACCGAGCAACTGGCTTACGTTCTAGCCGGACGACTGACTGTGTCGCATCACCCTCGCTGGATTGCGGTGCCCACGTTCTAGCGGTGATGACGCAAGGACCGGGGGGGGGGGGGGGGGGGGGGGGGGGGGGGGGGGGGGGGGGGGGGGGGGGGGGGGGGGGGGGGGGCGGGGGCGCGGGCG
>JAXDDO010000009.1:0-55148 GCA_034676805.1 Anaerolineae bacterium | reverse complement strand
CCCTTCGTCCGTCCGCTTGCCTGTAGACACTGTCCATCTACAATGGGGACACGTTAACGTCCTAACCTGAGGAGCTACCATGCACCTGCTCGTCGTTGATCCGAATGTGCCGTTTGCGACTCTCTTGGCAGAGGAGCTAGGAAGGTTGGGGCACGAGGTAACCCTCTGCGCCGATGGCGGGGCAGCCCTCCAATCAGCTCAGAGCGCTCCACCTGACGTGGCCTTCCTTGACATGGCGCTGGCTGGCCCCGATGCCCGTACGCTGGCTCACCAGTTGCGTGCGCTGGATCCCGGTATGCGGCTGGTGCTGATCCCGCTGATGGGCGATGGCCCGCAGCTTGACGACATGGATCTGCCCATCCAGGGGATACTGCCGAAGCCCTTCTTTCTGCCTGACCTGCCAGATCACATCGAGGCTGCGCTGCGCGCACCGCTGCCCGCCGGCGTGTCCCGCGACCATCCAAGGGACGGCGCGCCCGCGATCGCGGGGCCCGAGGCTGGCGAGGTGGCGGGGCTCGAGGTCGCGGCGCACGGAGTGCCGGATTGGGTGGAGTCGCTGTTCGGAAGGACCGAGTCAACAGTCGAACTGGCTCCCGATGAAGAGAGTCTGCCCTATGAGGATGTGGGGCACGGCACAGGTGCAGGCACAGATGAGGATGCGCAGGAGACCGGCAGGGAGCCGGCAGCCAGGGCATCTGCCCAGACTGTGGACCAGCCTGATGAGGATGGGGCGCTGCCCACCGGCGAACCCAAGCAGAGGCTGTCGCGGCGTGCCTTTCGCACGAATCAGGCCCGGGTTGAGGCCCTGATGCGCGACCTTGCGGCGGATGTGGAGGCGGACGGCGTGCTGCTCACCAGCGATCTGGGCCTGTTAGCGGCGGTGGGTTTGCTCGAGCCCGCCGAGGCAGAAGCCGTTTCGCGGGCTGTGCTACACGGTTGGGAGACATCGGCAGAGGTGGCGCGCATCCTGGGGCGCGAGCAGGTGCGGTTTGAGCAGAGCATCACGGGCGGTGATTACATGCTCTACGCTCTGAGCGTCCATGACGCGATCCTCGCCGTGACGGTCCGCGGTTCGGCGACTCTGGGCCTGTTGCGGCACCGCGCGCGGGTGGCCGCAGAACGGATCGCCGAGCTGTGCGCCGGATAGGCGTGGTTGGCACTGGGTCCGGGAAGGCGGACCGTAAGTCGTGACCCGGGCAGGCGACACCGATGACCTGGGCGACCGGGTGCCAGTAGGCGGGCGACGCCGCGGGCCTCGTCCTGTGCTCCTGGGATGTGCGCTCGCTTTGCTGCTTGTAGGAACGTACCTGATGGCCCGGCAGGTGTATGTGTGGGATGCGGCGCTCTACGCCGGCGCGGGACTTGTGGTGGTTGCGGTGGCGCTTCTGCGGCGCGACACGTCACGGCATGGGCTAGCCCTGGTGCGGACACTGATCCCGCAAAGCACAGGAGGGTGGGTGCGTGCCGGTGCCATCGCTACATCCCTGGCGGTGGCGTTTGGGGCGCGTACAGCGCACTCCGCGACACGTGACTACACGAGCCTGTTCGTGATGTGGGTGGCGGCTGGCGTAGCGTTCGCCGGCACGCTGGTGGCTGCCTGGATACGGGTCAAGGGTGATGGCCGGCCGTGGCTGTCGCGGATCGACCTGTGGGCACTGGTGGCGCTGGTGATCGCGGCAGGCTTGGCGCGTTGCCTTGCGCTGGGCAGAGTTCCAGCCAACCTCGGCGGAGACGAGGGGACCCAACTGCGGGATGGGCTGCTGATGACGGCGCGCGGCCTGGCAAATCCCTTCGCGACCGGCTGGTATTCGGTCCCGACCATGTCGTTTGTGGCCTATGGGTTGGCCCTGCGCAGATTCGGGGCCACCATTGCGGGGGGAAGGGCCCTGTCAGCGATCGTGGGAACTGCCACGGTCTTGACGACCTTTCTCCTGGGCCGGGCGGTAGGCGGACGGCGCACAGGGTGGGTGGCAGCAGTGGTTGTGGCTTTCTCGGCGTACCACATTCACTACAGCCGCCTGGCGTCTAACCAGATCATCGATCCATTCATCGGCACGACCGCTCTGTGGCTGGTGTGGGAAGCGCTGCATCCGCAGCAACCGCGCGGCCGTGTGGGCGCCTGGGCGCAGGCGGGGCTGCCGGCGTGGGGGCTGGCCGGCCTCGTGGCCGGCTGCGGGTGGTATGCGTACTTCGGAGCGCGGTGGGTGTCGGTGCTCATCGCGCTCGTGGTGGCGTGGCGGGCGCTCCTCGACCGGACACTTCTACGGCTTCACTGGCGTGGCTTGCTGCTGTTCGGCGCAGGTTGGCTGGTGGCGGCGTTGCCGCTCCTGGGCTGGTACTCCGTGTATCCGTCGGCCCTGAGCGAGCGTTACAACGCCGTGAGCATCTTCGCTTCGGGCTGGCTGGAGCGCGAGATCGTCATCACCGGTAAATCGGCGCTCGAGTTGCTGGTACAGCAGGTGTGGCGATCGTTCACGGCCTTCCACATTCGGCCCGATCCAACCTTCTGGTACCGACCGAACCAGCCTTTGGTCGACTTCGTCACTGGCGCGCTGCTGCTGGTGGGCATTGTTGAGGCCGTGGCACGAATTCGGTGGCCTTCACGCGGGCTGTCGCTGCTCTGGTTCGGGACAACGGTCACTATGGCGTGGGTGCTGACGGAGAACCCTCCAAGCAGCCAGCGCGGGCTACTGCTCGTGCCCGCGGTTGCGTTGCTGGTGGCGTGGGGACTCCACAGCGTCGTGGCGCTTTTCGGGGCCAGACGGAAGATCCGTATGTGGGCGATGGGCGCGGCGCTGGCGGCGATCGCGGTGCTGAACCTCGTCTTCTACTTCGGCATCTACACACCCACGCGTGTCTATGGAAACCCAAGCGCGGAGATCGCGACGGTCTTTGCCCAGTATGTGCTCGAGAATCCGGAACCGATCTGCGATCGCGAGGCCCTCGGGGAGGCCCGTGACCCCACGGTTGTGGTGCCCGCGGAGGCAGCATGCCCGGGACGAGTCTACTTCCTTGGTCCACCGTACCTGTACTGGGATTTTGGGGCGCTGGCCTTTACCCTGCGGGCGATCCCCGGACAGGATGTGCTGCCAGAAGAGCCGCTGCCCGAGGTGACTGGTCCAGCTCGCTTTGCCGTTGTGCCCGAGCGCGTTTTGGAGCTCGATGGCATACGCGAGCGTTACCCGGGTGGGCGCGAAACCGCTCTGAGGGCGCCGGGCGGGCAGCTGCTGATGATCGTGTACGATTGGGGCGGGTGAGCCGTGGCTGGCAATCACGCTAGATTGGGTGATAGGCCGGCGGGGTGAGGTAAGCTTGACATGCGGGGGTGTCGCGCTATAATGGTCACGCACTCTCGGGAAGTGGAGAGGTGACGCCTAGCCGGTGGCTTGGGCTCCGGGAGCAAAAAAGGGGTGAGTTGCGTGACGTTTGTTGTGGCCGACGACAATGAGTCCTTCGAGTCTCTGATGCGGCGGTTCAAGAAGAAGGTGCAGCGGGATCGCATTCTGTCGGAGATCCGCAAGCGACGCTATTTCGAGCAGCCCAGCATCGTCCGTAAGCGGAAACGCGCGGCCAAGCTACGCAAGAGCCGTCGCACGACGCTGAAAGACCGGCGCCGGCAGTACTAGTAGTCTGTGACGGGTCAAGGAGATAGAAGTGAGCCTGAGAGACCGGCTTCGCGCAGACCTGAAGGACGCAATGCGGGCGCAGGATGCGCACCGCAAGGCGGCCATACGAATGGTCCTGACCAACATCCAACTGGTCGAGTCCGAATCGCCGCACACCCTGGAGGACAGCGAGATCGTGGAACTGATCCGCAAAGAGGTGAAGCGACGCGAAGAAGCGATCGAGATGATGCGGACCGCAGGTCGCGAGGATCTGGTCGCCGAGGAAGTCGTGGAGCTCGACATTCTGCAGGCGTATCTTCCGGCTCTGATGACCGAGGATGAGATCCGAGAGGTTGCCCAGTCCGTGATCGAGGAGGCGGGTGCCAGCTCGATGGCGGATATGGGCAGGGTGATGGGGGCGTTGATGCCCCGCGTCAAGGGGAGGGCCGATGGCAGAACGGTCAACGAGATCGTGCGAGCCCTGCTCTCCGCTTGATCCCCTGATCTCTGAGGTGCACAAGTCGAAGAGGGGCTCCGGTGTGGAGCCCCTCTTGTGCTATCCATCTAGTGGCTGAACGCTATGAGCCGGTCTGACGAGTCCAAGTCGACGCGCGGGTGGGGCCTGCGTCAGGCCCTGTTCTGGTTGTGGCTGGCGGGCGTGACGACGGTTGTCCTGATCTTCTCCGTTCCCCAGGATGTCGACCTCAGCGTAGGAGATGTGGCGCCACAGAACCTCCGTGCCCCTCGCGATGTCAGTTTCGTGAGCGAGATCCTGAGCCGCCAGGCACAGGAGGATGCCGCTCGACGTGTCAGCCCGCTGTTCACGGCGCCGGACCCGATGATTGCGCGGCAGCAGTACAACCGGGCGCGAGAGGTGCTGGCATTCTTGCGGGCCGTCCGTGCCGACCCCTACGGCAGCGAGCCCCAGCGCACAGCTATGATCCGGGCCGTGCCTGAGCTCGGCGATCTTCCGGAGGGCACCGTGCACTCGATTCTGGCGCTGCCCGATTCGAGCTGGAGTCGGGTGCAACTGGAGTTCCTCGACCTGCTCGACCAGATCATGCGACAAGAGCAGATCCGTGATACCGATCTGATCGCGATCCGCCGGAGCATCCCAACGATGATCCCTCTCGACCTAGCGCAAGATGAGGCCGAGGTGGTCGAGGATCTCGTCTCGAAGTTCGTCCAGCCGAACGTCTTCCTTGACGAGGCGGCAACCGCTGCTGCTGAGGAAGCTGCGCGGGAGGCCGTATCGCCAGCCGTACGGGTGTTCCGGAACGGCGAGGTGATCGTGAGAGAAGGGGCCCGGGTGTCGGAGCTCGACATTGAGGCCCTGAGGCACGTTGGGTTGGCCTCGACGACCGAGGACAAGCGCAACACAGGTGCGGCGGCGCTCTTCTCGGCGATGGGCGCCCTGGCCCTAGGCATGTACCTCTGGAAGCTGGCTCCTGCAGCGTTGGATGGGGCACGGAACGAACTGCTGGTGGCGCTGGTGCTGACGGTGTTCCTCGGGCTGGCGTGGCTGCTGTTGCGCTCGGGCGACCTGGTCCCGTATCTCTTCCCCAGCGCTGCTGCCGCGATGCTGATCGCCACCACGGTTGGGCCAGTGCCAGCTCTTGGCGCAACGCTGCTGCTAAGCGCGATCAGCGGGTGGATCGGTTCGCGGTCGCTCGGTATTGCTGCGATGGCGTTGTTGGGCGCGGTCTATGCTGTGCTGACGCTGCCGCGCTACGAACAGACCGGGCCGCTGTTCCGGTCGGGCCTGCTCGGCGGTGTCGTTCAGGCATTGACGGTCTTTGCCTTCTCCATCGAGGATCTGGCGGAGTCGCCGGCGACGTTGCTGGTGAAGCTGGGGATCTGCGTGCTGGGCGGTGTCGTATCGGGCGGTTTGACGGTGGGCGGGCTGTTTATCCTGACGCCGCTGTTCGACCTTACAACGACCTTCAGGCTTACAGAGCTGAGCAGGCCTAACCATCCCCTGCTCCAACGGCTGCTGCGTGAAGCGCCGGCTACGTTCAACCACGTGATGATGGTGGCGAGCTTGGCCGAGCAGGGGGCGGAGCGGATTGGGGCGAACGCGCTGTTGACACGCGTGGGAGCCTACTATCATGACATTGGCAAGCTGGCACGCCCCTACTTCTTTGTGGAGAACCAGCAAGGACTGAGCAATCCACACGACAGGCTCGATCCCTATACAAGCCTGGAGGTGTTGGCCGGTCATGTCCGCGATGGGATCAAGCTGGCCAAGGAGTACAGACTGCCGGCGCGGGTTCGGGCGTTCATTCCCGAGCACCACGGCACCATGCGCGTGAGCTTTCTCTACCAGAAGGCTGTGGAGGCCGCGGGCGGTGAAGCTGATCTCGTAGACGAGACGCAATTCCGCTATCCCGGGCCCCGACCTCAGAGCCGTGAGACGCTTCTTGTCATGTTGGCCGATGGATCGGAGGCTGCTACGCGGGCGCGTCGCCCAAGCAACCCTGAGGAGCTGCGGGCCGTGATCGACGCGATCTTTGAGCAGCGGATGCGCGATGGGCAGATGGCCGACTGCCCGATTACAATGCAGGATCTTGACACTGTAAAGCGTACCTATGTCAGCCTACTTCGCGGAGCGTTTCACCCGCGCGTGCCATATCCGGAGCCACGTGAGCCCAGGGAGACGCCAGCCCCTGGCGTTACGCTGGCTCCCGGTGCCGCGATGCCGCTCGAGCCGATGGGCGCCACCGTGACCGGCGCTGCGGCCCACCCTGTAGTCGGAGAGCTCGATTCCGTCACCCCGATCGCGGGCGATGTTGCAGCGTCCAGTGATCACGTCGCTGACGACGCGGGGCGGGCAGATATGCTGGACCGGGACGACGGCGCGAGCGGCGACGGCGCCGGAGAAGGCGTGTCTGATGGGGGCCGCTCCAGGCCGGACCGGGACCTGACCGCCACCGAGCAGGCGATTGCTGCGGCTTTGGAGGGCCGTGAGACCGAAGGATGAGCCCGTCACACACGATTGACGTACAGATAGAGGAGCAGGTTGGCGCTGTTGACCGTGAACGTATCGAGCAGGCGGCGCGCCTGACTCTGATGCGACACGCGCTAAGTGAACCGTGCGAGGTTGTGGTTGTCGTGTCGGATGACACGGCGCTAGAGGATCTGAACCGCCGGTTCCGAGGCGTTCCTGAACCAACGGATGTGCTGGCCTTCGCGAACGATACGCGCGGGCCGTTTTCCGCAGGCCCAGCCGGTTTCCCCCGGTATCTGGGTGACGTCGTCATCTCCGTCGAACGCGCGCGTGTGCAGGCAGAAGGCGCCGGCGGGTCGCTGGAAGACGAGCTGCAGTTGTTGACCGTGCACGGCGTGCTCCACCTTCTGGGGTACGATCACGCAGACGAGCAGGAAAAGGAGCGGATGTGGGCTATTCAGAGCGACATTCTCCGGCTGTTGGGCGTCGATATCCCGCTGCCCGAATGAGCACAGGCAGGCGGGTCGGGCTCGTGGCGGCCTTCGGCTACGCAGGGGAGGGGCTACGTGATGCATTCCGCTCACAGCGGAACTTCCGCATACACCTCGCGTTCGCGATGGCCGTGACGGCTCTCTGCATCTGGCTGCGTTTGCCGCCCGTGCACACGGGGCTGCTGGCGCTGACGATCGGGGCGGTGCTGGTCACCGAGGTCCTCAACAGTGCACTGGAGGCCTTGGTCGATCTGGTGAGCCCTGACTATCATCCGCTCGCCAAGCGCGTCAAGGACCTGATGGCTGCCTCGGTGCTATTGGCCGCGCTGTCGTCTGTCGTTGTCGGTCTAGTGATCCTCGGGCCGCCCCTGCTGGCGCTGGTGGGCCTGAGGTAGGCGCATCGCTTCCGTCTTGGCTAGCTCAGGGGCTGAGGTCGACCGCGACCGAGTCGTTGCCCGCGGCTGTGAGCCAGCGGGCGCCGGATAGCGGGTCGTACAGCCCCAGCACAAGTCTGTAGCCAGTGTCTGACGCTCGGGTGGGACCAAACCGGTGCCACTGCACCACCAGATCGCCGGGTTGTAGCGTGTAGGGATCCACCCAGAGACCATCGTCAGACGCGACCGGCTCACCGCCGGCTGCAGCCTGTTCCCCGGCTACATGGAGATGTGCGAAGACCTTCAGGCGCGGGCCACTGTAGACCCCGGGCGGTGGTGGGTTGGGAATCAGCTCCTCCGCCGGCAGCGGTAGAGGGCCAACGACCCGCCACCACGTGATCACCCACACCGGCTCGTCGTTCCCCGTGGGTGGCTCAATAGCCACAGCCTCCAGTGCTAGTGCCCCAGCGAACGGCTGTTCGGCCAGAGACATCCCGCCTGCATCGGTCTTCGCGGCCTGGTCCGGCATCAGGACGGGTGCCACAGCATACCCCTGCATCCCCCGGGGCGCCTCGATCTGCGGAGAAATCGCCAGGAGATCCTGCAGGGCGGGCTGGCGTGTGCCCTCATCCTGCAGAAAGGTCTGGGTTGCTTCGCCGCCGATGAAGACAATCGCCCTTTCGGGGTTGGCCCAACGGAGGCCTGCGTCCTCGCGCGCGAGGTCGGTCTGAAGCGCTACCTTGTCCCACGGGCCGAAGAGCATCGACCCAACGGTGCAGCCGGCCAGCGAAGGGCGGGCATCAAGGAAGGCTGCCAATGCACGGTAATCGGCGCGGTAGAGGAAGCGCACCATGGAATGCGCCGGCCACTGGCGGAAGTACCCGTCCAGGTCGCGGGACGCGACGATGGCCAGCACGGCGATCGGCAGCGCTGTCCTTGCGGCAAGCCGGGCGAGAGTGCGGGCACGCGCGCCGCGGAGCGCCGGCGATGGGGCGGGCGGTGGGTCTGCGTGCGTCATCTGGCGCTCCAGCCGAGTCCAGGCTTCATCCACACCGGTGGCGAGAATCAGGTAGACGGCGGGAAGCGCGAGAATGGTGTGGCCGTAGCTGGACGGCGGCAAACTGATGAAAGCAGGGGCAATCCCGACGGCAAGCCACAGCAGCAGCACCCGCACGGATGGGCGGCGCCAGCGGATGAGCAGTCCTGCCAGGGAGGTATAGAAGGCCAGAGCGCCGAGCTGCCCGAACACCGGCCGTTCGCTGACGTTGTAGAGCCACTCGGGGTCGCCCCGGGCGTGGGCCATACCCAGGGTGGTCCACGTTGTCTGAACCAGTGGCCGGATGTCGCCAGACCTGAGCGCACGGAGGGGGACTGCCAGCTCGCCCACACGAGCGTCGGCCCCGGGAAGCTGGGAGGCCGCCCAGAACATGGGCGTGGCGGCCAGCAGCCCCAGCGCGATTCCCAGCAGGTAGCCGCGCCAGCGACGACGCAGCGGTGCGACGAGCGGGAGGACAGCCAGGAGCAGCGCGGGGAGCAAGCGCCCAGCGTAGTAGGTGAGGAGCGCTCCCGCGATACCCACGGCCACGCCGGCCACGGCTGCGGGCGAAGTACGAGCATCGCGCGCCTGGCGCCAGGCCCAGTAGATAGCCGTGAGCATCCACGGTAGCGCGCCGATGTGGCGGATGGCCACACGGCTGTACATAAGGCCCCAGAACGACACAGCGACGAGCGCTCCGGCGAGCAGGCCCACGCGGCGCCCCAGGAGGCGCCGTCCGACCGCCCAGGTGAGCAGTGTTGCCAGCGTGCCGGCAGAGGCCGAGACCCAACGCGCAGAAGCCTGGTTGATGCCCGCCAGGGCTAGCACCGGGGCCCGCAGGGCGTGGTAGAGCGGCTCGTGGCCAGAGGCGCCCGGGAAGTAGAGAACCGGGCCCTCGTCGACGATGCGCTGGGAGAAGGTATAGAGCTCGATGAGATCATCGTCGCGCCATCCGGGCGGGACATCGAGGAGAGCCACCCACCTCAGCGCCCATGCCACGAGGATGAGAGCAATGACGGCCCAGCGTTCGGTCGTGGCGCGCCGGGTCATGGTGACGTGTTCTCCAGGGGCAGCAGCACGCGCGTGATGGGACCCGCGGCACCAAACCCGGCACTGTTGACAGGCAGGCGAGTGAGGTCATCCCGGGCATAGAGACCGAGGGCAACGGCAGCCGCGCTGGCGCCGGTTGACGGTGCGAAACGATGGATCTGCACGAAACGGTCGCCAGGGCGCCACTGCCAGGAGGGTGCATCGAGGCGGTCGTCCTGCCAGAGCAGCTCTCCGCCGGCATCGAGAAGGTGTGCAAAGATGACCCACTCGCGGTCTGTCGGGGATGTGACCTCCCATGCTGTGAGGGCGGTTGTGCTGCCATCGGGCTCAGGGATGAGGCGGTACCCGACGAGCGCCGCGGTAGAGCCGAAGGCGACCGGGGCTGTCGCGGTCTGTGATGCTTGGCCAGGAACAGGGTCATGGGCGCCCAGGGCAACCGATGTGGTCAACGTCGCGGCGAGCCTGCGCCACGTGCTCGGCGCGTCCCAGCGGTAGCCGACGATCTGGGGCGATAGGTCGGTCGGGCGGAAATCGAGCACACGATCGACCACCAGATCGGACGCGAGAAGATCCCACAGGAGACTGGAGGGGCGGCTCTGCGGCTCGACATAGAGCCGGGCGGGGCCCAGTGGTACGAATAGCGCCGCGTTTCCGTCGGCCCAGCGCAGAGAGAGATCATCGCGGCGGAGTGCGACTTCCATGGCGTAGGGATCGTGAAACTCGCCCGGGTATAGCGTGGTTATGACCACCGCGCTCCCGTGGCTGATGCGCGGCTCGGCGTCGAGGTGTTGCCCGAGAGCGGCCACGTGGTGGTGGTATGCGACGCGGACATCGCGGTGTTGCCCCCAAGTGACGAAGTATGCGTGGGCAGTCAGACAGCCGGTGAGTGCGAAGGCGGCGGTACCCGCCCAGGTCAGGTATCGCAGTACTTGCGGGCGCCGTGCGACCTTGCGAAGCCATCCCCAGGCACACACGAAGCCACGCGACGCGATGAGAAAGGCCGCGGGCATGGCCGCGACTGCGTGGAGCAGGTTGTAGGCTACGGGCGCAATAAGGGCTGGGGCGACCCCGCCGAGGAGCCAGACGAGGACGAATAGGTGCCGCCGATTGCTCAAATGGGCGACGCATATGATCAGGCCAGCGACGAACCCGAGCGCAAGCAATGGCTCCAGACCGGGGCGACCGGCGACATTGTAGAGCCAGAAGGGGTCGCCACGCCAGAGCAGCAGGGGAAGGCTCGCCCTCACGTTCTCCAGCAGAGGACGCCAGTTGCCAGCGCCGAGCTCGCCGATCGCCGACCCGAGTTGGGCAACGCGCTGCTCGAGCTCGGGGTGGGCGCGCAGATGGAGGAAGAGCGGTGCGCCCACCGCGCCGGCAACAGCGAGGAGCAGCACGACGCCAGGCCACGTGCGTCGAAAGCGGGGGCGATCGGTGATGGCCAGTGCGGCGGCGAAAACGACATAGAGCAAGGGCATGCCGCGGCTTGCCATATAGGTGTAGAGGCTGGCACCCAACAGCAGTCCTGCCAGGATATAGCTGGGCCAGGTCCGTCGCCGGCGGGCCATCGCGTGGTCGAATGCCAGCGCCGAGCCGGCCAAGAGCGCCGGGAGCGCCGGAGCGCGCAGGCCGACACGCGCAAGCATCAGAGACCAGAAGCTGACCGCGTAACAGGCCGCAACGGTGAGGGCGGCGATGCGCCCCCACCAACGCCGGGCCAGCGCGGTCGTCAGCACGAGTTGGGCCATGCCCCAGATGACGGTCGTGATGCGCAACGCGAACACGCTCTGGCCGAGGAGTGCTGTGACGCCGGCGACGCTGTAGTTGTAGAGGGGTTCGTGGCCATAGCCGACCGGGAAGTAGATGCGATGGACGCCACGCAGAATGGCGGCGCTGTCGTGCCCGTTACTGGCCTCGTCATGGGTGAGCCCGGGTGGAACTTCGGTTAGGCGCGATGTGCGCAGCGCAAATGCGACGAGCAGCAGCAAGGTCAGGGCAATCCACCAGCGTAGAGTGGCAGGTCGAGAGTCCACGCGGGCAATAGTACCGCAAATCGGCTGGAACGCGAATCTGTAGTTTTGTGCACGGCCGATTCTGGGTATACTAGATAGCGATGAGTGTGGCCGTCTCCCCTCTTGCGGGTGGCGTGGGGGAGACGTTGTGAAGGAGGGGTACATGGACGTTGCACGGGACATCGCGTTAGTCTTTCTGAGCTTGGAGGCATTGGTCATAGCGCTGATTCCTCTCGCGCTTCTGTCGGGACTTGCGTATGGGGTATACCGCTTACAGCGGATCGCAAGGGTATACTTGCGCAAAGCACAGGTCTACGCGCAGCAGGCACACGATGCCGTGGAACGGGCATCACAGGCGGCCGCACGACCATTTATGCAAGTGCATGCGGCATCGGCCCGGGCGACGACGATTGCCAGAAAACTGGTGAGGAGGTAGAAGGGGATGAATCAGCACCAACGCGCACTACTGATTGGCGGCGTTCTGGGGGCAGCACTTGGAGCACTGGCCGGATGGTTGTATTACAAGGCCAATGTCGCGGTCGACGATGAGGGTGGCGAACAGCTAGCGGCACCGTCTCCGGGCGCGGCGCTGAAACTAGGGCTGGGGCTGTTGGGAGTCCTGCGTCTGATCACCGACTGAGCAGCACCACGCGGCTGACGGCGAGCGCCCCACGGCAGTGAGGCGGCTGCAGGCATCGAGAACGTCGCGCCATACCAGGTGAGGGCAGGGGATATGCTGCCCTCATATTGTTGTCGGCTTGAGTAGTTCGTCAGCCAAGGCGCCTGAGCCACGGGTTGATGCGCCGGGCCTCGGCCAAGGTGACAGGGTAGCCGTGGCCGGGATAGATGCGCGTGGCCTGCGGAAGGGTCATGATGCGGCGCAGACTGGCTGTGAGCGCCCTGGCGTTACCGCCAGGGAGGTCGGTGCGGCCTACGTTGTCGGCAAAGAGCGTGTCGCCGGTGAGCAGTGCCTGGTCACTCGGGACGTAGAGGCAGACGCTTCCGGGCGTGTGCCCGGGTGTATGCAGGATCTCGATCCGCAGATCATTGCCGAGCAGCAGTGTGTCGCCATCGTTCAGGTCGAGGGTGGGGTAGGGCGAGGGAACGTAGGGCATTCCGAAGAGGTCCGCCCCGCCGCCCGAGAGTAACAAGGGACGGTCGGCAGGGTGAATGCCGAGAAGGGCGCCCGGCAGCTCGAGCCGCCCGTTTGCGGCGATGTGGTCGAAGTGGCCGTGGGTATTGAGTATGTAGCGAACCCCCGTGCCATGTTCGTGAATCTTGTCCATCAGCTGTGAGATATCCTGAACACCAGGGTCGACAAGCGCAGCCTCAGCCCTGCGAGCAGGATCACTCGCCGGGGCGACGATAAGGTAGCAGTTCGACTCCAGTAACCCGATGGGCAGATGAACGATCATGTTGGCGTATGCCGCTCCCTTATCTATAGTAACCAGTGAGGCATTCTACCACGGTCGGGGGCACCGACCAGAAAGCCGGGGTGCGAATGAACGGCCGAACTGAGGGACTCTTGGCGGACGCTGAGGCGATGGGCCTGGATGCCCTGGCTCTTGTGCCGGGGCCCAACTTACGCTACACGACGGGCCTGCGATTCTTCCTGAGCGAGCGTCCGGTGGTGGCGCTGCTCCCTGTCGATGGGCCCGCGGCGCTGGTGCTGCCGGAGCTGGAGGCAGGAAAGGCAAGAGCCGCGGGATTCGATGCGTTTGCTTATACCGATGAAGAGGGCTATGCCCTCGCCTTCCACGAAGCGTGTGCCTCGCTGGAGCTTGCTGACGCGCGGGTGGGGGTGGAGGCGCTGAAGATGCGGGTTCTGGAGCAGAGGATCCTGGAGCGCTTTGCTCCCAATGTCGAGTTGGTGCCCGTCGATGAGCTTTACGCCGAGATGCGCATGGTCAAGACGGCTGACGAGCTGAACGCTATGCAACGAGCCGTGCGAGTGGCCGAGGAGGCGTTTCTGGCCTGGGTGCCGATGCTGAGGGAGGGGATCACGGAGCGCAGGGCGGCAGCACTGCTGGTCGGCGCGCTTCTATCTGGCGGTGCTGACGGGTTGGCGTTCGATCCCATCGTGGCGTCGGGTCCTCAGGGGGCACTGCCGCACGCTGCGGCAGGTGAACGCCCCTTCCAGGAGGGCGACTGGGTGGTCGTTGACTGGGGCGCGATGGTGGACGGGTACGTGTCTGACCTGACCCGATCGTTGGTTGTGGGGCACACTGGAGACACCCTTCAGCGGGTGCACGAACTCGTGGTTCGGGCGAACGAGGCGGGGCGGGGAGCCGTCGGCCCCGGCGTGGAGGCGCAAGAGGTCGACGCGGCCACGCGCGAGGTGGTTCGGGCCGGAGGTTACGGTGCTCACTTCTTTCACCGGACGGGCCATGGACTGGGGCTGGAGGAGCACGAACCGCCCTATATCGTGGCAGGCAACACGTTGCGTCTGAAGCCAGGCATGACGTTCACAGTGGAGCCCGGGGTCTATCTTGAGGGGACGGGTGGCGTGCGGATCGAGGACGACGTTGTGGTGACGCAGAGCGGTTCGACGACGCTCTCCAGCCTTTCTCGCGCGCCGTTCGTGATTCCGGCCTAGGAATAGTGGGCCGCGGCCCTGGGTTGACACTGCTCAACCGCGTCCGAGCAGCGTTGTTTGGGCGGTGCTTTGTGGTAGAATCCCCGGGTCGATTGGAGGAGATGGGACGAATGGATGACACTGCGGTATACCTGACACCCGAGGGCAAGGTGAAGCTCGAGAAGGAGCTGCACCAGCTTGTGAACGTGCAGCGTGTCGATCTGGCGAAGCGCCTGCACTTTGCGATCAAGCAGGGCGATCTCTCGGAGAACGCCGACTACCAGGCCGCGAAGGAAGAGCAGGCTTTCATGGAGGGGCGGATCCTCGAGTTACGGCAGATTCTGCGCAACGCGGTGCTGATCGAGCAGACCGGCGGCGATGACGGTCGCGTGCGACTGGGCAGCCACGTCACGGTACTCGAAGCAGGATACGAGGATCGCGAAACCTATCACCTGGTAGGGGCAACGGAGGCTGATCCCGCCAAAGGCAGGATCTCCAACGAATCGCCCCTGGGAAGAGCGCTGCTGGGTCGCGTGGTTGGGGACAGAGTATCGGTGCGCGCACCGGCGGGGACGATCAGCTTCGAGATCGTGGACGTGTCGTGATGGTGCAAGCCCCCTATTCGTAGGTCTATAGGCTAGTGCGAAGCGGGCGGGACCTGTCGCGTGGTCCCGCCCGCTCTCTTGTCGAAAAGGTCAAGTCACGTGCCGTCAACACTCGCTGTGGCCACAGGCGTAGCAGCGGCGGCATCCCTCGGTGTTCACCAGGGCCGCCTGACCGCACTCGGGGCAGAGGTCGCCCACCTGAAAGAGGGCGAGGCTGGGCTGCGAGAGCTCAGGGTGCTCGGCCATATGGCGACCACTACGTGCCTCCTGGTCGTCGTCGGCCTCCTTGAGGTAGTCCTCCAGAACTGTGGCAACCCCGTCGGGCAGGCTGAGGACGCGGTTGTGTCCAAACCCCAGCGAGCGGCGTCCGCCAATGCCGCTTAGCTGGTCTACAATCTCCCCCAGTCGCTCGCGTGGCTCCAACGGTGAGGGCAGACGCAGTGCCAGCGAGATGAGCCGCCCGATGGCCTCTGCAACAGCCGCCGTGTCGGATCCGGCTTTCCCAACGTTGAGGAAGACCTCGAAGGGCTGGCCCGCGCCATTAGTGTTGACGGTGACGTAAGCTGTGCCCAGTGGTGTCTGGGCCTGGTACGTTGTGCCGGCGAGCGATCTGGGGCGTGGGCGGATGTGCGGGTCGGGACAGGGCTGCACGCTCACCTCCTGCGGGGCTGACTTCTGCTCGCGTGTCGCCTCGGTCTCAAGGACCTCCTTGTCGCGCGACCCGGCCACGTAGACTGTGAGCCCCTTGCACCCCAGCTTCCACGCCAGTAGAAACGCGTCCGCGACGTCGTTGGGTGCGGCTGTCGTGTCGAGGTTGATGGTCTTGCTGATGCTGGCGTCTACGTAGAGCTGCAGGGCAGCCTGCATGCGGATATGGTCCTCAGCGGGAACGTCGGAGGCAACCACAAAGACGTCGCGGATGCGCTCGGGTAGGGCCGTGATGCTCTGGCAGCTGCCGCTGTTGAGCACCTCAGCCAGCACAGCCTCGCGCGTGGGCTCATCCAGTGCGGCGCCGTCGAGCGCGCGCTGAAACAGCGGACTGACGTAGCGCAGCTCGATCTTCTCATCGGCCTCGTGAACGTAGCGGGTGTATGCCAGAGCGAAGACCGGTTCGCAGCCGTACCCTTCAGCGCCTGCTACGGTAGCGATGGTTCCTGTTGGGGCAATTGTGAGTTGCGTCGCGTTGCGGATCCCGTGGCGGCGCACGCCGTCCAGCACTGAGTCCCAGTTGATGGCGGGGCGTCCCCAGTCCAGAGCTCTCGCGTCGCTAAGCCACTCGGGCCAGGGACGCGGACGCCACGTGACGGCTGCCGGATCATAGATGCTCCCCGTGATCGCCGGGAAGGGGCCACGCGATGCGGCCAGCTCGATGCTCGCCTGCATGGCGTGGTAACGGATGTACTCCATCAACTTAGCCGCCAACACCTGCGCTGCATCGCTGCCATAGCGGACTCCGGCGTGGTAGAGCAGATCGGCTAGTCCCATGATACCCAGGCCAATGCGCCGGGCACGGATGGCCGCCTCCTTGAGCTGCGGGACCGCGGGGACATAGGCATTCGCAGTCACGACGTCGTCGAGGAACCGCGTGGCGGCGCGCGTTGTGTGGGCGATCCCGTCCCAGTCGATGATCGGCGAGCCGTCGTCGGCCGTCGTGAGGTGGGCCGACAGGTTGATCGAACCCAGGCAGCAGTTCTCATAGGGCATCAGGAACTGCTCTCCGCAGGGGTTGGTGCTCTCGTAGTGGCCGAGACTGGGAATCGGATGATCGGCCTGCGCGGCGTCCAGGAAGAGCATGCCTGGCTCACCATTGCTCCAGGCCTGCTGGGTGATCTGAGCGAAGAGCTCGCGGGCGCGGACGCGCTTGTAAGGGACGAGTGGGATGCCCGCCGCGCGGGCGTCCTCGATCGTACCGTCAAACTCTCGATAGCCAGGGTCCCCGACATCGGGGAAGACGAGCTCCCAGTCCTCATCGCGGTCGACGGCTTCCATGAAGGCGTCAACAATGCCGACCGAGGTGTTGAAGTTCGTGATAGCGCTCTCGGAGGTCTTGCAGGCTATGAACTCCTCGATGTCAGGGTGGTCTACCCGCAAGACGGCCATATTGGCTCCACGGCGGCTGCCGCCCTGGGCGATCTCGCCAAAGGCCTGATCGTAGACACGCAGAAATCCGACCGGTCCGGTAGCCTTGCCCATGCTCGAGACGACGAGGCTGCCCTTCGGCCGCAGGCGCGAGAAGGAGAAGCCGTTGCCACCGCCGGTCTGCTGGATCAATGCCGCGTCTCGCAGCGACTGGAAGATGCCCCCAGGCTCACGGCCCATGTCGTCCTTGATGGGAAGGACAAAACAAGCCGCGAGCTGGCCAAGAGGTGTCCCGGCGCCGGTGAACGTGGGCGAGTTCGGCACAAAGCGCATGGTGGTGAGTAGCTCATAGAACAGTGATTCGGCTTCAGCGATATCGCCATCCCAGGTGTCCTCTGCGGTAGCGACGTGGTGCGCAATGCGCCGGAACATGCCGCCGACGGTCTCGATGGGTTCTCCGTTCTGATCCTTGCGCAGATAGCGCCGCCGCAGTACGGTGAGCGCGTTCTCAGAGAACTGTGTTTGCAGATCGTTGTCCGTCGCCGCCGACTCGTCGTCAATCGACATAGTTACCCTCCTCACGATATGGTGTTGTCTTGACTGTGGCACCCAACGCGAAGGGCCCGCCCTAGGACATTGGCCGGGCCCCAGTACTCCAGGAGCGGGGGTTTAGTGGCGCTGTGTGCGAAGACGGTCGATCTCCGCACGAATCGACTCGAGGTCCTTGAGACCCATGTAGACAATCGCGTAGCGGATGTAGGCTACTTCGTCGAGTTGACGCAGTTCCTCGATGACAATGTCACCGATCATCTGGCTCGACACCTCGGTGCGGCCTGTCTGGCGGATTGCGTACTCAACGCGCTCCACGACCCTGTCGAGGGCTGCTGCCGAGATGGGGCGGCGCGCACACGCGATGCGCAGGCCTGACATTAGCTTGTCGGGTTCGAACTCCTCGCGCCGGCCGTCTCGCTTGATCACCAACGGGTTCGTCAGCACTGCCCGCTCGACTGTGCTGAACCGCTGGTCGCACTGCGTACACTCTCGCCGTCGCCGCACGTTTCCCTGGGCATCGTGGCGTGTATCGATGACCTTGGTGTCGTTGGAGCCACAATAAGGGCACTTCATGTCACCTCCCTCGCTCGAGCTACAGCCGCCGAGAACTCCGACACTGAACCCCGCGTGTAGCCCCATCGCAGATGGTCTCCGGCTGTGGTGCCGGTTCATGACAGGCGCAGTCCCGCCGCGCCAAACTCAGTGGTATCGCGTCGCCATTATACACTGGGTCGCCGGTACCGCAAGCACGTTGATAGTCTGCAGTATTTCTTGCGCTCCAGTGGGCACAGCTTGCGAGATCGAAAGGTGAGTTAAATACAGCGATCGATATTGACAAAATGCCTATCGGGCCTATAATGCATGTTGGTCATCAGCTTCTTATAACGTGGGAGGACAAGCTATGGCAGCAAAGGAAGAGACGGCGACCAAGAAGCGGCAACCGCGAGTCATCGTATTCTCGACGCCGACGTGTCCGCACTGTCGAACGGCCAAGCGCTATCTGCAGCAGAGGGGGGTGCGATTCACCGATGTCGACGTTTCGCGCGATGAACGCGCGGCGCGTGATATGGCGCGCATCAGTGGACAGCAGGGCGTACCTGTGATCACAGTCGGTGGTCGTCCGATTGTCGGTTTCGATCGCGCAAAGATCGACCGGCTCCTGGGGCTCAACTAGGGCCGGGCAATTCCTGTCTTTTCTATACCACGGAGCTGCCTAGTGCAGCTCCGTGGTCTTTCTGGGCAACGGATGGGGACGTAGGTCACTCGCGATGCCGAAGATCCGGCGGCCCGTTCCCCGCATCGGCACGGCGTAGACGCGGGATTGTGCCAAGCAGCGTGAGGTCGCTCGCCTCGACATCGGCGCAACTCCTGATCCGCGGATCGATGAAGTTCGCAAGCAGAACCAGTCCCAGGCCAAGGCCGGCTGCGATGAGTACGCGGAGCGCGGGACCCAGGAGGCGGGCGCGCAATGACGGGGGCAGTTCGACGACGGCTGGAGCGTCAGCCAAACGGGCGACCTGACCTATGCCATCCATCTGAGGGTAGTAGGATGGTCCGCTTTCCAGCAGTGTCGATCCGATGGTTTCGGCGATGATGGCCGTCTCGGCGGGGTTGGGCCAGGTGACGTATACCATCATGACCGATTGGGCGTTGTCGGTGGCAGTCGCAGCCTGAATGGCGGCGGGTGGTACACTCAGCCCCGCGTCACTCAGGCGGTCGGCGACGGTGCGCGCGAAGCGCTCCGTTACCGCAAGGTCGGCGAGTGCGTTCGCGATGTACTCAGAGCTGAGCCAGGCGTAGTAGCGATCGTAGTCTGACGACAGCGCCGACGCAGGCTGTCCGCCGGCAACGAAACGCATCGTGACCTGGTAGTACGTAGCCGGAGCCTGGTACGTGGCCCCGGTGTAAGCGAGCACGACGGCGACCGGTATGACAGCCAGCCACCACCAGCGGCGGATTGCGGTCAGGATCTGTTCTAGTTCGATCATCGGAACTCCCGTCGAGACCGGATAGCTGGGATCATTCTACAACGCCTGAGGCGGGTGGCAATTGCTGCGCAGAGGAGGGCTGATATGCCAAGGAGAGACGGAGGGGGACACGGTGCGCGGAGGCGAGGCAACTATGGGACTCTGTTCGACCACTTTGGGTTGGTCGCGCCGCTCTATGACCGGGTCATCCGTGCGCCGGAGGTCGATCGGCTGAGCCAACTGGCACGGTTGCAGCCTGACGACACGGTGCTGGACGTGGGCGGGGGCACGGGCCGGGTAGCCGAACGAATCCTCGATCAGGTCCGGGCGGTGTTGGTGCTGGACGTCTCGGAGGGTATGTTGCGGCAAGCTGTCGCGAAGGGTGGGCTGACCCCGTGCATCGCCGTCGTCGAGGCGATGCCGTTTGGCGATGGCGCCTTCAGCCGTATTCTGGCTGTTGATAGCTTCCACCACTTCGGCGATCAGGCGGTGGCGGCGCGCGAGTTGACGCGTGTGCTGGCGCCAGGCGGGACACTCGTCATCGAGGAGCCGGACATCCGCCGCTTGTCTGTGAAGCTGGTGGCGCTGGGCGAACGTGTCGCCTTGATGCGCAGTCGGTTTCGTTTGCCACACGAGCTCGTGCCGATGTTCTCGTCGGGGACGACGTCCGTCACCGTGCACGAGTCGGCTCCGAACTACTGGGTCGTGGTCCACAAGCGTCTCTGAGGCGACGGTCACGCGGCTGGCTGTGCGGACGCCCATATCCGGGGACGTCGCGTCAACGGCGTGGCTGGAAGTCACTCGGCGTTGACACCCTTAGCCGAGTCTGCCAGGACGACGGTCGTACCCCTTGCCGGATCAACGTGGAGCTGTCCGGCCTCACTCGGACTGCGCTTGAGTTTCGGCGAGGGCTTGGTACTGCTCCCAGGTGATGAACTCACCGCCTGTGATCTCCTTGTCCACAATCCGGTAGGCAGCATCGAAGCGGACGCTCGCATAGATCAGACTGAAGCAGCTGCCGTCCATGATCTCCTTGTTCACGGTCAATTCGCCGGTGTCGTAGTCGCGCATAAGGTCGTGGCGCTTGTCGACCCGTACACGAATAGGGCTGCCGCAGCGCGCACATCTCACATAGAAGTAGATGCCGTCCGGGTCGCGGATCTCACCCTTGCTCGAGCCAAAGAGCCCCTCCCACAGTTTCCTCAGGAATCCCATACCCCCTCCTTGGATTCGGATACTTGGTGATCCAGCAATTCAGAGCGTGGACACGGTTGGTCAACCTGTCCAGGTGGTATCTCCGTAGAGGGTTTCCATCGCTCTGGCGATGTGACATACCTCAGCGGCGATCTGCGCTTGCACGGCCCGCTTCACCGGGGGCAGGCCAAGGACGCCACGCGCGGCCCGCCCATCGGCGCCCACGCCCAGCCGTAGACGCGTGACATCCGGCGACAGCGCATTGAGCTCGAAGAAGCCCCAGATCGCGCTCAGCGGCCCGCGCAGGCGGAAGTCAAAGCGCGTCGCTCGCACCTCAGTCAGCTCGAACTTGAGGACAACCGGCACACCGTGAAACCGCTCTTCGGTCTGAAAGCGGGCGCCAGACTGCCCAAATCTGCCCTGGGTAAATCTGAAGCCAGCGTGCGTCTCGAACTGGTAGCGCTCGGGGTAGTCGGCCAGCGAGAGAAACCACGCTCTTGCCTGGGTCACGGTCACGCCGATGTCCGACTCGGCTACTAGCATTGGTTTGCGGTCAGTCATGTCCATCGTCCTCGTCCTCTCCGATCGCAAGGACGTAACCGATTCCGGCGCGGGTCTTGATGTAGTGCGGGTTACGTGGATCGCTCTCGATCTTGCGGCGCACACGATGGACCGCTTGCCACAGAAGCTCGATCTGGTGCGTCTGGTAGTCCCAGACCTTGTCGAGAAGCAGCTCGGGCGGCACAACCTTGCCCGCGCGGGTGATGAGCTCGGCCAGCAGCCGAAACTCGATGCGCGACAGGTGGACTTCCTTACCGGCAAGCTCGACTCGCTGATGCGCAAGGTCGACCGTGAGATCTCCGACCGTGTGGACGGCAACCGGCGCGCCCTCGGCGGGCGTGTCTCCGCGCCGCAAGCGTGCGCGAATGCGTGCTAGCAGCTCTTGGGCGCTGAACGGCTTAGGAATGTAGTCATCCGCACCCGCATCGAGCCCCCTCACGATGTCGTTGGTCCTGCCAAGCGCTGTCAGCATGATGATCGGCACCTGTGAGAAGCGCCGAATCTCGGCGCAGGCCACGTAGCCGTCCTTGCCGGGTAGCATGATGTCGAGGAGTATGAGGTCCGGAAGCTGGCTGGCAGCTAGCTCTATTGCGCTCTGCCCGTTGTCGGTGGTCACGACCTCGTATCCACTCGCCTCCAGGTTGACTCGAATCAGCCGGAGGTAGCGTGGCTCGTCGTCTACGACAAGGATGCGTCCGTTTCCGTAACTCACTTCAGGGTACCCTCGCGCTCATAGGCTACGAACCTGCGCTGGCCGAACGTTTGGCCTGCGACCGCCGCCTAGCGCCCCTCTTCGCGGGCCGGCTGTCACCGGGATCGGTATGGGGCAATGCCTCCTCCAGATGGGCCGGTAGCGTAAAGTATACGGCGGTGCCCGAGTCAGGCGAGCTTTCGGCCCACATCCTCCCACCGTGCGTTTCGATGATGCCACGGCATACGGCGAGGCCAAGCCCGACGCCTGTGGTGTTGTGCTGACGCGCGATCTCACCCCGATAGAAGCGGTCGAATATCAGGGGAAGCTCGTCATGGGGTATCCCGATTCCGTGGTCCCTCACGCCAAACAGCTGATCCTGTCCCTGACGCCGGCCAAAGATCACAATTTCGCCTCCCTGTGGAGAGTATCTCACGGCGTTGTCCACCAGGTTCGCGAGGACCTCCTCGATGCGGCGAGCATCGGCGTCAACGGTCGGCTGTGGGGGGGCGAAGTCCTCGACCAGACGATGGTGGGGAAGACCTTTCTGCATGGCTGCAAGCAACCTGTGGGCCAACTCACCGACATCGGTTGGCTGGCGGTCCAACTGCAATGTGCCGGCCTCGATGCGGCCGAGTTCCAACACGCGTTCGACGATCTGGGTCAGTAGATCGGTCTCGTGGTTGATGTCATCAAGCAACTCGAGCTGCGTCTGCCGGTCGAACTGGATGTCGTCGCGCATCAAGGTCGTACACGAGACCTTGATGATCCCCAGCGGGGTCCTCAGATCATGCGAGAAGTTGGCGACAAGCTCCGAGCGGATCCGATCTGTCTCTCGCAACAGGTCGACCTCGGCTGCGCTCATGGCGAGGTGAAGGTTGTGGGCGGCGATGGCAAGTTGCTGGGCGAGCACCCCAAGAAAGTGCACGTCTATGGTTGTCAGGAGCCGGGCTTGGGTTCCCGTCTCGGCGAGAGCGCCCAAGACGCCGACAACCAGGTGGCGAGCGCGGATGGGCAGCGCCACAACAGCACAGTCTTCCTCTGCTGCGCCAACAGGGGCGAGTTCGAGCGGTTCGGCGCGGACTCCGCACAGTGGCTCACCTTGCGAGAAGACGGCGGCGCTAGCACGCTCGCGAACTCCAATGACGTCCTCGGTCAGTACGCCCTTCAGTCGCTCGAACGTGGCGAGTTCAGGCCGCGGGGCGGCTTCGGACGGCCACGACTGATAAATCCTGACCCAGAGTGCACGAGCGCCTGTCAACTGCAGTGCCTGATCAAGGATCGTGCCGATCACGCCATCCAGCCCGGCTGGAGACCCGACCTGGGCCGCGACGGCATTGAGCGCCTGAAGTTCGGCATTGCGGCGGCGCAAGAGCGCCTCAGTGAGTTTTCGTGTAGTGACATCCCGCACAATGGCCACGATACCCGATGGTGTCGTCCCGAGGCCGGGGAGCAGGGCCGCGCTCATCTCGATTGGGACGTGCGCGCCGTCGCGTCTCAACAGGTCGGCCTCGATTCCTTGGACAATGCCGGCGTCTTGAAGCCGCATCGTGGCGCTCTCGGCCTGTGGGCGCGACGTTGGTGCCAGAAACTGCCTGAAGTCGACGCCTAGCACGTCCTGCGCATGGTCCAGCCCAGCAAGGTCTGCTGCACGGGCGTTGGACATGCGGATCACGCCGTTGAGATCGGCCACGACAATGGCATCTGGTGAGACCTCGACCAGTGTGCGATAGCGACTCTCGCTTTCCCGGAGGGCGTTCTCGACGCGCCCCCGTTCCTCTATGACTTCGCGCGCTTCGCGGTATAGAATCGCGTTCTCGATGGCAATGGCCGCCGGCACAGCCAGCCAATCCAGCAGCTCCAGGTCCTCGGTGCTGAAGCGTCCCGCCTCAGTGTCGGAGACCTGGATGACGCCAATGGGGCATTGCTTGGCCACCAGCGGCACGAGCAACAACGATTGGGCGTGCGCCTGGTCCAGCCAAGCGACGTCGCCGGGCGGTATGGACGGGTCTTGAGCCACGTCGGGAATGGTCAGGCCGGTTCCGCTCCGCAGCGCCCGGTCGAATAGCGAGTCGGGATCCAGGGGGCGCCGCGCGGGTGCCCGGAAAGCCGGAGGCATCGGACGGTGCCAGCCGATCGCCTCGCTCAGCTCTTTGTCGATGAGCCACACTGACCAGAGACTGGCCTGAATCGTTGCGCGAAGCTGCGCGAGGATTGCCGCGATCACCTCGTCTAGGTCGAGGGACGCCGTGAACGTGCCACTGGCTGCATTCAGCCAGTTGAGTTGGGAGTTGCGATGGCGTAGCTCGCGCTCGATTCGTCGCCGCTCAACGACTTCTGCCTCTAGCGCGGCGTTGGCGTCGGCTAACTCGCGCGTGCGCTCGCGCACTCGCGTCTCAAGCTCCTCAAATGCGCGCGCCACGCGCGCCTCCGCAGCCCTGCGCTGGGTGATATCCCGACCGATCACAAGCACCGTATCGCCGTTTTGGCCTTCCACTAGCACTGTTCGGAGGTCGAGGTCTACCTCACTCCCGTCCAGGCGCCGTACGCGCGTCTCGACGGGTTCGAGCAACTCGCCCGACAACACCCGCCTCAGACGTGCTATGTGCTGAGGCTGCAACTCAGGGAGCGGTAGAGAGATGGGATCGCGCCCGATCAGGTCATCGGGGCTCTCGGCGCCCAGGATCTCGGCGGCTGCCGGATTGGCGAGCACGATCCTGCGATTGGTGAGCGCGAGCACTAGCTCCGGAAGCTGCATGACCAGTGGCTCCCAGGCCGGCTGCGGGTCTGATGCTACCGTTGAGCGAACTGGATAGGGAGACCGGAGCAGACCTGCGCGTACTGCCTCCACGTAACCGGCAGCGATCCCGCCAAGGAGTCTGTAGAGCCTTGGTCGCAGGGCGTCGGCTTCCTCGGGGCTTAGGCCGTGGGTGAGCTGAACGCCCAACACTTCGATGGTCCGATCCACGGTGTCTGGCGCCGGCAAGTGTAGCGCGGCGAGTTCTGCGCCGATGGCGCGAGCTACGGTAGGCGCCGGTGAGGGCCCGCCAAGTAGCTCGCGCGCCCGATCCACGAGTGAGCGGAGCCGGCGCAGGGTCTCGTCCGCACCCAGTGGGGCGTCGCAGTCACCAGTGATGGCTCCGAACCAGGCAGTGGCGATTTCGAGATCCCGGGTGGAGCTCGCATCTATGGGCGCGCGCGGGTCGGTTGGACTGTCAGGTGTCATCGGGCGGCTCTAAAGCAGCCGACGGCGGGTCGTCAGGCGTGGTCGGGCCAGGTTGGTCTCGGCCAGTAGCCCGCCAGGGCGGATGGCATCCTGCAGCCATAGTACCGACAGAGTCGTTGGCGTGTCACGTCGCATGCAGTCCATTCTACCTATGCAGCTGGATCTGCCAAGTGGCGGCAGCGCTTCTCGCGCGCGGCGCGCAATCTTCGTGATCTTGTTTCGGTGGGCGAGCCAGCTATAATCATTGTATGTTTCGGTCCCTTGCCTGCGGGCCGACCAAGGCCATGGGCAGCCGGCTGCGCTCGCTCGGGGAATCTAGCAAAGCGAGGGTATCATGATTGGTGGAACTTCTGACTGGTGGTTCTGGCTTGTTCTGATTGTGGCTATGGTCGCGTTCCTTGCGCTCCCGCAGTGGATGGCGCGGCGGCGTCAGAAGCAGCGCGAGCAAGAGCTCAAGGTAGGCGACAGCGTCCTGACCATAGGAGGCTTGATCGGGGAGATCACCTACCTGGACTTTCAGAGCAACATAGCGCGCATCAAGCTGGCGGAAGGAGTGGAGATCCGCATTCTTCCAGGGGCAATCAGCGGCAAGCGCGCGGTGGATGACGTGGTCGTGACTGACCGACAGGACGAGGACTGACCCGCCACAGATAGGGGTGAGGGCGGCCGGGCGTGGATCGCGCGGTGAGAAGGACAGGTGTCGATGCATCTATCGGTAGCTGTTAGCAAGATCAACAAGTGGGCTGTTCGTGATAGCGGCGACACGCTCGAGATGATCGAGCGTCCCCACGGAGGGCTTTCGCTGGTTCTGGTTGACGGGCAGAGTTCGGGACGCGGTGCGAAGAGCGTGAGCACGTACGTGGTTCGCAAGGTCATCTCGGACCTGGCCGAGGGCGTGCGCGATGGGGCCGCTGCGCGTGCAGCCAACGACGCCCTATATGCCCAACGACAGGGTAAGGTCTCGGCGACCCTGGTCATCTTGTCGGTTGAGCTGGATAGCCGAAGCCTGATCGTGACGCGTTGCGGCAACTCGCCTGTGTTCATCCGGCCTCCTGCGGGTGACATCTTCGAGCTGGAGAGCGATGCGGCGGCGTTGGGCTTCTATCGCAACACGAGGCCTGCAGTGGATCACATCGTGTTGGAGCCGGGCATCCTGGCGATCGCATGCACAGACGGGCTGGTGCATGCGGGTGGGCGAGGTCAACTGGTACTCGACGTAGACGATGTGGTGGAGTCGATCTGGCAGGCGAACCCGTCGGCAGAGGCAGTCGCGTCGGGGATGCTGGACTATGCGATGTCGCTGGATGACGGACGCCCGTCTGACGACATGAGCGTCGTCGCCCTCCATGTTCAGTCTGGCCCTCCGGAGGGGGCACGGGCGATGACAGTTGAGATGCCGATCCCAGACTAGTGGCTGTAGAGACGCGAGGGTCCTATGGATGCGGCGCGAGAGGCGGAGGCGCCCGTCGACGCTGACAAGGATGGCGGGCAGATGCTGGTCGGCGTCGTCGGTCCTTGCTCCGCCGGGAAGACCACGCTGGCACGAGGCCTGCGGGCGGCCGGCTACCGTGTACGGGAGATCAGGCAGGAGCATTCCGGTGTGCCGGATATGTGGCGCCGCATGACCAATCCTGATCTGTTGGTCTATCTCGACGTCTCACAGGAAGAGGCGGCCCGCCGGGAACGACTTGACAAACCGTCGTCGTGGTGGGGCGTCGAACGTGAAGAACGGCTGGCGCACGCGCGAGCTTACTGCGACTGCTACGTCGACACATCGACCTTGACCCCGCACGAAGTGCTCGAGCGCGTGTTGCGGTGCCTGAGGGATGGTCGGCTGCGATGGCGTGGCGAGCAACCCTGTGACGGGGGCATCTGTTAGTCTGTGGAGGCTGGGTAGTGACGATCCCCGCAGTGGCATTCGTGGGCCGGTCGGGCAGCGGCAAGACGACCCTGATTGAGGCCTTGGTTCCCGTTCTGATGGCAAGAGGTCTGCGCGTGGCCGTTGTGAAGCACGCCCCCGGTCACGGGGTGGAGACCGATGTGCGCGGTACAGACACGTATCGTTTCTGGGAGGCGGGCGCGGCGCATGTGACCCTGGTAACGCGCGACCGCATCGCGCATGTGCATCGCCATAATGATGGACCGCCTCCGCTCGACGCCGCGCTGGATGGGGTCAACGGCGTCGACGTGGTGATTCTGGAGGGATTCAAGGGGAGTCGCACGCCGAAGATCGAGGTCATTCGAGCGGCACGCGATTCCAAGCCCATCGAGGGGTTGGAGGGGCGCATTGCGTGCGTCTCTGACGTGCCCAAGCTGGGCTTGGCCTGCCCACGGTTCGAGTTCGACGATCTGGAGGGTGTGGCCGGTTTCATCGTGGAGCGGGTGCTTGCCCCACAGTCGGCGGATGCGCCACAGTCGGCGGATGCGCCACGGTCGGCGGATGCGCCACGGTCGGCGGGTGCGCCCAAGCCAACCGCTGAGTGGACGGATGCAGGGACTGATCATGGGTAGGTGGAAGGAGATCCCGCATACTGCGGACCTGGCGCTGCACGTCTGGGGCAGCGACCTGCTGGATCTGTTCGCGACAGCGGCACGCGCTATGATGAGCTTCGTGGCGGTGCCGGCTCAACAGGGGGGCGAGTTACGGGCGCGCGTACAGCTCGAGGCCTTGGATACCGAGACGCTGCTGGTGGACTGGTTGGGCGAGTTACTGTTTCTGCTCGAGCGCGAGCGTGCGGTGTTCGTGACCTATGATTTCGACCGGGTGACGCCGCATGCGCTAAGCGCGGACCTGACTGGCCGTCCGGTAGGCACGTACCTTGCGAACATCAAGGCCGTGACTTATCACAATCTGGCGGTTGTGCAGACCGAGGAGGGATACGAGACCGAGGTCGTCTTTGATGTGTAGTGTGGAATCGGGCCGTTGACTCGCGGGGTACAGCACTGGAGCCCGTGAGACGCGGGCCGCCGGGCTCCCTTCCGGGGAGTGGAGGAGGGTACTATGGTCAAGCGCGAGGAGTTTCAGCGTGTTGACGCGTATGTGTGGGAGCTTCCGCGGGACTTCGACTCCCGGATGCTGGTGCCGGCGCGCATCTACGGAAGCGAGGCGCTGTTTCGGGCCGCCTTCGATGATCGGTCGATCGAGCAACTTGTGAACGTGGCTATGCTGCCGGGCATCGTGAAGTATGCGATGGCGATGCCTGATATGCACCAGGGCTATGGGTTTCCCATCGGCGGCGTTGCGGCGTTTGACGCGGATACGGGCATCGTCTCTCCAGGTGGCGTCGGTTACGACATCAACTGCGGCGTGCGGATGTTGGCGTCGCAGATTGACGAAGAGGAGATCCGGCCACACCTGAACGATCTGGCGACGATCCTATACCGCAACTGTCCCAGTGGCGTCGGTGAGGGCGGGGCTGTGCGCCTCTCGTATGGAGAGCTCGACCGTGTGCTCGAGGAAGGGGCGCGGTGGGCCAAGGCGCAGGGATACGCGACGGAAGATGACCTGGAGCGGACCGAGAGCGGCGGCCGTATGCCCCGGGCCAATCCATCGGCGGTTCCCGACCGCGCGAAACAGCGGGGCCTCCCTCAGCTTGGCTCGCTGGGGTCGGGCAACCACTTTCTGGAGATCGACATCGTCGATGCGATCTACGAGGCCGAGGCTGCAGCGGCGTTTGGACTGCGCGAGGGGCAGGTGGTGGTGCAGATCCACTGCGGGTCACGCGGGCTCGGGCACGAGGTTTGCTCGCAGTACCTGCGGATGCTTCAGGATGCGCCGCGACGGTACGGGTTCGAGATCCCTGATCGTGAGCTGGTGTCCGCTCCGTATGACTCCGTCGAGGGTCGAGACTACGTGGCGGCGATGGCGGCAGCCGCAAACTATGCCTTTGCCAATCGTCAGGTACTGGCGCACTTCGTACGTCTCTCGTTCGAGGAAGTGCTGGCCGGCAAGGTTTCGAACTGGCATCTACAGCAGGTCTATGACGTCACACACAACATGGCGAAGGTTGAGGACCACGTTGTCGACGGCAAGCGTCGCACGCTGATCGTGCACCGGAAGGGGGCCACCCGGTCGTTCCCCGCAGGGCATCCGGAGTTGACCGAGGTCTATCGAAGCACTGGACAGCCGGTTTTGGTTCCCGGGTCGATGGGTACGGCCTCCTACGTCCTGGTGGGGACCGAATCCAGCATGGCGCTCACGTTTGGTAGCAGTTGTCACGGCGCTGGTCGGACGATGAGCCGCCACGCGGCGACACGGCGCGCGCGTGGCGAACAGGTGCGCAGCGAACTGCACGAGCAGGGTATCACAGTGCGAGCCCAGAGCATGCGCGGTCTGGCCGAGGAGGCGCCGTTCGCCTACAAGGATGTCAGCGAGGTGGTGGACTCGGTTGCGGGTGTGGGGATCGCCCGCAAGGTCGCCCGGGTTCATCCCGTCGCGGTCATCAAGGGGTAGACATGGAGCAAGGCGCCACGTTACTGCAGTGGTGTGGCGCCTCGCTCCGATGGCGCAGTCAGCCCCTGAGGTCGTCTTTGATCGCCTCACCCAGGCGCCGGATGCCCTCGACAATCATATCGGGCTTGGCGTTGGAGAAATTGAGGCGCATCGCATTGGTCCCGCCATCCTCGTACGGGTAGAAGTTGACCCCTGGGACATAGGCCACCTTGTGCTCCAGCGCGGTGGGGAGCAGGGCAAGGCTGTCCAGTGACTCGGGGGTGCGTGCCCACAGGAATAGCCCGCCTTGAGGATGGGTCCAGCTACATCCGTCGGGCCAGAACTCCTCGAGGGCATCGAGCATAGTTCTCATACGTTCGGCATAGATGGTGCGCAGGGACCTGACGTGCACCTTGAGGATGCCGCGCTGCGCGATGTCATTGGCAATCATCTGGTCAAAGGTGCTGGTATGTAGGTCGGCGCCTTGCTTGGCCATGACGAGGCGCTGGCGTATCTCCTGTGGCGCGACGATCCATCCGATCCGCAGACCCGGTGTAAGCGTCTTGGAGAAGGTCCCGAGGTAGATGGTGCGCTCAGGTGCAAGTGCAGCGATGGGGATGAGGTCCTCGCCCTCGTAGCGCAGCGCTCCGTAGGGATCATCCTCGACGATGAGCAGGTCGTACTTGCGAGCCAACTCGGCGAGATGGCGACGCCGATCCTCGCGGAGGGTGGTGCCGGCCGGGTTGTGGAAATTCGGCAGGACATAGATGAACCGGACAGGTGTCTCCTTGACGACGTCCTCGAGCATCTCGACCCGCATGCCATCGTCGTCGAGCGGGAGTGTCACGAATCTGGCCTGGTAGGCGCGCCAGGCCTGAATGGCGCCCAAGTACGTGGGGCACCCGGTCAGTACGTGTGCACCGGGATCGATGAAGACCTTGCCGATCAGGTCGAGGGCCTGCTGCGACCCGGTTGTGATCAGAATGTTATCGGGTCCGTGGTGAATGCCGTACTTGGCCATCGACTCGGCCAGGAACTCCCGTAGGGGCGGATGCCCCTCAGTGGTGCTGTACTGCAGGGCCTGCTTGGGCTCCTGGCGAAGCAAGTAGGTACAGGCTTCTTCGATCTCGCGAACCGGGAAGAGCTCCGGTGCGGGAAGCCCCCCCGCGAACGAGATGACGTCGGGAAGCTGACTGATCTTGAGCAGTTCTCGAATGGCTGAGCTCTTCATATCGTGGGTCCGCTGGGCCAGAAACCTTTCCCAGTTGACCTGACCCTCGGCTGACTTGGCAAAAACGGTCATAGCTACCTCCTGATAGACTGGCGTCTCGGTTGGCCGCCCGGCGTCAACGCACAAACAAGCGCGCCGGCCAAAGGCACGGATTGCGCGGACCTGAGTGATATCACCATTGTAAGAGGCCGGTCGAGCCCGGTCAAGTGAGGGTTTACTCGCACAGTCGGACAAGTCGCAGTACAGTGAAGTGTGTTCATTGTGGTGCTCATGTGGGCGCATTCGGTGGGCTCTATGGCGCGAGGTGTTTGCTGCGACCAGCGTCTGTGCTAGAATGGGCGCCATGGACGGCACGGACGTCGGCATAGTCATTGTCAGCTACAACGTGCGGCAGCTCCTTCAGCGATGCCTGGAAACGGTTCTGGCCAGTGAGGGCGTCTCGCTGAGCGTGTGCGTTGTAGATAACGACTCCAAGGACGGCAGCGCGGCGTTGGTCGCCGGAGCTTTTCCCCAGGTACACCTGATCGCCAACGCGAGCAACGTAGGCTATCCGGCCGCCAACAACCAGGGGTTGGTGTGGCTGGGCTATGGGCCGGCCGAAACCGGGGTGTCGCAGGAAGCCACCCCGCCGCGCTATGCGTTGCTGCTCAATGCAGATACGGAGTTGCCGCCTGATGCTCTGGCGCGCGTGGTCGCGTTTGCGGACGCGAATCGCGATATCGGCGTTGTGGGTCCCAAGCTTGTGCGACCGGATGGGACACTCGATCTGGCCTGCAGGCGGTCGTTCCCCACGCCGATGGTGTCGGCGTATCACATGCTGGGCCTGGCGCGGCTCTTCCCCAAGAGTCGCATCTTCGGGCGCTATAACCTAACGTACCTGGATGAGAATGAGGGCGCCGAAGTGGACTCGGTTGTCGGGGCGTTCATGTTGGTGCGGCGCGAAGCTATACGGGACGTAGGCCTCTTGGACGACACGTTCTTTATGTACGGCGAGGACCTGGATTGGGCCTACCGCCTCAAAGCCGCCGGATGGCGCGTCTACTACTATCCTGAGGTGACTGTACTGCACGTCAAGCGGGCCTCGAGCCGTCAGAACCCTCGTTCGAAGGTCGAGTTCTGGCGGTCGATGGAGATCTTCTACCGGAAGCACTATGCGTGCGGAACGTCGCGCCTGCTGCATTGTCTGATCATCTCGGTTCTGAGGTTCCAAACGAGCGTGACGAAATGGCGAGTGAACATGCAGTCGTGAAAGCGGAGCAGGCCACGCGGCTGTTCGTGCTTCTGCTGGTCGTGACCGATCTGGTGATGGCGGCGTCGGCGTTTGCCCTCGCATATGTTTTGCGCCAGAGTATCCCCTTGCCTGATCCGGCAGAGGGCATGAGCCCGATCCAGGCATACGTGCCGATGCTTGCCATCCATGTGTTGTCGGTACTTGGGGTCTACTTCTTCGCCAAGCTCTATGGTCTATCGCGGGCATCGCGCGTGGATGAGCTCAGCGGTATCATCGTGGGCTCCACCATCGGCACACTGATGGGGGTGGCCATCGACTCGATAGTGCTGCGCACCGTGGTCGTGGGACAGGACTACTCGCGCGTGATGGTGGTGTATGCCTGGATCCTGACGATCGTGCTGGTTGCCATTGGGCGGCTGCTCAATGACTGGCTGCGTCGAAGGCTGGTACGCCAGGGGTGGGGGCGACGCCGGGTATTGATTGTAGGCATCGGCGATGTGGCCAGAATGATCCTGCAGAAGATCCTTTGGACGCCGGAGTTGGGGTACAACGCTGTGGGCGTGGTGACCATGCAGGATACGACCGTCGCAGACCTTCTTGGTGTGCCGGTGGTGGGGGCCGCGTCGGAGCTCGGCGCCATCATTGAGCAGCAAGCCGTGGATGAGGTGATCATCGCGCTGCCTGAGGATACAGCGCACCGGGATGTGCTATGGCTCATCTCCCAGTGCGAGCGGGGCCGCGTGACGATCCGCGTCTACCCAGACCTGTTCCAGATCATTGCCGGCGCCGTGAGCATCAGCGAGATGGGCGGGCTACCAATCCTCACCGTACGGGATATCGCGCTGAAGGGATGGCGGCGGACGGCCAAGCGGGTAATGGATATCATTGGGGCAAGCATTGGGATGGTGATGGGATCGCCGATCTTCATGCTGATCGCGGTCCTGATCAAGCTGGAGTCACCCGGACCGGTCTTCTACGTCCAGGAACGCATGGGCCTGGACGCTCGCCCATTCCCGGTGATCAAGTTTCGCTCCATGAGGACAAATGCGGAGAAGAGCGGGCCAGGATGGACCACGGCAGACGACCCCCGGCGTACCCGGGTGGGGGCGTTTCTGCGCAGGACGAACATCGATGAGCTCCCGCAGTTCATCAACGTCTTGCTGGGCGACATGAGCCTTGTGGGGCCTCGCCCCGAGCGCCCGGTCTACGTCGAGCAGTTCCGCCGCAGCATTCCGCGGTATATGGATCGCCATCGCGAGAAGGCCGGACTGACGGGCTGGGCGCAGGTGAACGGCTATCGCGGCGACACGTCGATTGCCGAGCGCACCAAGTACGACTTGTGGTATATCGAGAACTGGTCGCTCCTGCTCGACATCAAGATCATCATCCGCACAGTCCTGCAGTTCTTCAACTCGCCAAACGCATATTGAGTTGATGCCATGAGCTTGTGCCCGTGAGAACGCGCCCCTCAGAGGTAACGATCTTTGCGTGAGCGACCATCTGGCTCAGTGCCCTCGGTCCTCTACAACGAGGAATACTTCCTCAGCGTGTGCGAGGGGTATCAGGAGTACCTGACGAGCGAGGGCGCGTACCTGTCACAGCGGCTTGCCGAGGCTCTGTCGGTTGCAGGGATAGCGCCCGGGATGCGGGTACTGGATGTCGGCTGCGGTCGCGGCGAGATCCTGCGTCGAACTGCCCAGCTTGGCGCCCGAGCCTATGGCATCGACTATGCCGGGGCAGCCGTGCGACTGTCACGGCAGGTAGCGGTGCAGTATGCCGGAGAAGGACTCCCTATCGGGGTCTATCAGGCGTCGGCCTTGTTGCTGCCGTTCCAGGATGGGGTGTTCGACCGCGTGCTCCTGCTGGATATCGTCGAGCACCTGTACCCCAAGGAGCTAGCGGTTGCACTTGAGGAGGTCCGGCGTGTGTTGAGGCCAGGGGGGCGTATCGTCATCCACACGGCGCCGAACGCCTGGTACGACCGGTACGCGTACCCTTTGGTGCGGCTGGTGCGCATCGTGATGGGACAGGGAGAACGGTACCCCAGGAACCCACGCGAGATCATCCCTGAAAACCTGCACGTGCACGTCAATGAGCAGTCGGCCCTGAGTCTGTGGCGGGGGTTGCGTCGCACGGGCTTCCGGAAGGTGCGCTCCTGGTTGAGCACGCCGCCGCAGCACCGTCACGAGAATGTAGTGTTTCGATTGGCGCGGTGGGTGCTCTTCAGGGTGCCCCCCTTGCGCTGGTTTTTCGAGCGCGAGGTCTTCGCAGTGGGGGAGAAGTGAAGGACCACCGGTACGTCGACGAGTTGACGATCGAAGAGCTGGAGGCGGCCCTGCGCCTCCGCCGGCGCCAGGAGCGGATCAAGCGCGCGGGCAGCCACTCTGTTGCTCACGACCCGCTGAGCCGCGTGACGCCTACCGGCGCGGTGCCGGCAGACGAGGGAGCCGATGGCGAACCGGTTGCGGCCCTTGCTGAACCGGGGATGCGTTACTCCGCGGTGATCGAGGCGTCGCGGAAGCCCCGCGAGCGACGACCGGTCAAGTGGCGATGGGTGCGTGATCAGTTCCTGGTGTTCGTCGAGATCCTGGCGGTCGTGGGCCTCGTCCTGGTCGTGGCGCAGATGGCATCGACCGTCCGCGAGATCAATGAGGAGAGCCGGGTAGAGCAGGCCATGCCCACGGTGACGCCGACGCCGATCATCGGTGTGTTCGTGCTCCCGGGCGGCCACACGCCTCCGGATGCAAACCGGGAGTCGAAGCCGGCCGCTATCCCAGCACACCTCCGCGACCTGGTCGTTGAGGTGACGCCTATCCCCGTGCCCACGCAGGGCCCCGAGCACGCGCAGCGGATCACGATCCCCGCTATCGGAGTGGACGCGCCGGTTGTTGAGGGCGATGACTGGGAAACTCTCAAGAGCGGCGCAGGGCACCGGGTGGGCAGCGCCAACCCCGGAGAGCGGGGCAACTGCGTGATCTCGGCCCACAACGACATCTACGGAGAGATCTTCCGCAGGCTGCCGGATCTGACGGTGGGCGACGAGATTGTGGTGCAGACTCCTTCGACGTCCTATACCTACGTCGTGGAGCAGACACGGATCGTCGATCCCACAGAGGTGAGCGTCCTGGATGCGACCAGCACGCCAGTCCTGACGCTGATCTCGTGTTATCCGTACAGGATCGATACCCAGCGCATTGTCGTGGTTGCTTCTCTGGCAGTCGACTAGGTCGACCGAGCCACGCCCTGTGTCGACGTGCTCACTTCGAGGGCCGGGCGAAGGTCTCGTGACGGGCTGTCGCCGGCTTTGGCAAGCCGATATCGATGAGATTGATGTGGGTCGGATTGACCGTGGCGGGGAGCAAGCCAGGACGCGCCTCAGCGAGCGTCAGCCATCCGAGCAATGCGTCGGTCGCAATCGCCAGCCAGAGGTTCTGGGTCAGCAGATAGAGCTGCGTGCCCGCGACAAACAGGCCGCACCGGACGAGCACGCGGCGATAGTGACTGGCGTCGCCCCGGCGCAGGTTCAGCCAGAAGATCGGGTTTACTACGGTCTCAAGCAGGACGGGTAACACCCCTAACCAACTCCCCAGCGGGATCCCCCAGGTGACAACGAACGGCTCTCGGTAGAAGGCCCAGTGAACTTGATAGTAGACGGCGTCGCGTAGTGCGACAAGGAGAGGCTGCCGGTGGATCTGGCGTGAGGCGTCGGGTCGGCGGCGCATGGCGGCGTCACCCGCTGCGATAACGAGGCGGGTGATCGTGATCACGACTGCGAAGTAGCCCAAGTCGCGTGCCCAGTCCAGCCAGTCTCCGCCAAGGATTCCAGGGAGGCCCAGCGCCTCCTCGACAAAGGGGAGATCCAGTTCGCGCCGCACGATGTCAGTCGGAAGCGGCTGCAGGCCCAGGCCGCGCATCGACAAGCTGTGCTGCCAGAAGAGCGCAGCGGCTGGCAGGCCGACCGCGTAGAGCAAGCGGAGAGGCTGGGCAATCCAGGGCGTGTCGAGGATGGTTAGCAGCGCGACCCAGGGGTCGAAGGAGCGGAGCTGGACCGGTGTTTCGGATCTTGGCGGCTCTTGCGCAGGCAGGTTGCCGCGATGTCTCGCGCGTGCCTGGTGTGCAACCAGCCAGTAGACCAGGGCCGCGACTGTAGCCAGGGCCACGGAGACCCAGACCCATTCCCAGCGGCTTGGCTCCACCCCCGTCACGTTCTAGACCTCGCTAAGCACTTCAGGCTCTTCGGTCGCTGCTGCTTCGGGTATGTCGACCGGCACGGTGACTGTGACCTTGGTGCCTTGCCCTGGGGTGGACGTTATGACGGTCTTGCCCTTGACCAGGATAGCACGCTCGCGCAGGTTGATCATCCCTAAGCTGCCGCGGCTGGCATAATCAGACTCCAGTGCCGCCACGTCGAACCCCTGACCGTCATCCTCCACCTCCGCGACCACATTCAGTCCACGGCGGCTGATGCGCACCCACAGGTTGTGTGCCCGGGCATGCTTGCGTACGTTGGCGATGGCCTCCTCGACGATGTAGAAGATCGCGCCCTTGGCATCCTTGGTTAGCAACTTTTCGGCCTCGCGGTCCGCTTCCAGATGTATCGGTAGCGAATCGGTCTCGTTGATCTTCTGGCGCAGTTGTTCGAGAGCGGCAATAAGCCCTTGCGACTCAAGGATCAAAGGGCGCAACGTGAAGAGCATCTGGCGGATCTCTTTGGTGGTGCGGCGGGCCAGCTCCTCCAGTTGCAGCAACTCACGCATAGCCTCCTCGGTGTCTTCCCTGACCACGATCCTAATGTAGTTGAGCCGCATCGCGATCGCTGCGATGGTCTGGGTGGGGCCGTCGTGCAGGTCACGGGCCAGCTTCTTCCGGGCGTCTTCCTCTACTGTGACCAGCCGATCCTTCTCCTCCATTAGGTTCTGATAGAGACTGGCATTCTGCAGAGCCATAACGGCCTGGTTACAGATCGCGACAAGAAGATCCTGAAAGTCGGCGGTGTAGATCTCGGGCTCGGGGCTGCCCAATACCAGGAGGCCATAGCTCTCGTAGCCCGCACGGAGCGGCACGGCGATGGCCTGTTGGGACTCGCGCATCTTGACGATGCGGTTGAGCTCCGGGTCGTCGGCAGGGCCGTTGGTGACCACCGGCTCGGCCCGCCTCATGGCTTCGCCAAGGACGCCGTGACGCGCGGGGAATCGCAGCTGTTCCTCACGTGGGGAGATGCCGCGCGCTTTGGCTACATAGAGCGTCTCATCCATGCCAAAGAGCAGGATCAGGCTCACCTGTGACAGATCCTTTGTGTCAGCGAAGAACTGCCGCAGGCCAGCGTGGCTAATGTCGAGGGCTGCCTCCAGTACACGCTCGTAGTTCAGGGTCGCACTCAACGTACTGGCCAAGTCGAAAATGAGGCCGGCGCGCTGGTGCGCGATGCGCAGGGCGTGTTGAGCGCGGACCTCGCGTTCCTCACGCTCGGTGATCAGCGATTGCTTGATACGATAGCCGATGCGACTGATTGCCAGGCCTGCTGCGATGAGGACGGCGCCATTGGCCAGATAGGGCATGGCGCTGGCGAAGCTCTGAGCCAAGGAACCGTTGGTCCTGATGCCACCCTGGTACCAGGTAATCAACCAGTAGGCGGCGACGACGCCACCCGTAGTGACGATGCTGGCCACCCAGGATACCTGGAGCGCCGTGGTGATGATTGGGACGAGCGATATGAAGAGGAGCGAGCTCTTGACATTGCCGCCGCTCGCGATGAAACCCAGGCTGAGGAGCAGATCGAGCAGCAGCAGAAGATTGCGGAGAGAGCCGGTCATTGCGCTGCGCAGCAGTACGATCAGCGCGATGAGGTTACCCACGCCGCCGACGACCAGCAGGATCAGGGCCTCGGTAGGAAACGTGCCGTCACTGAGGGCAACCTCCATACCCAGAACGCTCGCGACGGCGAGGAGCATGAACCAGCGCAGGTTGATGAAGAGCCACTCTATCTTGGATTCAGCATTTCGCATTGGGACGCACTTTCGGCTCCGGGTTCACCGTGTGGCAGGATGCGCTAGACCGAAAACCGGATATGGACGACATCGCCATCCTGGACGACGTACTCCTTGCCTTCTAGGTGTACTTGACCGGCTTTGCGGGCGCCGGCCATGCCGTCGCCCGCGATCAGATCGTCATAGGCGACGACCTCAGCGCGTATGAATCCCCTGGCGAGATCGCTATGCACTGCGGCCGCAGCGTCCAAAGCAGTCGCCCCAAGGGGCAGGTTCCAGGCGCGCACCTCGTCTTCACCCACAGTGAAGAAGGAGTGCAAGCCGACAAGTTCATAAGACGCCCGGATCACGCGGTCGAGCGCCAGTTCCGCGATCCCGAACTCCTCCATGAAGATCGCAGCCTCGTCGAGCGTGAGCTGGCTGAGCTCCATCTCGAGGTGCCCCTGAATCGCAAGGACACGGGTGGCCTGATGCTGATAGGTCAGGATCTCTTGCGGGTCACGTGGCTCATCGCCAAGGTTCAGGAGCACCAGGGTGGGCTTGAGCGTGAGCAGGCTGTAGCCTCTCAGGCCGGCGAGTTCTGCGGCGGTAAGTTCCAGGTCGCGAAGGGGTACCCCCTCACTCAGCGCGTGCTGGAGGCGCTCGAAGAGCACTTGGTCGTCGTGCAGCAGCTGTCGCTCGTCGCTCTTAGCCCCTTTGCTGAGTCGCTCCTGGATCCGGGAGAGGCGGGTCTCGACGGTGATCATGTCCGCGAGAAGAAACTCACCTTCGAGATGCTCGAGGTCGCGCTGCGGGTCCACGTCGCCGAATACATGTGGCACCCGGTCGTCTTCAAAGGCGCGCACGATGTGAACGAAGGCATCCAGAGGCGCGATCTTGTTGCGTAACTCGCCGCTCAGGCCGACCTTGCCGAGATCCTGGTCCAGGCCGGCAATGTCGGTATAGGTCACTTTGGCATAGGTTGTCTTGCGCGGCTTGTACATACTGCTGAGACGATCAACGCGGGGATCGGGGACGTCGACGACTGCGCTGACTAGCTCCAGCTTGCCGGTCGATGCAGCGGCTGTGGGACGCCTGGACCGCGTGAGCGCGTTGAAGATCGTTGTCTTTCCACAGGTGGGTAGGCCGATGATTCCAAGTTCCATGCGTTCTCTATAACGCTCCTCAAACGTTTGCCCTCAGTCTACCTGCGATAGCCAGGACGTCAAACGGTGACACCAGCGGCTCTCGCCTGCGGGCTAGCTGTGGGCCCCGCCAACCAAGCGCTCGAAACGCTGGATGTCTTCAGCGATGAGCGCGAGGCTACTCTCCCAGAACTCCGGGCGGGTGATGTCGATGCCGAAGCGGTCCGCCAGCGGTGCGGCGCTCTCCATCCCGGTGGCAGAGAGCAAGGACTCATAGCGGTCCACGAAGCCCTGGGGGCTGCTCCTATACTTGGCGTAGATGCCCAAGCCGAAGAGAAGCCCGAACATATATGGGAAGTTGTAGAAGACAGCGCTGTAGTAGTGTGGCTTGACGGCCCACATGTAGGGGTGGTATAGCGCTTCGTCGAGGCCATCTCCATAGGTCTCGCGTTGGGCGTCGAGCATCAAGTCGCACAGCTCGTGCGCGGAAAGCTCGCGATCGTTGCGCCGCTCGAACAGCACGGTCTCGAACATGAATCGGCTAAGGATATCGACCACCACCTGGGTCGAATCCTGCAAATCCGCTTCGAGGATGGCGAGTTGTTCGCGGGGAGTTGCCTCTCGCAGAGCCGCATTACGGACGATGATCTGACAGAAGGTGCTCGCCGTCTCGGCGAGGGTCATTGGCGTGCCGCGCTGGAGATATGTGCGCTGTACGAGGTTGAGGTTGTGATACGCGTGACCCAGCTCGTGGGCCAGGGTGCTGACACCGCCGTAGGCCTGCTGGAAGTTGGTCAGGATGCGCGATTCCCCGTTGCGCACCCACATACAGAAGGCGCCGCCGCGTTTGCCGTCGCGAGGCTCGGCATCGATCCAGCGGTCCGCAAAGGCTCGTATCGCCATATTGCCAAGCGACGTTGAGAAAGAGCCAAATTGCTCGACGATGAAGGCCCGCGCCGTATCGAAGGTCCATGTGCGTTCGAACTTGCCCACAGGAGCGAATAGATCGTACCAAGCACAGCGGTCGACGCTAAGTGCCTTGGCCTTGACTCGCAGGTAGCGACGGAAGTCGGGGAGATGTGTTCGTGCAGCATCGAGCATCGCGTCCAGGGTGGCACGGTCGATGTTGTTGTTGAAAAGCGCCAGGTCGAGGGGGGATGCCCACCTTCGACGGCGATTGAGAACGTTGGCCTGTCCCTTGATGCTGTTGAGGGCCGCCGCGACAGGCATCGCGTGGGCCTCCCACGCGGCAAGCTCGACCTCATAGGCTCGCCGGCGCAGGTCGCGGTCAGGCTCCGACGCAAGGTTGCGGATGGCGGTCATTGGGAGTACGCGCGACTCGCCGTCAATCTCGATCTCCGCAGAGATCTGAGAGCTAAAGTTGCTGTAGAAACGGCTCCAGGCGCGCCCGCCTGTGGTATTGAGGTCAGCCGCCAGCTCCTCTTCGGCCTGGCTCATCAGGTGCTCTCCCCGCGTGCGTGCCCGATCGAGCCAGAAGCGATGCGCACGGGCAATGGGTGACTGCGCGGTGATGGCACTCACGTCGAGACTCCCAACCCACGCGATAAGGCGAGGTTCTAGTTTTTCCAGTTCGGCCAACTGGGTTTGGAGGCGACTCATCCACCCTTGAGCCTCCGTGTTGCGTGAATCGGTGGTGACGTAACTCATGATGTACGCGTAAAGCTGATGGCCCTTCGTCTCGACGGCGTTCGTCGCCTCGATTGCGCTATCAAGGGCACGCACAGTCTCCGTGTTGGTGGGGAGTACGTGGTCCACGCGACCGATCCCGGCCTGATCGAACAGATTCCTCAGCGCTACAATCTCGTCGACCCAGCTGTCGTAATCTGCTCTGAACGATTCAGAGTTGAGGCCGGGGTAGATCGTCTCCAGCGTCCAGTGTGGCAGCCCGTCGTCGTGTATTTGGCCCATCGAATCCCTCCGGTCTGTGGGTAGCTTGACAAGGATACACCGGCAAGGAGCGAGGTCAAGCAACCAGTGTTGCGGTAATTACTTCTGCTTGACCCAAATGGTTTTCGACTATATGATGTAAACAACTGGTGTCTCACGAATGGAGGTTCCCCGATGAAGAAGGTCTTTGCGGCGTTGCTCCTTACCCTAGTTCTGCTGGGTCTCTCAGCACCGGCGATGGCGTCGACGGGCACGATCCACATTGTGCAGCGTGGACAGACCCTTGAGGGGATCGCTCGATGGTACGGGGTGGACCTATGGACACTTGCCCGGGCTAACGGGATTGTCAACCCTAACCGGATCTACGTAGGGCAGCGGCTGGTGATTCCTACCGGTTACAGCGCCCCGGTTGGGGCGACCTACATCGTCAAACCGGGCGACACGCTGTACTCCATCGCGCGGCGGTATGGCGTATCGGTCTGGGCTATCGCGCAGGCCAACGGTATCTACAACCTTCAGTTGATCTACGTGGGCCAGCGACTGGTCATCCCCGGATCCGCGCCAGCACCACCACCGGCGCCCGTCCCCACGGCGAAGCCTCCGGCCCCCACGACCGGGTGGCGGGGTGAGTACTATGTCGGGACCACACCCTCTGGTGGGCCGACTTTCGTGCGCACGGATAGCGCGATCAACTTCCGCTGGGGAACCGGTGGGCCCGATGCGCGTGTCGGGGTGGATTCGTTCTCGGTGCACTGGACTCGGACGATCCTATTCAAGGGGGGTCTCTACCGCTTTACGGCGCGGGTCGATGACGGCGTCCGTATTTGGATCGACGGTCAGCCAATCCTGGACGCGTGGCGGGTACAACCGGAGACCGTGTACCAGGTGGACGTTGTGCTGACACCAGGGAACCACACGGTCGCGGTGGATTACTTCGAGGACACGGGCGTGGCAACCGTTCAGATCGGTTTCACGCGGCTGGGTGATGGCGCCATAGTGGTGCCCACGCCGGTTCCCACGGTCGCGCCGACGTCGCCGACACCGGCGGGGGCCTGGTATGGGGAGTATTTCAACAACGAGACGCTGTCGGGTAGTCCGGCCGCCACGCGGCACGACGGCGCCATTGGATTCGAGTGGGGGGGCGGCGTGCCGATTTCAGGTGTGGGCGCGGATCACTTCAGCGTACGCTGGACGCGCACGGCTGCGTTCTTCAGCGACAACTACGCGTTCTGCGCCATGTCGGACGACGGCGTGCGCATCTACTTCGACGGCAGGCTGGTGTTGGATGAATGGCACCCGTCGAACAGCGTGGCCTACTGCGGCGAGACTGACGTGGCGGCCGGCAACCACCAGGTCCGGGTCGAATACTACGAGAGCGGCGGCAACGCGCTGATCTATGTATGGTGGGAGCGGAGATAGGGACTAGGGATGCGCCAATGAGGTGCCGCGCGAGTTGACATTTCGACGGTTCCAGGTGATACTCATCAGATCGTCGCCTAAATCCCTAGCTCAGGAGGTCGCATGTTAGTCACCAGCAAGGAACTACTGTTGGATGCGCAGAAGCATGGTTATGCGGTTGGCGCGTTCAACACAAACAATCTCGAGATCACGCACGCGATCATTCGGGCCGCCGAAGCAAAGCGGGCTCCCGTCCTTGTCCAGCTCTCGGCAGGCGCGCTGAAGTATGCCGGCGTCGAATTCCTGCCTATGATCGTCGCGAAGGCCGCTCAACTGGCGAGTGTCCCGGTCGCGATCCACCTGGATCACGGGCCGAGTTTCGAGGTGGTGATGAGTGCGCTGCGCGCCGGTTTCACGTCGATCATGCGTGATGCGTCCAAGCTGCCCTACGAAGAGAACGTTGGAGAGGTGCGCAAGGTCGTCGAGGCTTGCCACGCGGTGGGCGTGCCGGTGGAGGCCGAAATCGGGCGGATCGGTGGGGCCGAGGAGCACGTTGTGGTGACCGATCGGGAGGCCCTGATGAGCGATCCCGATGAGTGCGTGCGATTCGTTGAGGATGGTGGCTTCGACTTTCTGGCTGTGGCCATCGGTAATGCACACGGGTTCTACAAGGGTGAACCGAAGCTGGACTTCGAGCGGCTTGGTGCGATTCGGCAGAAGGTTTCCATTCCGCTGGTGCTGCACGGGGCCTCAGGTATCCCGGACGCCCAGATCACGCGCGCTGTGGAAAGTGGCATCTGCAAGATCAACATAGACACAGAAGTGCGCAACGCGTTCATCCGGTCGATCCAGAGCTTCACCGAAGCGCATCCAGACGAGATCGACCCGCGCAAGGTCTTCGGCCCGGGCATCCAGGCGATGCAAGCGGTCGTCGAGCAGAAGATCGAGATCTTCCGCAGCGCCGGACGCGCCTAGCGATACGACTCGGGTTGGTGTGACATCGACGCCACCGATACTCTCTCACGCGTCGGTTGGGGTGACTCCATACACGTTGGGAGGATGGTGCGCCATCCCCCCAACGTTGCTATCTGGGGATGATGACGCTCAGTGACGAGGACGCACCGCAGGAGCGCGCCCTGATTTCTTCCCGCCACGATACGTCTCTGCGTAGCTCTTCGGGACGCCGTCCGCGACATCCTGGCATCGAGCTGAGGAGGAAGGCATGAACGTCGATTACCACAAGAAGTGGAGCTCGCACCTCAACAAGGACATGGAGTTCAAGATCTACGGACACGCCGGCAAACCGATGTTGGTCTTCCCGACCGGCTGTGGGCGTTTCTATGAGTTCGAGGACTTCGGTATGGTGGAGGCCATCCGGTGGTTCATCGATGAAGGCAAGGTGCAGCTGTTCACGCTGGATAGCGTGGACTGCGAGGCGTGGATGGCGCATTGGATGTTTCCAGGCGACCGCGGATGGCGCCATCTCCAGTACGAGCGCTACATCTTGGATGAGGTCGTGCCAACCGTACGCGAGGTCACGGGATACAAGGGGCGGCTCGGCGCCACGGGCTGCAGCATGGGTGCCTACCATGCCGCCAACTTCTTCTTCAAGCACCCCGACGTGTTCGGGACGGTGATCGCTTTGAGTGGTCTCTATGGACCACAGTACTTTGTGGGCGACTATATGGACGACAACGTCTACTTCAACTTCCCGCTGTGCTACCTGCCCAACCTGACCGATCCCTGGTACATTGAGCAGTTCCGAGAGAGCGATATTGTGATCTGTGTTGGGCAGGGAGCGTGGGAAGAGGACTCCATCCGCGAGACACGCGCGCTAGAGAAGGACCTGCACGCTCTGGGAATCCACGCGTGGGTCGATTACTGGGGCTTCAACGTGACCCATGACTGGCCGTGGTGGCGCAAGCAACTGCGCTATTTCCTTGGCGAGCTCGACCTGTAGTCTGGCGCGAAGCGGAGATGATTGAGGCAAGGAGCGTTCCTTTCGGATGTCTGTTCAGATGAGTCTACGTGAGCTGATTCTAGGCAGCCTCTCAACAGCACTGCGGGCTGTGCAGGAGACGGGTGCCTTGCCGCCATTCGAGCTGCCAGCAGAGATCGCCGTAGAGCAGAGCCGCCACGCGGCGCACGGCGACTACGGTTCGCCGGTCTGTCTGGGGCTGGCGCGAGTACTTCGCCGGTCACCCATGCAGATTGCCGAGGTCGTCGCCGCGCATGTCCCGCCGGCGCCCTATCTATCACGGGTCGAAGCAGCCCCGCCGGGGTTTGTCAACTTCACTCTGGATACGGGGTGGCTGGCGGCGCAGACGCCCGTGATCCTGGCCGCGGGCGAGTCGTGGGGTAACGTTGCCCTTGGCGATGGCCAGCGTGTGCAGGTAGAGTTCGTGAGCGCCAATCCCACGGGGCCAATCACGATCGGCTCAGCGCGCAATGCCGTGATCGGTGATACCTTGGCAGCCCTGTTGGAGGCTGCTGGCTACGAGGTAGAGCGGGAGTACTACGTCAACGACGCAGGATCCAAAGTACGGCACTTTGGCGGTAGCATCTACTCGCGCTACGCCGGGCTTTGTGGGGTCGATGTGCCATTCCCCGCAGAGGGATATCCGGCGGCCTACGTGACCGACCTTGCCCGGCACGCCAAGGAAACCTTCGGTGACCGGCTGCTGGGCATCCCCCAAGACGAGGCGGTGCGCGAACTGGGGCGATGGGGGATCGAGCGGATGCTGGAGGAAGTGGAAGCCGACCTGAAGCAGTTGCGGGTGCGCTTCGACACCTGGTTCAGTGAGCGCTCGCTGTATGAGAGTGGCCTGTTCGACCAGATGCTGGCGCGGCTGAGGGAGGGCGGCTACGTCGTCGAATACGATGGCGCGACCTGGTTCCGTCACGAGGATCTGGAAAAGGACGCGGTGCTGATCCGCTCGCCGCAGGTGATCCCGAATCCTGAGGACCGGCCGACCTATCTGGCGTCGGATATCCCGTACCTATGGAATAAGCTGTGCATCCGCGGTCTTGATAAGGCCATCTACGTGTGGGGCGCTGATCACCACGGCGATGTTCCCCGCGTCAGGGCTGCCGCCAAGGCATTGGGGGTCGATGTCAACCGGCTCGTCTTCATCATATACCAGATGGTCACCCTGTTGCGGGGTGGCGAAGAGGTCCGGATGTCGAAGAGCTCCGGCGAGTTCGTCACACTGCGCGAACTGGTGGACGAGGTAGGGCCAGACCCAATCCGCTACATGATGCTGACGCGGACCGTCGACGTCACGTTGGACTTTGACCTGGATCTGGCTGTGGAGCAGTCGGACCGGAACCCAGTCTTCTACGTGCAGTATGCGCACACCCGTATCGCGGGCGTGCTGCGACACGCTGAGGAGTTGGGCTGGAAGGTCGACGAAGGTGGTGACCCGGGTCTGCTGACCCATCCGAGCGAACTGGACCTGCTGAGGAAGATGCTGGCGCTACCTGAGGTGATATCGATGGCAGCGACCAGTATGGCACCGCATCATCTGACGACGTATGCGACGGAACTGGCATCGCTGTTCCACGGGTTCTACCGGGACTGTCGAATCGTGTCCAGTGAACCTGGTGACGTGGCCCTATCTCAGGCACGGCTGATGCTGGCGCGCGCGACGAAGTCGGTGCTCGCGAGAGTGCTGCACCTGATGGGAATGGCCGCGCCAGAGCGGATGTGATGCAGAACCTCTACCCCCACGCTACCGTGGCTGGCTAAGGAGCATGCATGGGCCTCAAACCTGATCTGTGGATTCGGCAGATGGCATTGGAACACGCGATGATCGAGCCCTTTGTGGACGGGCAGATCCGCAACGGTGTCATCTCCTATGGGCTTTCGTCGTATGGCTACGATATTCGGGTGGCTGACGAGTTCAAAGTCTTCACCCCAGGAATGGGTGATCTCTCGATCGTTGATCCCAAGCATCTTGCGACACGGGCGATGGTCGATTTCAGAGGAGATGTCTGTATCATTCCCCCGAACTCGTTTGCATTGGCGCGCAGCTTGGAGTATATGCGCATGCCACGCGATGTCCTGGGCGCAGTGTTGGGGAAGTCAACCTATGCACGCTGCGGTATCGTGACGAACTTCACGCCACTGGAGCCGGGATGGCACGGTTATATCACAATCGAGATCAGCAACACAACACCACTGCCGGCAAAGATCTACGCGAATGAAGGGATCGCTCAGGTGCTCTTTTTCGAGGGCGATGCACCGTGCGAGGTGAGTTACGCCGACAAGCAGGGCAAGTACCAGGGCCAGCAGGGCGTGGTATTGCCCAGGTTGTGAGGCGGGGTTGAGAGAACCGATCCGCATTCTGCACTTTGCCGACCTTCACATCGGCATGGAGAACTACGGGCGGCTCGATCCGGACTCCGGTCTGAACCGGCGCGTTGCTGACTTTCTCGACCGGCTGGACGAGGTTGTCGCATACGCGCGGGAGCACGAGGCCGACCTGGTGCTGTTCGCGGGGGACGCGTTCCGAACCCGCAGCCCGAATCCCACGCATCAGCGCGAGTTCGCGGCGCGCGTCCGTGCTCTGTCGGACGCCGGCATTCCCACGATCCTGCTGGTAGGTAACCACGACGTGCCGGTCATGTCGCAGCGGGCATCGAGTATCGAGATCTTTCAGACGCTGAATGTTCCGAACGTGACCGTGGCCGAGCGCCCGGCACTTCACCGTGTCGAGACCCTTCGTGGCCCGGTGCAGGTAGCGACGATTCCGTATCCGGTGCGACAGCGATTGCTGTCGCGGGAGCAGTTCCGCCGCCTGTCACAGGAAGAGCTGGATCAGGCCGTTGGACAGGTGGTGGTGGAGCTGCTGCGAGAGCTCGCGGCGCAGTTGGATCCGGCACTGCCCGCGGTGCTCATGGGTCATTTCTCGGTCGATGGTGCCCATTGGGGCTCAGAGCGGAACATCATGGTTGGCCGTGACGTGACAGTGCCACTTTCAGCACTCACGGAGGCACCCTGGGGATACGTCGCTCTAGGTCATATCCACCAACACCAGAATATGAACGCCGAGAACACGCCACCGGTGGTCTATCCTGGGAGTCTAGAACGGGTCGACTTTGGTGAAGAGAGACAGCCGAAGGGATTCTGCTGGGTCGAACTGGGCGATACAGGTGCCCGGTGGCAGTACGTCGAGTTACCAGCGAGACGCTTCACCACGATTCGGGTAGACGTGAGGCAGGAGAGTGACCCGCTGACCGCGATCCGCGCTGCGGTCGCGGCGCACACGCTGGAAGACGCCGTGGTGCGGTTGGCGGTCACGATGGCGCCAGAACAGGAACCACGACTGCGTGACGCTGACATCTCGCCTCTGCTCGGTACGGCGTTCTACGCGCAGATCAACCGGGAGGTGGACCGCGCCGCGCGGGATCGACTCGAAGGCGTGGCACCCGACGAGCTCACACCACTTCATCTTCTGAGGCGCTACTTGCTAGCGAAGGGGAAGACCGAGGATGAACTGGGGCCGTATCTTGACGCTGCTGCGCCGATCTTCGCTGGGGATTTGGACGAGGATGCGCCCTCCGACGTCTGATGTTCCCCTGACTGGCCTGCGGGCTGCGCCGCTCGCCGTGAGGATCTCTATGGCTCTCTTGACAAAACAATCATTTCACCTATAGTTGCGTCCTGGGCCTAACTGAATGGTGCGGGTTGCTTGCGCCCGACTGCGTAGGTTTCTGAGGCCGTCCGGTTCCACATCTAGCATCGAGGACACGGGACACCGTGTTGGCAGCTATACTCGAAAGGACAGGGTAGTGACCAGACGATTTGCCTCTGTGGTCATAGCGCTGTTGGCATCTGGCGTCTTGGGCACGGCGATATGGATGCATCCGGGCGGAACCCGGGTATCTGTGGTAGCGGCAGATTCGCCGCTGTCTGCGGAGTCGGCGGCGGACTCCCTAGCACCCACTTCACTCTCTCCTTACTGGTCTCCGAAGATCCTGCGATGGTCTGCGCTGATCGTTCAGGAGGCTGCGCGCCGCCAGTTGGACCCGGACCTACTCGCGTCGTTGGTGTGGATCGAGTCTCGGGGTGATCCAGAGGCCATTGGCCCAGCTGGGGCGACGGGATTGATGCAGATCATGCCGAAGGAGGCCGGGTTCAGTTGGCGACCCGCTCGCGACGCGTTGCTCGACCCGGCGATGAACCTCTTCTGGGGTACCCGTACGCTGGCGACTGTGATCAACCAAGGCGACGGCGATGTGTTCAGCGCGCTGGCGGCCTATAACGGTGGGTGGAACAAAGTCGCGAATCGCCGACCGCAGCTCTTTGCCACGATCGTGCTGCGAGATTATGCAAAGGCGCTCGTGGCTCATCACCAACTCGCAGGGGCGTGGACGGCGGTGGTCGCAGTCGTAGACTCGACGGTCCATGGTCCCATCCGGATCATAGACTCGACCCGCGACGATGCCTATCTCTATGGGTATGAGAACGTGACGCCGGAAGGGGGACCTCTGGTCCCGGCGATCCCCCCTACTTCGGTGGTCTATCGGTGCGATGGCGAGGAAGACCGCGGGCCGTTCTACGTAGGCGTGTGGCTGTTCGACGTGGCGGAGGGTAGGTGGGTTACTGGCGATGCGCTACCTGAGCCGACCCCGATACCGACTCCTGAGCCGAGTGTCGCTGAGACTGGCGACGGTGCGGTGGATGAGCCGCGGGGTGCTCCGCCGGTGCTGTCTGCGTCGGGGGATCCGAACGACGGAGAGGCCGATGTGCAGGCTGCGGATACGCAGGATGCGGGCGCGCAGAACGTGTTGGCGCCCACCAACAGTCCTGCGGAGGTTCCGGTCACTCCGGTGGCCATGCCGTCGTTCACGTGCAGCGGCGGACCTTTGGTGCTCGATGCATATCCGCTGGAAAGGGTGAATACGATCGAGGGGTGGAAGGCGCGCGTCTATGCAGGGGGACGCGGAGGCGACTGTGTCTACACCTACGCGTGGAACGATGAGACGGATGTGCGGGCTGAGAACGTGCGCGGAGCAGTCACGTTCGAGGTCACTTCCTCACGTCGCGGTGAGGTCATCGTGGGCACTGTGGTGTTATCGTCGGCCGGGGAGACGGTGCGCGTGGGGGTCTATATTCACCCACCAGCGCCGTAAGCCTTTAGCGCGGCAGCCGGCGCGGCTGCGGCAGCATCGGCAAGTTGCGGGGCCAAGACCGGGGGTCTTGGCCCTTGTCTGTGGAGGGCCGTTCTATGGCTGATTCGCGGGAGGCTGAATACAGGCTGGTGGCGGCGCAAGGAGGCACGAGGCTGGACCTCTTTGTGGCAAGTGAGGTGCCGTCACTCTCGCGCACAGCAGTGCAACGGCTCATCGATGCCGGGCACGTGACAGTCAATGGCACACTGGTTCAGGCATCGTACCGAGTACGAGAGGGTGATGCGATCGCTGTAGTCGTTCCATCGCCAACGCCGGTGACACTGGTTGCCGAGGCGCTCCCACTCGATGTGCTGTACGAGGACAGTGACATCCTGGTCGTCAACAAGGCTGCCGGGATGGTGGTGCATCCGGGGGCAGGGCGCCGCAGCGGCACGTTGGTCAATGCTGTTCTGGCGCACAGCCCGGACCTGGCGGGGGTGGGGGGCGAGCTCAGACCTGGGATTGTTCACCGGCTCGACCGGGACACGTCGGGCGTGCTGGTGGTGGCCAAACACGACGCCGCATTACGCGCTCTGCAGTCGCAATTCAAGCGGCGCACGGTTGAGAAGCGGTATACCGCGCTGACACAGGGCACGTTCGCGCAGGACGATGGCCTTGTCGAGGCGCCGATCGCGCGGGACCGGCGCAACCGCAAACGTATGGCGGTTCGCGGAGACGGCAAGATGGCTCGAACGCGCTGGCATGTGCTGGGTCGCTACCGCGACGTTCGCGGGCGACTCTACACGCTGCTTGATGTATTGCTGCTAACGGGTCGGACACACCAGATCCGCGTGCATATGGCCTGGATGGGCTATCCACTGGTAGGCGATCGGACCTATGGCCCAACATCGGCCGGCGATGCTGTCGTCGAGCGGACATTCCTGCACGCTCGGGAGCTGACATTGGTTCATCCCAGCACGGGCGACGTCATGCATTTCACAGCCCCGTTGCCCAATGACCTGCAGAATGCCCTGCTGCAGCTCAAACCCGTGGACCTGTGAATGGCAAGAGTGAGGCCTTGGGCAAATCTGATTGACTAAATGCCCGGTTTCAGGTATCCTCTTCCCGTGGATAAGCAGCGCCTCGACCTACTGGTAGTGGACCGTGGTCTTGCGGTAAGCCGCTCGCAGGCACAGCGGCTGATCTACGCGGGCGAGGTCCTTGTCGACGGGCAGATCGTGGACAAGCCGGGCACCCCAGTGCCCATCAGTGCCTCGATCGAGGCAAAGGCAAAGCCTCGATACGTCAGCCGTGGTGGAGAGAAGCTGGAGGCGGCGCTGGCTCGATTTCCTGTCGGCGTAGAGGGCGTGGTCGCTGCCGATGTAGGAGCCTCGACTGGAGGTTTCACGGATTGCCTGTTGCAGCACGGCGCGCGGAAGGTCTATGCTATCGATGTGGGGTACGGGCAGCTAGCGTGGACGTTGCGGCAAGACGCGCGGGTCGTTGTGATGGAGCGTGTGAACGCGCGCTATCTGGACCGGCTGCCGGAGCCCATCGGGCTGATTGTGTCGGACGTGTCGTTCATCTCATTGCGCCTGATCTATGCGACTGCGGTCAACTGGCTGGCGCCAACGGGCGAGGTCGTCTCGCTCATCAAGCCGCAGTTCGAGGCCGGGCCGAGGTACGTGGGGAAGGGCGGCGTCGTCCGGGATCCCGAGGTACACCGGCAGGTCCTGGTCGAGGTGGCGCGGACGATGGGAGCCCTGGGCTTGGGTCTCAACGGCCTGATGGCGTCACCGTTGGTGGGACCCGCTGGGAATGTGGAGTTCCTGGGATGGTGGCGGTGGGCTCAGGCAGGTAGCGACGCAGAGCCTTGGATCGAGGAGGCGCTGGCAGAAGCCGCACGTCGACGAGGTGGTTAGCCGATGCCCGCTAACTGTGTGCGCGCTCGCTTGGGAATAGAGATCTGAGACACGGAATCTCGTATAGATTGTATAGGTGGGATCTTGGACCTGGATCATATTCGTAATTTCAGCATCATAGCACATATCGACCATGGGAAGTCAACGCTGGCCGATCGCCTTCTCGAGGTGACGGGAACGGTGGAGTCGCGCAAGTTTGCGGGCGGCCAAGCTCAGGTTCTGGACAGTATGGACCTGGAACAGGAGAAGGGGGTCACCATCAAGGCGTCGGCGGTGCAGATGGCGTGGACCGCATCTGATGGGGAGCTTTATGAGCTGAACCTCATCGACACGCCGGGGCACGTGGATTTCGGCTACGAAGTGAGCCGGGCGCTGGCGGCGTGCGAGGGTGCGTTGCTGGTGGTGGACGCGACCCAGGGCATTGAGGCCCAGACGTTGGCCAACCTCTATCTGGCCTTGGAGCACGACCTCGAGATCGTGCCAGTGGTCAACAAGATCGACCTGGCGACGGCGGAGACGGCGCGAGTCACGCACGAGATAGCCGAACTACTCGGCGTGCCGGAATCTGACGTGATCGCCGTGTCGGCCAAGGAGGGGACAAACATCACGTCCGTCCTCGAAGCGGTTGTCGCGCGGGTGCCGCCGCCCGCTGCCGGGGACGCAGGGGAATCCCTGCAGGCCCTGGTCTTTGACTCGCACTACGACCCATATAAGGGCGTGGTGGCGTATGTGCGTGTTTACGAGGGCAGCCTGGACCGTACGACCGAGTTGCTGATGATGGCCACCGGGACGCGCACTCAGCCGGTTGAGGTTGGGGTGTTCCGGCCCGATATGACGCCGGTGACGCGCCTGTCGGCAGGAGAGGTAGGATATATCGCCACCGGGCTGAAGACCGTTCGCGACGCTCGAGTCGGCGACACGGTGACGGAGGCCCGTCGTCCGGTGGCCGTGCCGCTGCCGGGGTACCAACCAGCCAAGCCCATGGTGTTCGCCAGCCTTTATCCGTCGGAGGCGGATGACTACGAGAACCTCCGGGACGCGCTCGCCAAGCTGCAGCTCAACGACGCCGCGCTCACGTATGAACCCGAGACTTCCCAGGCGCTCCAGTTCGGGTTCCGTTGTGGCTTCTTGGGGCTGTTTCATATGGTGATCGTGCAGGAGCGGCTCGAACGGGAGTACGGACAGGACCTGGTCGTGACAGCCCCGAGCGTGGCCTACCAGGTGCTTCTGACCAGCGGTGAGGAGATTGAGATTCACCGCCCAGCAGATCTACCAGATCCCGCCGAGATCGCCGAGGTGCGGGAGCCCTGGATGACGGTACAGGTCATCGCGCCGACGGACTACATCGGCGTGCTGATGGACATCATGCGGCGTAAGCGAGGGACCTTCGTGTTGACCGAAACGCTGGATCCGCGACGGGTGCTCCTCACGTTTGAGGTCCCGCTCGCCGAGATGGTTATCGATCTCCACGACCGGATCAAGTCGGCCACGCGGGGATACGCCTCGATGGATTACGCTTTTCTCGAATATCGTGCCGACGACCTGGTGAAGGTTGATATTCTGGTGAACATGGAGCCGGTCGATGCACTGGCGATTATCGTTCATCGTGACAGCGCCTACGACAAAGGGTCGCTTCTCATTCGCAAGATGAAGGATGCAATCCCGCGGCAGCTGTTCGAAGTGCCTATCCAGGCCGCGGTCGGGGGCAAGATCCTGGCGCGCGTGAACGTCAAAGCGCTGCGCAAGGACGTACTTGCCAAGTGCTACGGTGGTGATGTGACGCGCAAGCGCAAGCTGTTGGAGAAGCAGAAGGCAGGCAAGAAGCGTATGAAGCAGCTAGGGAACGTGATCATCCCACAAGAGGCCTTCCTGGCGCTTCTCCGGCTGGACGAGGATTAGGCTACGCCTACAAGGGTGTGGGAGGGGTAGGGTGAGCGGCGCGTTTGAGTTCTGGCAACGTATCCCAGTGCAGCGACGGAAACGCATTGTCCTGTTCGCGCTGGCCGTAGCGGTCGTCTTTCTGACGCTCTGGGCGGCACGATCCGTATTGGGGCTGTATCTCATCGGACTGGTTCTGGCCTATGTCCTGGCGCCGATCGTGTCTGCAGTCCAGCGGGGCGTCGAGTGGGTGGCGGACCGCCTGCACCTGCGGTTTCTGCGCCGTGCGGCCCGAGCGATCGGAATACTCATCAGCTATCTGTTGCTCGTTGCGCTGATTGCCGGGTTCATCGCCCTGGTCGTGCCCATCGTGGTACGGGAAGGCCAGCAACTGTGGGACCAACGCGAGGTCATCTGGGACCGGGTGTCGCAGTGGGCGGAGGACGCCTTTGCCCAGTATGAGCTCCTGCCTGACCGGGTGCGCCAGCAGATTGACGAGACATTAAGCAATCTGAGTGCGTTTGTCACAAACGTCCTGGAGCAAGCCGTACAGGGCACCTTCACTGCCATATCCTATACGACAAGTATCGTGCTCGGTATCACAATCGTGCCGTTCTGGACGTTCTTCCTGTTACGTGACTTCGACCAGATCCGCACCTCGATCTACAAGGCTCTGCCCGGGGCTGTGCGTGACGACATCGGTAGCATGGTGACCATGCTGGATCGAACCGTAGGCGCCTACTTGCGAGGGGAGCTTGCCTTGATGGTCATCGTGGGCATCCTGCAGACGATCGTGCTTACCGTGCTGGGGTTGGACTACGCGCTGCTCCTGGGCGTGCTCGCCGGACTGCTGGAGATTGTGCCCAATATCGGCCCGACGCTGGCCGCGATCCCCGCGATCCTGGTGGCGTTGGGGCGCGGTCCGCTGTGGGCACTCCTGACCGCCGTCGCGGTCAACTTGGTTCAGAATCTGGAAAACTCAGTCATTGTGCCGCGTATCTTGGGGCGCAGCGTGGGCCTGCACCCTGTGGTCATGATGGTGATGCTGGTCGTAGGCACCGAGGTTGCTGGCCTCCCCGGCCTGATCCTGGCACCCATTCTGACGGCGGTTGCGCGGGATGTGTACAGGTATCTGTCGTACCGTCTTGGCGACGCCCCTTGTGGTCCGGATGGCGCTTTGGAGCGGGTGCTGAATGGCGATGCCTTTGAGGTGGATATCTAGCGCCTTGCCAAAACGTGGGGTTTGTTGTATAATCAGCGACGCTATACGGGGCGTGGCCCAGCTTGGCTAGGGCGCTACAATGGGGTTGTAGAGGCCGACGGTTCAAATCCGTCCGCCCCGACTTTGTACACTACACTGTGCGCTGAAACACTGTGTAGAGCCCAAATAAGGCCCACTCGCGAGAGTGGGCTTTGTTTTTGGGCGCTACACCGATGTTAAGTTTCCCCCTATCGCGGCGGCTCCCTCTCCCCTCTGTGGAGGCCAAAAGCGATGGATCTACAAGACGCGATCGACGGATACCTACTCTTCAAAACGGGCGCAGCATCGGCAGAAACGATCAAAACCGACTCGGTATTGTTCCGGCAGTTTGCACGATGGGCGGCGACGGAAGCCCCGCGTGACGTGGGCGAGTTTGAGCCCGAGCACGTCATAGCCTACTTGGATCACCAGCGCGGGCGTGGGTTGGCGGCAAGCACCGTCAAACGACACTATGCTTTGCTGTCTGCGTTTTGGTCATGGCTCACAGATCCCGATATCGGGCTTGTCGATGCCAACATAGTTGATCCCGTACCGATGCCCAAGGAACCTAAGCGGGTTGTGCAAGTGCTGACCATCGACAATGTGTTGGCGCTCCTGGCGGCCGCCACGCATACCGAGCAACCAAGACGCGATCGGGCGATTGTGCTTTTCTTGCTCGACTCCTGTTGTCGGATCTCAGAGGTTGCCGGGCTCGAACT
>JAXDDO010000070.1:0-17852 GCA_034676805.1 Anaerolineae bacterium | reverse complement strand
CAGCCACGAGCACCCTGTAGGGCGCGCCGTTGCGGCCCCGGTCATCGAAGCCTAGCCCTTCCATCGTGAGATGTCCTCCGTTGGTGTTCCCGTGCTAGGCGGTGACTTGTAGGATCAGGAGATGGGAAAGTCCCATTTGGCGCAGGGGAGTACGCTCCAGCGTGTAGGTGGTGCGCTGCAGCAGCCGGCCGAATCCGGGCTTGCGGGCCACAATGTTGTCAAACCCCGGGAAGATCTGAGTGTGGACGAGCGTCCGCACAGGCAGGTCATCAAACAGCCGGCGCAGGGCACGGGCCGTGTAGGCGCGCACGTGTGGGGCCAATCGATTGCGAAGCGGATTGGGCAGCCAGTTGACCAAGGGAACGTTGCCGAAGTGATAGCGACCGCGCCAATAGATACCGTGTGTTTCAAACGCATAGAGCCGGTTCGGGACGAAGACCGCGATGTGACCGCCCGGGCGCGTCACGCGTACCATCTCGGCGGCACAGACACGGTCATCACGGACGTGCTCCAGGACCTCGTGGGAGAAGACGACGTCGAAGACGTTGCTCTGGAAGGGCAGGCCCTCCCCAACCGCTTGTGCGATCCTGGGCACGTGTGTGTGTGCGGAGATGGCACGGCTCAACTCCACCTCAATGCCGACAACGTGAGGGGTGTAGCGAGCAAAGGCCGCGGTGTACATGCCTATGCCGCAGCCGATGTCCAGCACCCGGCGCCCTTCAAGCGCAACTGCCTGGCGCACCATCGCCAGGCGGCGTTCCTGTCCAGCGCGCCACACAAATGAAGGGTTGCCCCGCAGCGCAGCCCGTTCCCCGTGCCCTTCGTCGTCGTTTACCATTGTCAGCGTGCGACGTGAGCAACCCAGCGTCGGCACATCGCATCACCGCGATTTTACGGTCAAGAGCAGCGGTGTCAACTGAAATGCCATGCCGGCCTGGGAGCGCCAGCCACGGCTGAACCAGGCAGGATCGCGCCTGCGTTGATACGATGGAGGCTCGTGATAGGATGATTTCCATGTGTGGATCTTGTTACGCCGGCGGTCCACCGTTATAATCACCCTATGAGTACGAATGACACTACACCCCTGCGCCAGCAGTATCTGGAGCTGAAGGCCAAGTATCCCGATACCATCCTGTTCTTCCGACTCGGCGACTTCTACGAAACCTTCGATAGCGACGCCGAATTGGTTTCGCGAGAGCTCGACCTGACGCTTACCTCGCGCCCTATCTCGCGTGACGCGCGCGTGCCTATGGCTGGTGTGCCACACCACGCCGTCGAGGGGTATATCGCGCGGCTCATTGAGAGGGGCTATCGTGTCGCGATTGCGGAGCAGGTCGGCGAGCCGACGGGACAGGGCCCGATGGAGCGGCGTGTAGAACGCGTTGTCACGGCAGGTACGGTCATCGAGCCAGCCATGCTTGATGAGAAGCGCCCCAACTATCTGGCTGCTGTGGTGATCGATGGGGAGCGCGCCGGCGTTGCCTATGCGGATATCTCAACCGGTGAGTTCGCAACTACGCAACTGGCCGACAGCAACGGCAGGGATATCGTTGGCGCTGTCCGCCAGGAGCTTGCGCGGTTGCACGTGCGCGAGGTACTCATCCCCAAAGCGGGCTCCTGGAGGGAGCGTGACGGCGAGGAGCGCGCTGTCGGCCCCGAGGAGGCACTGGCCAGGCTTCTGGCGATTCAGGTGACCTCCTGGCCGGGCTATCGCTTCGAGGAGACCACCGCCCGGCAGAAGCTGCTGGAACACTTCGGTGTGCGCACGCTGCAGGGGTTTGGTTGCGAGGGGAAACCATTGGCCATTCGCGCGGCGGGGGCCGCGCTCAGCTATCTGGAAGAGACGCAGCAGGGGCTGCTTCCGCAGATCACGGGGCTGCACACCTACGCGATCGATGGCTTTATGACGATCGACGCTTCGACGTGGCGTAACCTGGAGATCACTGAGACACTGCGCCGTGAGAAGCACGGTTCGCTGCTGGGCATTCTCGACGGGACGGTGACGCCGATGGGGGGCCGGTTGCTGCTGACCCGCCTGGCGCAGCCTATCCTCGATATACCCACGCTTGAGGGACGCCTCGACGAAGTTGCGGGCTTCTACAGTGATGGCCTGGCGCGCACCAAGACCCGTGAACGTCTGAGGCGCGTGCCCGACCTGGAGCGCATGAGCACTCGCGTTCTGGCAGGTCGTACGACGCCGCGGGACCTCGTGGGGATTCGGACGGCGCTCGAGGCCGTGCCTGATCTGGCAGCGTTGTTGGAGTCCGCCGGGTTGCTCTCCTTGCGGGAGGGGCTCGCGCCGGTTCCGGAGGTCCGCGATCTGATTGTTGAGGCGATCGTCGACGACCCGCCCGCCCAGGCTACGGGCGGCGGGGTGATCCGGCGTGGATTCTCGTCCGAGCTCGACGGCATTCTCCTGGCCAGCAAGGATGCGCGAACCTGGATCGCCAGCCTGGAGCAGAAGGAGCGCGAACGAACCGGGATCAAGAGCCTGAAGGTGGGGTACAACAAGGTCTTCGGTTACTACATCGAGGTGACCAAAGCCAATGCTGAGTCTGTGCCCGGCGACTACATCCGCAAGCAGACGTTGGTCAACTCCGAACGCTACATCACGCCTGAGCTAAAAGAGTACGAGAATATCGTGCTGAACGCCGAAGAGCGGATCGCTGAGCTCGAGTTGCGGCTCTTCACCGAGATCTGCCAGCGCATAGCCGCGCATACTACCGACTTGCTGGCGACCGCGCGCGCCCTGGCGCGCATCGATGTGGCGGCTGCATTGGCAGAGATAGCCGTGCGCAACCACTACATCCGTCCGACCTTCGAAGAGAGCACCGTTCTGCGCATCATTGGCGGGCGCCATCCGGTCGTAGAGCAGGCCCAGCACGAGCCGTTTGTGCCGAACGACCTGCTCATGGACGACGAGAGCCGTATCCACATCGTGACGGGGCCAAACATGGCCGGCAAGTCCGTCTTTCTGCGACAGACGGCACTGATCGTGTTGATGGCGCAGATCGGCAGCTTTGTGCCGGCAGATGAGGCGGTGATCGGGATCGTGGACCGCATCTTTACGCGGATCGGCGCGTCGGATGAGCTGGCTGCTGGCCAGTCAACCTTTATGGTCGAGATGGTAGAGACCGCCAATATCCTCAACCACGCGACACCGCGCAGTCTGTTGATCCTGGATGAGGTCGGGCGTGGCACCAGCACCTATGATGGCATGGCGATTGCTTGGGCCGTGGTCGAATACCTCCACAACCATCCGGAACGTCGGGCACGGACGCTGTTTGCGACCCACTACCACGAGCTCATCGAGATGGACGAACACCTGCCTCATATCCGCAACTTCAATCTCGAGGTTGTCGAGGAGGGACATGACGTCGTGTTTCTCCACAAGGTTGTGCCTGGCGGGGCGGATCGTTCTTATGGCATTCACGTCGCGCGCTTGGCCGGCATTCCGGCGCCCGTAGTGCACCGTGCAGAGAGTCTGCTGGCCTCATTGGAGAGCGGGGAGTTCCGCCCTGGCGTTAGCGAGTCGGAACCCGAGGCTTTTCAGCCGATGTTGATCGCGAAGGAGCATCCGGTGATCGAGGCGTTGCGGCAGCTGGACGTCAACAGCTTGACGCCTTTGGATGCGTTGACGCAGTTGTACACCTGGCAGAAACAGGTGCAGGGCAGTGCGCGGAAGAAGCCAAAGGCCAAGGGAGAGCGTGATTGATCCATCCTCGAAGTGGTGGTCCGAGGGGGACTGACCTATCATTGTCCATCAAACCTGGGAGGTCGAAATGCCGAGGGTACAGCCTAAGAACACGTGGGTCTTCATAGTCAGCGGTGTCATCGCCCTGGCACTGATCATTGGGGTGGTTGCTTTGGACAGTCTCAATGCGCCCATCGATGGCGTGATCCGTGTCGGCGCGCTGATGGGGTATCTGGCCGTATTTCTGGCGACGCTCTCGTCGAACTACATGCGAGAGCTCACGCGCTTTTTCGGACGTCCCTTTCCCAAGGTTCACCATGTAGTCTCTGTCACGGCGTTAGTTGCGCTTGCTGTCCATGCTACCAGTGTGGCGTGGCGCGCTGGCACGGTACGGACATTCGTCCCGGTGTTCACGCCCTTCAACCTGTTTCTCAGCCTCGCGGGACGGCCTGCATTCTGGCTGATCGCTGTGACCGCGCTCACGGCGCTGTTCCGCGCGAGCATCGGCAAGAGCTGGAAGACGATTCACTGGCTCAACTACGTGGCATTCCTGCTGGGGACCGTCCATGCTCAACTGATCGGTCCGAACTTCCAGCACTTGGGGGTGAGGATTGTCTCGGGCTTGATGGCTGCGGCTGTCGTGGTCGTCTTCGTGCTCAAGCGGCTGTCGACGCGCAAGCGCCGTCGTACGTAGGGGCGGGTGCGTGCCCGATGCACCGTGGTCGATGATGCCTCACGACGTGCTTGCCTTCTGGGGTCTGGATTGTCAGACCAAGCAGGTGCCCGTCGCCGAGGGCACGGCCTCCGCTTGGTTGGTCGTGGTTCCGGATGGGCGCAGGTATGTGCTCAAGCACAAGCCTGCAGAGGCCGACGTCGCTCTTGAGGGCTGGCTGCTGGGTCAGTTGGCCGACAGGGGCCTTCCGGTGGCACCGCCTATCCCAACGACCGCGGGGGCTCTCTGTGCGCCCGAGGCCGGCATACGCTATGCGCTCTATCGCTACCTGCCAGGCGCAGCGCTCCACGCGCACTATGCTCCTGGGGCCGAGCATCGGGCGCGCGCCTTCGGACGCGCGATTGCGCAACTGCATCGCGGCCTGCTCGATATCACGCCGGTTGCCGGCCTACCCATCATGAGCCTGCCGTTGCAGCTCCTGGGGGGTGTCAGGTCCGCTGTCTACGCACACGCGTCGCGCAGCACTGCAGTCGACCCAACTGTGCTCGATGCGACTTTCGGCGTTCTCGAGAACGAGTTGCTGCCGCAGTATGCAAGGCTGCCTCAGCAGTTGATTCATCGTGACTGCCATCCAGGTAATATGCTTTTCGAGCGAAACGAGGTTTCGGGCTTCATAGACTTCGAGATTGCGACCTGGGGGATCCGTATCTTTGACCTGGCCTATTGCTCTACTGCGATGTTGAGCGCCGCTGAAGAGGATTCCCAACGCCGTGAGGATTGGGTGGCTCTCTTGGAGGCCCTGGTGGCGGGATATCGTGATACGCAGCCGCTGCAGCCGGCGGAGTTGGCGCATATCTGGCATGTCCAGTTGTCGATTCAGCTGTTATTTGTGAGCTACTTCGCCGGGCACGAGCAACTAGACCTGGCGGATGCCAATTACCGAATGTTGCAGTGGTTGTTGACGCGCCGTGACGCGATCCAGAGGACACTGGAGCGCATCCGATAGAGCCTTACAAGGCGGGAAGTGAGGATGAGTATGGACGAGACGACGGAAGTACCCGAAGTGGACGCCGGGCGGCAGCCCGTGGCTGGCGAGTCGCAGCAAAATCAGGTCGATGCGACATCCGAGGCTTACACCCAGCAGATTGTGGACCTGCAGGCAGCCGCCCGCGCGCATCTGGCTAAGGGAGAATGGGAGCCGGCCGTTGCCAAATACCAGGAAGCCATCGCCCTGGCGGAGGCCGCAGGGGATACGGCGGGCAAGGCTGAAGGGTTGAACAACATCGCCAGCGTCTATCTGGCGCTGGAAGAGTGGGAGCAGGCGATGACCTTCGCCTCCGAATCCCGCGCGTTGTATCAGCAGGTGGGAGACCGCGGCGAGGAAGCGGTTGTCCTCAACAATGTCGCGGCAGCGCATGACGGGATGGGAGACTGGCCGCAAGCGATCGCGATCTATGATGAGGCGCTCGAACTGCGGCAGTCCGTGGGGGATCAGGAGGGTGAAGCCAGGACACTGCGCAACCTCGCGATCCTGTACGCACAACACGGCAACCGCCCCAAGGCGAAGTCGTACCTGAACCGAGCCCTGGTGGCAGCCAAGCAGGCCAAGGCCAACCAGCTGCTCGGCGAGATTCGCAAGACGATGTCACAGCTTCCCAGGATGAGGCGCCGCTAGGGGGTCAGGTCGCTGGCCCCGCTTGGCGCGAGGAAACCGCCAAACACAGCGGGCCCCGGGAGAAGCCGGGGCCCGTCTGTGTCGTCTGTCTGTGGATGGGGTGCGCTATGCCCCGCTTGTGACTCGATCTGGTGTGACGTGGGCCTTGACGATCTCGATGATGCCGTCACTGGCGATGGGCACGACGTGACCGCGATCGCAGCAGAGACCACCTTCCTGGCGGACCAATGAAGTGCCACACAGGGGGCATCGCAGCACGGCATCGGTCTGGCGCGGTGGGAGGGGCCCGCAAACACCGGGCTTGAGCGCCCAGACCAGATCGTAGTCCTCCTGCCAGGGCCGCGTCTGGACCATCTCGAGCGAGAGCGCCTGGAGCTTTGCTTCGAAATCGCTCTGTGTGTAGGTGCGTCCGGGAAGCAAGCGAGCGTCTTTGCCAATGCGATTTGTGGTCAGGAAGAGCCCCCCCGGGCGCAGCACCCGTATCATCTCGGCGATCACCTGGTCGGGATCGGGCATGAACTCCAGCGCCTCCAGGCATACAACGGCCTCAAAGGTATCGGCCTCGAAGGGGAGTTCCATCGCGTCGCCCCAAAGGAGCGCGATCCGATCCGACCAGGTCTTGGTCTTCGCAACGGCTTGCTCGAGCATCTTGCGCGACAAATCGAGTCCTACGATGCTTCCCCGGAAGCCAACTTCGCGGAAGAGCGTGCGTGCAAGCCGCGAGGTCCCAGTAGCCACGTCAAGGACGAGCGCGTTGGGAAAAGAGAAGAGCGCATTGGTGAGAGGTCGTGCGAGAAACCACTGCTCGTAGCCTGTCTGATAGCCCTTGATGCGATCATAGACGTGCGCTGAGACATCGTAGAGCAGCGCAACGATGCTCCGCCCAAAGTAGGCGCCCTCGGCAATGATCAGCTGCCAGTAAAGAAAGGCGGCAACCAAGACGACGGCGACGATCCCGAGAACCCAGCCCATCCTAAAGCACCGCCGCCATCACGGCGACCATACCCAGAACCCAGGGACCGGTAGCCCGGCGATAACTGGCACTATCGGTTGGCCGGGTCAGCACCATCAATCCCGGCAGCGCCAAAAGCAGCAACCAGCCGGCTGCTGCGGGATGCTCCTGCCAAACGAGGAAGGCGCCGCCGACGATAGGGCCTAGAACGGCCGCCGAGGAACGGCGGGCGTAGAACCCTATGACCAGCGACAGAGCAAGGCCCGACAGGGCCGCGATAGCCGCTAACTCACCAGCCAGGCTTACGCCAAGGACCCATGGCAGCCCCGCTAGCGCGATCCCGGTCCAGATTGGGCCGGCCTCGCCCGCGCCTTCGCTCCACAGAACTGCCAGTTCCGAGCAAGCCAAGAAGCAGAGCGTGAGCAGCAGCGCGGAGCGCCCCAGCACCAGGCCCAGCAGCAAGCTTACGAAAGCTCCCAGGGCTGCTCGCCGCAGCGGCAGTGCCAGTTCCGTAGCTCCGACATCACGCCACCACCGGTGGGCTTGTCCAAGCCGGGCATGCAGGGCCGCGCCTGGCGCATCGGGTTGGACATAAGGCCAGGCGGGCAGTGTGTCGGCCGCGGTCCAGCGCTTCCATAGAGCGAGTGGCGAGGCCCAGTCGGTGTGCGTGACGGCGTGCCAGAACGGCAGCCACCCACCAACGACCAGCGCGACGTGCGCTGCCAGGGCGGCCGGGCCCTCCATGAGCGCCGGGCGTGCGAAGGCCCAAGCGCCTCCCAGCGTCGCAAGCAGGGGGAGCGCCAGCCAACCGCCGTCAAGCAACGAGCCCGTGACAGGCTGCTTGCGATCTTCCGTGTCGAAACTCATAGTGAGGGTGCATTATAGCGTACTTGGCGGCGTGCGGAAGCTCTCTTCAGCGGGGCGTACGGGGGCGCCGCCCTCGCATTCGTAGGCCGTTGGGGAAACAACCTTGCAAGGCTCGAGGTGGACGTATGCCCGCTCGACCCCCTGCAGTGCCTCGACTCGTTCGCGCACCTCGTCTGAGATAGCGTGGGCTTCGAACAGGGTTATGTTGCCATCCACGTTGACGTGTAGGTCGGCGACCAGTTGTGGACCCACGTGCTCTGTGATGACTTGGTGAACTAGGACGATGCCGTGGACAGACTGGGCTGCTTCGGCGATCTGCTCTCGTAACTCAGCCGAGGCGCCACCGCCGGTCAGGTAGGCGAGGTTCTCGCGCCATACCCCAAACGCTGCCCTGAAGATCCACACCGCAACCAGGGCGCCGGCTGCTGCATCGGCCAGGGGGTGGATGTACTGCGAACTGAGGATGCCGAGAAACGCGGTCGTGGATGTCAGTACGTCGGCTAGATTGTCCTTGGCTGCGGCGTCGAGCGTGGAGCTGGCCGCGCGCCGCCCGATTCTGCGGACGACGATATACATGCCCGCTTTGACCGCCGCGGCAAGCAGTACCGCGGCCGTGGGCCACCCCAGCACGACCGCCGTGCCACCTTCCAGGAAGCGCCCGATCGCCACGCGGGCAGCCTCATAGCCAGCCAGGGTCATCGCAGCGGCAACAACCAGGCCCGCCAACGGCTCGAATCGGCTGTGTCCCTGTGGGTGTGATAGATCGGGCGGGCGCTGGGCTGCCCACAGCCCCAGCACCATCAGCAGCGAGTAGGCGAGGTCGGAGACCGAGTTCGCTGCGTCGGCGTAGATGGCCACGCTGCCTGAGACATACGCGACGGCGCCTTTTCCAGTTGCCAACGCCAGGTTTCCGGCAAGCGTGATCCACGACGCCTGCCGGAGCAGACGGCGTCGCTGGGGGTCAGGCTGTGATTCGCGGACTAGCTGCATCGGACGGTCTCCATAGATGGTGCGGCCAAGCTTGTCCCTGTGAGCTGTGAACCTGGGTGCGGGGGTCTGCTGGCCCTCAGGCTCAGGGATAGCGGAAGTCGTAAATCCCTGCTTTCTTCTCCCAGGTCCTGCCACAATCACACACGAATGTTTCCTGGGGCGGTGCGCCCAGCGCGGCCCCACACGCGGGGCATCTGAAGAAGGCGTCGGATGCCGCGGCGACACCGTTGGGGCCTGTCCGCGCACGCACGAAGACGCTGGGGCTGAGCTGCCACAGCCGGCCGGTGGGCTGGGCCACAGCATCCAATGCCACCAGAATGGGGGTGGGAATCCAGCGTTTGAGCAGCTCCACGCGGTAGTGCGAGACTGTGCGTACCGCATCGCGCTGCAACCCTGCGGCCCCCAGGGCATTCCATATCCAATGGGGATGGAAATCGTAGTTCAGCTCGGCGAACTCCACCGGCTCATGGTCGAAGGGTGACCAGCGCTGACGGCGCAACAGATAACGGGCAATTGCCTTGAGGTTGCGCTTATTGGCGAACTCCAAGAGCAAGGTGCTGTTCGGCCCAAGGATATGCGCGATACCCTGGAGCACAGCGGCCGCGTCGGCAGCGTGATGTAGGGTGCGAATCATGGTCACGGTGTCGAACCGTCCGGGCACAAAGGGCAGGTGGTAGAAGTTGGCCTGAACGAAAACGTAGTGCGGGCGACCCGCTACCCGGTCGTGGCCCAGCCGTTCTACAGCCTGTGCGAGCTGAGTTTCTGCGTAGTCCAGCAAGACCACAGTCTCGTAGCCACCATAGAGATCGGCCAAACGCCCAAAGCCCGCGCCTATCTCGACAAGCGTCTGCCCGCGGGGCGGCAAGAGCGCACGGACCGCGATGCGTTCTACGGCATCCTCATAGGTGCGTGCCTGGGTCCAGAACTCTGTGCTGTAGCGGGAGCCTTCGTAGCTGCAGATGGGACGCTCACTCATTGGTGCGAAACAGCTCCTCTGAAGTGTCGGGAAGACTCTGAACGAAACCCGTGACCGGCCGGAAAACAGCCCGCAATTGCTCGATGGCCGGACCCATACCTGCCTCCGCAAGGTGAATCTCCACGGGTACCTGCATCACGATGGGCAGTGTGGTGCTCACCGGGACGTTGAAGGCCAGCGCCACCGGCAACACCTGGCCTTGCGGTAGATTCAGACTGACCGTACCGTTGATCATCCCGCCGCCGCCCGGCAGGGCAAACTGCGCAGGCACGCTGAGAGGTACTGGCTGCGTTAGGACAACGTTGGTGTTCTCTTTGAGAGGGAGTCCAAAAACGACCGGGACGGTGTCGGTGATGTATACTGTGGTCTGGATGGTCGTCTCACCCAATGCCGCGAAGGCTTGGTCGAGGTCCTGTAGCAAAGGTTCTGCCACGTCGCACTTGACCGCCAGTATCGCATCTGACTGCAGCACAAGGGCCAGCAGCAGCGCTACCAACACGAAATTGACGACAAACGAAAAGACGATGGCGAAGTTCTTGAAGGCATTCCACAGTCGCCGTACGAACGACGGGCGCCGAACGGGTTCGCTCTCGGTCGTCATGATCTACCTCCGTAGCAGTGTCTCGGGCGGGCGGGAGTCCTGAGCCGGCGGCTGCGCCCTTTGTCAGGATCGTGCCTGGACCCAGGATACGGTTGGAACATGGTTATGCTATCACGCTTCGATGGAATTTCAACGTGACATGGCGTTCTCAACCGGGCCAGCTCAGCCCGGCCTGGCGAAGGCGCCGCGGTGCATGTGAGGTATGCTCAATCGTTGATCTGTGCTATTATACAGGCGCCAAGCAGTGCCCCAAGGAGGTAGCTCAGTAAGATGGAGAATCTCAAGCGACGGATCCGCCAGGAAGGCCGCAACCTGGGACAGGGCATCCTCAAGATAGACAGCGTCATCAACCACCAGGTGGATGCAACGCTGATGCTGGAGGCAGGGGCAGAGTTCGCCAGACGCTTCGCGGAGGCCCACCCGACCCGTGTGCTTACCGCCGAGGTCTCCGGCATCATTCCCGCTATGGCCACAGCTTTCGCGCTGGGGCTGCCTCTCGTCTACGCGCGTAAGCACAAGCCTGTGACGATGCAGGATCCTGTGTTCGTCGAGTTCGCTCCTTCGCACACCAAGGGAGGGGAGGTCTCGCTTATGGTCTCGCCCGAGTTCCTGCATGCCGGGGATCGAGTCCTGATCATCGATGACTTCCTGGCGACCGGCAAGACAATTGGCGCAATGGCTCGCATCGTCGAGACCGCCGGGGCCAAGCTCGTGGGCATCGGCACGCTTGTTGAGAAGTCCTTTGAGGGCGGTCGGGCGGCGCTTGTGGGCCTTGATGTTCCGATTGTATCGCTCGTCATCATCGACGAGATGCGCGAAGACGGTACGATCATCTTCGGTGAGTGAGCGCGCTCTCGATGCCTCCACGTGAAAGCATCGTCGTCCTGGACTACGGCTCTCAGTACACACAACTGATCGCCAGGCGCGTCCGTGAGCAGCATGTCTACGCCGAGATCCTCCCCTGGTTTGCGGATGCCGATCAGGTCGCCGCTTGCCGTCCAGCAGGTCTGATCCTGTCGGGGGGGCCCAATAGCGTGTACGATGACGGGGCGCCGACCTTGCCCGAGCACCTGTTGGGAGCGGGCGTGCCTGTGTTGGGAATCTGCTACGGAATGCAGGTTTTGGCGCACCGGCTCGGCGGTGAGGTCGTGCCCGGCACGGCGCGTGAGTATGGCCCGGCGACCGTCCGGCTTGCAGCACATGACGGCGTTCCCCCCTTCGCCGGGATGCCGTCGTCATTTCCAGTTTGGATGAGCCACGGCGATCGCGTTGAGGCCCTGCCGCCTGGTTTTCAGGCCTTGGCCCACAGCGAGAACAGCATCGTTGCTGCGATGGGCGATCCGATTCGGCGCATCTATGGCACCCAGTTCCACCCCGAGGTTCAACACACGCCACTGGGTAAGGAGATCCTGAAGCAGTTTCTTTACGACATTTGCGGGTGTGAGGGGACGTGGACGCCTGATGCCTTCATCGAGGCCTCGATCGAGCAGACCCGGCGTCAGGTAGGTGTGGAAGGTGTGGTTCTGGGCCTGAGTGGCGGTGTGGACAGCGCCGTGGTTGCCGCACTGGTGCATAGAGCCGTAGGCGACCAACTGACCTCTGTCTTCGTCGATACCGGACTGCTGCGGCGCGACGAGGCGCAGCAAGTCGTCGCCACGTTCCGGGAAACGCTGGGTATCCGGCTCGTGATGGTGGACGCGCGTGAGCGCTTCTTTGCGGCCCTTGCCGGGGTCCGCGACCCAGAGGTCAAGCGTCGGATCATCGGTGAGCAGTTCATCCGTGTGTTCGAGGCGGAGTCGCGTCGACTCGATAGCGCTCGCTTCCTGGCACAGGGCACGATTTACCCAGACGTCATCGAGAGCGCCGGTAGTGCGACGGCCCAACGGATCAAGTCGCACCACAATGTCGGCGGCCTGCCCGAGGATATGGATTTGGCCTTGATTGAACCGCTTCGTAACCTGTTCAAGGATGAGGTGCGGGCCGTTGGGCTTGCGCTCGGTCTGCCGGAGAAGCTGATTTGGCGTCACCCGTTCCCCGGCCCTGGATTGGCTGTACGCATCTTGGGAGAGGTGACGCCGGAGCGCGTGGCGATCCTGCAGGCCGCCGATGCGATCTTCTTGGAAGCGTTGTGGGATGCAGGGCTCTATCGCGAGACTTCGCAAGCCTTTGCCGTGCTCTTACCTGTCCGCAGCGTCGGCGTCATGGGCGATGGACGGACCTATGCGAACGTGGTGGCCCTTCGCGCGGTCACAACCGATGACTTCATGACGGCCGACTGGGCGCGGCTGCCCTATGAGCTGCTGGGGCGGGTCGCCAATCGCATTGTCAATGAGGTGCCAGCCGTGAATCGGGTTGTCTACGACGTGAGCAGCAAGCCTCCGGCGACGATAGAATGGGAATGACACCTCACTTTTTCTGGATGCGGTGTTGATAGCTCGGTAGCCCTCTGACGAGGTTCCGTGGTAGAATGTGTTTGGGATTGAGATGGGTGGTCCTACTCTGGGTAAGAATTGTGTCGTTTGTGGCGTTTGACTACGATGGTAACGCCTTGTTCTGCAGCTGTCGTTAGTGTTGGTAACAAGAGCGCTGCGGCGCGGTGTGGCTTGAGGGCCGGCGACTGTTTGCTGTCCATCAACGCCCTGCCGTTACGGGATGCAATCGACGTTCAGGTCTACGGCGGAGAGCCTGAGATTACGCTAGAGTTTGAGAGGGCAGGCCGGCAGCGCACGTGTACTGTGCGACGGCGCTATGGGGAACCACTGGGTCTGGAGTTCGCCGATGTCATCTTCGACGGCCAGCCCCGTGTCTGCCGGAACAACTGCGACTTTTGCTTTGTGGGCCAAATGGCGCCCGGCCTGCGGGCCCCGCTCTATGTCAGAGATGACGACTACCGCCTCTCCTTCCTTCACGGGAACTACATCACACTCACCAATCTTGAGGCTGCGGACTGGGAACGGATCGAGGCACAGGTCTTGAGTCCCCTCTATGTCTCAGTTCATGCGACGGAGCCTGACGTACGCGTCGGGTTGATGCGCAACCCGCGTGCCGGTGACATCGTTACACAGCTGCGGCGCTTGGTGGAGATGGGAATCGTGATGCACACCCAGGCGGTCCTGGTCCCCGGCCGAAACGATGGAATCCACCTGGATCGAACGATTGCTGATCTCGCGTCGCTCTATCCAGCAGTACGCGATGTATCGGTGGTTCCCGTGGGTTTGACGCGCTGGCACAATCCGTGTCTTGAGATCTATACCGATGCAGAGGTGCTGCGGGTGCTGCGCCAGCTCCAAGCATGGCAATTGCAGCTCCGTGACGAGCTCGGCGTGGGCTTTGTTTACCCTTCGGACGAGTGGTTCTTGCGCGCTGGCGTTGCCGTGCCGCAGGTCGACGCCTATGATGGATTGTTGCCGGAGATGGTCGAGAACGGCGTTGGTACCGTGCGTCTGTTCATGGATAGCCGTAAGGCGCTGACCGCGGCGCTTGTCGAGGTGGGACGCCGTCAGACTTGGGTGACCGGCATCCTGTTTGCGTCGACGCTGACAACCTTCGCGCGGGATTTTGAGCGCGAAACCGGCGTCCTCGTTGAGGTCACACCGGTAGCCAACCGCTATTTCGGCGAGACGGTAACGGTAACAGGTCTGCTGACGGGCCAGGATATCGTGGCTGCACTGCGCGAACAGGATTCAGACAGCGCGCTGGTTCTCCCCGGAGAGATCTTCCGCGGTCCGGAGAGACAATCACTGGACGGAATGACTGCGCAGGCTATTGGGGTGGAGACGGGACGCCCTGTGTTTGTTGCGACCCGGCGGGATCATGGTATTACTGAGGTTGAGTGGTCGATCGACCCTGTAGGCTGAGGGCGGGCTCGACATCATGCTGGCGCCGATATGTCGGCGAAAGGAGCGACACTTATGGCCCAAACCCATTCGGCCGCGCGATCTCCCCGGTTCCTGGGGGGCCTGTTTTCAGGTAGGCGTTGGCGCCGAATACGCGAAAGCGCGACTGCCTATGCTTTCGTGCTCCCGGCATTTGTGATCATCGGCACATTTGGCCTTTTCCCGTTGCTTTTCTCCGTCTATGTGAGTTTGCATCGTTGGCGCATCATTCCGGGACCGTATCTGGGCCTTGATAACTACACGCGAGCCTTGGCGAATCTGGCCTATGTGATGGGGCTATGGCTGGTCGCCCTGTTGGGCTACCTGGTAGGCAAGTCGCTCTACGATACGCATCGTGAGGCTCAAGAACACGAGGATAGGCCGTGGGGGTGGCTGTTGCCCTCCCTCGTGACGGCTGTGGGGGTCTTTCAGTTCATTCGCTTCTCTGTGCTGCTGCTTCCGGAGATTCTGGCTATCGCCGAGAAGGTCAAGGGCCAGGCACGCAGCCAGGAGCTATTTCTGGGATTGCTGCGTGAGGCCTGGCAGGTGCCTGCGGTTCAGTCGGCACGCACGGTAGCGCTCCTGATTCTGTTAGCGGGCGCCGCTCTGGCCTTTGTGTTTTCCCGCTATGTGAATCCTGGTGTGCGCAGCATGGGCTACTACACTCGTTTCATCGTCGTGTTCATCATGGTCGGTTCGGGCATTGCGCTCGGCTGGCTTACGCTGAACGAGATCCGGACCGCCTATGCTGAAGCCGCCGAGGCCGAGGAGACGATCGCCATCTGGCCACAGGTGCTGGCGATGAGTGGTGGCATTCTGGCGCTGATTGTGGCCTGGTTGCTGGCGAAGTGGATGAAGTTCTCCGGGTGGACGCTGGCGCTGCTGATTCTAGGTGGCGCGATCCTCGCAGGCGGGCTCAAGCTGCTGGCCGACGCCGGCCAGACGAATGCTCTGGAGATCGCTCTGATCTTGGGGGGAATGGTCTGCTTGTTCTTCTCCTGGCGTACCTGGCACGGGATCCGGGACCGGCAGTCGACCGTGGGGCTGGTCGTGTGGGTGGTCGCCGCAATCGCGATGATGCTGGCAGCGTGGCTGCTGATCGCCGAGATTCCCGCTGCGATTCGCGCCGGCAGTGGGGACTGGTGGGATGGCCTGCTGAACACCGTCTATTACGCGCTCTTCACGGTGCCGGCGGAGTTGGCTCTGGGGTTGTTTCTCGCGGTGTTGTTGTTTCAGAAGATAAGGGCCAAGGGCTTCTTCCGTTTGATCTACTTCCTGCCTTACGTGACCAATCCCGTGGCCGCCGCGAGCGTTTTCCGGGTCATTTTCTCCAGTCGAGTCAACGCTCCCCTCAACAGCTTGCTGAGCCTCTTTGGCGTGGATCGCCTGATGTGGCTGGATGAGCCCAAGGGCATCTTTGAGATGTTGCTTCCGGCCGCGGACTTCCCAGCCTGGCTCTCGGGCCCCAGCCTCGCTCTGATAGTCATCTGTCTCTACGGCATCTGGAGCTTTGTAGGTTACAATGCGGTTGTCTTTCTTGCCGGCTTGGGCAGCATTCCTACGCCGCTCTACGAGGCGGCGTCTATCGATGGCGCGGGGCGGTGGCAGCAGTTCCGTCATGTGACGTTGCCGTTGCTGTCTCCGACGACCTACTTCCTGACGCTGGTGGCCGTCATCGGTACGTTCAAGGCCTTCAACCACCTGTGGGTTCTGCGCAGTGGCGCCGCACTCGGGACGACGGATACGGCCAGTATCGTGATCTTCATGGAATTCAACCGCAACACACGCTATGGATACGCATCTGCACTGGCGCTTGTCCTGATGGGCTTGATCTTGGTGCTGACCTTCATCAACAACCGCATCGCGGAGGAGAAGGTGTTCTATGGTTAGCAAGAGCGGTGCTGCAGCCCTGTTGTCCCGTTCGAGAGACGTGAACGCCGGTCAGCCACGACATGTGGACCTGTGGATCATCGTGTCATACGTGATCCTTACCCTCGGTATCCTCATTGCCGTGTTTCCGTTCGTCTCAATGATCACCACCTCCTTCATGACCCTCGGCGAGGCGACGAGCCGCACGTTGATACCTGCGGAGATCCAGTGGCAGAATTACAGTGAGGCATGGGTCGGCGGCAGGTTCTCGGAGTACTTCTTTAACAGTGTGCAGATCACGGCGATTACTCTGGTGGGGCAAGTGGTGTTCTGTACGCTGGCGGCATATGCATTCGCCAGCATGCGGTTTCCTGGCAAAGATGCGTTGTTCTCGCTCTTGCTGACCACACTGATGCTTCCGGAGGCTGTGACCTGGGTGCCGAACTTCATCACGGTTACCTGGTTAGGCCGAATCGGCCCTTTCCCCTGGGTGAACAACTGGCCCGCTCTGACGGTGCCCTTTATGGCGAGCGCTTTCAACATCTTTCTCTTGCGTCAGTTTTTCAGCCAGATACCGGAGGAGCTGTGGGACTCGGCGCAGATCGATGGTGCGGGCCACCTGCGCTATTTGGCTCAGATCGTGCTGCCGAATTCCCGGGCGGCCCTGACCACGGTCCTGATCTTCGGGTTTGTGGGATCCTGGAACGCGCTGGCGTGGCCGATGCTGGTGACCAACTCTGATGAGTGGCGACCGATTTCAGCCGGGCTTCAGCACTTCCTTGACGAAGCCGGATCATACGTTCACCTGCAGATGGCGGGCGCTGTGATCACAATTGCGCCCATTGTGGTGATGTATCTCTTCGCTCAGAAGCAGTTCACTGAAGGCATTGCAACGTCGGGTCTGAAAGGGTAACGATCTGCACGCTAGCTCAAATCCACCGAAAGGAGGTGCTAGGCGGGAGCGAAATCCAGAAGTAGTGATAGAGTGTTGCATCGCGTGACAGTTCCGCGCATAGATAGATTCTGTTCCAGGAGGAGAAAGTATGCTTACGAAGACGAAAGTCAGGATCGCGATCTTGATTATGGCGGCGTTGCTGCTGCCTCTGATCGCCGGCTGCGCGACGGAGACCCCCGCACCGACGACGGCACCGGCAGCCACACAGGCGACAGCGCCGGAGGAGACGGAGGAAGTCACGGAGGCGGAGGTTTGTGCCCCTGCAACTTCCGGTCCGCTGGCCGGGGTGGATCCGCGAGGGCAGACCGTGGTATGGTGGCACAACCACAGTGGCGTGCGTGAAGAGCCGCTGAACGCGATGGTGGCAGAGTTCAACGCCACGAACGAGTGTGGCATCACGGTGGAGGCGACGTACCAGGGCGGCTATGACGATATCCGCGACAAGGTGAACGCGGGCATTCAGACGGGTGAGCTGCCCGGGCTGGTGGTGGGCTATCAGAACGACCAGGCGTTCTACGCGCTGGCCGATGGGCTGGCCGACATCAACCCCTACTTCTATGATGAGGCCTGGGGGCTGGGCGCGGAGGAGCGTGAGGATTTCTATCAAGGGTTCCTGGCAGCGGGCGTGCACCCGGCGTTTGGCAGCCAGCGGTTGGGATTCCCGCCGAACCGGTCGATGGAGGTGTTGTTCTACAACCAGACGTGGCTGGAGGAGCTAGGGTACT
>JAXDDO010000068.1:0-44162 GCA_034676805.1 Anaerolineae bacterium | reverse complement strand
GCAAGACACTCGTTTGTCACGCAGATGCGGACACCAGTAGCCTCCTGGAGCTCATCAAGGAATCTGGTTTCGATATGGCGGAGTGCTTCGTCACATCGCCTATGGTCCCCGTTACGCTCGAAGAGGCTCGCCAGGCATTCGACGATCAGGTGATCATCTGGGGAGGCATCCCGTCGGCCATCTTATGCGACCCGGTGACCGACTCTGCCTTCGAGGCCTACATGCGCAACCTCTTCCGCACGGTTGCGCCCGGGCACGCATTCATCCTGGGCGTAGCTGATAACGTGATGGCGGAAACAAGGTTCGAGCGCGTCGAACGCGTAAGCGAGATAGTCAGGGAATACGGTACCTGCCCCATCGACCCGCAGCGGATCCCAGACTAGACATTGATCGGCTTGGCATCCCCGGGGCCGCCTGTGTCACCGAGCGCCGCCTTGAGCAAGTCAAGGTCACGCTGCATCGTGTTGCGGAATGCGATGATGTCGGCCAAGTGCACGATAAGGTTCATGCCCATCTCCGCCCATCGGATCTCGTGCTCGAGCGCGTGGGGATAAGTCGCGTGAATGCCGGCGCCGACACCCCTGGCGCGAGCCTTCTGGATGATGGTGTCGACCGCTTCCACGTACCGGGGATGACGATAGTCCTCCGGAATGCCGAGGCTGGTTGTAAGGTCATGTGGGCCGACAAGCACGGCATCGAGACCTTCGACATCCAGGATGTCGTCGAGCGCATGCAGCGCCGGCACGCTCTCAATGTTCGCGATCAGTACCTGGCGCGCGTTGCGCTCCTCGAGATAGGCAGCCAGCGCCGGTTCAGCAACCTCCTCCTGGTGCAGAATGCGCTGCAGCCGCTCGCCCTTCAGGGGCCTGTAGCGGGCCGCCCCCACCAACTGTTTCACCTGCTCGGGGGTCTCGATGTATGGTGCAATGATGCCCGCGGCCCCGGCGTCGTAGACCATGCAGGCCTGGTACGGATCAGGGCACGGGACACGCACCACCGGTGCGATGCCAAGGGCCGCGTAGGTGCGGCACATCCACGAGATGCCAACGCGATCCTGGGCAATATGCTCGGTGTCGATGAACACGAAGTCCACCCCTGTTCCCTTCACGGCACCGGGCCACCACGAGGAGTTGGCAGAGACCATCGTGCCGTAAACCCTACCTCCCTCGTGAAGACGAGCCCTCATCTCCTGACCGTTCATCCATTCCTCCCCATCGGTTCAAAAAGAGTCTCTGAGTGATATGCCCCAGGATCGGCCCTGCCGAAGCGCAGGGCTTGCCTGCGGGCTAACGCGACTATAATAGCGAAGCAGCCAAACCACAATCGAGGTGCCCGTATGTCCAAGCCCGTTGAGACGAGGCCAACCATAGGTACCCTTTCACGCCGGACCTTCTTGCAGCGTGCAGGTGCGCTGGCAGCGGGGCTCCTGGTAACTAGGTGTCGCAAGTCGCCGGCGACAACGCCCGTGCCGTCGCCGCTGCCGCAGACGACGACGCAGGCTACAGGCCCCTTCTCGCCTGCCAACGCGCCTCTGGGAACCGCCCGCGGCCTCAAACCCGGGCGCGTCACCTGGGCTTACAACCCCGAGGTCACACGCTGGAACGGAACTACCGGCACGTGGTGGTCGGACGAGAACCTGAATCCAGCCGGCGTTGCCGATATGTTCAGACAGGCCCTGAGGGCACAGGCCGACGCCAACGACGACGCGTCCGCGTGGGATGCGCTCTTCCGGCATTTCAACGCGAGTCGCGGTAGAGGCAGCGCAGGCTACACCCACGGACAGAAGATCGCCATCAAGCTCAACCTAAATGTGGTCACCGTCCACGCATACAGCGGCCAAGGGGCCTTTTCGGCACCGCAACTGGTTGAGGCCCTGGTACGCCAGTTGATCGAAAACGCGGGCGTTCCGCCCGCTGCCATCGCCCTTTACGATGCAACACGCTACATCCCGGATGCGATCTACAACCGATTCCAGGGCCCTGAAACGGAAGGGTTGCGCTTCATCGACTTTGCCGGCGGTAGCGGTCGAGACCAGGTCGTCCGCGATCTCGAGTCCGAGATTTACTGGTCTTTCGACGTCCAGGGCAATCCCACCTACCTGCCCAAGTGTGTCGCCGAGGCAGACTACCTGATCAACCTGGCGTCTCTGCGCGGACACAATCTCGCCGGCGTGACTCTGTGTGCCAAGAACCACTTCGGCACAATCTGTGCCGACCTGGATGGCCAACCGACGCTGCAGGCGCCGCAGGGCGCCAACTTGCACGGCACCGTGGCCGCCCACGATTACTCCTGGCGCGTCCCCGATTGGAGCTGGAAGCAGCGTCCGATGGGGTCGTACAACGCGCTAGTGGACCTGATGGCGCACCCGCGGGTTGGAGAGAACACGTTGCTCTTCATGCTCGACGGCTTCTACGTACCACACGACCAGAACGCCGACGTTACCGGGGAGTGTGTTTGGGAGTCAGCGCCGTTCAATGGGCGTTGGACATCTAGCCTGTTCCTCTCACAGGACGGGGTGGCGATTGACTCCGTTGGTCTCGACTTCGTCCGCAGCGAACCGACCATCAACCGCCTGCCCGATGTCATGCCGCCCCATACCACGTGTGAGAACTACCTTCACGAGGCCGCGTTGAGCCCCCAGTGCCCTTCCGGCACCACGTACGACCCCACCCTGACAGGACAGCCGTCCGCCAGCCTGGGCGTCCACGAGCATTGGAACAGCGCCACAGCGAAGGCCTACTCCAGGAACCTGGGGACTGGTGAGGGAATCGAGCTGGTCAGCATTACCTGATCTCCCCGTCACCATGGGCCCCCGCCGTCGCGGTGGGCATGCGATGCTCGGCCCTGCAGGCCACCCCATTGGCGAGCCGTAGCTCCCGACCTCTCGGGCGGATCGAGCCCGTGCAGGCCTCCCAGCTGGATCCGCCTCCCCTATTGACACGTCACCGATATCGTGTTACAATGTTACACGTAATGTGTAAGTACATTACACATCATTGAGACGGACTGGAGGATGGTAATGGAAGAAGAGAACGTGGTGGAGATCGAAGTGCAGGTTCCAGCAGACGCTGGTGAAGGCACCGAGGCCAAGCCTCAAGCCGAGGCCAAGAAGGACAAGCCGGCCTACCATATCAAAGACGCCCTCAAACAGGCAGAATCCTTCGCCCAGACCCTGGGTGAGGCGCTGCAAGGACGGGGCAACGTAGTGATGGTCCGCGTCAACGATGAAGCGCTGGCACACCTCGACATGCTTGTGGATGCCGAGATCACAAAGAGCCGCTCTGAGAGCGCCGCTTTTCTGATCAATGAGGGGATCAGGGCCAACGAAGCGCTCTTTGAGAAAATCAGCGCCATCACCCGGCAAATCTCCGAGCTGAGAGAGCAACTGCGAGCGGATGTGAAGCTGGCGGCGCCTACGACCGAAGAGGAATAGCAGCAGCCGAGTGCCCTGAGGGTAATGCGGCGGCGAAGTGCCGCGGCATCATACCCGTGGGGACGAGCATCGCACCTAATCACCGGCGAGCCGGTGAACAGCCACAGGATACCATAGGAGACAAAGGAAATGAGCGAGGTAACCGCACGCGAGGTTGAGAAAGACAGTCAGGTGAAGTCGGGCCTGTCAGAGGCCTTTGGTGCAGTCGTCGACGATGCAGTACGATTACTTGATACGCTGGGCAAAGCCCTGGTCAGCACAGCCCAGGACGTCTCGAATCTGATGGTCATCCGCGTCGATGCAGACACGCGCGAGCACCTGGATCTACTGGTGGACGCAGGCATCGCCGAGAGCCGGAGCAAGGCCGCCGTCTCGCTGCTCAGTGACGGCATTCAGGCCAAGCAAGCCGTCTTTGCTCGCATCCGCCGGACGCAAGAACAGATAGCCGAATTGCGTAGGCAGGCGCGGGCTCTCGTCGAGGTCTAGCGCGTTCTCAGAACCGACTGCGTCGCAGCCCTGCGCCGGCGAGGTGTCCGTTGAACATCTCGCCGGCGTCCGTTGACTGAGCGATTACAGCGACGAGCCTAAGTCTGCGAAAAGCACAGATAGGAAACGGACGGCATCGCCGAAGTCATCCAGCCGGATGTGCTCGTTCGGAGCATGCGCGCCACTTCTCCAGTAGCCGGGGTGCCCGGGTGCGAACAACCCAGGCACCCCGGTATGCTCCTCCAGTGCCTGTAGCAGCGGCAGCGACCCGCCACTCAGGGGCCTGACCGATGGCCGCACGCCATAGTGGGCCTCTGTGATTGCCATGACCTTCTGGACAAACGGTGCATCGAGCGGCGTGACGACCGGCCCGGCCGCACCCAACTGTGTTACAGACACATCGTCAAAGCCCCCAGCATCGAGATGGTTCCGGAGCAATTCCAGAATCCTTGCTGGCCGCTGGTCAGGCACCAATCGAAAGTCGAGCTTCGCGCTGGCTTCTGCGGGAAGGACCGTTTTAACACCTTCACCGGTATACCCACTCCACACTCCCGCGATATTGCACGTAGGGCCGAATGCGGCCCGTTCGCGAAGCGCCACGCCGGATAGACCATCCACAAAGGCATCGATGCCATAGAGGTCTCGGAGCGACTCGGAAGTATCCGGCTCATCCTCCAAAGCCGCAAGCTGTCCCAGAGAGGGGGGCCGCACATCGTCGCCAAAGCCGGGGATCAGGATCGACCCGCCCTTGTCCTTCAGTGATGCCAACGCGTGTACCAATCGCCATGCTGCGCTCGGCAGGATTGGGGCGAGGCCCGAGTGAGCATCCTGCGCCAGGAGGTCGGCGTGCAGTTCAACGTACAGAAGGCCCTTGACGCCAAGGCAAAGCTCAGGCCGTCCCGAAGGCGATCTGCCAGCACCCTCCCACAAGCAACCGTCGGCCTGCAACAACGCCCCGTAGCGCTCGGCGATCTCGCCGAAGTTCGGACTACCGACCTCCTCCTCGCCCTCAAGGATCCACTTGATGGTGAGGGGCAGCGTTCCGTACTCGGCCATGAGCGCCCGAACCGCTGCAAGCCGTGCCGCGATCTCGCCCTTGTCATCTGAGATGCCACGGGCATAGAATTTTCCGTTACGCACGGTAGGCTCGAACGGCGGCGAGTCCCACAGCGCCAATGGCTCTGGGGGCTGCACGTCATAGTGGTTATAGAGCAACAGCGTGAACGGACCTGTGCCCTGCAGCTCGCCATAGATGACGGGCGACCCCGCGCTGGGGCACAACCATTGCGTCGCGAAGCCCATATCGACCAGGAGCCCCTCGACAAGGCGAGCCGTCTCCTCGATGCCAAGCCCCTGCGCTGCAATCGTTGGCTGAGCGCAGAGCCTCGTGGCGTCCTCAATCCCGCGCTCTATATATTGCGACAGATCCCTTTCCGGGTGCTTTGTCATTGACCCTCCACAGAGATGTAGACAGCAGTCGCTTGGTGAACGCCGTGTGCTTCCGCTCCATCGTCCCAGCGCTACTCACCTTGATCGTCGGGGCGCTTGCTCCGAAGTTGGTCAATAGCTGCCTGCAGGCCTTCTCGAAGAGTCTGCAGCGCAGCCAGTATCTGCGGTCGCGCCTCGTCCGCCGCCTTCTCGCCTGCCCTGCGCGCCGATTCCGCAGCGCGCTCGGCGTCTTCCCGAAGGCGCTGGCCTTCTGGAGACGCAGCGGTCTGATCCACCGTGTCTGCAACCGCCCTCGCCACCGACTTGAGACCCGCCTCCATCTCCCGTAGCGCCTGTTGGTTCGCTTCGTCATCCCAAGCGCCACGCAGCGCTGAGGCAAGACTGTTTCCCAAGTCCTCTAGTCGCTTGCCGACTTCCTGCCAGGCCTCCGCTGAAGAGCGTGACGCATCACTCTTGGTCTCGTCCATCTTGGCACCTCCTTTTCATTGACAATGCACCGGCCAACAGGTGGCCGCTGCACACGGATACCTACCGTATTGTAGGCCGTGGAGTCTGCCGGTCAACTGTCAGCTCGACGGGCGTGCCCCCGCACCCAAATGTTTCTCCACTCAACCTTAAGGATATCCAATCGACACCTTGACGTTATCAAGGTCGGACCTACAATAGGACCATTGGCAGGAGCGGCCACACCCTGGTCGTGTCAATGCCTTAACCGGCTCGCGCGGAGAAATCGGGTGAACACCAAGGCTCATCGTCCCACAGGAATGACAGCTTTCACCATCATCTGGATCGGCCAGATCCTCTCCCTACTGGGTAGTGCAGTCAGCCAGTTCGGCCTGCGGTTGTGGGTCTTTGACGCCAGCGGCGGCAAGGCCACGCCGATGACACTGATCGGCTTTTTCTTCTTCGCTCCCATGGTGGCGTTCACTCCCCTGGTCGGCGTGATGGTCGACCGGGCCAACCGTAAGCTGATGATGATGCTGAGTGACCTCGCGGCGGCCGTCAACACCCTGCTTGTCCTGATCCTGTTCATGAGTGGCAACTTGCAGGTGTGGCACCTCTACATCACGGCCTTTCTGACAGGCACGTTCTCGGGATTTCAGTGGCCCGCGTACTCGGCCGCGATCTCGACGATGCTGGAGAAAAGGCACTACACTCGGGCCAACGCGATGCTTGATATGGCAGGCAATTCTTCCGCCGTCTTCGCGCCGATGATCGCTGGTGCGCTACTGGGCCCACTGGGCTTATGGGTAACGCGTAACCTCCCCCAGCTAGCAACGCGAGCCAGCGGCGCCCCTGGTCTCGTGGCCTTGCTGGCGCTCGACCTGATAAGCGCGGGGTTCGCCATTGGCTCGCTGCTTTTCGTGCACATCCCTCAGCCCGAAGTCTCCGTGGCCGGGCGTGAGGCGCAAGGAGGGTTCTGGTACCAGGCTATGTACGGATTGCGCTACATTCTGGCGCGCCCCAGCCTGCTTGGCCTGCAGCTTGTCTTTCTCACTGCCAATTTCATCCACTCGTTGGCCTTTTCAATCCACGATCCAATGATCTTGGCCCGCACGAGCAGCAATGAACTGGTCTTCGGGAGCATTCAGACGGCGAGTGCAATCGGGGGCATCGTCAGCGGACTGATCATAGGCGCCTGGGGTGGCTTCAAGCGCCGCGTCCACGGCGTTCTGCTTGGATGGCTGATGATAGGAGTGAGTACCGCCGCGATGGGCATCGCGCGATCCTTGGGCCCGTGGCTGACGATCGGCTTCGTCACGATGGCACTATCACCGCTGATCAACGCCAGTAATCAGGCGATATGGCAGGCAAAGGTCTCGCCCGACGTGCAGGGCCGCGTTTTTGCTACGAGGCGCCTCATCGCGTGGCTGGTGAGCCCGATAGGTCGGCTTGCCGCGGGTCCCCTTGCGGACAACGTATTCGAACCCGCCTTCACCTCAGGCACGCTGGGTGACTCGTTCTTGGGCCAGCTCTTCGGCGTTGGGCCGGGCGCAGGTATGGGACTTCAGATGGCTATCGGCGGACTGCTGATCGCTCTGGTAGGCGCCACGAGCTACCTGTTTCCCGCCGTTCGTGAAGCGGAGGATCGCCTTCCTGACCACGACGAGGCAATGGAGCCCGCCACCGCGCCAACGGGTTGACAATGATTGTGGGGAAGATGACGCTCATCATCTCCCCCACGGCTGTGCAACTGCGTACCCAACGCGTACGGCGATGCGGTATCCCTACCGCGCCACATCGAGGCCCGCCGCTTCCCAGGCCAGCATACCGCCGGTCATGTTCGAGACGTTCTCGAAACCGCTATCACGCAACAGACGATAAGCCTGTGCGCTACGGTTTCCGCTGCGACACACAACCACCACCGGTAGATCTGTGGGGACTTCATCGACACGGCTCGCCAGTGCGCCCAATGGAATCAGTTGTGCCCCCTCGATGTGGCCCTGCGCGTACTCCCAGTCTTCGCGCACATCGATCACGGCAATCTCGCCTTGAGCGTTGAGTTCAGCGACCCTGTGGACGTCGACCTCCGCGGGCAGCGCCGCTGACGCGCCGCTCGCAGCCGAGACTTCAGCGGCCCCCACCGAGCCGCCTGCACCCGTTACCGAATTCCCCTCAGATGGCGCGCATGACACAAGCCACAGGGACAATGCCACAATGAGCAGCAATGTTCGCGTCGATCCCTTCCGCATAGTCCCATCCCCTCCTCGTCTGCACAGCATGGCCCATTTACTCTATTTTAATGACACTATTATACTCTACTTTCGCACCCCTAACAAGAAGACCTCCAGAGCGGCCTCTGGAGGTCTTGCACTATGCCGGATACGCAGCGTCACTGTCCCATCAGCCGGGTCAGACCGCGGATCGCCGATCCCTCGTCGCGTGACTGCCCGCCGGCAGACGGGGCCGATTGGATTATTCGGTCAGCCAATCTCGAGAAGGGCAGCGACTGCAGCCAAACCCGACCGCTCCCCTGCAAGGTGGCGAGGAATAGACCCTCACCGCCGAACAGCATCGACTTGAGATTCCCCGCTCGCTGGATGTCGTAGTCGATCTGGCTCTCGAATGCCACGATGCAGCCCGTATCGACCATGAGCCGATCGTTGTTCAGCCGTCTCTCGACGACTGTCCCGCCCGCGTGCAGAAACACCATGCCATCACCGCGCAGCCTCTGAAGGATGAAGCCCTCCCCGCCAAAGAAGCCTGCGCCGAGCCGTTTATTGAACGTGATCGTGATCTCGGTCCCCAACGCAGCCGCGAGGAAGGCGTCCTTCTGGCAGATTAGGTCGCCCCCGGTCTCATCCAGGTCGATCGCCGTGATCTTTCCGGGGTACGGTGCGGCAAAGGCAACGTGCCGCTTGCCAGGGCTGGCGTTGTTCGTGAAGTGCGTCATGAACAGCGACTCGCCGGTCAGAACACGTTTGCCCACGTTAACCAGTGAGTCCAGGAACCCTGACTGGGGCTTCGAGCCATCGCCCATCTTAGACTCGTAGCCGATCCCCGACTCCATGTACATCAACACGCCCGCTTCGGCAATGACGGTCTCCCCGGGATCGAGCTCCACCTCGACGAATTGCATGTCGTCACCATAGATCGTGTAGTCGACAACGTGGCTCTTCATCTGTCTCTCCTTACTGTGCAGGAATCTGCATATGCATACGGAGCCCACGCGCCCGAGGTTGCACCGCTCGGGCAAGCGGCGTCGACATCCAGAGGCTCAACCGAGTTTGCGCAGCACCGGCCCCTGTGGCGTGTCTCGAACCTCGTAGCCCGCCTCGGCAATCCGATCACGGAGCGCGTCGGCCTCGGACCACTGCCTCGCCGCGCGGGCTTCCTGACGCCTCTGCGCCAGCTCCTTGATCCCCTCTGGCACCTCTTCTGGAGCCCACTCACCAAGCGCGAGGCCCAGCACCGCATCAAACGCCCGCATCGTTGCTGTCTTGTCGGCGTCAGGTAGGTCGGCTTTCGTGAGATCCCATGCCACGGCCAGGGCGCGTGGCATATTAAGATCGTCATTCGCTTGCTGGGCAAATTGGTCCATCCAACCCTCGTCAACCTGGCCGGGAGGCCCCCACCCATAGACGATCTCCCGGAGCCGGTCCAGCGCCGTGACCGCACCATCCAGAGCTTCCCAGGAGAACGTCAAGCGCGAGCGGTAGTGTGCCCCGAGGCACAAGTAGCGGTACGCCAGTGGGTCATACCCGCGATCCACCAGGTCCTGCAACCGGATGAAGTTCCCGACCGACTTCCCCATCCTGCCGGTGTCTAGCTGTAGAAAGTAGCCGTGCAGCCAGAAGTTCGCTAACCGCGTGCCGTAGCACGCCTCGGTCTGTGCGATCTCGTTGGTGTGGTGGACGTTGATGTGGTCCTCACCGCCACAGTGAATGTCGAAGTACGGCCCCAGATACTTCGCCGACATTGCAGAACACTCGATGTGCCATCCCGGGAAACCGGTACCCCACGGGCTGTCCCACTCCATCTGGCGTCGCTCGTCCTCTGGGCTAAACTTCCAGAGCGCGAAGTCCGTAGGATTGCGTTTTTCGCCCAGGCGGACACGCGCGCCTGCCTGTAACCCCTCGACGTCCAGCCGTGCCAGGAAACCATAGTCGTCCAGTTTGGAGGTGTCGAAGTAGATCCCGTCAGACGTACGATAGGTATACCCTCGTTCCTCTATGCACTTCACCGTCTCGACCTGCTCTTCAATGTGATCGGTCGCACGGCACCAGATTGTCGGCTCAAGGATATTGAGGCGCTCGAGATCGACCTGGAACGCTTCCGTGTAGTGCTCGGCCAGCTCATAGGCTGACATTCCAGAGAGCCTGGCGCTGCGCTCAACCTTGTCCTCACCGACATCGCCATCCGATAGCAGATGGCCCACGTCAGTGATATTCACGACGTGCTTGACCTCATAGCCATTCAGCGCCAGTACACGCCGCAGTACATCCTCAAAGATGTATGTGCGAAGATTGCCGATGTGCGCGTAATCGTAGACCGTCGGCCCGCAGCAGTAAAGCCCGACCTCAGGAGGCCGCAACGGCTCGAAATCCCGCGTGCTCCGTGTGTATGTATCGTAAAGACGCAACCCCATGGTCACAAACCCCCTATTGTGAAGCCCCGACCCGGATAAAATGTGACACGCTGCCGGATGGATAGCCCGCGATGTTGGGCAGACACATCGTCTCCGACACTTTGACGACGGCTCTGGCGCGTGACCCCCGTCCGCGGGGCGTCACCCCGTCGGCGGGGCGTCACCCCACAGCAAATGGCAGCTTACCGCGAGCCGCCAGATCGGCAAGCTGCTTCGCGCTGCCGCAGGACCTAACCCCCGGCAGCGACGGCTACCACGCCCACCATACCCGGGCCGGTGTGCACAGACAGCCCAGCGCTGAAGTCAGCGAACATCGGCGGCTGCGCACAAGCGATGACCTCGCACAGGTGCGCGGCGAAGTCGTGAGCCGCATCGACAGCGTTTACGTGTAGGATTGCCAGTTGCTCCGCCGGCCGCCCGTCAAGGCTCTCGACAGTCAGGTCAATAACCCGGTGCCATGCCTTCCTCAACGTGCGCACCTTCTCCAGCATCTCTAGTTTGCCATCGCGCAAGGTGAGGACAGGTTTGATGGCCAGGAGCGAAGCCATGCCGGCGGCAAGGTGCCCCACCCGCCCGCTCATCGCGAGATACTTGAGGGTATCCAAAGCTGCATAGAGGTAAGTCCGCTCACGCACGGCCTCGGCTCGCGCGATGATCTCATCAACCCCTGCGCCTGCTCCCGCAGCCTTAACCGCTTCCAGGGCCATGTACCCCTGCCCCATCGAGATGCTGCACGAGTCAACCACGGTGACATCGCACTCGGGCACGAGTGCCTTGGCGTGCTCTGCGGCCGTGTACGTCGCGCTGATCGCGCTGCTGACACAGAAACACACGATGGCTTCGCACCCTCTCTCTGCGGCTGCGCGATACGCTGCGGCAAATTGCCCGGGTGTGGGCGCCGATGTCGTCGGCAGGGCTCTATCACGGTCGACACGCTCGAAGAGCGCTCGATCATCGATATCCACGCCGGTCTGATAGGTTTGGGCTCCGAAATGGATGTTGATCGGCACCTGCAGTATGCCGTGTTCGCGAGCCACCTCATTCGGCAGGCTCGCATCAGTGTCCGTTATAATCGCGATGGATGACATGATTCCCTCCAGACTGAAAATGACTGCGGAATAACGAGAGTGTATCCACAAATGGCGCCGACACAAGCCGCCGGTCGCCTGCGAAGCACTGCGCCGCCCGGCAGATGAGGCCGGGCGGCGCAGTGCTCAGCGGACTGGGCTATGGCTGGCGGTCTACACAGCGATCTCGACGCGTTGACCCGACTCCGCACTCGCCACAGCACCGAAGACCATCGCCAAACTCTGAACGTTGTCGGTACAGACCGTCTCGGGAACGCAACCCATCCGCACGCAACGCACGAACTCCCGAATGCAACCGGCGTGCCCACCCGTCTTGCGGGGGTCGTCAAATGCCGGCACTGTCACATCCTCCCAGGTGGAGAAGAACCCACCGGTCTGCGCGGTGACCTGCGTCGAGAACCCATCGCTGCCGTTCCATGTCACGGTCCCACGCTCACCAATGATGCGCCACGAGCTCTCCCACGTAGTATTGAGCCCCTCCGCACACCAACTCCCCCGGTAGGTGTATACGATGTCATGGGTCATCTCGTATATCGCCACCGCGGAGGCGTCGTGGTCGTACCACGAACCTGGAGGGTTCCACTCCTTGCAGTAGACCTCTGTCGCGTCGGCCCCCATCAGCAGCCGCGCGGCATCGAAGGTGTGGATCGCCATGTCGACCAGCAACACGTGCTTCATGTGGTCACGAAACCCGCCGAAGTGCGCCCCGATGTAGAAATCACTGTTAACCGTGGTGATCCTACCCAACGCTCCCGAGTCCAGATATGCTTTGAGGCGCCTGATGTTGGGGTCATAGCGCCGGTTCTGCATCACCGCGTAGACACGGTTCGCGCTCTGAGCCGCCGCGATCATCTCACGAGCATGGTCAAGCGTGTCTGCCAGGGGCTTCTCTCCCAAGACATGGCATCCGTGCCGCAACGCAGCCAGGGTGACGGCGTGGTGCGCCTCAGGTACCGTACAGTCGAAGACGATGTCCGGCCGAACGCGATCCAGGGCCTCATCCAGAGCCGTCGTTACCAGAACGTCACCGAGATCGAACTCCTCAGCCCGGGCCTTCGCAGCCGCCTCATTCAGATCGACGAGTCCCGCGAGGTGTACATCGCCGAGTTCCCTGAGCGTTGTCAGCCACGCACGGCTAATGCCCCCACAACCCACCAACACCGCCTTCGTCCGGTCTGCCATCGTTCTCTCCTGTCTTGTCATTTCGGCCCGGATCCCGGACCTGTGCTCGTGATCGAAAGGACTGTTGTCTTCTAGCCGAACGTCAAGTCGCCGATGTCCACGCCATCCGGCGTCAGGAACCGGGCACCCAGATACCACGCATGGGGTTCATCCGGCGGCGGACAGGTGTGTATCACCAGCGAGTTCTTGCCCTTGTGCAGGCGGACCGGCACAGTGCGGCGTGGTGGACGGAAGAGGATGTGAGCGTCGGGGCAGGCTTGATCATCAAGCAACTCCGCGGGGACACTGTTCACGTGGACTTCGCAGCCATCTGTGGCCGCAAGCTCGAGCACCGCGTCCCTGTCGCTGGGACACTCGACCGAGGTTACGACATAGGCGGCGGGGCTCCCGAACGTGCTGAAGCGGTCCGCAGCTTGTTCCCAAAATCTGAGCACCAGCGCTTCGTTAAGGTTGCGCGTCTGTGCAGGATCGTGGACGAACTCGCTGTATTGCGGCGGATACGTTGCCCCTGCGGTCGCTGTAGTGACGCCCTGCACATCGACCGCCTCAACAGCCCCGTCGTATAGACGCGCGTGCCACCGATAGATGCCGGGGAACAGCGCGCGGCTGGCATAGGAGCCGGATATCGTGTGCCCTCCCCATTCCAGCCGTACATCAGCGTGCCACACTTGCCGCGCTACCGAGCCGTCAAACGCAAATGGAGTGTCGATAACAGCGCTTCCGGCAATCCCCTTCCTTGCTACGCGGTGAGTCCTGTATTGGCCCTCACGCTCCAGTGTGAACTCCACCACGATGTCCATCGTGGAACCGTCCGCTGGCCCGGCAATGACGACTCTGCCGAGTTGCTGGCTCGCTTCATCGGGCGTCACGAACTCCATGACGCGGAAGAATGGGCCGCCGGCGCGTGCCACCGCGTTCAGGTACGCGACGTCTGATGCAGCCTCGCGCGCGCGAGCCTCCACGGTGTCGAGATTGGCCTTACCGTCCCAGGTCTCCTTGCCGAAGAGCCGCGCCAGATCGACCGCCGCAAGTGCCTCGTTGCGGGCTGCGCCGAGCGCGACGATTCCGCCTGATCGGCATGCAGAGATCACAACCGAGGCTCCCTTCGGAGCCATGCCGAGCGGCACGATGGTCGTCGCGCGGCTCGCATCATAGCGATACGTCGCTGACTCACCATCGACGAGCACACGCTCAGGCGCGTGGGAGCCAACCATGCGCACCTCGTAGCCAAGAAGGTCAGGCAGTGAGTCACAGTGGCCTTCCACCGGACCGACTGTCACGTTCCACGCGCTCCCGTCGTCAGCTTGCGACGTCCGCACCGGAACCCACTCGCACTTCCCCGCGCGGTAGTTTTCGGTCACGCCGTCGTCGCGATAGACGCGCAGCGCGCCTTCACCGGGAAAGACTTCCAACACCAGCCTATCCTGGGGTTGCGCATCGGTCGTTCCAGAGGTCAACGCGGGCGGCGGGCGCCGCTGAAAGCGCCCCGCCACAGGCACTACACCTCCCGCCTTCACCAACAACGGGATCCGGTCGAGGTCCCCCAGCATGCGCACCCAGCGGTCACCGCTGAAAGTCTCGAGGGTGTCGTAGGCGATCCACGTGCCCTCCGGCAACCAGACATCCGTGACCGCCAAACCTGTCGCCGGATCGGCAGGGAATACAATCGGAGCCGCGATCATCTGGTCGCCCAGCCGATACTGATAGCGGGCAGCATAGGCGTCGGCGGTTTCCGGGTGTTCGTAGTACATAGGCCGGCACAGCGATAAGCCAGTATCGGTTGCCGTGCGTGCCATCGTATAGAGATAGGGAACAAGCTGATAGCGCAGGCGAAACGCTGCCCGCGCCGCCTTGAATACACGCTCAGGAAACGCCCAAGGGCGTCGCTCTCCGCGAGGATCCTTCGTCGAGTGGAGTCGCAAGACAGGGCTGAGTGCGCCGAACTGCACCCAACGCGCGTAGAGTTCAGGCTCCGTGGCGCCCCCCATATGTCCTCCAATATCGTGGCTCCACCATCCATACAACACGTTCGATGCAGTTGCAGTCATATAGGGCTGGAACTGAAGGCTCTCCCACGTCACGTAAGTGTCGCCTGAGAATCCTACGTAGTACCGGTGGTTCCCCAATCCGCCCCACCGGCTATAGAGCATCGGGCGCACTCCCCGGCGGCGGCTGTCACTAAAGTGAAGATGGTTGATCCAGGGCAACGGATCGAGCCCTTTCACCTCGGAGATCTCCCCTTGCTGCCAATCCATCCACCAGAAGTCCACACCTTCGTCTTCCATAGGATGGTGCAGCAGCTCGAAATAGTGCTTCACGAACTGCTTATCCGCGATGCGGAAGGGGACCGGATCTCCCGCCGCATGGTTGGCGCCCAATGCCCGTGCAAAGGCAGGATATGCATCTTCAAAGGCTTGCACACCCTGTGCGGGATGGAGGTTGAGCGTTACCCGCAATCCCTTATCGTGCACCCACTGCAGGAAAGCAGGTGGATCTGGAAAGAGTGACCGGTTCCAGGTGTAGCCCGTCCAGGCGTGCGGCGTGTGCCAGTCCATGTCGATCACTAGCACGTCCAGAGGCACATTGTGCTCCTCGAACTGCCCGACAAGGTCGCGCAGATCCTGTTCGCTATACGCCCAGTAACGTGACCACCAGGCACCAAGAACAAACCGCGGAATCAGGGGCGATTCGCCGCCGAAAACCCGATAGTCCCGAAGCGCCCCGACGTAATCGTGACCGTATCCAAAGAAGTACCAATCCTGCAAGGCTGCGTCAGGACGAGGTCCCACCCACCCCTCATCGTCGTAGATCACGTTCTTGGTGTCGTCGAAGAGCGCCCAACCCGCACGCGAGATCAATCCTGGCTCCAGGCTAGCGTCGCCTGCACAGCGGTCGAGGGTCCGTCGCGTGCCCTTCAGATTGTTCACGTCGGGCGTGCCGGGTCTCCACACATGAACTTCATCATTGAGTTCGTAAGCGATTGTCAGGCTATCGGGCGCGAACGGGCCACGCTCTTGCGCGTAGCGGAGTTCGAGCGCCCCGGTGTCCAGTCGTACCCAGCCGTCCTCCTCGGTTACCTCGAACGTGGGCGCTACCTCGGTGTAGCGTGAGGGAAAGGCATAGGTCGAGCGATCCTCGAACTCCCTCCGCTCCGACCATTCAAGGCGCAGCAGGCGCGGTGTCAACACCGTAAAGCGCGCCTTTCCGCGCACCACCACGGCCTCCCGATTGGGGCGCGGTCGCCCACGAAAGCGGATGCGCTCGTACACATCGGTTATCGACATAGGGGTGTCCTCCTGGAGAAACTGGGCAGCCTCGTACGGCGGGTAATGTAGCACAACCCTACCGTTGGTCAATGAAGAGCGACTCAAACATCAGGCGACCCCGGTCTCTGCGCTGCAGTTGGTGGTCCGTTCGCACAGACACGCTTGACATTCCCATTGACTAGACTATCATGAAACATACCAACCGGTCGGTTTGTAGATACGGAGGGAGCAGGTGCGCAACGAGCAACGGCGTGAAGAAACCCGTGCAGCGCTCATGGAGGCGGCTACCCAAGCTTTCTCAGAGCGCGGCTATGACGCCACCGGCGTTGCCGAGATATGCAGACGGGCAGGTGTGAGCAAAGGGGCGTTCTACTACCACTTTGAGAGCAAACAGGCGATCTTCATGGCCCTGGTCGCGGCTTGGCTGTCCGAACTGGAACAAGCCCTCGGTCCGGCGTTCCCCGGCGCTGGCAGTGCGTCCGATCGCCTACAGGAGTTGTCACACAGATTCCGCGATGTTCTTGCCTCACAGAGCCCACGAGTGACCCTCATTCTTGAGTTTTGGACCCAAGCTAGTCGCAACGAGGCCATTCGGCAGACAGTCCTTACCCTGTATCGAGCGTTCCAATCTTTCTTTGAAGGCCTTATTCAAGATGGCATTGGCGAAGGCAGTCTGCGCGGCTTGGATTCGGCTGTGGTATCCCGTGTCGTGCTGGCAATAGCGAGCGGCCTGTTTTTCCAGGGCTTGCTCGACCCTGAGGGCACCGACTGGGGAGCACTAGCCGAAGAGAGTGTCAGAATTCTTATGAGTGGCATCGGGGGTGGAGGATGATTCTGGTTACTGGTGCAACTGGACACGTCGGAAATGTGCTGGTGCGGGAACTGCTACTGGCGGGAGAGTCGGTTCGCACGATGGTCTTGCCGGGCGATGATTGCATGGCGCTCGAAGGGCTCGCCGTAGAACGGGTCGGGGGAAACGTGCTCGATCCCCCCTCGCTTGACCGGGCGATGGAGGGTGTCGACACGGTCTATCACCTCGCAGGGATCATTTCCATTGTACCGGGTGCGGAGGCGCTGATGCGCCGCGTGAATGTCGAGGGCGTGCGGAATGTCGCTGCGGCCGCACAGAAGGCCGGTGTCCGGCGCCTCGTTCACGTGAGTTCTATTCACGCATTTCAGCGGATGCCCGAAGGCACCGTGGTCAACGAGACAGCGCCCTTGGCCACGGCCAACGCAGCGGGAACGTACGATCAGACCAAGGCGTTGGGTACCGTCGCTGTGCTCGAGGCATGTCAAGAGGGGCTTGATGCCGTCGTCGCGTGCCCCACCGCCATCATCGGCCCCTATGACTACCGGGGCTCGCTGCTCGGACAGGCGCTCCTCAACTTCGCCAGGCGCAAGCTGCATATCCTGGTGCCCGGAGCCTATGACTTCGTGGATGTGCGCGACGTGGCTCATGGATTGCAGCAAGCGTGCCTGCATGGGCGCTGTGGCGAGGTGTACATACTCTCCGGCACCTACGCCACGCTCGTCGAAGCCAAGACCCTAGTGCAGGAGACCGCCCAGGTTCGTTCGCACCATCTGATGCTGCCTTGGCGGATGGCGATGGGCTTCGCAGCGATGATGCAGCACGTCTACCGCTGGGTTCGAACCACACCACGCTTCACCCCCTACTCTCTGAGCACGCTCCGCGAGAACGCGCTGTTCAGCTCCGCCAAAGCACGTGAGGAACTGGGGTTTGAGCCCCGCCCTCTTGGCGAGACCATTCGCGACCTACTGACCTGGCGCCGGCAACCCGTTCCCGTCTGAGCCCAACCCGTCCCGACGCTAGATACTGCCTAGCAGGATGGGCGTAAGCCTGACTGGCGGCGAATAGGCCTTGGCGAACTCCGCCACGGTGTAGCCAGTCGCCGCGACATGGCGGCGATTCCTCGCAATGTGCGCGTCATCTTCCGTGACGCCTATCACTGCCATACATATCTGATCATGGCTTCGCGCACGCCAAGGCCAACACGCACCCGGACCGGAGCGTGGCGCGCCCGGGCGACCTCCTGCGACGCTCGCCACAGATCGTTGTCCGGGGCCGGCGCCAGCATTTGCACGCTGAGACATTTCTTAGTACACTCTGCACCGACGCACCCTTATGTAGACACCACAGAAAGGAGCTGTAGCTATGGCACGACCTGTGACTCTCTTCACCGGGCAGTGGGCGGATCTTACGCTTGAGGACGTGGCTGCCAAGGCCAGCGCGTGGGGCTTCGACGGCCTCGAGCTTGCCTGCTGGGGCGACCATTTTGAGGTCGACAAAGCCCTGGCCGACGACGCCTACGTTGGCGGTCGCCGGGACATCCTGGACAAGTATGGCCTGAAGTCCTTCGCGATCAGCACACACCTCGTTGGCCAGTGCGTGTGCGACAACATCGACGAGCGCCACAAGGGCGTTCTGCCTCCGCGCATCTGGGGCGATGGCGATCCCGAGGGCGTGCGACAGCGCGCCGCCGAGGAGGTCAAGAACACCGCACGGGCTGCCAAGTTGTTCGGCGTCGACGTCGTCAACGGCTTCACGGGAAGCTCTGTTTGGGGCGCCTTTTACTTCTTCCCCCCGACCACCCAGGCCTACATCGACGCCGGATACAAGGACTTCGCCGATCGTTGGCTGCCGATTCTCGAGGTCTACCAGTCCCTTGGTATCCGCTACGCGCTGGAAGTCCATCCCACCGAGATCGCCTATGACATCGTCACCGCCGAGCGGGCACTCAAGGCCTTGGGAGGACATCGGAGCTTCGGCTTCAACTTCGATCCGAGCCACCTGATCCACCAGTTTGTTGATCCGGTTGAGTTCATTAACGCGTTCCCGGATCGAATCTACCACGTGCACGTGAAAGACTCACGGCTGCAGCTTGACGGGCGCAGCAGCATTCTGTCCTCACACCTCGATTTCGGCGATTCGCGGCGCGGGTGGGACTTTGTGTCGCCAGGCCGCGGTGATGTGAAGTGGGATCCCATCATCCGGGCACTCAACCGCATGGGCTATGCAGGGCCTCTCTCCATCGAGTGGGAGGACAGCGGCATGGATCGCGAGTATGGGGCGCCCGAGGCCTTGGCCATGATCCGCCGACAAGACTTCGCTCCATCGGCAGTGGCTTTCGATGCTGCATTCAGCAGCCAGTAGGCCACGACCGGCGATATCTCTGCACTCGCAGAAGACCCCATAGACACAGGGAGGACACAATGACAGAAGGCGGCGGTTTCACTACGATGGCAGGCGCGAGAGCCGAGCACGAGGCACCCAGGGTTGGGTTCGGGATGCTGGGCTATGCCTTCATGGGAAAGGCACACACTAACGCGCTCAAGAAGCTCCCCTACATGATGTATCCACCGCCCGCAGTGCCTGAACTCACAGCAATCTGCGGTCGTAGCGCCGACGCTGTAGCCGCTGCGGCACAGCGGTACGGCTATAAGCGCTACTACACGGACTGGCACGAGATGCTCGCCGACGACGACGTGCACGTCCTCGACAATGGCGCGCCAAATGACGCGCACAGCGAGCCCTCTATCGCCGCAGCGGAAGCCGGCAAGCACATCATCTGCGAGAAGCCGCTGGGCCGAACGCCCGAAGAGTCGAAAGCTATGTTGGACGCCGTCACCAAGGCAGGCGTGAAGCACATGGTCGCCTTCAACTACCGATTCGTCCCGGCGATTCGTCTCGCGCGCCAGCTCATCGAGAGCGGGCAACTGGGCCGCATCTACCACTTCCGGGCGCACTACCTCCAGGAGTGGATTATGCCCCACTACAACATGGGCATGATCTGGCGGCTCAAGAAGGAGACGGCCGGCAGTGGCGCGCTGGGGGACCTGGGTACACACATCATCGACCTCGCGCGCTATCTGGTGGGCGATATCAGTACCGTGGCAGCCATGACGCGAACGTTCGTCACCGAGCGGCCCAACGACGACGGCACGATAGGTACCGTGGATGTCGACGACGCCTTTGTCTCCACGGTAGCCTTCGCCAACGGAGCGATCGGCACGCTGGAGGCCACGCGGTTTGCTGCCGGGCGCAAGAATCACCAGGTGCTCGAGATCAACGGCGAGAAGGGCACGCTCAAGTTCGAGCTGGAGCGGTTGAACGAGCTGAATGTCTTCTGGGTGGGCCAGGAGCCCAAGGAAGCCCAGGGCTTCAGCAACGTGCTTGTAAGCGAACCCTACCACCCTTGGTGGTCCAACTGGTGGCCTCAGGGCCACATGATCGGATGGGAGCATACGTTCGTTCACGAGTTGACGCATCTCCTTGACTGCATCGTGAACGACAAAGATGTCGCGCCAATAGGGGCGACATTTGAGGACGGCTACCGTGCTGACTGCGTGGCAGCAGCGATCTTGGAGTCGGCCCTCACCCGTCGCCATGTCGACGTGGCCTACTAGCTAGGCGCTGCGTTACGATGAGCCACCGGCGAGGGGGCTCGCACCCATCGGCCCCCTCGCTGCCCGTTGCTGGTTGGGCGCTGGAGTGTTGGCCGATCGTGACGGAAGTCGGCGTCAGCTTCACGCTTGCGACATAGGCAGCCAAGGGACGTGCAGCCCCAGTGCTCGCCGCTCCCGCAGGCCGCGCATTGAGACTGATGATGCCAGGTCCACTGCTGTTGTGGTAGATAGCGTGTCGATATGTGCTTGATGGCTCTACGCGATCGCTCTGGATCGGAGATCGACGCTCGTGACCACGGCCGCTGACGATCCGGATAACAACCCCTACGCCGAGGCACTGCGGCAGCCTATGCCGGCGTGGCTCTATATGGTGCTTCTCTGCCTGACTCTCGCTGGTTCGACGATCCTGGTGCTTACCGGTACCCTCAGGTCGGATCTACTCTACTTACTCATTTTCCCGGCAATCGTGGCCGCCATCTACTACGATGTTGGCATCTACCTCGCTGCGTATGGCCTGACCATCGCCACACACGTTCTGATCGAACTCATCAGGGGTAGTAGCCCCTCCGTCATCGTGCTGGGCCTGGCAGCGGTCTGGCTGGTCCTCTCCGTGGCAATCACTCGCAAGATGCGCAGGCTCTTCGGCAGCTACGAGCGCGCCCTCGCCGAGCTGGACGAGCGGCGTGACTTCGCGGAGAGCCTGGTGAACACGGCACAGGTCATCATCCTGATAATGGATCCACAGTGCCGGGTCATGCGGATCAACCCGGCCACGGAGAGATTGATCGGCCTCCGCCAGGACGAGGTCATCGGTGAGCACTGGTTCAATCGTTTCGTACCCGAGCCCCATCGGACGCTCCTGCGAGACAGTTTGGAGGGGCTGACAGACCAGACGATTCCGCAAGGCTATATCAACCCGATTACCGGGCACGATGACCAGCAACACTTGATTGCGTGGAATCACGAGAGGCTGGTGACGCACGAAGGAGCGCCGGCGGGCACCCTCGCCATCGGCCACGATGTGACGGAATGGGTTCGTGCGGAGACAGCGCTCCAGGAGCGCGAGCGGCTCTACCGAACACTCGTGGAGCACCTTGGCGAAGGAATCGGCATCGTCTCACCGGAGAATGAGGCTTTCACGTTTGCCAACCCTGCGGCACACACGATCTTCGGCGTGCCAGAAGGTTGTCTGGTTGGGCATACGCTTGCGGAGTTCACCGATCCCGACGATTTCGAGATCATTCGACGGGAGACCCGCCTGCGTCGTGAGGGTGAACAGTCGTCCTACGAGCTGACGATCCGGCGGCCCAACGGTGAGCGGCGTTACATTCTTGTGACAGCGGTGCCCCAGCAAGGACCCGATGGAGCGCTGAGTGGAACGCTTGGGATCTTCCGCGATGTGACCGGGCGGCATAACACGCTCGCCGCCTTCGAGCGTCGCGCCGCACAACTGGCCCTCCTCGGGGAGATCAGCAAGGAGATCACCGCCGAGCTGGACCTACACAGCCTGCAACAACGCGCCGTGACCCTGGCGCAGGCAACGTTCGGCTACGACCACGTTGCCCTCCTCGTCATCGGCGCCGACCGCCGCACGATTCGTATGGCTGCGAGGGCAGGTGTGATGGCGCAGCTCTTCCCATTCGACCACACGCTAGACCTGACCGAAGGACTGGTCGGCTGGGCTCTCCGGCACGGCGAGACCGTGACTGTCGATGACGTCAGCAAGGACCAGCGCTACGTCAACCACTACCCGGACCGCATCGCGACCCGGGCCGAGCTGTGCGTGCCCCTTCGGGTGCGTGGCGAAGTCATAGGCGTGATTGACGTCCAGCAGAAGGAGAGCGGTGCGCTCGGCGCCGACGATGCCCGCATTCTGGAGCTACTTGCTGGGCAACTGGGGGTCGCTATGGGCAATGCCCAGCTCTACGAGGCACTCCAGACCGAACTCGAGGAGCGACTTAGGGCTGAGAATGCCCTACGTGATAGCCAGGAGCGACTGAGCCTTGCGCTGGAGGGCGCTAGCCTGGGGGTCTGGGAATGGGATGTTCAGTCCAATGCCCTATCGTGTAGCCCGCAGGCTGCAACCATGCTGGGCTATTCGCTGGCGGATGTACCCCGTACGGCTGGTGAATGGTGGGATATGATCCACCCGGACGACCGGCCCGGGGTCGATCAGGCGATACGCTCTCACCTCGGCGGAAGTGCCCCCATCTTCGCGAGCGAGCAGCGTATGCGAACCCAGGGCGGCGAGTGGCTCTGGATCATGGCCCGCGGCCGCATACTGGCGACTAACGAACAGGAGCTACCTCAACGCGTTGCCGGCACGCTCCTCAACATCACTGCACGTAAGGAGGCGGAACTGGCCCTGCGCGACCTCAATGCCAGTCTCGAGTCCCAGATAGCGGCACGAACAGCGGAATTGCTGGCGGAGCGCGACAAGACCTCGGCGATTCTTGAAACCACCGGCGACGCCATCGCGCTGGTCGGTCCTGATATGTCGGTTGAGTACGTGAACCCAACATTCGAGACGCTCACAGGATACCAGGCCCCGGAGATACAGGGCCGGTCTATTCAGACTTTGGTCGCCGCCCCTCACGTCGTAGATGAAATAGGCGAGGGCATGCGTCACACGGTCACGACCGGTCAACCTTGGAACGGCGAGATGGTGCTGCGGCGTCAGAACGGAACACACTACGACGCACTGGTGCAGATCGCCGCTGTACCTGGGCCTCAGGGCACCGTAGCAGGGTATCTCGCGAGCCATCGTGATATCACCCAGTTGAAGACCCTGCAGCGCATGCAGAGCCGCTTCATCGCCAACGTTTCCCACGAGCTCCGCACGCCCATCACCGTGCTCAAGCTCTACACAGATCTGCTCCCGAGCGCACCAGCGGAGAAACGTGGCGAATACGAGCAAGCGCTGAGTTCCGAGCTAGAGAATCTGTCCCGGCTCGTCAGAGACGTCCTGCGCGTCAACACCCTAAGCTCGGGCGATATCCGCCTGGACAGACGTCCGACTTCACTCAACTATTTGATCCGCGAACTTGTGCTTCAACAATGCGAGTCGCTCAGGCGAGACCACAGCCCGGAGATTGTCGTCAGTCTTGGAGAGTCTGCCCCGGTCGCTGACATCGATCCGCAGTGGCTCGTGGAAGCCCTGTGCCAGATCATCGATAACGCGGTCTCACGAACGCCGCCAGAGGGCAAGATCACCATTGCAGCCGACAGCCATCACGTCGACGGCAGGCCTTGGGCCCTGATCCGGATCAGCGATACCGGGAAAGGCATACCTCTTCACGAACAATCGCTGGTATTCGAACGCTTCTTTCGTGGCACACGGTCAGATGAGTCGCCCGATGCAGGCACTGGACTGGGCCTTAGCATCGCCAAGGCTGTCGTCGAACTCCATGGAGGCGAGATCCTGGTGGAGAGTGAAATAGGTGAGAGCACTACTATTATCATCTGGCTTCCCGCCAACGACGCAGCAGCATAGATCCTTACAACCCATCGCAGGAGCCGTCTATGACATCGAAGACCATCATCGCGTTGCTGCTGTGCATCGCTCCGGCCCTCTTGGTAGTTGTGTTTGCCACGGCACCGGTTTCAGACGCTAACGCGTCTGACTTCGCGCGACCACCGGAAGTCGTTGGAACTCCCCAGGTGACCGAGTCGCACTATGTCTACATCCCGGTGGTGCAGAGAGCCGTCTGGGTCGCGGCACCTCTCCAGAACGGCGACTTCGAGGCGGGCTGGTGGCGGGAGACTTTCACAGGCGAGGAGTACAACGAACTCTTCGTTCCCGAAGGTTGGATCGCGTTCTGGCGCGAAGGCTGGCCCTATGGGCGGCCCGAGATGAAGATCATCCCAAACGAGTATCCGTACCTGAACCCGGCCCGGGTGTATACTGGACAGCAGGCACTGGGGTGGTTTACGTTCTACCGGAGCGGTGACGCAGGAGTGTACCAGCAGATGCCTGCCACGCACGGGTCGATCTACAAGGCGAAAGCCTTCGCTCACGTGTGGTATAGCCAGCTTGACGACGCCCATCTCTCGGAGTGGGTGGATGAAGATGGCATCACACACACCATACGCTCTGGTGACCCAGGTATGGATGTGATGTTGGGCCTTGACCCAACGGGGGGAACGAATCCCTGGGCCCCTACTGTGGTCTGGACACGGACCAGTATCTACGACCAATTTGGGTCGCTCGAGGTGCAGGCAACCGCACAGGCCTTATCGGTGACGCTGTTTCTGCGAGCCGAAGCCCTCTACCCGTTCAAACACTGCGACGCCTATTGGGACAACGTGAGCCTGGAGGTGCTCCACTAGACTCTCAGCGATTGCCACTCTGGTGCTGGCGTGTACAGCCATCGGTCGCCGACCTAGCTGGCACCAGAGGTAGCAGTGACAGCCGACCTTGCAGGCACCCGACGGCCTATCGCGTGGCACGCTCTTCGCGTATCCGGTCACGGCATGGTACAATGCTGTTCGGGCGCTGTGAGCGAAAGGATGCACGTTGATCCATGCCGACCAATCTGCCGCCTGACTACTTCGCCGCTGAGGAAAGGTTCAGAAAGGCTCGCACCTCTGAGGAGAGAATCGCCTCTCTCGAGGAAATGATGAGCATCGTGCCCAAGCACAAGGGCACGGAGCATCTGCGGGCCGACCTCAAGCGCCGCCTCGCCGAGCTTAGAACAGAGCAGCCCTCACAGAAGGGCGGCGGTCGACAGGTTTCGCCCTTCCACATCGACACTGAAGGTGCCGGGCAGGTTACTCTCGTTGGCATGCCGAATGTAGGGAAGTCCTCTCTCGTTGTCGCCTTCACCAACGCGAAACCCGAGGTGGGCGCACAACCCTTCACCACGTGGAACCCCACGCCGGGAATGATGCCCATTGAGGATATCCAGGTGCAGTTGGTCGATACCCCCCCACTGAACAGGGAGTTCATCAAACCGGGCATGATGGATCTGATCCGCCGATCTGACCTGCTCTTGGTGGTTGTCGACATACAGGGCTATCCGCTTCAGGAGCTCGACGACGCAGTTGCGATCCTCGACGAGCATTGCATCGTACCGGCATCGTTCCGCGACCGCTATCCAGACCGCTACGACCTTACGTTCGTGCCGGCCCTCGTCGCTGTGAACAAATGCGATAATCCCGGCTTCGATGAGGACTACGAGATCCTCCGAGAGTTAGCCGACGGGGCGTGGCAGATGGTACCGGTGTCAGCGACCACCGGATACCATCTCGACGAGTTCAAACGCGCCATCTACACGCGGCTCGACATCATCCGTGTCTACGGAAAGCCGCCGGGGCGTGAAGCAGATCTAAGCGCCCCCTTCGTCTTGCGCAAGGGCGGCACTGTTGAGGAGTTCGCCGCGGCGGTACACCAGGATTTCGTCAAACACCTCAAGTCTGCCCGCGTCTGGGGTGAGGGAGTTTTCGACGGACAGATCGTGAGTCGCGAGCACATCCTTCACGACGGCGACATTGTGGAGCTTCGGACATGAAACAACGCAATGCAAGACAGCAGACGGCAGAACCTACGAACGCGCGGTCGGCGTCCTGGCAACAGTGGATCCGGTGTGCCGCCTACATCCTGGCCTTAACCATCGTGCCAATCGCTGTGTTCACACTCCTGCCCACGCACGTGCGCTACGAGATATCCGAGAGCTACGTGTTCTCGGGTTCTGACCGGGCATCATCGGTTGCACTCGCCGTGATGGTCCCCAGCAGCGGACCCTATCAGACAGTGTCTGACGCGCACGTCGTGTGGAATGGCTCGCTGGCACGCGAGCCTCGGGCGGGTATGGTGTTGCTGCTGATGGAGGGCGCGGTCGAAGCAAACGCCCTACAGACCGCAACGGTGTCATACGAGGTGGTTCTGCGCCAGGGACGCACGAGCTGGAGCGCCTCTGTCAGCCCCGCCCATACCGCGCCACAGCGCCAGATCGAATCCGACCATCCCACGCTCGTTGCCCAGGCCCGGCAGATTGCAGCGGCAACTCCGGAGCAAACGGCGCGCCGGGCATTCAGGTTTGCAGCGGGGCACCTCCGATGGCCCACTGGCACTCGCATAGGCTCCGCGACCTCAGCACTCGAGGCCTACGAGAGTCAGATCGGCGGGTGCAGCGAGTTCGCCGCCCTTATGGTGGCGCTGTGCCGCGCCGCCGATGTGCCTGCAGTCACAATCACTGGGCTAGCTTTCTCCCCGTTGATGCCGCCCTATATCAACCTGTCAGCCACCTGGAGCCATCCAGCAGGATCGCACGCTTGGGTGGAGGTCTTCACAGGAGATGCCTGGGTCCTGGCAGACCCCAGTTGGGCATCGCGTATTCCCGCCAAAGGCCTGTGGTTCGCTCGTTCCGACGGGACGCATCTCTACTATGGGGAGACCGCTCACCACGACGCACAACACGAAGCCATGATGGCTTGGGTCGAGGACCGGGGCACGCTTGTCGGAGCGATGTCGGCGCCGCTCAAGTTCGCCGCATCGGCAAGCGCCGCATCGGCAAGCGCCGCATCGGATGCCGTTGATGGCGTCAGACTCGAACCTAGCGTGACGGTGCGAAAGGTATCCGACAGCCGTTGGCCGGCGACCGCAGCCACATTTGGCCTGCTCACGCTTGCCTTTTCCATCATCGAACGACGCCTTACAAAGGCCTCAAAAGCCCCTCAGGGCGCGGAAGGGAGACCCAATGCTAGCGGCGGTGCTCAAGGATTTTGACCAGTTGTTCCTCGAGGATGTGCCCGTCCCCGAACCTGGGATGGGCGAGGTCGTTGTCAGGATCAAGGCCTGTGGCATCTGCGCCACCGACTACAAGGCCATCCGGGGGATTCGGCGCAACGTGACCTTTCCCTTTATACCCGGCCACGAGCCCGCGGGGATCGTGGCGAGCGTTGGTCCTGGAGTAACCCACGTGAAGGAGGGCGATGCCGTGATCGTTCAGCCCTCGGGATACTGCGGGCTATGCCGCCACTGTCGTGAGGGCAACACGCACTACTGTGAACATGCGTTCACCACAGGCGGAGACGGCCCCGATGACGTATGGCCAGGCGCCTTTGCGGAGTATATGCGAACACGCGCCACTACCCTTTTCCCGAAGCCTGCAAACCTTTCCTTCGATGCGGCTGCGCTCACGGAACCGCTCTCAGGCGCATGGAAGGGCGTGATCGACCACAGCGAGATGCGCGTCGGTGACGACGTCATTGTGATCGGAGTAGGAAGCATCGGCCTTCTCTGTCTCATGGTCGCCCGGGCTGCCGGCGCAGGTCGGCTGATCGCCATCGACACCAGCGCCCACGCGCGGCGCCGGGCCCTGGAACTGGGCGCGACCCACGCGGTAGATCCCGTGGGTGAGGATCCCCACGCCCGCGTGCGCGAGATCCTCCCCGAGGGTGCCGATCTCATCGTCGAGGCCGCCGGCCCCATCGAGGCCGTACGGCTGATGGTCGACCTCAGGCGGCGCGGTACGCGCTGGAATGTCTTTGGCATCACAACCCACGAGACCTTCGAACTCGACGGAGGCAGAACCCATTTCCTCGAAGGGCGGATGGATGCCAGCTTCGGCACTCATCCGCTTGCTATGTCGAAGGCGATACGCTTGATGGAGCGAGGCCTGGTGGATCCCGAACAGATCATCACACACCGCTTTCCCCTGACGGAAATCCACAAGGCGCTCGAGGTGATGGAAGCGCCCGATCGAAACAAGATCATCATCCACCCCTGAGGTTGCCATTGACGACGATGCGAGCCATCGTGAACATCGGTCGCGGACTGCTCCAGCTGCGGGAGCTGCCCCTGCCCCAGCCGGGTCCGGGCCAAGTTCGTATCCACACCGCCGCCTGCGCGATCTGTGCAACCGATCTCAAGCTGATCAGTGGCTCGGATCGTGTGGGGTTCCCCGCTATACCGGGCCATGAGTGGTCAGGCACGGTGGATGCGACAGGCCCAGACGTGGATGCATCTCTCACCGGCGCATTCGTCGTTGGCGAGAACGTGCTCAGCATTGGGGGCGAGGTGGGGTTCGAACATCCCGGAGCTTACGCTGAGTACTTCCTGACTGAGGCCAGCCGGTTATATGAGATGCCGCCCAGCCTCGACCCTGCCGTCGCATGCCTGATCGAGCCGCTGGCCGTGTGTGTTCACGCGCAGCGGCGCCTCGCTGCATCAACACAGGAACGGGCGCTGATCTTCGGAGACGGTGGCATTGGGTTGCTGATGCTCGCTCTGCTCAGAGCGGCCGGAACGCAGAAGGTCGTGGTGATCGGAGGGCGCAGGGGCCGCCTTCGCCTGGCCAGCGAGTTGGGGGCCGCTGCGGTTCACGATTATCGCGAGCTGGGCACGCCGTTGGGACACGCCATACGGACGCTATACAGGGATGGTTTCTCGAGCGTTGTCGAAGCCAGCGGCGCCCCGATCGCGCTGGCAGGTGCCTTCCAAGCAGCCGCGCCCAACGGAACCGTGCTCGTCATAGGAGACTACGATTACGCTCAGGCCACGTTCGTCTGGAACGACCTGGTGCACCGGGAACTGACCCTGGTTGGCAGCAATGCCAGCGCGGGCGCCTGGCCCGCAGCCATCTCACTTGCGGTGAGCAGCGCTGTGCCACTGAAGAGACTCGTGAGTGTCGTGCTCCCCGCAGTCGACTTCGCCCACGCTCTGACGGTCATCCGCGCTGAACGCGATGATGTGGTCAAGGTTGTGCTCGACTGGCGGGCGTAGTTGGCCGGGTTCGTGGAAGGTTGGGAGGAACGATGGAGGCAAAGCCCGATATCCATTTCAGGCGCATCACTGCGGCCACGGTGGTAGAGATATGTCAGCTCAGCGACACGCTGTCGCCTGCTCAACGTCGCGTAGTCGCCGACAATGCGTTGTCCATCGCCCAAGGGCACTTCGCCGAGAACGTCTGGATGCGCGCCATCTACGCCGACACAACCCCCATAGGCTTCATCATGCTCCATGTCGGCTCAGACTATGACGACGGCATCGACTGCCCGGGTGTCTTTCTGTGGCGGTTTATGATCGCCGGCCCCTACCAGGGCCGGGGCTACGGACGGCGTGCGATGATGCGAGTGTTCGACCACCTGAGATCGCTGGGAGTCAGCGAGCTTTATACGAGCTATCGCCTCGGCGAGGGGAGCCCTGAGGGCTTCTATCGCGAACTCGGCTTCGTGCCGACCGGTGACAGCTATGGCGACGAACCTGAAGCTGTCTATCGACTGCGGGACCCCTGAGAATGAGCGCACTGCAGGCGCTGCGGGCGTATGCCCAGCGCCAAGGGTGGTCGGTTGAGGCGTGCAGCGAGCTCGGCACCACTGCATACGTCCTCACCATGTGGATGGATCCACGACTGAGGGCCTCGCGGGGCAGGCATCTTCCTCGCAGTTGGCGGGGCGGTCTCGCTTGTGGCCAGCTATGAGCTGACACTGAGGGGTCAAGTGTCGGCTTTGCTGACGCTCATCAGCGATGCCGTGCAGTCCCCCGTCATCCTTCTCTTCATAGGGCTTCGCCGTCGCCCCAGCAGCGCCACCCTGGGCGTGCCTAACGGGTCGGCGGGGCGGCGGGAATCTGCGGCGGCTTACTACGCCGAGCAGTTCTGCCCCATATCCCGGCCATCACCGCAAAGACCAGCGCGCGCGGCGCGATTCTGCTCACCGCTGCAATCACTTGGTTGAGCAGCCCTGGAATGATCACCCCTTGCCCAGCCAGCATACGGTCAACGGCGTAGGTAGCCACGCGCTCCGTATCCAGCGTCGTCAACTTGCCCAGCAGGCCACCGACCGCGATTTTCCGCCGTGAGGCCTCGGTGGTAGGCATGCCGTTCGGGCATAGAACGCTGACGCACACCGGCGAATGGCGCATCTCCTCGCGTAGGGCCTGGCTGAAGTTCAGGATGAACGTCTTCGACGGTGCGTAGATCGATTGGTAGGGCATCGGAAAAAAGGCTGCCAAGCTCGCAACGTTCAGGATGTAGGCACGCTTATGCCTCCTTAGCTCGGGGAGCAACAGATGCGTGACTTTCACGAGTGCCAGGTTGTTGAGCAGGATGCAGCCCTCATTTTCGGCGAGGGTTGAGTCCTCGAACCTGGCGTTATAGCTGACCCCAGCGTTGTTGATCAGAACAGATAGCGGGAAGCGGCGCGCCTCAATCCATGCGGCCATAGCCTCCGCACTCCCCGGCGCCGTCAAGTCGGTCTCGTAGGGCAACGCTGGCACGCCGTGCCGTGCCGCGACCTCCGCAGCGGCCTCCACCAGACCGGACCCGGGGAGTGCGACCACAATGAGCCCCAAGCCGCGCGCCGCGCACACATCGGCGAACGTGCGGCCCAACCCCATGCTCGCTCCCGTGATGAGTGCATACGTGCCCGGGGCTAGCTGGCTATCCCTCTCTGCCCCTCGCCAACGCGACACGTGCTTCGACGTCATAGGCTGCACCTCCCTTCGGTAAGTCCCGCCCGCTCCGACTCGCACATCTTTGCTCAACAGACGCACCCTCCTGGACATTGGATGACCAGAAGGGTGCGTACTGGAGATCAACAACTGCTATTCCTGCCCTGGCTCCACCTGCCCTTGCCGTGGTTGCTTCTTGCGCTTGCCCCACCCAAAGATGAGGCCAAGCACACGGATCAGCGCGTAGATCAACAGCCCGATGAACAACACCACCGGAATAACAACCAGCACGATCCAGATCAGCGCATCGACCAGGAACTGGAAAGCCGCGATGAGCGCCTCAATCGCCCGCTTCACCGTCCCGCCAGGCCGCCAGCCTGCGATCTCGAGCGGCTGCGAGAGCTCATCCGGCACCAGAGTTACCGTGATGGTGGCCATCGCCGATACCCGCTCCAGGTATTGCATCCGGCCCTTCGTCTGCTCGATCTCCGCCTGCGTCTCGCTGAGTTCCTCATAGACCGCCAGCACCGCCTCGGTGTCCTCGGCCTCTTCCATCAGCTCCTCAAGGCGCGCTGCCTTCACCTCCAGGGCCTTGAGCCGCGACTCCAGATCAACGTATTCCTGCGTCACGTCCTCGCTGTCAGTGACGTCTCGGCTCACCTCGAGCGCCAGCTCCCGCAGGCCATCCATCGTCGCATTGAAGGCCTCGGCCGGCACTCGCACCGTCAGCGTGGTGCGACGTAGCCCGCCCTCATAGGCAATGCTGCTGGAGCTGGCAATGTAGCCACCGACCGTCTCGACCAACGACACGACTTCCTCCTGAGCAGTTCCCGTGTCGCGGACCACCAGTTGCAGCTCACCTGTGTAGACAATCATCTGCACGAGCTCCTGGCCGTCATCGCCGATCGACCCTGTGGTGCTTTGCATCTCCCCACTGAAACCGGCATCGGCTTCGGCCTGCGGCGCGACGGGCTCCCTTGGGGCGGCCCCGGCTTCGTCCGACGCCGACCTCCCGGCGCATCCCGCCGCCACCGCAGCTAAAACCAACAATGCCAGCACCCATCGCTGCCTGCGTCTCATAGCTCACCTCCTCCGTAATATGCGTTCAACGACCGATCTCCAATCGATCGATCAACCGTTGCGGAAGCTTCTGCGCCCGCATGCGCTCCTGCGTGATCTTCACTGCGTATGCCGTGCGCCCGAATGTCCAAGTCATCGCGCCGGTATCCAGTACCGCATAGGCGGCTTTCGGGTTGCCGTCCCGCGGCTGCCCTACGCTCCCAGGATTCAGGATCATCCTGCGGCCGGCCAACTGAACCCGACCGTCCACCTCAACCCGCAATGGACGGGCACGCTCCAGATCCTCGCGCCACTCGAATGCCAAGGGTAGATGCGAATGGCCCACCAGCAACGTCTGGAAGTCGTACTCCCGGAAGCATTGCGCCGCCGTCGTCAGTTCAACCAGATAGTCCCATACCGGGTCTCGGGGGCTCCCGTGACACAGTAGGATGTCATCCGTGAGCGCCATATGTGGTGCTAGCCCCGCGAGGAACTGCTGGTGACGGCGCGCCAGTTCCTGTTGGGTCCAGATGAGTGCCTTGCGTGCGTCGTGGTTGAAGATCGACAGATCGGCCTGACCCAGAGCCCCAGCGTCGTGGTTGCCGGAGATGCTCACGAGTTCGTGATCGCGCAGTCGAGCCACACAAGTATTGGGGTCGGGGCCGTAGCCCACGATGTCCCCCAAGCAGAGCAGCGCATCGAACTCCGGTGCAGCGTTGAGCACAGCTTCCAGCGCCGGCGCATTGCTGTGGACGTCCGACACCACAAGATAGCGCATAGATCGTAGCTCCTGACGAACTGGTCTGATGACAGGTGTCTGTCGAACGCCGAACAAGCCTCACGGTTGCAGGTCGGCCTGCCGCCCGATCCTCCACAGGGGCATCATAGTGCCTTACTCACAAAGCTCAAACGGCACTGCGCAGGCGGAGGCTCACATCGCCAGCGGTCACGTGGCTGATCTCGCCATCAGCGAGTCCCACAAGCAGGCCTCCATCGTCAGCTACGCCTGTCGCGACCCCCACAATAACCTCACTCGGACCGCGTACCTCGACCTCCTCCCCCATCCAGGCCAACGCATCGCGCCAGGCCGCCAGCGGATCGACGCCATGGCGGAGTGCCTGAAAGTGGAGCTCGATGTACGCCAGCAAGCGACGTAGTAGCGCGGTTCGAGCGACCGGCGCCCCGCGCTCGGCCAGCAAGCTACCAGCATTCGGCCCCAGAGCAGCCAATGCCTCATGTGGAACGTTCACGTTCACACCGATTCCTACGACGAGCGTTTCGGGCGTGCCGTCGCTGGTCAGGCCAATCTCGCTCAGGATTCCAGCCAACTTGGACCAGCGGGCCCCCGTGTCTGCAGTGATCAGGTCGTTAGGCCACTTGAGTTGCACAGGCACGCCCGCCTCATGCAGCACGGCGTCGCGGAGCGCCAGGCCACAGACCATAGTCGTGCGGACTGCGTAGAAGGGGAAAGGCTGCGGAGGACGAAACAATACAGAGAGCAACAAACTCGTACCAGGCGGCGCTTCCCAACGTCGCCCCATGCGCCCGCGCCCGGCCGTCTGCACATCCACTACGATGACGAGTCCTTCTGGAGCTCCTTGCCGCCCGGCTGCTAGGGCCACCTCATTGGTCGACCCAGCTTCGGCATAGTACCGAACTTGGCCGCCAAAGCAACCGCCGGTGGGCTGAAATTCGGCCAGATCATCGAACGGCATATGCGGTGATCACCAGTTACTGACTGGCCTCCAGCAGTGCGGGGGCTCCATGGGGGTCGATCCACGCCAGCGCGTTTACGGACGCGCCATTGACCCATAGCTCCCAGTGTAGATGCGGCCCTGTTGAGAGCCCCGTGTTGCCCAGTGCCCCGATGCGCTCGCCCGTGACCACTTGTTGGCCAACGACGACGTCGATCCGGGAGAGATGCCAGTAGCCGGTGATGAGGCCCCCGCCATGATCGATAAGAACCGCGTTGCCCCGGACAACCAGGGGGTCGGCCAGCACCACCGTCCCCGGCGCAGGCGCGACAACCGGCATCCCGACTTCGCCCTGGAAGTCTGTGCCGCTGTGATAGCTGCCAAAGCCGGCACCGTAGGAGCGCCGCGACCCGTAGTAGGAGGTGATCGATGCCTCAGTAGGCAACCTGAGGGGATAGTCCCAACGACGTTCAGGCGTGCGCAACATCTGTAGGGCTGCGATCCGTTCCCGCTCGAACTGGCTACGTGCCGGATCGAGCAAGGCCTGCCGGTCGCTCGGCAGATCCAGACGTTCGTAATCATAGCGTCCAGCACTCACGACGATCGGCAGCGAAGCACTGACGCGCAAATCGTCTGCACCGCTCACCTCGACCGTTACCGTGTGCAGTCCAGTGTTCATCAGTGGAGGGAGTCCGATCAGGCCATACCAGTTGTAGCCGGCCTGGTCCAGAGCGTAGCACGCCTCAGAAACGTCCAAAAACCTAACCGAACAACTTATGGGCTCGGACGCCCGGAGCGTCACCGCGACGGTCTCTCCTCGCGCTACGGGCTGCGATGATATGCGCAAAGCCGTTAGCGGAAACGGCAACGGTTCCGAGGGGGACACAGTGGCACCCGGGGTCGATGCTGCAGTCAGCGTCAGAACCGGATTGCCTGCGATCAAGGGCGCCGGGTTCAGTGCGAGAACATCCCACAGCCGCGCTCCGGAGCGCACCGCCGCCGATATCCTCGGCGCGGCAACTGCTGCGACACCTCCCGACCACACGGCGCTCACACCAGAGACCGGGCTTGGAAGCCAGATCTGCTGCCCTGCTCGTAGCCCCGCTGGCATGAGTCGCCCGTTGCGTAGCGCGGCAATCTCGGGCGCGACCCCTGCCGCCCGACTGAGCAGAAGCAGGTTCTCCCCCGCTGCCACAGTGTGGACGACACCAGGGCAGCCAGCCCCATCGTGAACGCGCAGAACCTGACCGGGGTACAACTGGCGCGGGTGCTGTATCGCGTTTTGGTGCGCCAGCTCAAAGGGGTTCACACCGCACCTCAGCGCGATGGACGCCAACGTGTCTCCCGGCTGGACGGTGTACGCGCCGTCCCCAGATGTGACCGTGCGACCGGTGGATGCATCCGCGCTGTGTACGGCGACCGTCATGAGTAGCATGGCCATAGCCAAGATGCTCAAGACCACGCGCCGCCGCCAGGGCCAACGCCCCAGACACCTAGGAGATGGCATCGGTCCCCTCCCCGAGAGGTAGAATCGTGAGACGTTCGCCAACACGGACGGAATCCACTAGCCCCGGAGGGCCTTCCAGGAAGTAACGGGCTGGCGCCTTGGGCGCGTAGAACGGGCGCCACGGCATCGCGACGGTCGCGTCAACCACCGTACCGGCGCCGTTGATCCACACCACGCCGATAGGGAAGAACACGAAGAGCATATGGATCGCTGTTCCCAGCCGGCTGTCAGAAGGCTCGATGAAGAGCAGGCCCTCATCGGGCGCGAGTCGCCGCCGGAAGGTCAGCCCCCGTAAGCGACACAGGAACGAATCACACCGGCGGACGCGCAGGTCCAGCACACTCCCATCAGTGCGCTGGAGGCTGACATACCGTTGCATAACTTTGCCCTTTCCCGAATGCCCGCAGACGTTCGGCAGATGCCATAGCCCGCCGCACCGGGAACAGCACAGTAAATGCGCTGCCCTCACCAAGCGTGCTATCCACCCAGATCCGACCTCCGTGCGCCTCGACCAGCGCCTTGGCGATAGTAAGCCCAATCCCCAGGCCATCGGGCTCGGTACTCTGCGGAAGCTCGATGCGATAGAACCTTTCCCATATCCGCGCATGTTCAGAGAGTGGCATACCGATGCCCTCATCGCGAATCGAGATGGAGATGAACTCCGGAATCCCATTTGTCGCGTGGAGCTGTCCTAGATCAACGTAGATGCACGTGCCGGGCTCGCTGTACTTGACAGCGTTGCTGAGCAGGTTATCCAGCACAGCACGCACGCGATTCTGGTCGCCCTCAATCGAGGGCAATCCCTCATCAGACGTTACCACCAGTGCCAGGTTGCGTGCTTCCATCTGTTCAGTGTACTGGCTTCGGACCGTACTAACCAGCTCGGCGATGTCTACCTTCTGGTAGTTGAGATCCAGGCTTCCCCGCTCTAACTCGGCTATACTGATAATATTGTTGGTCAGCAATGTCATACGAACCGCGTTCTCACGAATTGACTTCAGGAACTGGTTCAGCATTGGAGGCAACTCGCCCGCCATCCCACCTGTCATTACCTCAGTATAGCCCCGGATTGCTGTCAGTGGTGTCCGGAGCGCATGAGAGATGCTGGCGACGAACTTACGCTTGGCCTCCTCTGCCAGATACTCACGTGTTACGTCCTGAAGCACAGCTACCATGCCAAATGATCTTCCGGCCTCCAGCACCGGCGCTGCGTGAATCCTTATTCGGCGCTCCCGGAACGTGAAGGCCGTTTCGAAGGCCCCCTCCTCACCGGACATCAGGCCTGGCGACAGTCCAGCCCACAACTGCGGCATGCCAATGGTCTCTGCGATCCCTCGCCCCAGCAAGGTCTCCCGGTCGATGCCCAGAATCTGCTCCGCAGCGCGGTTGGCCACGATGAACCGCTCGTAGGCATCGGTGACAAGGATTCCCTCAGCCATGCTCTCGAGGATCGCCGTTTCACGCCGAAGCTCTCGTTCGCGAAGCGACAAAAGCTGTGCCAGGTCGGCGGCCTTCGCCTGAAGCGCCCGGTACAGCCGCGAGTTCTCCAGGGCGCCGGCGATATGCACGCCCATAGTCATCGCCAGCTGCTCGTGGTTGTCGGAGATGGCGTCCCCCGATCCTCTGCGCAACACAGCCAGTACCCCCAGGGTTTGGTCTTGGTGCACAAGAGGCTGCAGCAAGATCGCTCCTGGACCTTTGACATCCAGCAAGGAGGTCAGCCTGCCCAAATGCTTAGCCGGGCCGTCCATCGCCACCACCGCCTGTCTACGGGTGCGCAACACTTCGGCGACCGCCGGCACTTCGGCGAGCGCGACCTCATTCGGCACGCGCAACTTGCGGTCGAGTATCTGGTGCCGCGCAGCGACCTGTAAGTGTGCGCGCGGCTGCTCCTGAGCGACAAGGATCAGCGCCGCGTCAGCGCGCAGCGCCGTCGCCACGCTGCGCACGACGTCGGTCAGCATTTGCCGGGGATCGACCTCATCTCCGATGAAACGTGTCGCCTCGATCAGTGAGAGCAACTCCTGAGTCTGGCGCAACGCTTCATGACTCAGGGAGCGCAGTTCGCTGCGATAGGTGTCGATCTCCTGCAACGCCACGTCGTAGAGAGCGACAAACAGCAAAGGATAAGACGCAAGATGGACGACACGGACGGCGCCTGATGCCCAGGCCGTGCCCAGGAAACCGAGCAGCGACCCGCCCGCCAGCAGGAAGAGCACGGCTGGCAGGTACCTCAAGGCACCGCGGCTGGGCTTCCAAACCATCACTACGCCCGTTACCACCCCGGCAAGCGCGGTCGCCCCATACCAGAGCGGTATCTGAACCCGGACGCCGTCGGCTCCTTCCGCTGCGCGCCAGATGACACTTGAGAGAACCACCACCACGACCCAGGCGCCTATCATTACGCCCAAGGCGACGCGATCGCGCCTTCGCCATAGATGAGTGGCAAACCCCCACCCTAGTAGCACGATCGTCAGGCACTCAACAGCAAGGAACAGGGGCACAACGAGGTCGGGGCGTGCGAACGCGAAGATCACGACCGCTATCCGGGCAGCAGCAGCGCTCCCGACAGCCCACAGGCGCGCCTTTGGCTCGTCGGTACGTGACTGCCGCCAGTCTGACCACAGAATGCCCATCGTGGCTACGAGGCTCAGGAGCACCAGGACCTGATACATGAGGGCGCCCGGCGCCGATGTCAATGCCAGGAATAGACTACTGAGGTTCATGGTTTCGATGAGCTCGATGACATGCTGCTATGAGAACCTGCTAAGCGTCGAGGCCAGTGCGGTACTTTCGGCCTCACCAGAGCGCTCTCAGTCCGCTGAGGCATCCTCAGTCCGCTGAGGCATCCTCCGGAGCAAAGGGCTCGACGCGAACGGTGCCATCCGGATCGGTTGATAGCTGTTCCACCTGCAATGCAACGGTGTCCAGAAGCGTCTGGCAGTGCTGTGCAAGAAGGCGTCCCCGCTGATAGAGTTCAACGGTCTTGTCCAGGCTAAGATCCTCACCTTCCAGTCTGCGCACCAGGGCCTCCAGTTCGGCCAGCGCCTCTTCAAATGCTAGATCCTTGATCGAGTCCATAGCTACTCCTTGTGCGTAGGACGCTCTCTTCGACCGGTGTCTGTGTGCTCTCGCGCACACACTCATTGCGGCGACAGATACCTTTCACCATTATAGCTGCGATCGCTCTCTTGTCGAAGCCGGCTGGCAATGCCGTAAGTTACCATTGACGGATGTGCCTGTGACGGTATACTGACGCTGCCCTGGGTGCACAGGCACCCGAACCAAGCATACCGGCAGACAATGTGAGACAACGACAACGCTTCGGTTTCGGTTTGGTGCTCATCCTCTTGCTATCATCCTTGATCTTGGGAGCAGCGTGGCTCTTTACCGCGTGGCGCTCAAGCCAGGATGTGTTGCCCCCTGGGCTCAGCATAAACGGCGTGCCGATGGGAGGGATGACCCGTGAGCAGGCCCTGACAGCCATTGGGTTGGCCTACACGGTTCCCATCAGCGTGACCTATGCCGGTTCTCCGATCTCCCCGCTCCTGCCCGAGGTCATCGAACTGCGACTGGATGCCGCTGCCACGGCTGAGAACCTTGAGGAGGCCCTCTCCGTTGAGTCCAACCTCTATGCTTTTCTGCGCTACATCGCCAACCAGATAGGGCGTCGCGAGCAAGAGGTGATTGAGGTCAATGCTGTCGTGCAATACTCACGCGAACGGCTCAATGCCTACCTTGAGCGCGTGGCCCAACGATATGACCATCCTCCCATGGAGCCGGTCCTACTCAGCGAGGCTGGAACCTTCCGACCTGCCTCTGACGGCACCGAACTCGACGTCCAGGCGTCACTCCCCCTGCTGATCGGGGCGGTTCTGGCGGCAGATCCAGCCGCCAGGCAGGTCGACCTGGTCGTTGAGATCGAGCCATCTCCCGATCCCTCAACGGACATCCTGAAGCAGGCTCTGGATCTGGCCCTGGAGGGATACCCGGGCGTGGTCGGCATCTTCACGAAGGACCTTGGTTCGGGACAGGAACTGTGCGTGAACTGCGGAGTCGCGTTCAGCGGGACCGGGCCGATCGGCCTGGCTATTGCCCTAGAGGCCCACCGCGCAGACGGTGGCGCGGCGAATACAGGAGCCGGGGCGCTACTCCGGGCTATGCTGTCGGATACGGATCCGGCCGCAACGGATCAGATCCTTGTCGAGATCGGAGCCGGCGACCCGTACAGCGGCGCAGCGCAGATCACCGAACTGCTCCTGAGCCTGGGATTGCGCAACTCATATATCCTCGGGCCATCGACGCTGGCTACTGCGGACCCGCCCCCAGACGCCCCAGTCACGGCTGCCAATTCCCGCATAGACATCGCAGCCGGGCCGGTCTCCTACGTCCAGACGACCCCCATGGAGATGGGAATCCTGCTGGAGGGCATCTATCACTGTGCCCAAGGAGGTGGCTGTCTTCGCGCGCTCTACCCGCAGGCGCTGACGCCGCTGGAGTGCCAGGAACTGCTCGACCTGATGGCCGGCCAGGCCACGATGTCTCCGCTGGGACTGTCGCTCCCGGCGACGACGAGGGTTGCGCACCAGCGAGGCTCACTCAACGACACCCACGCGGACGTAGCCTTGATTTATGGCCCGCGCACCGATTTCCTTGTCTCAGCCTTCATCTATCTACCGGAGCAAACGGCGGCGGAAGCGGCCGACCCGATCTTCGAGAAGATCGGTGAGCTGGTGTATCGCTTCTACAGCGGCGAGGCAGATACCGCGCCCCAGGCTGTGATGGGTGAGTGAAACACTAACGAGGGACGCTCACCAGCCCGTGCGCTTCCAGCATGGCCTGCCCGGGCGACTCGAGCATCCATTGCACCCAACCACGGGCGGGCCCATCTGGCTCCGACAGCATCACCAGAAACAGCGTCCGCGTCAGGGGATAGAGTCCAGCGGCGATCATCTCATCAGCCGGTGGAACACCGTTGACCGCAACGGCTCGGACGCGACCATCGACGCGTGCTGTCGATGTGTAGCCTACAGCCAGGGGATCGTCGGCGACAAACTGCAGTACGGCCTCCGTGCTGGGGGCGAGGAGCGCATTGAGCGACACACGCGCATCTCGCATGACCCACGCCTGGAAGAGAGCGTAATCCCCGGACGCTGTTTCACGGGCGATCAGTTGGGGCACACCGGGAAGTCCTCCCCAGCGTTCCCAGTCCTCCAGCTGCCCCTCGAACAGATCCTGTAGCTGCGTCATCGTGATGCCGGGTAGGCCGTTCTGAGGGTGAACTACAATCGCCAACCCATCGCGTGCCAGTGGTCTCACCCAGACCCCTTCGGGTAGGCCACCCGGCAGCCATGTCACGATCGCGACATCAGCGTCGTTCAGTTCCAGAGCGCGCAATGCAAGCGTATCCGCCCGCGGCAGAACGGTCAATGCGACATCCGCGTGCGCGCGCTGGTAGGCCGATGCTGCCGCACTCACCGCAGCGACAAGGCTGTCGGGGCATACGACTCGCACGGACTCCGGAGCGATGGCGGTTGGTATGGACGTAGCTGTGGGGGCGAGCCCTGCCCGGGGCGCACACGCGGCGACTATGACGACCGCGACCACCAGCGTCAGGGCCCGTCTCAACACCCCTGGAGCCCGCTCGCGCAAGGCGACCTTGCGCCGGAGTGGGACCGCGCGCGCGCAGGTGAGGTGTTCGGCACTCAGATCGTCACCACCCTACACTACCTTAGTACGCCGGTCAGAACCAGCACACCGAGAACGGCGCAGTACACCGCAAAGACCACCAGGCTACGACGACGAACCAGGGCCAGCAGCGCCGCAATCGCCAGATAGCCCGCCACCGCGGCACCAGCCATTCCCAGCAGGATCGTAGTCACCTGGGCATCTGCGCTCCCTGCAGAGATCAGCTTGATCGCCTGATAGGCTCCTGCACCCAACATGATCGGCACAGCGAGCAGAAAACTGAAGCGCGCAGCATCTTCGCGCTTGAAACCTAGCAGCATGCCTGCCGCAATCGTCGTGCCAGAGCGGCTCAGTCCGGGGGCGACTGCGAGGGCTTGGCCCAGGCCAATCACAATCGCGTCGCCCCACGCGATCGAGGTGATCGGGCGTACGCGCGAACCGATGTACTCGGCAACAACCAGCAAAGCAGCCGTCCCCAACAGGAATGCCGCAGCCGCACGCGGCATACCGAACCATTGCTCGACTGCCTCCTCGAACAGAAACCCAATCACCGCGCCCGGAATCGTGGCAACCACCAACGCCCACGCGACACGTGCCTGCGGATCAGCCAGGGACTTGTTCCGGATGCTCCTCAGCGTGGCCTTTACCAGGAGCCAGAGATCGCTCCAGAAGTAGACCAGAATGGCCAGAAGCGTGCCCATATGGAGCATCGTATCCACGGCGAGCCCAGGATCCGGCCAGCCCAGGAGATACGGAACAACTACCAGATGACCGGAGCTGCTTATGGGAAGAAACTCCGTCAGCCCCTGCAAGATGCCTAGAATCAACGCTTGCCAAGGTGTCACAGTCGCCTCCGATGTCTTGCTGTCTTGAGATGCCACATCCGGTGGCCCCCCGTCCCTCCCCCCGATACCCAACGCTCTCCCTGACATCGCGTCAATATCTGGGAGGAGCGCACTGGACTGGCGGGTCACCATGGGAGCAGCCTGGGCCATCATACCGTGAACAGGGCAAAGATCAAACCTCTGTGCTTGTCCACACCAGGGGAGCACAAGCAGACTCAGGGCGGACGGTGATGACGGGAATGCGTGCTTGCGCAATTCACGAAGGTGTGTATAATGCTGTGTGTCTCTCGGGGCATAGCGCAGTTTGGTAGCGCGCACGGTTCGGGTCCGTGAGGTCTGCGGTTCAAATCCGCATGCCCCGACAATCCAACGGGCTTCGTCGACAACGAGGCCCGTTTTTTGTTCCTCCTGCGCCCCGCTCTGCTTGGGCTATAATAGCCCGCAAGATTGACGATCGACGGAGAACACATGGCCAGATTGGGCGTTGTTTCGTTGTCAAGATTCGTTTGGCATGGCGCCGATCGTTGCGCGCCCTAGTCGTGAGATGAGTGCACTTCGCATCACGCTCACCTTGCTGCTCGCAGCCTTCGTGGCGGGCGCGTGTAGGCCCACCCCACCCGGGGAGGCACCCACAGCAAGCCCAACCGCGCCGGCGACGCCTGGCACGGTCGCGACCTGGCTTTCGGCCACCCTTGATGCCGTATGTCCGTCGGACGGCACCACCCAGCGTGAGACCCACGAGGAAGGCCACCTCCATACGCTTGTGTGCGCTCAGCCAGAAGGGCACAGCGTAACAGTCACCGTCGAGACCTTTGGCGACTTCGGCGCCGCACGAGTCGCGTTCGATGAGGCGCGCGGGAACAACGCCGTCGAGGTCTTCCACGGCGCCCCCAGCGTCTCGTGGCACGAGGACCATCCATCGCTACCCGGCGGGCGGGCGGAGATCCACGTGTGGCTTTGGCAGGCCGGAGAGCACTTGGTCAGAGTCGAGTCATATGACGAGACAGCTCAGGAAGTTATGCCAGCCCAAGAGACGATCGTCGAGGTACTACACAGTCTGGGACTGGAACAAGGGTTACTCCAGCGCTAGCCAGGCCTCACACGAATCAATCAGGAACTACGGCCGCGGGTCCGGCAGTAGCGAAGCCCCAACACAGCGGTGCGATTTGCCGGCTTGTAGTGCCCAACACGCGGTTACAGGAGCGACACGATGCAACGGACCCTCGGAAGCGACCTCAGCGCACACATCGGCGAGCGCGTCACACTGGCGGGGTGGATTCACGCTTTGCGCCAGCTGGGCAGGGTGAACTTTCTACAGATCAGGGACAGGTCAGGCTTGAGTCAGGTCTTTCTGACCAAAGAGGAAGTTAGCCATCTGGACGGCCTGCTGCCTGAGAGCGTTGTCGAGGTAGAAGGCAACGTCGTCGCCGAGCCCCAGGCGCCGGGCGGCTGCGAACTCCACGAGCCTCGCATCCGCGTCCTTTCGCCGGTATCGGAGGCACTGCCCTTCCCGATCAACAAACCGGACCTTGAGCCCCATCTCGACACGTTTCTCAACCACGCACCGGTGGGACTCCGTCATCCCGTGAAAAAGGCCACCTTCAGGCTTGCAGCAGGCGTCATGGCCGGCTTCCGGAGAACTCTCGACCGCATGGGCTTCACCGAAATCACGACCCCCAAGATCGTGGCCTCGGCTACGGAGAGCGGCGCTAATGTCTTTGCCATTGATTACTTCGGCCAGAAAGCATACCTTGCTCAGAGCCCGCAGTTCTACAAACAGATGATGGTCGGCGTCTTCGAACGGGTCTACGAGGTAGCGCCGGTCTTCCGCGCAGAGCCACATGCCACCATTCGTCACACCAACCAGTTCACCAGCCTCGATGCTGAGTTGGGCTTTATCGAAGATCACCACGATGTGATGGCAGTTGTCACACACGTGATCCACGGCATCCTCGAGACACTGCAGACCGTGCACGCCGATGCGTTAACAGAACTAGGGGTGGTCATGCCACTGACCCCGGCGTCCTTTCCCGTAGTCCACTTTGCTGATGCGCAACGCCTCATCTACGAGCGACACGGCGAGGATTGTCGCGGCGAGCCGGACCTGGCGCCACAGCACGAGCGCTGGCTGGGCGAATGGGCGCGCGAATCCTATGGGTCGGATTTCCTCTTCGTTACGGGCTATCCGATGGCCAAACGGCCGTTCTATACGCACCCAGACCCGGCTGATCCTACCTACTCCAACAGCTTCGACCTGTTGTTCCGCGGCATGGAGATGATCACCGGCGGGCAAAGACTGCATCTCTACGAGGACTACCTGGACGCCCTGCGCCGGTACAACCTTAGCCCCGAGCCCTGTGAAGGCTATCTGGAGGCGTTCCGCTACGGCATGCCCCCTCATGGCGGCTTCGCCATCGGTATGGAACGAGCCGTGATGCAGCTCGTTCAGGCGGAGAATCTACGCGAGACAACGCTCTTCCCGCGTGATCTCCACCGCTTGACCCCGTAGCTCGGCCTTAACGACTACAACCGCTGGCGCCCAGTTGAGTGGCGCCCGC
>JAXDDO010000065.1:0-19305 GCA_034676805.1 Anaerolineae bacterium | reverse complement strand
GCAAGCGACTGCAACGCGACGCACAGCCCGAACCCTGGGCGGAACTGGAGTTACCCGCGGGGCTGGTGCTGGCGGATATCTGCGATGCCCTGGGGCTGAGCGAAGAGCAGCGGGGCGAGGTGTTGGGCGAAGAGGGCGCCGCCTTCGTGGGCGCCCTCCAAGAGACGCACATAAGCGCATAGGTGGCGCGCTTCCGGCTTGCCCGCGGCTGGCAACCGTCGCGGGCAAGGGGAAGGGCACAACCGGAAAGGGGCAACGATGACAACACGAGCAGTCTTGTATGCGCGGGTATCAAGCGACGATCGAGCGAAGACCGGCGGCGAGAACTTAGCCGACCAGTTGCGCCTATGCCGTGAGCACGCAGAGCAACGCGGATACCAGGTAGAGGGCGAGCTTGCCGAAGATGACCGCGGGGCTTCCGGCGCTTCCTTCGATCTTCCCCAGCTATCAAGGGCACTGGAGATGGCGCGCGCTGGGCAGTTTGACGTGTTGATCGTGCGCGAACTGGACCGGCTCAGCCGCGATCTTGCCAAGCAACTGATTGTGGAGCAAGAGCTAAAGCGCGCGGGCGTCGCTATTGAGTATGTGCTGTACGACTTCCCCGACACGCCAGAGGGCCGGCTCAACAAGAACCTGCGGGCGATGCTGGCCGAGTATGAGCGCGAGAAGATCAAGCAACGGATGACGCGGGGGAAGCTACGCAAGATCCGCGATGGGGAAGCGATCAACCATGGGCATCCGCCGTTCGGGTATCAGAATGTCGAAGTGGGCGGCAAGGCCACACTGGCGATCAATGAGGACGAAGCCGCAACCGTGCGGCTTATCTTCCGCTGGTACACTGAGGGCGACGGCGAGCAGGGGCCAATGTCTATGCGAGCGCTTGCCCGGAAGCTTTCCGATCTGCGCATACCCACGTACAACGACCTGCGCAAGATGCAGGACTGCACCAAGAAGACGCTTAAGGGCCGGGGCCAGTGGGAGCGCTCAGCCGTGGGGAGCATTCTGTCAAACGAGACCTACACGGGCACATGGTATTACGGGCGTCGCAGTTGGGATGAAGACGACTGGATAGCCGTAGACGTGCCGGTAATCATCGACGCGGCGACGTGGGAAGCGGCACAGGAGCGCCGAAGCGCGAACAAGCGCGACGCCAAGCGCAACCGCAAGCACGATTACCTTCTGGCCGGGCGGCTGCGCTGCGGAAGCTGCGGGCGCATGATGGTTGGGTCTCCGAACTATAGCTACTACAAAGGCCAGCGCACCGGTATGCAGTTGTACTACCGATGCCAGGCGCATGCCCGAGACTATGCGTGCGAGTACCGCGGTATTAGCTTCCGGGCAGAATGGGCGGACGCCATAGCCTGGCGATGGGTGCGCGAACTACTCACCAAGCCCAAGGGGCTGGAAAGCAGCCTGCGCGACTATCAGGCGCAACGCGAGAAGCTAAACCAACCCTTGCGCGAACGGCTGGACGTGATAGAGGGTCTTCTGAGCGAGACGCGCGCGAAGCTGAGGCGGCTCATGGATCTGTATATCAATGGTGAGTTTGACCGAGAAGACCTCACTGCACGGAAGAGCAGTCTTGAGAACGAACGCGACACACTGCAAGAGCGGCGGGCACACATCGAAGGACGGCTACAGGATCAGCTTTTCAGCGAAGAGCGCTTGCAGTCTATCCTGGCGTTTGCTGAGACAATCGGCGCCGGTATCGAGGATGCCGACGCAGACTGCGACAAGCGCCGGGAGATTGTCGAAGCGCTTGAGGTGACCGGCGAGCTGTATATCAAGGATGGCGAGAAGTGGATGCGCCTTTTCGGCGCGCTGGGCGAGACGGCTTCAATTGTGTCCAGCAGCACTGCATCTATTGCGACAGCCGTAGCGAGTGCTACCAGATCGACCATTTCGATGAGGAGGTGCTCGTCAAGGCCAATGCCATCGACCTCCTGCGCGACGAGCTATCGCGCAAGCGAATCAAAGGGCCTGTCAGCCTGGGCTCGATGAACGACCCCTTTATGCCTCTGGAAGCCGAGGTGAATCTGGCGGGGCGCGCGCTGGCCGTCATCGCGGAGTTTGGCTTTCCGATCCATATCATCACCAAGAGCGCATTGGTTCTCAAGGATCTGGATACGCTGCGGGAAATCGCCCGCACCTATGCCAGCATCAGCTTCACGATAACCACCACCGATGATAACCTCGCCGCCAAGATCGAGCCCTACGCCTCACGTCCCTCCGCCCGGTTGCGGGCCATGCGCGTGTTGGCCGATGCTGGCGTCCAGACTGGGACCACGATGATGCCCATCCTGCCCTTCATCGAGGACAACGAGGAAAACATCGAGGCCATTGTGGCCCAGACAGCCGCTGCCGGTGGTACCTACATCATCCCAGGCCTGGGCATGACCACGCGCAATCGCCAGCGGGAGTACTACTACGACCGGCTCGACGAGCATTTCCCCGGCTTGCGCCAGAGATACGAGCGCACGTTTGGAGATCGCTACGAGTGTCACAGTCCGCGCGAGAAACAGCTCTGGCCGTTCTTCGAGGATGCCTGCCGCCGTCACAAGATCTCGCCACGGATCCCACTCTACACGCCGCAGACGGCGAAGCAGCTGGCCATGTTCTGAGCCACGGCTACCCCCGATGCCCTAGCGTGTCATCTGACGATACTTGATCCGGTGCGGTCGCGCAGCGTCAGCGCCCAGCACTTTCCGGCGGTGCACCTCATACTGCGAGTAGTTCCCATCGAACCAAGCCACTTGGCTGTCGCCCTCAAAGGCCAGGATGTGCGTAGCGATTCGGTCCAGAAACCAGCGATCATGGCTGATAACTACCGCGCAGCCGGCAAAGGCCTCCAGCGCCTCCTCCAACGCCCGCATCGTGTTCACATCCAGATCGTTGGTCGGTTCGTCCAAGAGCAACACGTTGGCGCTGGATCTGAGCATCCTGGCCAGATAGACACGGTTGCGCTCGCCGCCCGATAGATGCCGCACCAGCTTCTGCTGGTCGGCACCGCTGAAGTTGAACCGCGCCACGTACGCGCGTGACGCAACCTCCCGCCTTCCTAACTTCAAATAGTCCTCTCCACCCGAGATGACCTCCCAGACGTTTTTGTCCGGATCCAGGGTATCCCGTGCCTGATCGACGTAGGCCAGTTCGACCGTCTCACCGATTTGGATCGTACCGGCGTCGGGGAGCTCCTGTCCGGTGATGAGACGGAACAACGTGGTCTTGCCTGCGCCGTTTGGCCCGATCACACCGACAATCGCGCCGGGCGGGAGCGAGAACGAGAGATCCTCGAACAGCAGCTTCTCGCCGTAGGCTTTGGCAACGTCCTGCGCCTCTATGACCACGTCGCCCAGCCGTGGCCCCGGGGGGATATAGATCTGCAGGTCCTGGGAGGCGCGCTCGTACTCCTGGCTGAGCAGGCTCTCGTAGGCGCTGATGCGCGCCTTGGACTTCGCATGGCGAGCGCGAGGTGCCATCCGGATCCACTCCAGTTCGCGCTCCAACGTCCTCTGTCGCTGGCTCTCGCCTTTCTCCTCGATCTCCAGACGTCGTTGCTTCTGCTCCAACCAGGACGAATAGTTGCCCTTCCAGGGAATGCCGTGACCGCGATCCAGCTCCAGGATCCAGCCGGCGACGTTGTCGAGAAAATAGCGGTCATGCGTCACGGCGATTACCGTGCCCGGATAGCGTTGCAGATGCTGCTCAAGCCACGCAACCGACTCAGCATCCAAGTGGTTAGTCGGCTCGTCCAGCAACAAGATGTCGGGCGCACGCAGCAGTAACCGGCACAGAGCAACACGACGCCGCTCGCCACCGGACAAGACGCCGACCGGGGTGTCACCAGGTGGACACCGTAGCGCATCCATGGCCATCTCGAGTTGCGAGTCCAGGTCCCAGGCGCCCAAGAGATCGATCTGCTCTTGTACCTCTCCCTGCCGCTCCAGAAGCGCGTTCATCTCGTCATCGCTCAACCGCTCGCCGAACCTGGCGTTGATCTCGTCGAACTCGCGTAGCAGGGCAACCTTGTCGGCGACCCCCTCCTCCACGATGTCTCGGACGGTCTTGGTGTCGTCTAGCTGCGGCTCCTGTTCCAGGAATCCCACCGAGTATCCGGGCGCGATAGCAGCCTCACCCTGATAACCTCGATCCACACCCGCAAAGATGCGCAACAAGGTGGACTTGCCTGATCCGTTGAGCCCCAACACGCCGATCTTTGCGCCATAGAAATAGGAGATCGAGATATCTCGCAGCACCGGCTTCTGGTCGTACAGTCGGCTCACCCGGTACATCGAGTAGATGATCTTCTCGGCATCGTTGCTCATGTCGCTACTGCTTCCTCCCTAACCGTGCTATGATGATGACAATCTGGTATGAGGTCCGTTCGGCCATCCTGAAGGTTCGCCCCTGATCAGCCAACCAGGATAGCACAGCACGGGATTTGGGTCAGAGGCGCGTCAGCCAGGTGACAGCGTGGTGCGTGGTACACCGGCGGTCGGAGAGATGCAAGAGACGTATGGACATCGCCGCGGTTATCGACGAGCTTGAGGCGCTCCTCGAACGTCATACGTTGCTCGAAGAAGAGCACGCTGGGGAACGCGTCGAGGCCCTCAGCTTCCTGGACTTCGCCATCCAGGCTCTCCACGGGGAACATCGCCGCCGCGCGCTCAACGCATGTGGCACGCGCGCGCAAGCGCGCGCGGAGCAACTGCGCCGCTCCCTGCAGGCCGTGGACCAGCGGCTGTTCGACCACGTGCGAGCCGAGATTATCGCCGGTCACGCCACCCACCGACCTCTGAGGCCACTCCTGGACCGCTACACCGGGTATCCGGGCGATGTCGTGGGCTATCAGCACTACAGGTTCGACGGTCTAGACGCCGTGGTTGCCGGGGTTCTGCAGGCTCACCGGATGCCTGAACCTACGCGCGAACTGTGTCCCGAGATGATTTCCTATCAGGCCACCCCAGCCAGCGTCATCCTGGAGCTTGTCGATCGCGTCGACCTCGGACCAGGCGATGTGTTCTTCGATATTGGCTCTGGGCTGGGTCATGTGGTGATCCTGGTTGCCCTGCTCGCCGGCGTCCGCGCAACCGGTGTCGAGATCGAGCCGGCCTACTGCGCCCACGCCCGGCATCAGGCAAGCGCGCTCGGCTTGTCGTCATCGGTATCCTTCATATCCGCCGATGCCCGAGACGCAGACTACGGCGAGGGAACAATCTTCTATCTGTATACGCCATTCACAGGGCGTGTGCTCGCAGAGGTGCTTGCCAGGCTCAGGGATCACACCCTTGGGCGCCCCGTCCTGCTGTGCAGCTACGGACCGTGCACACCCATCATCGCCCAGGAGCCCTGGCTGCGGAGCCTCGACAATCATGTGGACAGCGAGCTCAAGTTGGCGCTGTTTGCTAGCTAGAAGTCAGAAGGACCTTCGCGTCCGCGCTCCTCAGCAGCGACCTCATAGCGGTGGAGCAGGGCTTCAGCCTCGGCGCGCACCCGATCTACCAATTCGGGTGGCGCCAGTGCCTGCGCGGCGCTCCCCTGACCCAGGATCCAGCCGGTCACCCAGTCCAGATCGGCGACCTTCAGATGAACGGTCACCGAGCCGTCCTCCTGATCTTCGACCTCGGCCCAGTGCCCCACATGCTCGCGTACGTAAGGCGCCGCGCGACGATCAAGATGAACGACCACTGTGAAGCGTGGTTCTGATTGCGTGCTTCGCTCGATATACTCCCGCACGGAGAAACCCTCGGGGATGGTGAACCTGTCGGATAGGGGTCTGGCGTCCTGGATGCGGTCGACACGGAAGGTACGCATATCTGCACGTAACCGGCAATAGCCGACCAGGTACCACAGTCCCCACCGAAATGTCAAGGCATAGGGGTCGACGTCCCGGCAGGTCTCCGTGAGGTCGAAACTGCGATAGGTCAGCCTGATCGAGCGCCGCGCCTTGATGCACTCGCGTAGCGTCTGGAGCATCGGTACCCAAGGCCTGTAGTCTCTGGCGACCAAACCGCTCACGACCAAGCTCTGCTGGGCCTGCGCTACCTGCCTGCGCAGATCGTCCGGCAGCACGTTGTCGAGCTTGGCAATGACAGCGGTGACGGCATCCTGATACACCTGCCCCCACACCTGTTCGACCAACCCGGTGCCCATGTAGAGGACCGTCGCCTCTTCTGCCGTGAAGACCAGCGGCGGCAACTTGTAGCCGCGCATCAGCGAGAAGCCGCCATAAGGACCGCGCTCTGTGTAGATAGGGACACCCATCTCCTCGAGCATCGCCATGTAGCGATGCACAGTGCGCTCTGAGACGTTGAGCTCCTCCGCTAGTTCTGCGGCCTTCCAGAGAGGCTTCGACTGGAGCAGCATGATCAAGGAAATCAGGCGCGTCGCGACATTGGCCATAGCACTCCCATTGCAACATCATGCCAGGATCTGTCATGATTAGGGCGACCCGCCGCCGCACCTAGCCATCCCTATGCGAAAACCGTCGGCCGTCTCGCGCCCTGCTGCGACCACAGACTGCTTCGAGCCAGAGGCGCTCACGTGGCATTCAGGATGCGAAGACCTCCATAGCAGCAGCCACTCCGGCGCCGCGCCGGAAGCTATAGCCAACGGACGCGAGGGCTGTTTCGATCGCGCCGACTGTGGCAAGCAGATCGCCCTGCGTCACAGAACCCATGTGGCCGATGCGAAAGTACTCGCTCTTGATCTCGGGATGTAATCCGCCCGCCAGAATCACGCCCGCGGCGGTGACCTTGGGGAGAAGCTCCGCAGCGCCGATCCCTGCCGGGAAGCGCGGCGCCGTCATCGTGTTGGCCGCCACCTCCGGAGTTAGGGGCACCTGCCCCAGGCCGAGCGCCGCCATCGCGGCCCTGCAGGCCCGGGCAACCAGCACGTGCCGCTCGAAGCGGGCCTCCATACCCTCCCGCAAGATAGACTCCAGGCTCACATTGAGCGCAGCGACCAGATTGACGGCAGGCGTCCCAAAGTAGCCCGCCTGTCGCGATTCATAGGCAGTCATGATCGGCAGCCAGTTCGTCCAGTCGGCGTAGTAATTGGCGACCGGTGACTTGCGTGCCCGGAACGCCTCAATGGCCCTGGGACCCGCCACCAACAGCGCCAGACCCGGCGGGGTGCCGATTGCCTTCTGCGATGCGGTGAGTGCAACATCTACCCCCCAGTCGGACATGCGCAGTGCCTCACCAGCGACGGAGCAGACGCCGTCGACGATGCTCAGCGCCCCAATCGCGCGCGCGGCTGCTGTCAACGCCTGAACGTCGGTCACAACACCCGTCGAAGTGTCGACATGCGTGATCGTCATCAGCTTGTAGTCGCCAGTTCGCAGCGCCGCCTCAACATCGCCGAGCGCAGGGCGTCCACCGATTGGCGCCCGAATGTGGGTCACCTCAGCGCCATACCGGCTCAACAGATCCCCGAACCGGTCACCGAAGTAGCCTGTGTTGACCACCAGCGCCTTGTCGCCGGGCTCGATGAGATTGGCGCCCGCCAGATCCATCGCCAACGTTCCCGAGCCGGCAACGACAAACGGTTGCCCATCAGGACACAGGAAGACCTCTCGCATACGCTCCAGGGCCTGGCCAAACGTCTCGATGAAATCGGGGGCCACGTGGCTCGTTGTGGGCGCACCAAGGGCCGACAGCACCGCCGGCTCGAACTCGATGGGGCCGGGGATCATCAGCAGACTACGGTTCTTCATCAGGGATCTCCTTCTGTATGCACGCCGCTCGGACTTGAGCGTGCCTATTCGATTACGATCTCATCCAGATTCTCAGCCGCAGCGGGATAGCGCATGTTGAGACCCTCGAGCGTCTCTACGAGCGTCGACCCAATCACCAGATTCCTGTACCACTTGCGATCAGCCGGTACAATATACCAAGGGGCATGTTCGGTGCTGGTCTTGCTCAGCGCCGCCTCATAGGCGGCCATGTAGTCACCCCACAGCTTACGCTCCTCGAGATCGCCCACGTTGAACTTCCACTGCTTGTGTTCCTCGACCCGACGCGACTCAAGCCGCTCGCGCTGTTCGTCCTTGCTGATGTGGAGGAAAAACTTGAGAATGGTCGTCCCTTCATCGGCAAGCAGACGCTCGAAGGCGTTGATATGGCCGTAGCGTCGTTTCCAGATATCTGGTGGGACGAGCCCGTGAATCCGCACGACCAGAACGTCTTCGTAGTGACTGCGGTTGAAGATCACGATCTCGCCGCGGCCCGGCGTGTGCTTGTGGACTCGCCAGAGATAGTCGTGCGACAGCTCCTCAGGCGTCGGGACCTTGAAGTTGGCCACCTTGACTCCCTGTGGGTTGACGCCATCGAAGACATGGCGAATGACGCCATCCTTTCCGCCCGTGTCCATCGCCTGCAGGACGATCAGCAGCTTATGCTTGCCTTCGGCGTACAGCAGTTCCTGCAGTTCCTCCAACCGCGCAGTGAGCTTCTTGAGCTCCTTCTTTCCGGCGGACTTATCCCCATCGAAGCCACTCGTATCACGGGTGTCATAGGTGCTCAGGTCCACAGCCGATCCAGGCTTGACGCGGTAGATCTCCATGCCAATCCCTCCCTTGGTTACATGTGGGTTCTGTTCTAGCTGTGAGCCGGCATTCTGTCAAATGCATGGTGCCGGGTGCCGGGGATGGCGGCGCCAGCTTCGGTTGCCTGGCAGTGCGCCAGGGTCAGGCCGCCCTACGACGCCAGGCCAAATCCTACGCGCAGAAGATTGACGATCTTGAACGGCACCAGACCCACTCGGGCGTCAAGCTCGGACTTATCGCAGACCGTGGAGGTGTTCGCCTGATCGATGCGTGGCTTGAGCTTCCTGAGTGCTATGTTCATCACCGCCGCGTCATTCATCGCCATCAGCTCATCGATCTGGCGCAACAGAACACGCGCCTCCCCAATCCGGCTCTCAGTCTCCTCCGCCTTGTCCTGGCTGATCAGGCCCACGTCTCGCTTGAGCCGGTTGAGCCGGAACCCTGCCTCATAAGTGACATCGACGAGCACGCTACGGTCCATCCAACGGGTCTCGTAGGAAAGGATGTGCTTCCACGATGGGTTCAGGAGCAGCCGCCGGTGGTCTTCCAGGGTCCATGCGTGGCGTATGTAGCCGTGGGCTTTGGCTTGCTCGTAGGCACGGCTCCCCGGATCCAGGAACGGCGCGAGAGGGGAGGTAAAGGGAATCAGGCGACCATCGTCATAGCGTGCGAGCAGCCCACGGCAGTAGTCCACAGTCGCAAGTGCCGACTCTGCCGTCTGCTGCGAGAGACCGACCATGAAGAACAAATCGAATCGTTTCGCCCCGACGGCCAGGCAGTTTCCGATCGTCTGCTCGATCCCTTCGGTGGCGTAGAGCTTGCCCGATGCACGGCGCACCGCCAGATCGTGCGACTCCGGCGAGAACTCAACGATGAAGTTCGGCAGCGCCCCGGCCAACTCCTCAGCGTAGCCACGATCGACAGGATAGAAGAACTCCACAATGACCGGCCCATCGTATCCCTGCACCGCACGGAAGAAGCGCCGCGCATAGTCCATGCCCGCCTGGCGAAGATCTCCTAGCAGAAACACGGGCGCCCGGCTCAACGCCCCCATCCGCCGCACGTCCTGGGCGAGCATCTCCGGCGAGCGGTGCGCAGGCCGCGACCGTCCGAAGACATGACGCCCGGCGAAGGCCGAGCCACCGCAGATCGTGCAGTTCTGCGTACAGCCCTTCACAGTCAGGGACGCCATGATAGGATATTCCAGCCAGTGGCTGAACGGGATGTAGTTGTGCAGATCCCTATCGCGCACCACCGACCGCACCACCGGGCGAGTGTCGAGTGTCAGTGAATCCAGCGTGTCAGGTACATACGTCAGGGGGTTCACGTGGACCTCTCCCAGCCTGTCCTTCCAGGTGAGGTTGGCCACGTGCCGTGGTTCGCGACCCTCCAGCAGACACTCCATCAGCTGCGCCAACGGTTCTTCAGTAGAGTCACCCCGGAGCACGTAATCCACAACGGGGTTGGCGATCAATTCCCTATGAAAGTACGTTGCCGAGTAACCGCCAAGGATCACCGGCGAATCTGGATGGCGCACTTTCACCCGCTGAGCAACCTCCAGGGCACCATGGGCGTGGGGCAACCAGTGCAGGTCTATCCCGTACGCCCGTGCTTCCAGTTGGTCGATCAGCCGCGCAGGGTCGAACCGGTCTGAGCGAACCATCCTGGCAGCCAGGTTCGCGATACGCACTTGATATCCACGCTGCTGCAAGTACGCCAGCATTGTCGCGAATCCGATAGGGTACATCTCAAAGACGGGCGTCGACGGCACAAGATCCGAGATGGGACCCCACAGCGTCGCCCGCTCCCGGAAATCGTAGACACTTGGCGCGTGAAGAAAGATCAGATCATACATCGTGACAGGAAATCCTAGACCTCGGGCGACGCACCACAGTCTTCGCGCGCGCCGCGCTGGGAGGACTGACGTTTCATTAGAACTAAATTAGATCCATCGCAGAAAACCGCACATGTTCTTGACGGACCCTGTGGCAGTGTTATAATCATTATATAGATAGGGACCTATAAAAATCCCAAGCGTGCGGACCATTATATCATAACCAAGGGGGTCGATAACCATGGCTTTGCTTAACGAGGAGATCGTGAAGAATGTGCGGGAGATGTTGTCGGATTTGCCCGAGAACGTCACGCTGACCGTGTTCACGGACGACGAGCATTGCGACTACTGCGAGCAGATCGTCCAGTTGGTCAATGAGGTAGCAGCGACCTCGGATAAGGTCGCTGTAGAACTCAATGAGATTCATCGCGATGCCGATCGAGCCAGCGCACTGGGCATTCGCCGTGCCCCAGTAATCGCGATCATCGGCAAGAGGGATTACGGGTTGCGATTCTACGGGATTCCCTCTGGTTACGAGTTTTCGACGCTTCTCCATGGGATTCAGACGGTGAGCCGCGGTGACAGTGATTTGGAGGACCGGGTCAAGTCCTATCTCACCGGCCTGACCAAACCCGTCAACCTCCAGGTCTTCGTGACCCCCACGTGTCCCTACTGTCCACGGGCAGCCGTCCTGGCAATGGAGATGGCACTTCAGAGCGACCTCGTTACGGCAGACGTCATCGAGTCGGCCGAGTTCCCCGACCTGGCGAACAAGTACAACGTGATGGGGGTACCGCTCAACGTCATCAACGAGACAGAACGTATTGAAGGGGCCGCACCACCGCAAATGGTCGTGGAAGCGATCCGTAGGGCCGTAGCATAGGGTCAGTATATCCGTCGCGACCCATACAACAGGCCCGGCAGTCGTTGCCGGGTCTGTGTTGGGTAGGGCTTCAGAGATAGTCGGCTTTCCCAAACCTGTGGTCGCGGCTACAATACTGTGGACAGCGAACTCATACAGAAGGAGACAGGGGCCGTATGTTTGACTTCAAACTCACCGAGGACTCGTCCAAGAAGGATATCCAGGGTGGCCTATACGACGTCGTGGTTATTGGCGGTGGGCCTGCAGGCCTGACAACCGGGATCTATGCGGCGCGCGATGGCATGAAGACGCTCATCCTCGAGCGCGAATCCACGGGCGGTCTCGCCGCGACCACCGAGCTGGTCGAGAACTACCCCGGGTTCCCGGATGGCATCAACGGGCTGGAATTGATGGAACGCTTCCGGCAGCAGGCCGAGCGCTTCGGTGCAGAGGTCGTCGAGTTTCAGGAAGTAACCAAGGTCGAGCCAGTCAAAGCGGGCCTGATCAAGGTTCACACCGATGGAGGGGCGACCTACGAGGGCAAGACTGTGGTCATCGCAACGGGGAGTCGCCCCAAGAAGCTCAATGTCCCAGGCGAGGAGGAGTATTACGGCAAGGGCGTGTCCTACTGTGCCACGTGCGATGGACCGTTCTTCAAAGGCAAAGAGGTGGTCATCATTGGCGCAGGCAACTCTGGGCTGCAGGAAGGACTGCAGGTTCTGGGGTATGCCAACCATGTGACGTTCCTCGAGTTCCTCCCCTTCTCTAGGGCTGAGCAGATCCTTCAGGATCGGGTCGGTAGCCACGCCAAGAGCACGATGGTCTTTAACCATCGTGTCACCGAGATCAAAGGGGATCAGGTCGTCACTGGCGTCGTGGCTGTCGATCGCGAGACAGATGAGGAGAAGATCTTCCCGGCGGATGGTGTCTTCATCTATGTGGGGTATTCGCCCTACACGCAGTTCGTGGCAGACCTCGTTGATCTCAACAAGTGGGGCTACATTGTCACGGACGAGCACATGCGGACGAAAGTCCCCGGTCTCTACGCGATCGGTGATGTTCGCGCCGACAACCCGGCGCAACTGAGCGTGTCCGTGGGTGATGGCACCAAGGCTGCCCTGGACATCCGCGAGTTCATCCAGAGGCTCTAGCGTCCAAGAGAGGGGTACACCTGTGAAAGCAAACATAGGGGAGCGAGAACGGCTGTTCCGCACGATCTTCGGCGTCTATGGCATGCTGGTGGGTTTCCTTCTGATCCAAGGCGTGATCGGCATCATCGTGGGCATAGTAGGCCTCGTCGCCCTGCTTACTGGGGTCACCGGCTGGTGTGGGATCTATGCGCTCTTGGGAAAGTCCAGCGCTGGAGATTCCGGACCCACGCCAGACGCCGGTAGCGAGCCGAATGTCGAGTTGGAGCCGAAATCAGATCAAGAGGAGGAGAACTGATGCTTCTGAAAGACACAGCGTCGGTGGCACCACAGTCTACACAAGAGGGCATCCGCATCCGGTGGCTGTTGACGGAGAAGGAAGGCGCGCCCAACTTCGCGATGCGTGTCATCGAGATCGACCCAGGCGTGGTCTTCGAGCCACACCACCATCCCTATGAGCACGAGATCTATGTTCTTGAGGGCCGGGGTGTCGCCACGACACCGGCCGGAGACGCCGGGTCGCTGGAGCCCGGCAAGTTCCTGCTCGTAGAGCCCGACGAGATTCACGGATATCGAAACACGGGCACCACGACGCTGAAGTTCATCTGCGTCATTCCGCTTCAGGGATAAGCCACGCAGGAGGCGCACGCGATGAAAGCACAGGTAACGTGGATAGGACCCGGCCTCCGTATGGTCGGAGAGCCCGAGAACGGGCCCGCGACGATCATCGACTCATCGGGCGCGCAGTTTGGCACTCATAGTGGTCTCACGCCCATGGAGCACCTACTTGTCGGACTCTTGGGCTGCACGGCAATGGATGTGGTCTCGATCATGGCCAAGATGCGTCAGCCGATGACGAACCTGCAGGTGAAGGCTGACGCGGACCGCGCAACCGAGCATCCGCGCGTGTTCACCGCGATCCATATCGAGTACATCGCCTACGGCACGGGGATCGACCCTCAGTCTCTCAAGCGAGCAATCGAGCTGTCTGAGCAGAGGTACTGCTCGGCACAGGGAATGCTGGGCAAGGTCGTGGAGATAACAAGCAGCTACCGCGTCGTCGAGAGCCCTAACCCGACTCTGCCGGGAGAGCTGCCGGACGCCGGGTAGAGCGCGGCAGCGCTCTGTTTGTAGGCAGCACACTGCACTTTGACACAATGTTGAGATTGGGCGCGCACGAGTCGATCGCCGGGGGCCTACATCGCGCGGTTGAGCGTGGGTTGAAGGCCGGGTGTGAGTCACTCCAGATTTGGACCAAGAACAGCCGGCAGTGGGATGCACCTCCACTCGATGACACTGCCATTACCTTGTTCCGGGAGGCCGTCAACGATGCGGGGCTGCGTCCCGTGGTGGCCCATGCAGCCTATCTCATTAACATCGCATCTCCCGACCTGCAGCTCAACCGCCGATCGGTAGCCAGCCTGATCCAGGAGCTCGAACGGTGCGAGGCGCTGGAGATACCCTACTTGATCCTACACCCAGGCGCTCACACCGGAGCCGGCACAGACAACGGCCTGGCACAGGCGGTGCGTGGGCTGAGTGAAGTGCACACAGCGCTGCCAGGATATCGGGCGCGCATTCTTCTGGAAACGACAGCGGGACAGGGCACCACCCTTGGGGGAACCTTTGAAGAGCTCGCGCACTTGCTCGACCGGACACAGGGAGGCGAGCGACTTGGAATATGCTTGGATACGTGCCATGTCTTTGCAGCCGGCTACGATGTGCGCACAGTCGAGGGCTATGAGGGTATGATGGCGGCTCTCGACCATGCCATCGGTCTCGAACGGCTGGCAGTGATACACCTTAACGACAGCCAGCAGCCGTTGGGAAGTCGGCGTGACCGTCACGAGCACATTGGAGATGGCCACCTCGGTGCTGCAGCGTTTGCCCGCTTACTGCGCGATCAACGGCTAGATGGCCTTACGGGAATACTGGAAACGCCCAAGAGCGAGGATCTCTGCGAAGATCGTGAGAATCTCGCTCGGCTCCGGTCCATGGTTGCGCCAGGTGCGGCGCTCGATGGATGGACGGATCGGATAGCGGATCTCTGCGGATCACAATAGCGTGGAGCGTCGAATGAAAGAGAAGTTGTGGTCATTGGTGAAGGAAGATGGTCTCACCATCCTCATCGTTCTCGTGTTGGTTATCGCGTACGCCGTCTTGCGTACCCCTGGCGACAAGTTTGGCTCTGTGGGTGAACTGGAAGCACAACTCGCCGGAGGACGTCCGACCGTTGTCGAGCTCTACTCGAACACGTGTAGCATCTGCCTGGCGTCCAAGCCCAAGGTCGATCAGCTTGAACGAGACCTTGTCGCTCAGGCCGATCTGCTACGCCTCAACGTCAAGGGCGATCCAGGCGAGGAATTGGCATACCGTTGGCAAGTCTCTGGTGTGCCGACCTTCTTTGTCTTCGACGGTCAAGGAGAGGTCGTGTACCGGCGCGCGGGCGCGCCCGATGTTGCGGCGATCAAGGACGCAGTCACAGAAGCTATAAACGCCTCCAACTGAAGCTGTTAGTGGACACATCCTACTGACGCCTGGGTCCACGCTCGGCTCCCATAGTCTGAGCTCTGCACAAGGAGGATGCATCAATGGCCAATGCCAGGGGCCCTGTCCTGATCCCTGGCACGCCGACCGCGCCGACCTTCCCTTTGGCCCGCTACCGATCCCCCGGCCTGTCCGGCGTCGTCAAGGAGTTCGTCAGGTCCGCCACCCAACCAGGCGATCTGATCCTGGAAGTGGGGACGGCTGGCGCATCGTCCTTGACAGAAGTCGTCGATGCCGAACGACGCATCATCGCGCTGAACCGCAATCCTGTCGAGCTGCTTGTGCCCAGGGTTGAACTAGACCCTGCGCCTCCCGCTGAGGTCGAAAGCGCGCTAAGCCAACTCGGCGACCTCCGCAAAGGTGAACGCCCACTGATCGCCCATATCCGGGCCCAATACGAGACCCTCTGCCCTGAATGTGGTAGCCTTGGCGTCGCCGAGTGGTTCGCGTGGGACCGTGGCGCCGGGCGACCATTTGCTAAACGTGTTCGATGCCCCAGATGCGGCATATCCCAAGAAGGCGACGTTGACGAGCGCGACCTGGCATCGGCGGGGAGTGTTTCCGCTACTTCCGGTCCAGCTTACCACCTGGCGCTGAGCAAAGCAGCGGGACCCGAGGATCCGTTACGACCGCGTGCCGCAGAGCTCATCGGACTCTACACCTCTCGCAATCTAGCCGTCCTGATGGACACTCTGAACCGCCTGCCCCAACTGAACGCGTCCCCTCAGGTGCGCCGCATTGTCAGCGGTCTGTTTCTCGAGGCCTGTGAGCGCGCCAGCAGCCTCTCGCCCTACACCGCTCCCGAAGACCGCCCCAAGAGCCTGCGCTCGCCGCAGCGCTTCCTGGAGCACAACGTCTGGTTTGCGCTTGAGCTGGCACTCGATCACTACCGCCTCAGCAGATCCACGGAAACACCGCGCCTGCCCGACGCCCAGATGGCGGTCCACTCGCTAGATGAGCTTCTGGTGCGGAACGGGGGTGCCTTCTTGCTCATCGAGGGATCTGTACAGGACCTTAGGCACAGGGGTCTCGAGGGCTCCGTGAAGGGTCTCGTCATCGAGATCAGACCGCCCGACGCGGTCTTCTGGGCCCTCTCCGTGCTCTGGGCCACCTGGCTTTGGGGCGACAGCGTGCCAGCGGGTCTGCACAGCTTCATGCGGCGCCGGCGCCTGGACTGGGAATGGTACAGCCGGAGCCTGGTCACGGCACTCCACCACCTACGACCCTTGTTCCATCGCGAAGCCAAGGTTCTGGCGATCATACCGACCCTCAACACAGCGGCTGTGCGGGCAGCAGTCGACACAGTCGCCCGCTCACAGATGCAGCTCGAACGCTACCTGATCTGCTCGACAGTGGGCGTGCGCTTACTACTGCACCACGCCGAAGCTCGCCCCGGTCCTGGGCTTCCCCGGGCGAGCGCCGCAGGCCCGGAAACGTGCCGACGCATCCTATCTCGTCGTGGCGAACCTATGGCCCGCGCCCGCCTAGAAGCTGCCTGCATTCTCGAGTCACAGGACCCCGACCTCGTGCTTATCGATCCCGACGAGCCCGGGAGCCTCGTCGCAAGGCTGGGTGCGCCACCTGACAGTCTTCTCTGGCTCAGCTCCCCAAAGAAACCTCACCCCCCTTTGGGCGATCGTGTCGAGGCGTACGTACGCCGGCTCCTGGTCGCGGAGAGGGAGATGGGATTTGATGATCTCCTGGCAGCGGTATATGCCAGGTTCAGCGGCCCTCTGTCACCCGATCAACCGCTTGTCACCGCGTGCATCACTGCCTACAGTGAAGTTGGGCCGAATGGTCAGGTGTCACTGCGTGCAGAGGACGACCCCTTGCTCCGTCGCACAGAGATAGCAGAAGTGCGCGAACAACTGGTGAAACTGGGGGAGAGCATCGGCTTCGGCGTGAGTAGACGCCTCAACCGTGACATTACGTGGCAAGACGGGGACCGCCCGCTCTATACCTTCCGGTGTACCGCGACCGCGCTCCTGGGCCCGCATCTGCTCAAAGCGCCTCCAACGGGCAGTGGACGGCCCTGCCTCGTTCTGCCGGGTGGGCGCGCTGCGCTGGTGGCTCTGAAGCTGAAGCGCGACCCGCGTCTGAGGGCCATTGCCACACAAGATCGCTGGACCTTCGTGAAGTTCCGGCATCTGCGCCGGATGAGCGTCGAAGTGAAGCAACGCTCAGACATCGAGGTCTACCTGGGACTCGACCCCATCGTGGAGCAGAGAGGTGCTCAGATCCCCCTGCCCCTAGAATAGCCACATCGCCGAGCGCTGGCTAGAACTGGAAGCCCCCCTTGGCCTGCACCACCTTCTCGTGATAGTCACTGGTGTAGGGCAGCAACGTCTTCTTCAGCTTCTGCCAGTCCTCGGAAGAGAGAAAACCCTCCAGGACCTTGAGATCCGTGCTGACGAACGCGATCCGGATCTGTGGCCAGTCGCCGAAGGCCGTGAACCAAGCGTCTGTCAGTTCCAGCCCGCCTTCCTGCATCGCTGCTGGCAGCTCCTGAGTAATGAACGCAAAGCATGCCTCTTCTTGTCCGGGCGCGATATTCCAGGTCAGGATGAGTTTGGTCGGTAGGCTCACGCTTCAACTCCGTTTCCCATGACTGATGGCCTTTGCGTCACCCCTGAACGCCACTGTCCTCCGGCACGACGGGCCCACGTCGCTAACCGTCTTTGTGATGACCGGTTACTCACCGGCGATCTGCGCCAGGATCTCCTCAGCTTGCTGGGCCCACACTGCGGGCGGATTCGTCGCCAGGAAGCGCTCGAACGTCGCAACACACTTCTCCGTTTCGCCGACCGCGGCATAGGCGTTACCCAGGGCGAATAGTGCCTCGCGCATGTCGGGGCTGCCATCCAGAACGTCCTCCAACAACGGTATAGCCCGGTCGTAATCGCTCAACAGCATGTGAGCGTTGGCCAGGCCCACCAGCGCCTCGGGCTTGCCCGGAGCGATCTCCAGAGCGCGGCCAAACTCCGCCTGCGCCTCAGCAATCAGATCGGGATCAGGCAGCGTGGCCTCCAAAGGAAAGGCCAGCACCAGGTAGGTAGCGCCCAACTGGTAATGGGTGTCCGCATCGTCAGGATCGGCCTCGAGCGCAGCCTGAAACTCGTTCAGCGCTGTGGATAGATCACCTGTTTGGTAGGCCAGGACCCCCAAGTTGTGGTGCACCGCAGCAGCCCGCACCGGGTCGAGCGCCAACGATCGTTCGAATGCCTCGCGTGCCAGTTCATATTCGCCCAACTTGAAGTGCGTCAGACCCAACTGGAAGTGCAACTCGGCGTTTGTATCATCAGCCTCCAGCCGAGCAGTCAGCTCAGCCTCGGCGCCTTCGAAGTCACCGGCCTCAAGTTGCGCCTGTATTGCCTCTAGACCCGCAGTCGGCTCGACCTCGACATCGGCCGGCGCCTGTCGTCCGCATGAGACCCCCACGGTCAACGCAACGATCGATACCAGCAACACCGCTATGACCACAGCTCCGCGTCTTGGCATCATACACTCCAGGCAATCTTACTGTGGTTCCAGAAGGATGATCTGGATCTCCTCAGGTTTGGAGCCAGCAGTCACCTTGAGCACCGGCACCAGGGTTGGCTGCGCGATTCCCATCTCCTTCAGGAATCCCGTCACGGGAAGGCGGTCTAGCTTCAGCCCGGGCACCTCGTAGTGCATCGGCACCACGATGTCTGGCTCGATAAGGCTGATCGTCTCGGACGTAACCGCCGGGCTCGTGCCGGGTATGCCTACAGGGATCAGCAAAACATCCACCCGTCCGATCGCCTCTACCTGCGACTGCGTCGGAGTGCGGGTCAGTGCTCCAAGATGACAGACAACGACGCCGTCGTAGTTGATGGCGTGTACCACACTGTCGGAGACTATGGAGCCCGGCTCCTCACTGCCGGTGGCAGCAACGCTCGTGATGAAGGTGCCGCCGATCTCGTATTCGCCGGGGCTCGCCACAGTTCTGGTGACACCTCGCAGCCCCGGCCAACTAGCGCTCCTGTAATCATCGATCAATGCACTGGACGTGACTACATCGACCCCACCACGCGGCAAGGAGAGTCCCGCTTCGTCTTCGCTGAAGGGATCGGTCACAACGACCGGATACCCGCGTTCGCTGAGCCGGAAGCAGCCGAGGCCATACCACCTGATCTCCATACGGATTCACTCCTGGATCACCCTTCTAGTACACGCCATTATAGCAAGAAAGCCTCTCTGTTGAAAGCGCAGATCGAGGGGTAGTGTATCCTTCTCGGTGGAAATTAGGGGACGGGTTGAGCGTCATGAAAGTGGCGTATTTCCTGTGCCATCATGGCCGTCAGACCTGCTTCGGAATGGTAGGCATTGGCAGATCGGGTACGAC
>JAXDDO010000063.1:0-31141 GCA_034676805.1 Anaerolineae bacterium | reverse complement strand
GCCCCGTGTCCAGGTACTCCGCCGCTATCGGGCTGTCGCTAGCGCTCAACAAGCTAGCGCCCCCGGGCGTGTAGAGGCGTGTATAGGCCCAGTAACACCGCTCCATCATGGCCGCATAGGACGGATCATAGCGTGGCGCGTGGCTGCAGGGAGCGCCGTCCTGGCTTAGGTTCCTATACAACAGGTGCACTGTGGCGCGGGGCGGCCCCACCGCCAGATCCACCTCGTAGTGCATTGACCGCACGATGCTCGCGCTGGCCTTGTTGTACCCAACGTTGGCCTCCACGACCATCAGGTAGTCGCGGTTCGCCGGGGCGATTCTGCCGTCCCACCCCCTGCCCGCGAGCACCTCGGCCAGGGCCGCGTCGTTGACATACACTTGAATGTGCCGTTGGTACAGCAGCTCCAGCGCCACCTGTCCCAGCGCTACGAAGTCAGTGTCGCCCGACTTCACACGCTCAATCGCTGCTTGCGCCATCTCTCCCATGAAGTCCTTGCGCTGTCGCCACCAAGCCACGTCGATCTCGCCACTGTCCGGCTCCCACGACGCGTGCATGTAGTCCACCAGATCCTCACCCGTCAACGGTTCATCGGCCTCGGGCAAGCTGACAGGGCCCAGGGCCCCAAACAATGCCTGTACAGCCCACTGATCAACAGCGATTACGCCGTGGACCTCTACAGGATGTCCAGGTCGATAGAGCGGCAGAGCATCTCGGACAGCGGTCGGAAAGTCAGGAGACCAGTTGCTATCCCGGAACACCCACAGTTGTAGGCCCATCAGGTCGCGGAGGGGTTGCGGCGCGCCGGGATAGGGCTGCGTGAAGTCATCTACAGCATAGCCATCCCTGAACGTCATCGATACCACATCTCCTGCAGCAAGACGTACCTCGCCGACGCCGGAGATGAACCCACCGCCGGGACGGAGTTCATCTTCGTTGAGCGCCAGCACCAGATAGGTCCTCGGTTGATCATACCCCAGGAGCGACGGGATGATTGGAACAGACTGCAGGCCGTCAGAGAGCAGTGGCAGGACTTTTCCAAGTTTCTCCATCGGTCCACGCGCCCGAAACGGTAGATCCGCCACGGCGATGTCAGCATAGGCAGCGGCGGCGATTGAGGCCAGCCGCTGCTTGTACGCGAGATCCTCGGCTAACGCGACCGATACATCGGGCACCAGACTCTGTACGGATTCGCCTTGCCGGTAGCCCTCGAGTGCAGGTTCCACATCGCGCCACAGAAGGACAGCGACCTCGGACAGGGCGTCCGCCATATCGAGAAGACGTGGCGCCTGCCGAAGCAGCGGCCCGACGCGCGGCAACCAGTCAAGCCGCGCCGCCCCCGGCAACAGCCAACCGGCATTGTTACGCAGGGTCACTACATCGCGCCGCACATCGGCGACCAGATCCCCTACATCGGCAGGATCGACCGCGGTAAGGCCACCTTCGGAAAGCTGCTCCACCCGAGCCAGTTGGCCTATGAGCCCCGTCGCCGCTCGATACGTAGTGACTACCCAGAGCACGATCGGCAACGCGCCAACAACAAGCAATGCAACCCCGATTCGTCGCACAGACACAGCCTTTAGCGACACAGCAGTTCCCCCTGCACATCGATCTCACACAGAGTACGACCCTGAACGACCAGCTTCTCCGGCTCGCCTGCCGCAACGCCCCGCACCTCCGTTAGGTACGCTTGGTAGAACGGATAGGGCAGCAGGCGTTGGTCAACCACGAGCAGATCGTCTCGAAGCCCCAGCGCTTCCGTAGCATACCACAGAGCGAAAGTATGCTCATCCTCTCGTGTCACCACGACAGCCTGCGCTGGGACCTTGGGTAGAGTTGCGTCCAACCATTGCCGAGCATCATTGCTGCGGCGTAGATTCATGTTAGGCCAGTTCAAAAGCAGCAGAGCAGCCGGCAGCACTATCGTAAACGCCTGCGGCACGCCCCTCCCCACAGCCCACTGCAACCCGTGCCCAAGAGCAACAGCCAACAGCGGCAGGAACGCCACTAGATAGACCCATGAGTCAGCCGAGTTGTAAGTGATTGCGTACACCGACGCCAAACCAAACGCCACCGACAGGCCGATCGCTTCCAGCCGGGTACGCCGCCAGAGCTGAGCCAGCCCGACACACGCCAGGAGCAGCCCTGGGGCTGTGAACTGCCGGCTCAGAAGCGCACCCCAGGCAACGAGTCGCCGAGGCCAATGAACCAAGGGCAGAGCGAACGCGTTCCCCCAGTAGAGCCTTGCGCTTACAAAGTCAATCCATGCACCCAGTGACCGGAGATCGCCCCACGGCTGTGGCCACACCCCTCTGAACACGAGCAAACCATAGGGTACGAGCCCAAACAGCCATCCAGCAAGAAGCGCCCGCCACCTGATGCCACGCGACAACAGAATCGCCGGCGCCAACAACGCAACCGTCAGGTGCGTTGAGACCGCCAAACCGAAAGCCAGGCCGGCCCCAAACCAAGCCCCCACACTCCCCTTCTGGCGAGCAAGCACAGCAAGAAGCACGGCGATACTGGCCAGCAGCGCAGCCATCGCGTAGACCTCGGTGATCACAGCTTGAGACCACACCCAGGACGCAAAGGCTCCTGACAAGGCCGAGCTACTGGCGACCCACCCACCACACCCGGCGGCCATCACGATCGCTGTCACGATCGCAGCCGTGCCTGCCGCGGCAACTGCGGACAGGCCGTTCAACGCAGTAGCGGGGTCACCACCGACCAGCTTCAGAAAACCGCTTGCCACCGCAATGTACACAGGAAATCCCGGCGGATGAGGCACCCGCCCGGTTACTGCCGCCGCGATCAGGTCTCCGCCGTCAGATCCCCAGTGCGACCAAGTGAGCGAAGGGGCCAGAGTTAGGCCATAGACAATGAGGCTCACTCCAGCGACCATCGCGCATACGAGAAGGTCTCGCTGCCGCATTGCTGCGGTGGGGCCAACCTGTACGGTCATTGTCTTCCGCCCAGCGGCTTCCACGAATGCACAGCCAGGCCAAGGGCCAGGCCCACGATCTGGACGAGTGCGCGCGAGAACGCTGCTAGCGGCCATATCGCGGCGACGGCATGGTCTCGCGGCCACACCCAGCGCACGAACGGGAGCGTCGTCGCGGCGAACGCGACCAGCATCGCGACCGCAGCCACCCCGGACGGCCACCACAGCACGCTCCCCACGCCGAACACAACCGCCAGCGCCGCCAACCCGAACTGCATCTTGAGCGCCGGGTCGGTGTGCGCATCGCCGGCGATCTTGTCAGGGTAACGTAGGTACAGCAACGCACGCCAATACCCGAATCGCATCTTGCGTCGCAGGTACACGAACAGCGATTCGGGATGAATGTGCTCCACCCACGCATCGGGCACGAACACCAGAAGGTGCCCCGCCCGCGCAAGGCGGAACGACAGATCAACATCCTCCGCGGATGGGACCGGGTAGTCCGTGCTGAACCCTCCCTCCGCCAACAACACCGACCTCCGATACGCCGCTGCATACGTATCGACGAAGTCGATGTGGGTAAGCTTTGCCATCCGCTCGTAGCGAATCTCAAACTCCAACTGGACGAGCCGCGGGATAAGTCCCTGCTGCCGCGTTCGGTAGGTGCCCTTGGCGCCAACGACCTTCGGATCGCTGAACGGCGCCACCATTCGTGCAATCCAGTCCGGCGACGGCGCGCAGTCCGCATCCGTGAAAAGCACAATGTCACCGTGCGCAACCTGGAGGCCGGCGTTGCGAGCAGCAGCCGCGCCTCCATGCCGCGCGCGTAGCACAATGTCGGCCCCAGCAGCCCGGGCCACATCACTTGTGCTGTCTGTTGATGCATCATCCACCACAATGATCTCGTAGTCTGACCGAGAAACCGTCTGATTCGCGACAGCCCGAACACAATCGCCGATCAGGTCCTGTTCGTTATAGGCCGGCACGACTACGGAATACCGCGGCACTAACGTATCGTACATATAGGATCCCATTTGTAGGAGTCTCTTAATCAGATGCGGAAGAGCGATCCGAGGTTGCGTTCAGCACAGCCAATATCGCGGCTCCAACGAACGAGGGACCGACCACGACCACGTGGAGCACCAGGCCAATCGCCAACGCCAAGCTCGCGTCTACGCCGAAGAGCACCAAGCTCGCGACGCAGATTCCCTCAAACACGCCAACGCGCCCCGGCGTTGGAACGACAGCCCCCCCCAGCATCGATGTCGCCAGCAAGAAAGTCGCCCCCAGCACAGAATCAACCCCGAATGCGCGCATCACGGCCCAGTTCGCGGCCGCCCCCAATGCCCATGTTCCCATCGTCCACACGCCGGCCCAGAGAGATGCTTGGGGCTGGCGAACAGCATCCAGCGCCGCCACAAGCTGACGCAACTGTGGCATAGCTAGACGCCCGAGTTTGCCAGATAGACGCTGCAGCACCCGTGCTGTGAAGTCCAGGAGAGGTCGTTGCCAGTGCAGGCCGAGATAGAGCACGACGAGCGCGAGGCCCGAAATCAGGATGACGCCCCACGTCGATCGGACAAACCAATCGGGCAAGGGAACCATCACCAGCATGACTACGCCGGTCGCGCACAGCGCGATCAGATCCCACAGCTTCTCCAAGGCAATACTGCCGAGCGCCGGCGTTACCCCTACAGCATCGTGCCGGTTCGCCCAAACGGCTCGCGTCACGTCGCCGCTGCGCATGACCGGAAGACCGGTGTTAATGACCTGGCCCACCAGTAGCGCGGTGACCGCAGACCTCAGGGAAACGTCGTCACGATACAGCAACGCCTGCCACCTGCGACCACGCGTCAGAAAGGTGCCCAGAATGGCTGCGACACCCAGCCCTACCCAGCGGTAATCCGCCTCCGCAAGCGCCTCAACGACCGCCTGCCAGTCAAGGTTGGCCGCCAGCAGCCACACAACCAGGACTACCACAGCCACACCCACGCCCAGCCGCAGTATGTTGCGAATCGAGGGAGGCGCCGCGCCTCTTGTCTTGGCCACAGGTCGGTCGCTCATGGGATCATCGTCATCCAAGCACGGGCCAACTCAGTCCAGTTGCCCGAGGGGCCCACCAGGTCGCCCGTTGGATACTCAGGCATCCGGAGGCTGAACCAGCACCACCGCTGGACAAGTCGCCCACCATCTGTCGGGTCTCCCAGTGCAGAGTCTGCCGCCGTCAGCATGAAGCGCCACGTATCGCGCAGAAAAGCAGCCACTCTCTCAGGGGGAAAACCATAGTCTGGGGGCATCGGAACGCCAAACTCTGAGATGATCAATGGTAATCCGCCATACCCGCGTTCCGCCATCCACCGGCGGAACGCCCAAATCTGAGCCTCGAACGCCGCCAGGTTCCCCGAGTCCGAGATGGCGTACAGGACCCCCGTGTCGTCAGGAAGCCCTGGAGGTATGTCCACCCCCCAAGAATCCCGTTCCTCGCGAAGCATATAGTTATGGATATGCCAGGCGTCGGCAGGCAGAGGGACGCCATACAACTGCGAATATACCCCAAGTGCCTGATCGAGGTACCGCATGCGTAGCGCGGTCGGTTGTGCGATACCACCAGCGGCAACAACTGCCGTTGGATCGCCTGCCTTGATCGCCATATAGGCTTCGTGATAGAGCGCGGCATAGACTTCGGGCGTAACGTTGTCCTGCCACCGGACATCGGCTTCGTTCGAGATCAGCCACAAAGAGCCAGGCACACTGGCTGCCACCTGAGTCAACGTTGCCTCATCCGGATGCAGCGTACCACCGCCCATCCGCACCGTCTGTGCATACTCAACGCCGGACGATAGGGCCGCCGTGCTCCGTACGCTCCAATCCATCACCCAGCGCACGCCCAGCGGCTCCAAGTCCAGCGAGGCGAAAGCGCCCCCTGGAATCGAAACACCGATACGGAAGAGCTCATTGGAGGGAACTTGGAAGTCCACGGGAATCGGCTGGGGTGGCGTCTGCTCTGGCACAGTCATAGGTGTCGTAGTAGGCGTCAGTTCCACCTCCGCCGTGTCGATACCGGTCTCGGCTGGAGTGCTATCCACACTACTCCGAACTAGCACGGTCGGACCTGGTGTGGCCGTCGTCGCCGATCGTGCCGGGGTCGTCACAATCGGCTCTGCCGTCTGGATGGGGCTGGCCGACCGGGCTGGCTGTGTAGGAGTCGGCACAATCGGCTCTGGCGTGTTCGTGACGGTCGCCGGCCCTGGCACCGCTGGTGACGCAACAAGCGTTTCCATGTGCTGCGGCGACGGTGGTGTTGGAGTCAGGCTACCCACTCCCTCGAGCGGCGCTGATGCAGACTCTTGCATCGTGGATGTCGGCCACAAGCTCGAAATGCCTGCCAGTACCAGGATCGCGCCCACACCGACTGACGCATACCCGATCCAGCGCACCATCTTTCGACGGTTAGTCAACGCCGTCTCCCGCGCTCACACTAGAGGGAAGCAACTGGAGGGCCGGATCGCCCAGCAACACGAATCCCTGACGGGCACTCAGGGAGTCGGCTGCGCGCCACGCTGACAGCAACGCGTCGCCGACCGACTCACCCCGAGCAATCGACTGCTGGAAAGCTATGGCCATAGGCCGCTGTTCAACCGTTGTTGTCTCACCTGTTGGCCCAACGAAGGCCACAACGCCGCGAGGCGCACGTAACCATGCCTCGGCCAAGCCCGAATGGCTAGGGTGACCGAAGTTCGCAGATAGACATGACCAACTCACCACCACGGTCGGGCCAGACCAGCGTCCCGCATCCTCATACGTAAGCAGCTTTTCGTCGCCCAGCATAGGCAGACTACCATGGCCTACGTAGACCATGAGCCCGCTTCCTCCATCCAACCAGGCGAGAACCCGCTGTCGCGCGTCCGGCTCATCGACGCTCACCACCGCATCTGAAGGCAGCACGGCCACCAGATCGTCAACCAATCGCGCAAACTCAGGCGCATCATCGCTGACGAGCAACAGGCGAGATCCGGATTGCCACGCCGTGAGCTTAGCGACCATGTGCTTGAGTTCCTCCTCAGACGCTGCCGGCAGACGCCCCACAGCGACAAGTGGCTCGCCGCCGCCGCCACCAGCGAGTGCGGAATCAGACGCTGTGTGGCCAACAAAGGGTGTCCGAACCCAGGCAGTTGGCACCGATAACGATTCAGCCTCCCAGACCACACGCGGGTCTGCGGAGGCATCCCCGACCAATAGGACATATCGCAGCAAGCCGCTCGAGCTCAGCGCCCGGATCATCCCCTGGACTGCGCTTGGATGGGCCAGGCCTGTGCCGAACGTGTCATAGACGGCCTCTGGTGTCACTAGCTCTACGCTGAGGCCTCCGGATCTGCGCGCCTCAGCCAGTGGCTGCAGGATATCGTGGAATACTGCAGGCGCAACTATCAGGTATTCTACCTGGTCAAGCCCGGAAGACAGATCGGAGGCCTTCGCCCGTAAAAGATCCGGTGGGGGCGCCGCCCACGGAACCCCTAGCCACCCAACGTCGCCGTCGCGCTGAGGCAGATAGGCCGTTGCCCCGTCGACAAGGACAGAGGCCTCATGTACGAGCCCGTCTGATCCAACCAACAACCCGACCAACGCTGTGGGATCCACGTTTGCGTCCGACAGCGACCAGCAAACCTGACCGGCCTCCTCCGCTGACCACGTCTGCCACACCTCACGGGCCTCCAGCGTGCGCCACCAGGCGATGCCAAAGCCATCAAGCCAGGTCAACTCGGCCTGGGCCTCGGTCTCCCCGGGCGCCATCACCTCCAGTCTATTCTCTACCATAGCCCGGTTGGATAGCGAAGCATCCCAATGCTCGACCTCTGCCCCATCCCAGAAGTGGTTCTCCACCACAGCGCCGTTCCAGGTGAGGCGTAGTTGGTGATCGGGGTCCGCTGGCATGCTGCTCTGTCCCCAGACCCTCATCGTAATGGTCACAGGCTCAGTTGTCACGACGTCCGTCAGCACCACTGCGTATTCCAGGCTTTCTGGTGGGCGTATGGACTGCCACAACCAGGGCGGATCGACCGGCGCGGTAGAGCGGTAGATGTCATCCTGCTCGTACCAACGAGTGGCGCGCGTGGACGATTGGCAAGCTCTAGACTGGCCCGAAGCCTCCGGCGCTAGGGGGATTTGCCGCCCAGCCCTGCCAAGCTCCAAGACATAGCTGCCAGCCAGGCCGAAGTCATAGGGCTGAGTGATGCCATAGAACAGCATCCCGGGCCCATCGGGGGAGTCCGCCCACAAGTAAGGAATCTCAGAGCCATCTCGTGATAGCACCACCGTGTCACGACTCAGCGCTTCTGGATCGATCCCTTCCTGACGCCACCAAGCAGGGCCGATCCAGCGCGGTCCGTCGGACTTGACAGCAACCACCCATGCTGACGTACCGCTTGAGGGAGAGCTTTCCCGTGTAGAGCCGCTGCTGCGCTGACCATTGCAAGAGACCGCCAGCAGCAACAGCAACACCAGCCGCCCGTACCGCACGGTTCTCCCGAGGGTCAAGGGCGCCGCCAGAGCCAGAGACCCACGGACAGAAAGCCCAGGCCGACCAGCCCCGCAAGCACTAGCCAGCCCGTCCCCAGGTGCGGCAGGCCGCCACCTACCCCTTCAACCACTGGGGCACGCGGGGCCTCAGGGCCCTGCGGGCCGTCCTCCACTGCTGCGGGCATAGGTGCCGCAGACGCCGGCTCTGCCGTGGTCGAGCTAATCGCGGTGGCCTGTGCGGCAGGCACCGTGGCAAGAGGTGACAAGCCTGCATCACTCGACGTCGTAGGGGAATCCGGACTTGGGGATTCTGTACCCGTTGGGGCAGCAGTCCGAGCGACGGATGCCGACGTCGGCGTAGTCACAGGTGGAACAGCCGCCGAGGACGCCCGAGCCGTCGGGAGCCGCGTGGGGGTAGCCAGGACTGAAGCCTGCGTTGTCGATCCACTACCGGGTTCGACGCATGTGCCGCTGACGGACAGCGTTAGAGAGACGTCCTCGGTGGTCCCGTCTAGATGCTGTACGCGTAGGACATGGGTCTCAGTCTGGCACGGACAGAAGGTACGCGCGCCCTGCCCGGTCACACCCGATCCATCCAAGTAGACCGCCCGAACATGCTCCACCACCCACTGCACCGTGGCGCACTCACCTGCCGCGAGCGAGCTGGTGTCCGTCCAGAACCTCACCTGTGCCTGCGGCGTGGCGGTTGGTGTGGCGCTTGGTGGAACGCTTGTTGGTGGCGGCGTCGTCGGTGCAACCGTAGTGGGCGCGGATGTTGGTGTGCGGGTGTGCGTGGGTGTGGGCGTGGGGGTTGAGGTAGGCGTGGGACAGAGCCCAACACAAGCACGCTCGGGCCCGACATAACTGCCTATCCCCCCTCCTGCCGGAACGTCCTGCACCTTGTAGTAGTACCAGACCTCTGGGGTCACTTGCTCATCCACGAACGCATAGGAGTAGCCCCATCCCGTGTCCATCGTAACGATGAACTGCTGCGTCGAGCCAATCGGCAGCTTCACATACGTCCCCGTTGGGCTCTCGCTACGCCACACGTAGAACCCCAGATTGTTGAGTTCGCTCGCAGTCTCCCAGTACACCGCGACATCGGGAGCCTCAGGCTGCACATGAAAGCCCGAAAAGGTCACCGCGGCCCAGGTCGCCGACGCAGCAGCCAGAACCAGCAATAGTCCGACCCAGATCGAGGGGCTCAGTGTGGTTCGGGGAAGTCTGCCGTTGCTGTTGATGACCTTCCAGCACCATGGCTTCATACACGACATTATACCTGGAACACAGTGCATCGCAATGTCGCTCGTGTTTGCCGGCCATGCGCGACGTGCTATAATCCACTCGCTCGGTGAGGTGGACCGGCGTGGAACCCGCCAGGACGGGCGTCGGCACCCTCACTCGACCCAAGAGGAAAGGATACTGGCATGAGCCTGTCGGTCGTCATTCTGGCTGCCGGAAAGAGCACGCGCTTCAGGTCTGCGGTCCCGAAAGTCCTACACACCTTCGGTGAGCGTCCCATGATTCAGTACAATCTTGACCTGGCCGCAGGGCTTTCCGACCTCCCGCCGGTTCTGGTTGTCGGAGAGGAAACCGAAGCTCCACTGCGCGCGTGGGCAGGAGATCAGGTCAGGTACGTTTACCAGGCCCAACGTCTCGGCACAGGTCACGCAGTCCTCCAAGCGCGCGAGTTGCTCCACGGAACAGCAGATCAGGTACTCGTTCTCTACGGCGACATGCCGTTGCTGCGCCTCGCGACGCTGCAGCAACTGGTACACCTCCAGGCCGAGAGACACGCTGCCCTGGCGATGGTCACCGTGGTACGGGACGAGTCCCAAGGCTTTGGTCGCGTGCTCCGCGACTCTGAAGGGCGCGTTATTGGCGTCGTAGAGGAGCCTGAGGCCACGGCTGAGCAGTTGGCGATTCGTGAGTACAACGCCGGCATCTATGTGTACGATGCTGACTTCCTGTGGAATACACTCCCCTTGGTTCGCCCCAGTGCCACAAAGGGCGAGATATACCTAACCGATATGGTCGAGCTCGCCTCGCGGCAGGGCCGCCTCGTCGCAGACCTGATCGTTGAGGACGTCACCGAAGCGATGGGGATCAACACGCGCGCAGATCTGGCAGACGCTCTCGCTGTCATGCGCCGGCGAATCAACCTGGACTGGATGCTGGCCGGCGTGACGCTGGTTGATCCGAGCACTGCTTACATCGGACCTGATGTCCGGATCGGCACAGACACGACCATCTTGCCCAATACCCACCTGAGAGGCAAGACGATCATCGGCCAATCGTGTAAGATCGGGCCCAACGCCGTCCTCGAATCGTCAACGGTCGGCGACCGCTGCACGGTGATCGCATCCGTGTTGGAGTACGCCGAGATGGAGCACGACAGCGAGATCGGTCCCTTCAGCCACCTTCGCAAGGGGGCGCGGATCTGCACTGGTGCTCACGTGGGCAATTTCGGCGAACTCAAGAACAGCACACTCGGCCCGGGTGCCAAGATGGGCCACTTCAGCTACCTGGGTGATGCTACTGTCGGCGCCAACGCGAACATCGGCGCCGGGACAATCACCTGCAACTTCGACGGAGTGAACAAGCACCCCACCGAGATCGGTGACGATGCTTTCATCGGCTCCGACTCGCTCCTGGTCGCTCCCGTTCGTGTCGGGCGGGGTGCCAAGACCGGCGCCGGCTCGGTTGTGACGCACGATGTACCCGATGACACGCTTGTCTATGGAGTCCCGGCGCGCCCACGAGGGGGCCAGGCGGCCACCCGGAGCGGCTCCGAAGGCGGTCAAACGCCCTCAGCCGAGTCATCAGCAGATGAAGATGCCCCTGCCAGCCCCAATGCCTTGATCGCGGCAGCGACCAAGGCGATCGACGATGCTTACGCCCCCTACTCTCATTATCCGGTGGCGGCTGCTGTACTGGGGGCGGATGGTAACATCTACACTGGCTGCAATATCGAGAATGCCGTCTATCCTGTAACGATCTGCGCCGAACGCGTGGCGATTTTCAAAGCAGTGGCCGCTGGGGTTCACAGGATTCTAGCCCTGGCCGTCGTCACGGCCAACGCCGGCGCGCCGTGTGGTTCGTGCCGGCAGGTCATGCGCGAGTTCGCTGGGGATGAGATGCCCATCTACATAGCCGATCGAGATGGGGCCTATCGCGTGCAGTCGTTAGGTGCGCTGTTGCCCGATAGCTTTTCAGCGCAGGATCTGGCGGATTCCTCCCGGTTACCAGATCCGCCACAAGGCAACCAGGCGCAGTAAGCCACGCCCCGGTTTTACGGCTAACCACATCCCAATGGTACCTAACGGCGTCGTAACCTGGGCGGAGATCGACCTGGATGCGATTGCGCGCAACGTGCGGGCGATCAAGGACTTCGTAGGCCCCAAGACCCAGATCATCGCCAGCGTGAAAGCGAACGCCTATGGTCATGGCCTTCGGCCTGTGGCACGCACTGCGTTGGAGGCCGGCGCGACCATCCTTGCCGTCCACCGCATCCAGGCGGCCATTGCCTTGCGCGAGGCCGGGATAACCGCCCCGATCCTGTTGCTTGGATACATCCCCCCCTCCGGCCTTGAGTTGGTGCTGGACCATCGGATCACGCCTACCCTTGTCGACTGGGACACCGCCGCGGCGATTTCACGGCACGCCGATGCAAGAGCGGCCGGAGGAGGCCACGGAGTCCCTGTGCACATCAAGATCGATACCGGGATGAGCCGGTACGGGTTGGAGCCAGATAGGGCCATCGATTTCGTACGTGATGTCGCGCGGCTCCCACACCTCATCATAGAAGGGGTCTTCTCGCACTTCTCATCTGCAGACGAACCGAACCTTGAGTTCGCGCGCGAGCAGTGGACGCGCTTTCAGGCGATACTTGCGGCCATCGAAGACGCCGGCATTACCGTCCCCCTGCCACACATTTGTAACAGCGCTGGCCTGGTCAGTATGCCAGAGGCGCACCTAGCCGCAGTTCGCCCCGGGTTGTTGATCTACGGCATGGCGCCATCACCAGAGAGCGTACCCTCGTTTCCTCTCCTTCGAGCTCTGACGCTCAAGAGCACAGTGATCAAAGTGCGCGATGTGCCGGCCGGCGCAAGCATCAGCTACGGGCGAACGTTCACAGCCGATCATCCCATCCGCATCGCACTGGTCTCTCTGGGCTACGGAGACGGATATCCGCGCCTCTTGTCCAACCGCGGTGCTGTACTCATTCGCGGGCAACGGGCTCCCATCCGCGGTCGCATCTGCATGGACCAGCTTGTTGTCGAGATCTCCGACATCCCCGAAGTCAACGTCGGCGACGAGGTTGTCGCCATCGGTCAGCAGGGCGATGAAGAGATCACCGCCGAGGAAGTCGCCGCGTGGGCACAGACCATTAACTACGAAATCACAACCGGGCTCCTGCCCCAAGTCGTGCGCGTTTACCGGCAGAACGGATGTTACCCCGCGCCGGAAGAAGGGCTTGAGCAATGGGCCCGCTATCTCCGCGCCGTGTAGTTGACAGGCTGCGCAACGCAGGTATAGTACTCGAAGTTGATCGATACTCGGAGATCCGAAGGCAGAAGATGATAGAACTAGCGCGGTTTGATGTCGGGCGAATGGCACCTCTGGGCGTGCACTGATAACGCGTTAGTTCACTTTCTCAGTCGAAACTCCGCAAGGCCGTGGTGCTGTGAAGCCCACGGCCTTTTTGCATGGTACATGCCGATGCACCCTTGAGTCCGTGCGGCCGCCCACATCATCGCCACACTGCACTGAACCCGTTACCACGGTCTGCAGGATCACAGCTCGGCAGCAAGGACTGGCTCGAAAAAGCCTTACGAAAAAGAGGTTCAACGCCATGCTACAGGTATCGAACATAAGCAAACACTACGGAGATCTGCAAGTCCTGAACCAGATCTCATTTGTGGTGAACCCCGGTGACCGTGTCGGCCTCATCGGTCCCAACGGCTGCGGCAAGACCACTCTGCTACGCATACTGAGCGGGCACGAACGGCCCGACCACGGCAGTGTCAACATCGATCCGCCTGCTGCGGTGATCGGCTATCTCGAACAGGGACTGACCTACGGTGATGATGATACGCTGGACACCGTTCTGCGGGCCGAACATCGACGTATTGAAGCTCTCGATGCCGAACTCATCTACCTGGGCGAGGCACTGGCAGCTGCGACTGGCGCCGAACTGGCACGCTTAATGGACGCGTATGGTGAGGCTGTGGCCCAGCTGGAGCACCTCTCCCGCACGTTGCCCACAGAGCACGAGACAGCTCGCGTGTTGGCAGGCCTTGGCCTGACCTCGCTGCCGCTGTCGATGCCGGTGGCTCATTTGAGCGGCGGGCAGAAGACCCGCTTGGGGCTGGCACGCTTGCTGCTGCAGCAGCCCGAGATCCTCCTCCTTGACGAGCCCACCAACCACCTGGACATCGAAGCACTCGAGTGGCTGGAGGAGTGGCTCAGCAGCTACCGCGGGGCGGTGCTCATCGTGTCGCACGACCGCACGTTCTTGGACCGTACCGTCAACTGGATCTTCGAGCTGAACGAGTTGACGCACGGCTGCGCAGCCTATCCCGGAAACTACAGCGACTACCTCGAAGCGAAGCAACGCGAGATCGAGCGGCAGTGGGAGGCCTACTCGGCCCAACAGGAACGCATCGCCCAGTTGTCCGGTGAGGCGCGCCGTCTGTCTGGCTATGCGGGAAGCATTGAGGCCGGCACGATCGACTTCAGCATACGCAAGATCGCCAAAGGCATCGCGCGGCGAGCCGTTGTGCAACGGAGGCGGATCGAGCGTGAGCTCGAGCAGGAACGTGTCGAGAGGCCGCGTCTCACCTGGCAGATGAAGCTCGAGTTCGTCGAGACACCCGCGAGCGGGCAAGACGTTGTGACACTGAGTCACGTCGCCGTGGGTTATGACCAAGTCGTACTAGTAGACGACGTTACGGACATTCTGCGTCAGGGCGAGCGCGTAGCTCTCATCGGCCCCAACGGTGCAGGAAAGACAACGCTGCTGCGAGTCATTGGAGGACAACTGCTGCCGCTTTCCGGCACCGTCAGGCTTGGCGCCAACGTCCGTCTCGGCTACTACGCCCAGGAGCAGGAGAACCTGGATCCCACCAGCACCCCGTTTGCGACCGTCCGACAGGTTGCGTCTATGTCAGACACCGACGTCAGGTCGTTCCTGCACCATTTCCTTTTCACCGGAGACGAAGTGTTCACGCCCGTGCAAAGCCTCAGCTATGGCGAGCGCGCCCGCCTGGTGCTCGCACGGCTGGTGGCAGAGGGATGCAACCTGCTTCTGCTTGACGAACCCATCAACCATCTAGACATACCAAGCAGAGCTAGCTTTGAGCAGGCCATTGTGAACTTCGAGGGCACGGTTCTGGCAGTCGTCCACGACCGCTACTTCATCCGCCAGTTCGCGACGCGGGTGTGGGCAATCCATGGTGAAACGCTGTACAGCTACGTGGATCTTGAGGATTACCAACGGATCAGGCGCCGGTCAGAGTCCCCCTGATCGCGAAAAACCAGTCGCTCAGACACAACCTGCGTAGAGCTTCTCGATCGTGCCAAGGTGCTCCTCCATGCTGACCGGAGGACCAACTGCCCCGCGCATAGCTGCCAGTCGGTCGGGATCGGTTGACAGTGAGTCGATGGCACCCCGCCAGGCGGCCACGTCGCCGGGTGGGAGACACAACCCGTCGATACCGTCACGAACCGCTTCTGACAAAGCACCAAGGTCGGAGACCAGGACCGGTATACCAACTGCAAAGGCCTCGCGAACGACGATAGAGAACGTCTCGTACCACAATGAAGGAACCACCAAGAGATCGGCTGCTCGAAGGGCATCCCAGACGGCCGATCGCGAGAGCCGCCCCATGAACCGGGTGTTGGGACCCGCCAATGACCTCAGCCGTGCTGAGTACTGAGGGTCCGCGGCTTCGTCACCGGCAATCGCGAGTGTAGCGTTGCCCAACGGGCTCACAGCCTCGATCACCACGTGGACGCCCTTCTGCCAGGACAGCCCTCCCACATAGAGACAGCGCAGAGGACCCTCACCTCGACGTTGGAGTTGGCCCTTGGGCGGACTCACCAGACCATGGGGGACCACTCTGATCTCAGCCCCAGGAGCTACGTGGTCAGTGTACCATCTCATCACGAACCGGCTGGGAGCGATCAGAAGCGTAGCTTGGCGAAGGCCACGGCGCAGTCGTCGCGCCCGTTCGGCGAGAACGACCGCCAGAGCTGGGACAGCCGGCAGGCCGTATGGGACTCCTGCGCGCGCCAGAGCGCAACACGCGCAGTTGATGTAAGCGCAGGGACCGCCGCAGATCCTCTGACTGTAGTTGGTCAGTAGCTGCGCGTTGGCACATACCCACCAGTAGTCGTGGAGCGTGATGGCAAAGGGGATGTCGCGTCGCCTCAGGAGCGGGATAAGCGTGGTTGGCAGGCCCATGAGGTGCTGGATGTGGACGACGTCGGGCTGCCACTCATCTAGAACCGTGTTCACATACGCCGTCAGCACAGGGTCATGGAACGCAGCTGCGATACGCGAGAAAGCTGTGACTCGGCCGTGCCAAGCATCCCATACGATGGCCCCGCCTTCCTCACGTTGTGCCAGCCCCGTGCCGGGTGCACTCGCGCGGTGAAAGACACCGACCTCGTGGCCACGCGCAGACAGGCCCTGCGCCAGGCTCTGTGTGTAGAGTTCCGTTCCACCGACGAATTGCGGTGGGTATTGGTGGACAAGCTGCAGGATCCGCATCGGCAGACCTAGGGTCCAGCGTTCGCCAGCTCACATATGCGCAGCGACGTCGTAGCAGTCCAGATCAGACGGGGTGCGTGCTCGTACGAAGACTCCAGAACGGGATACTCCGCAGCGAAATCGACTACGGGCACACACTCCCAGCTCGCGAGCAGAGACTCTGAGAAAACGTCCACAGAACCAAACAGGACAGTCCAGCCCTGGCTCTGCCACCGGCGCACCTGCGCCTCCAGTACCGACATGTCCAGTGGCTCCTCCTGGAGATCGAACACCGAGTGTCCATACATAAAGCGCAAGGGCGTCCCCAGGGTGACACCTGGCCCCACAACCTCCTCATCGCTGATGAGAACGATCGTAGGAGAGTCCCCTATGGCCTCCGTGAGGGTTTCGAGTTGCGCGATCATGCCGCGATGCTCCACGTGAGGCAGAACTACACGCGCGTTGAGGCCAATCCACACCGCCAGAGCTGCGGTGCACACTGCTGTTGCCCACCCCCAGCCTCTCGAGCGTCCGGACCAACTGCTGAGTGCATAGGCAGCCATCAGAACGAAGAACGGGATGACCACCGGTACATACCGTCGCATGACATAGATATGGTGAGGGTTGTTGCGACTGTTCTGAACGAAAAGCACCGAGAAGAACACACCCAGCCCCAACAGCAGTGCTGACCGAGCAGTTAGGTCGCGACTTAGCGCCAGCGCCGCGCCCAGTACAGCCAGGCCAATGCCGATGGGTGAGAGGTACCATCCCAAGCGCACCAGGTTGTACGGCTCCACATACGGAACGCTGTGGTCACCATACCAGTAGTAGTACGATGCCGCGGGGTCTGCGAACAGCGGGCGAGCGAAGTAGCCGTAGAACGCCAGCATCACCAGCACCACGGCACCAAACCGCTTGGCCCGATGCCACCAAGGAGAGATCCGCGACCGGTACTCCGAATGCCTCCCGACCCATCGCGCGATCATGACTATCGCCAGGCTTCCAACGGACGCTCCTGCGACCACCATGGGCCATGACCTGCGGACGAGGCTGAAACTGGCCCCATAGATATTGTAGAAATACGGCCAGGACTGAGTCAGCGCGAACACCAACGAATGCACCACCTGAACGGCGAACGGCACGATGAAAAGGAGAATTCGCTTGTCCAGTCGACGCGTCAGCCACAGATAACCAGTCCAGATTGGCACAATCGCCACCAGGAAGTAGAGGTCCGGTCGCACAAGCGTCGACTGCCCCAGTGCCAACCCCGCAAGGATCGCGGACCACGCCGTCGGTTTCTCAGCGTAACGCGCAAAAGCGTACATACCCCCAAACAGTAAGAACTGCGTTAGGACCTCGGTGGTCGGGTAACGTGAGAACCAGATCTGCGTTGCCGTCAGAATCAGGAGGAGCGCTGCGATGAGCCCCACTCTGCGACGAAGGCTGACCTGACCGACCAGGAACACCCCAACGCACCCCAGAACCCCCCACAGCGGGGTGGCCAGGAGCTCGACGCGCACGCCCCCGATGCTGTAGAAGATGGCCATCCAGGCAGGGTGAAGAGGGTAGAACTGCGGCATGATCTCTCCCACAGCCCCATTTGTGAGGTAGAACCCCGGGAGGAGGATGTACTGCGGCACAGATCCGGGTGGATGCTCGCGAAAGAGACCTGGGTATAGCTGAGGGTCCAGGCTCTCCACAACCGGGTCGTGGACAAGCCATGCCCCAGTTCGGGCGATGTTCGCTCCCAGATTCGTGTAGACGCCGGCATCGGCCCCCCCGAGGATGAACTCATGGGGATGGAAGAACACGACGACAGAGATCAATACGACCACTAAGAGCAAAACCGTCTCTCGGTCTAGCGCTGGCGGCGGCTCTGGCCGGATTCTCTGTGCCCAGGCCCACCCGATGAGACCTGCGCTATAGAGGAAAGCTATGAGCAGCAGGCGATCAAGCCTGAACCAACCCAACTCAGCGAGCAGAACCCCTACCCACCCCGTCCAGATCACACTGAACAGCACCATTTCGAACCAGAAGCGCCCCGCAGATCGCGCGTCGGCCCTTGGCGCACGTGCGGATATAACTCGCCAGGTTGAATAGCCGGGCATGAGAAAGAGGACAGGTACCGACAGAATCGCTCTGAAGAGAACGTTCATCTCAAACGATTATACCATACCCTTCCATCTCACCCTCGCAGGGATACGCCCAGGACCGTGGCGCTGCCCCGAGGGTATTGACACGGCGTATTTGTGTGGTAGAATCTGGTTAGATTAGGGCTATACTGCTGTGTGACTGGTTTCCGGTAACTTCCCCCTAGTCGTTTGGATCCCCATATAATATAGAGAGGTGTTGAGTGAATGGCACTAAGCGCCTGATACTCAGTTGTGCAATTGCGCTCCTTGTTCTGCTCCTGCCCGAATCGGCTGCCCAAGCTGCCGTCTATACTCCCCCAATACGAACCTGCGAACTCCCTGGCGCTCGAATCGGTCGTTCTTCGCCTGCACCCGCCGACCTCGACGGCGATGGGATCCTAGAGATCGTCGCTGCCGGCAGTGACGGTTGGGTCTACGCAGTCGATGTTGTCGACAACTGCCGGCTAATGTGGCGCAAGCAAGTGGCCGACTTCATCAACCCCCTGGCTGCTCGTCCATCGGGACAGAGCATCCAGAGCTCCCCGACGGCCGCCGATCTCACGGGTGACGGGAAGGTAGAGATCGTCATCACGACGGGATGGATGCCGGAATACCACATGAACGGGGCAATCGTGGTCTTGGACCGCTTCGGTAATCTCATGCCGGGCTGGCCTCGATTGACCCTTGACGTGCATGGCGCCGGAGACCCTCCCTGGAATCCCGATGGATATTCGGACGGCTTCTTTGCGACGCCCGCCGTCGGCGATGTCAACGGCGATGGCATTCCTGAGATCGTGGCAGGCGCCTTCGACAAGTGCCTGTATGTCTTGAGGCCTGACGGCAGTCCGGCCCCTGGCTGGTGGGACACGGCCAACAACAAGCCATCGCGTTGTTTTCCCGACACAATCTGGTCTTCAGCAGCGCTGGCTGATCTCGATGGAGATGGGCTCAATGAGATCATCTTGGGGACAGACTCCCACCCGCAATACAATGGCGGCTCCGTTTGGGTCTTCCGAGGTAACAACACAATCTACCCGGGTTGGCCAGTATACACTACCCAGATCATCCAGTCTTCGCCAGCCGTGGCTGATCTGAACGGCGACGGCACACTGGAGATCGTCGTAGGAACTGGCACTAATTACCCGGGCACAGGTGGCTACAAAGTCTACGCTTTCGACCGGAACGGCGGCAACTTTCCCGGTTGGCCGGTGGCCACCAGCGGGAACATGCCGAACTCTCCCGCGTTGGCCGATCTGGACGGCGACGGCAAGATGGAAGTTATCATCGGATGCGGCGCCGAACCGGACTTCGCAAACCCGAGCATCTGCAATGGAAACCACATGTATGTGCTGCGATACAATGGGACCGCGATGCCAGGTTATCCCGCCAGCGTTCGCAAGGCCATCCCGTGGGACCCCGCCGCGTATGGTGCAGTGGCGATCCCTCCGGTTATCGCCGACATCAACGGTGACGCCAAAGCCGAGATCCTCGTGGTCGCAGCTGGCGCCATCGGTGTGACCAGTTTCACCTACAGCAGTCCAGGCGCGCCGTCGCTGTACACACCCGCCCTGATTGACCCCCTTGAAGCAGCCCCGCTGTTGAGCGATCTTGACGGCAATGGGTCGCTATCGATCATAACTGCAGGGAGCAAGGGCGGCAAGGCAGCCTTGTTCATGTGGAACGTCGGTGGCACGGAAGACGCCCGACCTTGGCCCATGTATCGTGGTAACACAACCCGAACCGGGCAAGTCAGCTCTGCTGCTCCTCGCTTGGCAGTTAGCCCTGTCGCCATCCACCTCTTTCACCAACGGGGAACCACCACCCCGGAGATCGCGATGTTCACTGTGGCGAACCAGGGTGGCGCCTCACTGACGTGGCAGGCCAAGGCGCCTTCTGGCGTCTCGTTGAGTCAGGCTTCTGGAGTGGTCGAAGGGCAGCCGCAAGTTGTAAAGGTCACGGTTCAGACCCAAAACTATCCTAGCTTGGGGACATACACTGTAGGCGAGATCGTCATCACAGCCACGTATGACAACGAGCCAGTCACCGGTAGCCCTGTGCGCATCCCGGTAGAGCTTACCGTAGCGAACGTCCGCCGGGTCTACTTCCCGTCGGTCCTGCGGAGATCTTCTCCCTAGCAATGCGCATCCTCTTCGTTTCGCCAGCGTATCCCCCACCGTTTCCCGGTGGGGGAGAACGCTTTGTAGGGGCCTTGGCGAACGAGATGCACACAGCTGGTCACCAGATAGCCGTCGCCACGACGCTGGCTCAGCGCGAGCGGGACTTCTGGGCTGGTCGCTCCGATGCCAGCACCTCTGATCGTCAAGCCGCTGATGCGTCGCAGGGTGTTATGCGATGTACCTTGAGGCCGTTCCCCGGCGGGCGGGTGGGCTTGCTCCTGTGGCGCAAACTTATGGTGATCGCGTCATCGCTGCCCGGCAACCACGCGCGGTGTCTGCAATCTATGGCTCACCGTGTACCCTCCATACGCGACCTGACACCAGCTGTGGAAGGGTTCTTGCCCGCCGACCTGATCCATGGCTTCAACCTATCCTGGGAATACCCTGCGCTGGTTGGCCGCGAAGTCGCGCGGCGATACGGCATTCCCTACGTCATCACCCCCTTCATGCACTTCGGGACTGGTGCTAGCGATAGAGTCGCGCGCAATACCACGATGGATCACCAGATAGAACTCCTGCGCACCTCAGATGCCGTGCTGGTATTGACCGATCTTGAGCGTGACGGCCTCGCAAAGCTGGGGGTGCCTCAACAGAGGATTACGATCATCGGCGCCGGTGTTGACCCTATTCCGAACCGCCTTCCCTCACTGGATGACCTGCGCGGCACCTTCCAGCTACCTGACCGCTTCTTCATCTTCGTGGGGCGCAACAGCTATGACAAGGGCGCCATCCATGCCGCCGAGGGTGTGTTAAGCATGTCGCGACATGCCCCCCATCGTCACCTGGTTCTGGTGGGTCAGACCACGCCGGAGTTTGATCGGTTCCTCAAGAGACTGGGCCCAACGGACCGCGGCCTCATTCACCCGCTGGGAATCGTCTCCGAGACTGACAAACATGCCCTCATTCGAGCAAGCGACGCGCTCGTTCTGCCCTCTCGCACAGACTCATTCGGCATCGCCATTCTCGAGGCTTGGGTGCACGGGAGGCCCGTGGTGGGGGCCAAGGCAGGGGGGATTCCCGCGGTCATCGATGAGGGCCGCAACGGTCTACTTGTCCCGTTTGGCGATGTTCAGGCGCTTTCAGAAGCCATGATGCGTCTGCTCGCCAATCCGACACTCGCCACCACCTTGGGCGAAGAGGGCCGGAAGCAGACCGCCAACTCATACACTTGGCAACAGGTCGGTTGCCGTGCTCTAGGCGTCTACCAGAGTCTTGTCCACCCTAGCACGGATACCGGCCAGCCAGCGGTCTAGACACAACGCTGTCGATCATCTGCCGGTACTTTGCCACGACCTTGTCCCAAGCATAGGTCTCCGCCACAAAGCGCTGTCCACTGGCCCCAAGCTGCCGGGCTACGTCATCTTTCTCGAGTAGCAGGTGCAGGATCTCAGCAAACTCATCTGCAGTCCGGTAGTAGAGCCCGCCGTTGCCACGGCGACTCATTCCCATGACCACTTGACCGTGAGCCGTACAAACCACAGGGCGACCCACAGCCCATGCCTCCAGCGCGACCATCGACAGGCTCTCATAGCGCGAGGGAATAAGAACGGCCGTAGCGCCAGCCATGGCATCGAACTTCTCCGCCTCAGACACGAAGCCGCCATAGGTCACACCACGCACCTTGGGAATGGGCATCTCGGTCTTCCCCAATAGGACCAACGAGGCCTCATCTGGGTATAGCATCGAGAAGTGCCGAAAGTACGTCAATAGCTCATCACATCCCTTTGACTCAACGATACGCCCCAGATATAGGAAGTACGGGCCTGACAACCTTAGCCTCTGCCTGAATCGCTCCGGGTCGACCCGGTCCGGCACGTCCACGCCCAACCCAGCGATCACATTGGGTACATACGCGTTGCCGAAGCGCGCATGGACCATCGCCCGCTCTTCCTCCGTATTGTACAGAATGCCACGAGGCAAGTGAAACAGGGCCTGGAAGATCCGAAAGTCAAGTGCCGGCTCATCGTGGGCTGTGGGCACTAACAGGGACTTGTCACTCACTAACCTTAGGCCCAGCGCCGTCGGATAGTAGATATACGTGAAAAACACGAAAACGTCTGAATCAGCACGGTGACAGGCAAGATAGTCCAACAGACTTGGCGCCCATGGCCCCTGGGCGTACAGCCACTCGAACTCCTGCTCCAGTGAGTGCGGCCGGCCATAGAGCTGAGCGACGAGTTGGGCAAAACCGGCAGCACGGGGTTGGATTGTCGGGAAGCGACGGACGTGAACACCGTTCAGTTCGCTGTCTCCGGGGGCGTAGACGTTCTCCCACGTGGTGTACTCTCTGGCGCACGTTGTAAGTACCTCCACGTCGAAGTACGGCACCAGGCGCTCCGCAACGTTCCGTGCATGGCTCTCAGAGCCACCAAGGATCTCCTGGCCATACCGCTGGACCACAAAGGTCACCCGCATCTAGGATAGCTCCCGCATCGTGTCGAGGTACCACGCGGCGATCCGCGACGGGCTGTACCGGTCACGGAGGACCAACGCGCCCTGGTGTAGCCGGTTGTATGTTTCTGGATCGCGGATTGCCTGCATCGCACTCCCCAATTCCCGGTCGTTAGCGGCAACCAGGCCGCCCTCCTGATAGATGGCGAAAGCAGGCAAGCTAGAGAAGACACATGGCTTTCCGGCACCTAGCGCCAAACACGCACTAGCACTCTGGTATCCATCCTGGTAGTACAGAACCACTGCGTCAGACGCCAGCAGGTACAGCTCCATCCTCTCATAGTCCTGAATCACGCGAACATCGAGTTGCGAACGGGAAGCGGCGTGCTCGACAACCTCCTGTACATACTCCGGCTCGTAGACAGCAGGCGTGCCCACCACAAGGAGTGTGGCATCTGCAGGAAGTTGGTTGATCACTTCCACTATCCGTTTGCGCCGGAAAATGAAGCCGGGGACAATAAAGACGAAACGCTCTTGTGGCAGATGTAGCGTGTCGCGCAGCTCTCCGACATCGCCGTCCTGGCTCTTGATAACCAGGGGCACGGTAGGGACTTGATCCACCCGGCCCGTGATCAGGCCGATGTTTTCCCTGGCCCGTGACGAATGCACCATGATCCGTCCGGACATCTGCCCCAGCAGATAGAGGAACAGACGCAACACCAGATACCGTAAGGCTACGTCGAGCGTCGACCATGCGATGCGCGGATACTCCAGTAGCCGGCCAAAACGCACCGGTTGGCTGAGCCGCTGCTGAATGTGATGGTATTCGGGATACTTCGCAGCTTCGATCTCATGGACTGACAGGAGCACCGGCTTTCGCCGCCATATGCGCAGATAGGCGATAGCGCGAACCAGCGCCCGCAGGCGGAAGATGCCAGGCTCATATTCGAACACGACACAGTCGCAATCTCGGTCCACGCGCCTGACGGCATCGCGAAGCGCACGATTGTCCCACCGTGGAACACCCACATACGTCGTAGCGTGCCCAAGCGCTTCGAACCCTGCCCGCAACACCTGCGTGTACTCGTAGATGCCGCAACGGCCATCGGAACTCACGAAGGTGATTCTCACCTCAACGCCCCTAGAGCGTCCGCAAGGATCCCGGCAACGGATTCAGGATAGAAATCGCGGGCTCGGTCTCGCTGCCTGGCGACGATGCGTGACCGCCAAGCTTCATCCTCAAGCAAGACACCTACAAGCTCGGCGACATAGGCTGGATCCTTGGTATGCACGAGCACGCCTGCATCACCCATGGTTTCGGGAACGGCTGCGGCGGCATAGGCGACCACAGGCAGGCCGTAGTTCATGCTCTCGACCAAGGGCACACCGAACCCTTCGTGTTCGCTCATGCACAGAAACACATCCGCGCCCTGGTAGAACGCTACCAGTTCTTCCTTGCTCACGTGACCCTCGAAGTGGACATCAGGCAGCCCCAGCCTCGCCACAAGCGTGCCGAGATAGTCCAGATACGGCTCCATTTGGTCGTGCGAGCCCACGAAGTAGAGCTGAGCTGTGGGTCTGATGTAGCGCTTGAGATAGTGAAACGTTAGTATGACGTCCTCCAGACGTTTGTTGGGAACGACACGCCCCACGAACAAAATCACTGGGCCGGGTTCCGCACGCAGGCGACGCAGCAGTTCTGGGTCCGGCGGCACATTGTAGAAGCCCGGATCGATGACGATAGGCAACACACGCGTCTCAGCAATGCCCGCTGCCTGAAGCTCGAGGCAGTTGTAGGTAGAGTCCCCCCACCCATCGCTGACCATCGTGGCGAGCCTCCCAAGCTGCTGCCGTCCCAACCAGGCGACCTCCCGGTAGACGCCGTTAACGCCGATGAAGTATTCAGCAGGGGTTATGTTGTGGTAGACTAGAATCTTGCGCCCTCGAATGTGTCGTACCCAGTTCATCACTTCCGGGGAGTACCCCATCGAGAAGTGGAGCAGAATCACGTCTTCGGATGTGGTGCGCCGTCGGTAGCGATGGAAATGCTGCGCCTCTGCCTCGAAAGAAGGTTGTGGGTACTCACTGATGATCTCGGACCGCATACCCCATCCGCGCAGGATGCTCCGCAGCGATAGTATATGGTTGCTGATGGCGTCACCGTGGGTGACGACCGGATGGAACTGATGAACGGTCTTGAGACCGAGGTTCTGGTGAGACTTCATGTCACCCCTCGATATCTCGTCCGAAAGCCCGGCGCCATCCACGCTTTACGGCCTCACTGGCGGTGCCCCAGTAGTACCGAGGTGCGGATGGGGCGCGTCGCGCGAGCTCCAACATCCAAGCTCTGGCTACCGTGGCCCATTTCCTAACGATGGCTACGACCACCCTCGTCGAGAGACCGGCGGACCGAACGGTCACGTCTTTATTGAGCAGTACGTGCAGACCATCGTCAAATGAGATCCTCCCCACATAGAACCCGGCGGACCGAAAGGCACCCAGCCACTCCTTCAGGAAAGGTCGTGACTCGATGATGCCTCGCGCAACCTCCGGGCTGTCTGTCAGATCAGGCCTTGGCATATAGTCCGCGATCACCGGCTCATTAAGGAAAAGTGCTCGCCCCATTGGCGTCAAGACGCGTGCAGCTTCACGCAGAACGACTTCAAGCCTGTCCGTGTGGTGAAGTGAAGCCGTTGTGATCACATAGTCAAAGACGTCAGGACGGAACGGTAGCTGGTGCATATCCCCGAGGACACGCTCAAAGTATAGCTTCTTGTGCAACAACCAGACGTCGGCGGTCTCAAGGCCCAGGTATTTGTGGGATAGGATATCCAGACCCACAGCGTATGCACCGCGCCGGGCCAACTCAGCTACACCCCAACACCGACCGGCCCCGATCTCAAGGACCCGCTGCCCTTGCCAATCAAAGCGGTCCAGCCAGTCAAAGAAGTGCCTACCCACCTGATGCCAGACCTGCACCGAATCGGGTTCCGGAGTCTGCTCTGGGCGTATAAACGGCAGCGCCAAGATCCAATCGTCCCTGAACTCATGCTGTTTCTCAGGGATGTCCAGAAGGTCGACCCAGCCGATCGCTTCTGCAGCAACCTGTGGGGGAGGGTTGAGGAGCGCCCGCACAACTCCTCTGTGGATAGGAATCTGGGCACCACACGACTCGCAAACGAGTTCGCCTTCGCGGATCTCCCGCTCATCACGCACATGTACCGTCAGCACAAGATCGGCGCTGGCGCACAGCGGGCACTGGAGCAGGTCTACAAGTGTCTCTTGCACGTTAGCCTCACTGAGATATCGTCAAGCCTTGTTACTGAGCTTCGGCTCTAGCGTACATCAGGAACGGGGGGCTCGCGCTCCTCTAGCCGGTCGATCCGCTCTCGCAGCACGCGGTTCTCTTGCGCGAGTCGATGGAGTTCGAGCAGAACCTGTCGGTTGAGCCTGCTCTGGCGGATCAGGCCGGCCTGCAGATATCGCTGAATCTCCGCGTTGATGACACGACGCACCAGTGCATGGATCGGGCCGATCACCGGAATGCGCCAGTCGATCACATAGTCGTCAGGAAGGATCTCGCAGTCCTCAACAGAGAGCCCACTCACGTCGTCTCGATCGGCGATAAGCTCTCGATACAGCTTCTGTGCGAGTTCGCCAGGGTCCTCCCCTTCACCGGCCTGTTGGCTCGCCCGACGCATAGCCACACGTCGACGAATGATATCCATCAACTCATCGACGTCGACCTGATCGTCCGCAATCCGAAGCCACTTCGATTGATCATCCATACAGCGCACCTCTCCAAGCACGTAGGACGGCCTCGTACTCACTGGCCACACGCTCCGAGTTATGCTCCTGCTGCACATAACTCCTCCCGCGTTCTGCCATTAGGCGGGTAGCGTCTGGGTGGGCAAAAAGATCCGCCAGGGCATCTGCCAACCGGCCGGCATCCTCGCCATCGTCGAAGGTGTGATCCAGCTTCACACACACATCGGAAGGCAAATCAGCATACCAGCCGGTGTTGGAAACTACAACCGGCTTTCCCAGGGCCATAGCACGCAGCGTGAGTGCAGACGCCTCGCCCACACTTGGATAACGTAGGTTCACAATAACATCGCTCGCATTGAGGAACGCTAGGAATCTCGCAAGTGAGGGCACATAGCCGATCTCCAACAACCGGCCTTGGAGATCCTGTACGCCCGGCTCACCAAGGCCCTGCAGGAGATCACCGATGACGGCGCAACGGAGCTGTGGGAATCGGCTGCCAAGAGCCGCGATTGCCTGCATGACTACGTCCGTACGTTTGGCCGTGTTGGGCATACCGGCAAGCGTAACGAGCAAGGCGCCTTCCGGCAAACCCAGTTCGTCGCGAGACAGATCGTCGGGCATCTCTGGTCCATAGGGTGCTGGTATGTAAGCGATCCTCGCCCCTGGATGATGCGACTTTGCCAACCTGAAGGCATAGCGACTGTGCACGAGCACGCCCAAGCTGACGTCGATAAGCCGCGAGTTGAGAGGTTCATCGAACAGAGGCATGTGCGCCCAGTCAACTGCCGCTTCATAGGCCAGCTCGGCCCCAGCGGCCCCCCGTGCATAGGCAACCTCTCGCAAGTAGCCCCGGAAGTCCCCGCCCCCGATGGTCAGCCCCGCCAATAGGTGGTGGAGGAAGTAGTCGTGAAGCACTACCACGCCCGGGTATTCGAGGGCCAACTCGTAGATGCTCCGGTGGAAGCTCTGGTTGTTCCCGATGTGGTAGACACATAGATCGTAGGTTCGCCAACGCTCAGGCAGGTCCCCGACCGGGTGCACGTCCGGGCCATCGACCAAGACGTCAGAGCGCTCTGTCGCATACACATCGACACGATCAAACACACGCGCCAGATACGGCAAGAGCGCAGCGCTGTAGTCGGCTATTCCGGTGCGCAGCGGCGGCAGAGGGCTGACGTAGGCGATTCTCATAGCCTTGGCTAATCGCCGTCCTCTCGTCCGACGTCAGCGCAGCTCTCGAGCTCCCGCAGCCGCTCCTCGAGACGCGCAACCTGCAAGCGCGTCTCGGCAAGCTCGCGGCGCAGACTTGTCTGGTCGCGATCCACCCTGGCGATCCAATCTGCGACGTCGGCGAACCTACCCCGGATCCGCCCCAGGAGTACGTTCAACTGCTGGATCATCGGCAGAACGTACCAGCGTGTTGACATGCCGTTCCAGATCTGGCGAAAGCGGACGATCAAGGGACCGATGTAGCGCGCCTGCGAGGAAAATGGAACCTCACCGATCATCCACGGATCGTGCTCGTTCATACGTCATCCCTCTCCCAACGCTTCCGACGACTCAGCAGAGGCAGATCCGCCACCTCCATTGTTGATGCGCGCGACACGCTGCTCGAGACATCCGAGACGGTACTTCAGGTCGGCAAGCTGTTCTACGACTTCCAATTGATCCTGTTCCAGCATGCTGAGTTGGGCCTGGACTGCCTCCAGGTGAGTCTTGAAGATGCGAAGCCACAGGGCGTTGATTTCGTTCTGCTGTTGCACCAGGGGCCGCACATACCAGCGCGTGGCGACACCGTTCCATCGCTCCCGAAACCACGCGATCACGCCGCCGACCAGCGGCACGTTGGAGCGGAAGGGTGCCTCAACCAGCCCACGACCCTCCAGCTCTTCAAGAAGCCTTTCCAGCGTCGCCATCTGAACCGTCCCCCATCATCTGAGCGCTCTGGCTCGCCGCCATAGCGCCTTCAGACCGCTGTTGATGCACTGCAATTCGTCGGGTCTCGCACAGCCATCTGCGTATTGCACACGGACCGCCGGTGCCGTCAAGATACTCAGCTTGTAGGCGCTGCCTACGATCTGTCGTTCCGGTGGAGCGACGTCGTTTTCCAGCCACGCCAGCTCCGCGGGCAGGAACTCATCGACGAACTGCTCGCGCGTGGTCCGCTTGAGTATGAACCGTAGACGACCCATATGTATGGCACGAAGATAGCTGGGGCTGTTGCGAACGATCGACGCGGATTCCAGGTGGATAAGGTTTGCCCTTGGCAAATAGACGACTCGCCAACCTGCGTCGCGAGCCCGGTAGCAGAGATCGACATCCTCGTAGTAGAACCAATAGCCGCGATCAAGGTCGCCAATCTCTTCCAGCAGCGTCCGGCGCACAGCCATCGCCGCGCCCGTCACGTAATCCACGTCTGCCTGCGAATCAAACAGACCCTCGTCATGGGTCGCGTACCCATAGTGGCCCGTTGTGGCCCTTGGATGGGACACGAATCCGCCTGCGTGCTGGAGCGTGGCGCCGTCGGCGTAGTATAGCTTGCATCCCGCAACGCCAATGCGCGCATCGGAGAGCAGACCCTCCATCAGCTCACGCAGCCAGCAGCTTGGCGCGATAATGTCATCATTGAGCAAGACGACAACATCAGCGTTCGTCCGCGCGATGCCGAGGTTCATACCCCCAGCATAGCCCAGGTTGCTACCCGCCCGCAAGAGGCGAACGCCAGGGTACTCCGAGGCCACATAGTCCGCTGACCCGTCGGTGGACCCATTGTCGACCAGCACAATGTCGAAACCATCATAATTCTGTTGCAGAAGCGAAGGCAGGCAGCGCCTCAGATGGTGGAGGCCATTCCAGTTCAAGACGATGAGCGACACCGAAATCTGGCTCGACACGACTGGGTATGTACCTCCTTCAGGCTGCATCAGAGCCATCGACGTTGGGTAGCAGCTCGACGTTGACCTGCAGACGATTGGCGCATCCGGATGCGGCTACCCCGCGGGACTCGGTGACCAGCGACCGCTGTTAATCGCCACCTTGATGGAACCAACGACAAGGGATCACTACAAGGCCCTCTCTGTTCCCCGCGCCGCCAGGAAGTACCCGCAGAATGAACTGCCGGTGCCGATGGTCGTATGGATGGATCGAGTTGTGATCATACACAGCAGCCGAGAACTCGTAGGTCGCGGGTGTGAGCGGCAGGCTGTCAACCCTATAGTCGACATAGCCACCCCCTGCGATGCGCTCGATGTCATATCCCGCGGCGGCAGTGTTGGGACCAGTCACGTGGGTTCCATCATCTCGATAGATTGCGACGCCAAAAGACGGATGCAGGATTTCACGCTCTGCACTATACCATATCCGCGCGATTAAGGTATCACCGGTATGGAAAGCAGCAGTGGGTGCACCATCGCCATTGAGAAACTCCACCCGTTGGATACGGACTTCACCCGATCCCCAACGCTTACCGAGCTCGACAACGTCATTGGGCGCTCCGCCATTGGCGCGCCACACGTATTCGAGATAGCCAGCGATGACGGACTCCGTCTCACCATCGGCTCGGATTTCACCGTTGTTCAACCACAGTGCTCGATCACACAGCTTGCGCGTGGTCTCGAGATCGTGCGAGACGAAGACGATCGTCGTGCCCGCCCTCTGGATCTGTGCGATTCTCTGTACACAGCGAGCCTGAAACGACTGATCGCCTACCGCGAGCACCTCGTCAATCAGCAAGATCTCAGGCTGGAAAGCGGTGGCGACAGCGAACCCCAACCGAACCAACATCCCGGACGAGTAGTTGCGGACTGGAACGTCGATGAAGCGCTCAAGCTCTGAGAATGCGACGATGTCATCCAGACGCTGCCGGATGAGGGGTCTCGGGAACCCCATGATTGCGCCGCTGAGGAAGACATTCTCCCGCCCGGTCAGATCTGGATGAAATCCGGCACCCAGCGCCAGCAGGGCGGAGACTCGCCCGGTCACCTCAATCTCACCGGAAGTTGGTTCGAGTATGCGAGCGATCAGCTTGAGGGTACTGCTCTTGCCTGCGCCGTTCGCCCCGATGAAGCCGACCGTCTCTCCAAAACCGATCCTGAAGCTGACATCACGTAACGCCCACAGATCCTGCTCCAGCCGCGCGTCTCTAGCCCGCGGCGAAGACAACAGCACCTCCTGAAGCGAATGAGGTCGATTGCGGAAGAGCCGGAACCGCTTGCTCACCCGATGAAACTCAATCGCGACCGTCGTCATAGCACATAGGGCTCCTCACAGCAGTTCAGTCGCCTGCCGTCATACCAGTGGGCGCGCGCTCTAGCCTGAGCAGGTGAAACGCGGCGTCGACCTCAGAGATGGTGAAGTACTGCGACAGAACAGCCTTTCCGCCCATCGGCAGTGCGTCGTTCGCTTGCACGACGTAGACCGGCACAGAACGGGCTAACAGAGCATTGACTGCCGCCACCAGC
>JAXDDO010000056.1:0-9401 GCA_034676805.1 Anaerolineae bacterium | reverse complement strand
GTCCTTCTCGTCGGCCTGGGCGGCCAGCTTGGGCAGGGCCGCTACCTCCTGGGGCGCACGCTAGATGTGCTGATTCAGAGCGCGCCGTGCGACGTGATTGTTCAACGCGGCGACGTCGGCTTCGATCTACAGCGCATTCTGATCCCTGCAGCCGGCGGGCCCAACGCGCCGCGCGCCCTGGCGCTGGCGCGGACCATTGCCCCCGAGGCCCGCATTACTGCCCTCTACGTTGCCAACGACAAGCACGGTCCAACCGAGTTGGCCGTCGGCAGCGCGCGCTTGAACGCAATGGTCGAGCGGCTCGAACCCGAGGACCGCGAGATGGTCGAAACCAAGGTCATTGCTGCGGCAAGCCCCGTCGAGGGAATCTTGGAAGCAGCCCAGCAAGGTTATGACCTGCTCATCCTGGGTGCTGGACACGAGGGGCCCATCGACCGCTTCCTCTTCGGCGATATTCCCCAGGTCATTCTCAACGAATCGAGCACGCCTGTGATGGTCGTCCGGCGCCGGCTCACCTACCTTGGCTCGTTCTGGCGCCAGTTGTGGAGCTGGATCTTCGGCCTCTTGCCCCCGCTCACGGTACAGGAAAGGGCCGATGTCCACAGGATCATGCGGCGCGGCGCACAGCCCACTTCCGACTTCCTGGTAACCCTGACGCTTGCGGCCGCGTTGGCTGCCCTTGGGCTCCTGATGGACAATCCGGCGATTGTTATCGGCGCAATGATCGTAGCGCCTCTGATGACGGCGATCCTCAGTGTCGGCTTCAGCATCGTCCTCGGTGATCCGCGCCTCTTCTGGCGCGCCGTGGGAACGACGATACGCGGCGTTGCCCTTGCCGTCGTCATGGGAATCGTCGTTGGGCTCGTCGTGCCCGGGGCTGAGCCCACGGCGCAAGTGCTCAACCTCGCCGAACCATCGATTCTGGATCTGGCCGTCGCGTTGCTTGCCGGCACGGCAGCGGCCTACGCCATCAGCCGTAAGGAGATCTCGGCTGCGCTTGCCGGCGTCGCCGTCGCCGCATCGCTAACACCGCCGTTGGTTAACACCGGCCTGGGCATCGCGTTCGGTAATTGGGCCATCGCTGGAGGCGCGGCGTTGATCTTTGTCGCCAACCTGGTAGCGATCGTGGCGACGAGCGGCTTTGTCTTCCTGTGGATGGGCTTCCGACCACAGCCCGGCGACCCCGATCGCGTCGCAACCCAGCGGCGCGGGTTCCGTGCATTCAGCATCCTCTTGGTGCTCATCGCGATCCCCCTGGTCATCCTGACCCAGCGCTCGATCCAGACGGTGGCGTTCCGGCGCACCATCGAGGACGCTATTGCGACAGAAGTCCGGCAGATTCGGGGCGGGGAAATCGTGGAATGGGACTACGTGCTCAACGATGACGGCTCCTTGAGCCTGGATCTGACCTTACGCGTTTCGGGCACGGTCTCACATCAGGAAGCGCGCGACCTGCAGGAACGCATCGCCACGAGCATCAACATGCCGGTGGCGCTGTCGCTCGGCATGGTCCCGGCCCAGGAACTACGAGCGTTCATTCCCCCTACGCCGACGTCAACCCCGACGCTTACGCCGACAGGCGTGCCAACCGCCACGCCAACGCCTACCCCCACCGCCACGCCAACTCCCACGCTGACACCCACAATGACGCCCACGATGACACCCATCCCTACCATCACGCCCCTGCCAACGAACACGCCGACAGCGACACCGTGGGTCGTAGCCGTGACCGGGGTCGGCAGCGCCGGTCTGCGCGTGCGCTACTCACCCAATGGCGAGGTCATGGGCCAGATGCCTGAGGGGATGTCGGTCATCATTCTCGAAGGTCCGGTCAATCTGGCCGGCATCGCGTGGTACCGTGTCACCTCGATGGTGACACGCCTCGAGGGGTGGGTCGATGGCACGTACCTCACGCCCACACCGTGACGGCGCTTGAGTTGGTAAGGAGAACAGCATGCAAGGATACAGCGAGGGCTTCGCGTACATATACAACATGCGCTGGACCCATTTCGTTGCCGACATGGCGCCCCGTATTCAAGCGTTCTATGAAGCGACAGCTACCGGCGCGACCGACCGCCATCTCCTGGACATTGCCTGCGGCACGGGTCAGTTGGCCTTGTACTTCCTCGACCACGGATATGAGGTCGTGGGGCTCGACCTCTCACCCGCGATGCTGGCGCATGCACGGACGAACGCGGCGGCCTACGTCAAGGCGGGCAAGGCGCGCTTCGTCGAGGGTGACGCAGCCGCGTTCACGTTCACAGAGCGCTTTGGCCTTGTGGTCTCGACATTCGATGCACTCAATCATCTCCCGAGCCTGGAAGCACTGACCGGTTGCTTTCAGTCGACCTTCGATGTTCTGGCATCCGGTGGCTGGTTCATCTTCGATCTCAACACACGCTTTGGATTGCAGCGTTGGGCTGGCATCAACGTGCAAGAGGAAGAGGATCTGGTTCTGATCACGCGCGGCGTCGTCATGGAGAATGAATGCCGTGCCTACACCCAGATCTCCGGCTTCTTGCGGGAAGATGACGGGCGCTACCGGCGTTTCGGCCAGACCGCATACAACACCATTTTCGATATGGACGCCGTCGCGGCAGCACTGAAGAGCGCCGGATTTCAGGACGTTTCCTTTGTGCAGGGCCACGACCTCGCCACCCCGATAGACGACCCCGAGACGTACGGTCGAATCTTCGTCGTTGCCCGGAAGTAGGCCGGTCGCGGTCCGCCCGGGCGTGATTTGCTTGCCGAAGCCCAGATAGGCGCTATAATCGGAGCAATGGAACAGGTGTTCAATATGCTCTACGGCGTCACCGCGTGCCACCCTACAGCCAAGCCAAGGATGAGACAATGCCAGAGTTTCAACTGATATCCAGTTTCAGACCGACCGGCGACCAGCCGGAGGCGATCGAGCGGCTCGTCGAGGGTATACGGCGTGGCGACCACCACCAGGTGTTGAAGGGCGCTACCGGTACCGGCAAGACCTTCACAATCGCCCACGTGGTCAACGAAGTCCAGAAGCCGACCCTGGTGTTGGCCCATAACAAGACGCTCGCTGCTCAACTCTATTCAGAGTTCCGCGAGCTCTTCCCCAACAACGCCGTCGAGTACTTCGTCTCTTACTACGATTACTACCAACCCGAAGCCTACGTGCCGCAGCACGACTTGTACATCGAGAAAGACGCCGACATCAATGATGAGATCGACCGCTTGCGGTTAGCAGCGACCGCGGCTGTGCTGACGCGGCGAGATACGATCGTCGTTGCCTCGGTTTCCGCAATCTATGCGTTGGGCAATCCGCAGGAGTGGGGACGCGTGATCCTTCCGCTCCAGGTGGGCCAGGCCATTCGCCGTGAAACCGTGATGCGGCATCTGGTGGACATCTACTACGACCGAAACGACCTGGACTTTCGCCGCGGGACGTTCCGCGCTCGCGGTGACGTCCTGGAGATCCGGCCCGCCTATGCGGAAACCGCTTTCCGGGTCTCCTTTTGGGGCAACGAGATCGAGAGCCTGATGGAGGTCGATCCGCTCACGGGCGAGGTACTGGATAGGCCACGCGAGATCCAGATCTTCCCGGCGAAGCATTACGTTACCTCCGACGAGCGCGTGAAACAAGCGCTGGTCGATATCGAGGCAGAGCTGGAGGAGCGTCTCGACGAACTCAATGCCGCCAACAAGCTCCTCGAAGCTCAGCGGCTCGAACAGCGCACGCGCTACGATCTCGAGATGATCCGCGAGATCGGGTATTGCTCGGGCATCGAGAACTACTCGCGGCATCTGGATCAGCGCGGCGTTGGCGACCCCCCCTGGACGCTCATGGACTATTTCCCCGCCGACTACCTCCTTGTGATGGACGAGTCCCATATGAGCGTTCCACAGGTGCGGGGGATGTTCAACGGCGACCGCAGCCGTAAGGAGGTGCTGGTGGAGTATGGCTTCCGGCTGCCATCGGCCCTGGACAACCGCCCCCTGACCTTCTCTGAGTTCGAGGAACGCGTCAACCAGGTCATCTACACCTCCGCAACGCCAGCCGAGTATGAGCTAAAGCACGCGACACAGGTCGTCGACCAGGTCATCCGCCCCACCGGGATCGTGGACCCCGAGGTGGTGGTCCTGCCCACCCGCGGGCAGATCGACGATCTCGTTGGCCGCCTGCGCGAACGCATCGAAAAGGGACAGCGCGTGCTGGTCACGACCTTGACCAAGAAGATGTCTGAGGACCTGACCGACTACCTCAAGGAGCTCAACTTCAAGGTTCAGTACCTCCACAGCGAGGTCCAAACGATCGAGCGGGTGGAGATCCTGCGTGACCTGCGTCTGGGGCAGTACGACGTCGTCGTCGGCATCAACCTGCTGCGCGAAGGGCTGGATCTGCCAGAGGTCAGCATGGTCGCAATCCTCGACGCGGACAAGCAGGGCTTTCTCCGGAGCGCCACCGCGCTGATTCAGACCATCGGTCGCGCCGCCCGGCACACCGAGGGCACGGTCGTGATGTACGCCGACAACATGACCGATGCGATGAAGGAGGCGATTGACGAGACAAATCGCCGGCGTGACACCCAGATAGCGTACAATGAGGAGCACGGGATCGAGCCGAAGACGATTATCAAGGAGATCCGTGATCTGACCGACCGTGTCCGGGCTGCGACTCAGGAAGAAAGCGCTTTGGACGTGGCACCTGAGGAGATGGAGCCTGCTGCACTGGACAAGCTGATTCGCGAGCTCGAAAAAGAGATGAAGACCGCTGCTGAGAACTGGGAGTTCGAGAAGGCCGCTGCCCTTCGCGATCAGATCTTCGATCTACGCGGCGTTCTGGAGAACAAGGCGCCACTCTGGCAGCGCGACCGGAAATCCTAGCGCCAGCGATCCCACACCGTGACCCATGCCGGGGTTGGCCAAGCCAGCCCCGGCTCTGCATTGCTGCTTCAGTTGCCAAAACGCCTGTGTCAGGTATAGTTAGGAGAAATCCAACGACAATATCGTAGGCTCTATGTCAAACACAGATCTCGAACAGACACCACAGACCACTGTCGAACCCGTCACGAGCGTTGTCGGCGTTCGATTTCAGCCAGCCGGGAAACCCTATCACTTTCTAGCGCCACCGGAGCTGACTCTGGCCGCGAACGATTGGGTCGTGGCAGAGACCGTCTACGGGGAGCAGGTCGGACAGATCTCGCACCTGCCTAAGACGCCTCCTGAGGACGCCTCGTCGCGGAAGCTGCGTGCAGTCGTGCGACGTGCCAGCGGCCTGGATATGGCGCGCTACACCATGATGCAGCAACGTGCGGCGCGACTGATGGAAGTGGCGCGGGAAGAGGCAGAGCACGCCCGGCTAGGACTGCATGTCGTCAGCGCGGAGTTCACACTCGATGGCGAGAACGCTATCTTGCTGTGCACCGGCACGGTCAGCAAAAAGGACTTCGCGGCATTCCGCCGCCGTGTTTCCTCACGGATGAGTTGCCGGGTCGAGCTGCGTACCATCGGTCCACGGGACCACGCCAAGGCGCTCGGTGGGTATGGCGTGTGCGGCGAACAGCGGTGCTGCTCTCGCTTCCTGATGGATTTCCAGGCCGTCTCGATTCGCATGGCGAAGGACCAGACGATCTCGATGGCGCCTTCAGATATCACCGGTATGTGCGGACGCCTGCGCTGCTGCCTGGCCTACGAGCATCAGGTGTACCGCGACGAAGCAAAGGCCTTGCCCAGGATCAAGTCACGGGTCAAGACCGACCACGGCATCGGAAGGGTCATCGACCTCGACATCCTCAAAGGGGACATCATCGTTGAGATTCCGCCCGATGGCCCACGGCGCGACCGCGAACGGTTCCGCTATGCCGCCGACGACGTGGAAGTGCTTCCGAACAACAACGACGGGTCGTGACAGCCCTCGAGACCGGCAGCGGGCGCGCACCTGCAGGAGCGGGCGCCTGAGTTTTCCCAACTCCCACGCCTAAGGGTGCAGCGTCAGCTCCGCCAGCTGCAGGCGAAAGTCGCCCTTGACCCTCAGATGCTCGCCCGACATCGGCAGATACAGCCCTACATCCAGCTCATAGTCGCCTGGCGGCAAGCCGGCCGGCAGATCCAGAACGTAGCGATCAGCGATCACCTCGCCGGCGGCCCACACCGACGTCGGGTAGCTACCTTCCTGTGGCGTCCGATCTATCTGCGCTACATTCCGACCACTGGAAACCTCGCGCAGGTGCAGGAAGACCACGTAGTCGTCCGCCATCTCCTCCAGCGCCTGCCAGTAGAGTGTCACGATCAGCGGCGCCGCCGGATTCAACGCAGCGCCATCAGCCGGAACACCTGATTCGCCCAAGTCATATCCCACGAGCCGGATACTGGGCCGCCCATCGTCCACGAACGCCTGACCAACGGGATATTCGGTCGACGGTACGTCAAAGCGCCGGGTCACCGCGCGAACTTCCAGCGCCCCAAGGTCGAACGTGGCTTCAGCACCGGCGTTGAGCACCAGACGATACGTTGCTGGGGGCAGGGTACGCGGTACCCGCAGGTGATAGCGCGCCTCAAGAACCTCCCCCTCGCGCCAGACAGGGGGACCGTATCCCGGAACCGGCTCGCCGGCGTAGAGTGTCGTCATGGGCTCCCCATCGCTCTGATGAAGGCTCACGCTAACACTCCCGGGGCCGTCAGCCGCCCCGAGGGCATGCCAGCATACGCGCAGCACAACCTCAGAACCGGGAAGCACAGGTTGGTCGGGGATCCCCACCCACCCGAGAGCCGTGACGCCAGGCGAGCCTTGGGGAGCATCATCCGGAATATCCGGGCAGGCAGCCGCGATCTGATCTGACTGTGGCGGCTCCAGGGCAGGCAATAGCTCGAAGCCACCCTGCTGCGGAAACCGCACCTCCAGGCCCGCAAACCGCTCCTCCTGCAGACGAGGCAGCGCCTGCGCGCTGGCAGGATCGAAGAACCCCACCCCCAGTTGGTAGACATCCCCGGGCGGTGTGCCGGCTGATAGCGTCATCACAAGCTGATCCAGCACCAGGTCTCCCACGTCCCACTGCTCGGGGGGATAGTGGAAGGCCATCGCACGACCCCATTCGCCGGTCTGCGGATGGAGCAGTCGTACAACGGGCTGAAGTTGGGGATAGAAGGCCAGAACGTCCCAGACCATCATAACCGGGCAAGGCGCCCCCACCCGGCACTCCGCCGCCAGCTCAGCGCCGTACACCTGCACCACATGGGCAAAGTCGGCAGATGCCCCCGGCATGCGATTGGTACGCAATTCCTCGATCTGCGTGGCCGAGAGACGCCACACCGACAAGCCAGCGGTCTCGGGCGGCGCGGGCTCCGCCACGCCAGTCCAGGCTTGGGTAACGTCGGGCGGCCATGGCGCCGGAGGCTGTAGGCTTTCGGGGATCAGATATGCCGCGTCACCCGCGACCGGAAGGACCAACGTCGCCCCCCCGGTAAGCCATTTGGCCTCCGAATAGTGCGCAGCGAGGGCAGCGACCGTGGGATGGCGATAGTGCTCGCTTGCGATGTAGACCGTGGGTGGGGAAGTCTCCGCGGCCACAGCATCGAGCGCCTGCGCCGCTAACACCATCTCGCCGTCGGCAGCGCGGAATAGCACCTCGGATTGCGCCCACGCCGCGTAGGCCAGGCCAGTGCGTACCGCACCCGCGAGCAGCAACACCGCGAAGACCGCTCGTTGCGCGCGCGGTGGTCGCACCCGCTCGAGCAACGCGTGAAGCCCCCAGGCCGGGAGCACTGCCAGGAAGGGAAAGAGCCCCACCATACGCAGGTTGCTGGGCGTGATCTCTCCCGTAGCGAGCGCGCTGGGCAGCAACATGATTCCGATCGTCAGGACAACGAGTAGCCTGCCCGCGCTGTCCAGTGAAGTGCGGGCGCGCCTGCGGAATCCAGCGACCAAGCCCAGAAGCGCAAGCACCGCCGAAACGCCATCCAGCACCGGCAGACCCGGCGCGTTGAAGCGGACGTACGGATCGCCGCGACCGGGCCAGATCAGCGCCTGCAAGCACGCGGCAATCCCCCCCAACGCCTCCGCCCAGGTCGGCGCCGCCACCTGAGCGATGCGCGTCGTGAATGCCTGCGGATTAGCGATGAAGTATGCCGCCATAGGCGCGAACACAAGCGCGGCGACGCCCAGGACTATGGCCAGGCGGCCTATCTGCTGCAGTCGTTGCCGGGGGGCCTTACGCAACAACAGCCACCCGGCAGCCAGGAGCAAGGGGATTGGGAATAGTCGCGCCGCCAGGTAGGTGTAGCCGGTTAGCCCCAGAAAGAGCCCCGCAGCTATAAGCCAACTGCGCCGGCCTGCGCGAAGCCCTCGCCAGAGCGCCGCCACCGTGAGCGCCTGCAGAAGCGGCTGTGAGATGGCCCGAAACCCGTACCGGCTGAGCAATACGTGCGGAAAGGCCAGCGCCATCCAGCCCGCAGCCAGGAGCGCGATAGACGCCGATCGCTGCGCGTGTCCCAACATCGCCCGCACCGCAGCGAACGTCGCCGCGACCGTGAGGACGCCCAACATCGCTGCGCCAAGACGGAGGCCCCATGCCGAACCTCCCGTCATCCACACCCACGGCGCAGCAGCGTAGAAAAAGAGCACCTCCTTGCCGGTGTAGGCGCGGATGAACAGAGGACGGTAATCGCCTGCCGCAATCTGGCGGGTGAGGATGAGGTTGGCGGCCTCGTCGTAGTGCAGGCCGAGCGGCAGCTCCGGCAAGGCCGCAAGCCGGAGCAGCGCCGCCACCAGCAGGACAAGGGTTATGCCCCATAGGTAAGGTTGCCCCTGCACCTGAGCACCGGCTTCCTGGCGTGGGATCCACCGCGTAGAAGGCTTCACGGCGTCATTATACCTACACAGATGCGCCGAACAACCGCTACGAGGCTAACCTGTCGCTGCAGATCGTTCCAGACAGACCCGTGGCAGTGGTCTGCGGGCTGCTGGCCCAGGAGATGCCACGTTTACGTCAGGATAGCGAACAATGCTCGCCGGAATTTGACAACGAGAGATTCCTGCCGCACAATATGAGCAGCACTGAACCCCTCATCGCAAACCTCCGTGTCAGGTAGAGGCTTGGGACAGACCGAGTAACTGCCGCTCGAAGGGCGCTTGATGTCGCGTCGCACGCATCCACGGTCAATGTGTGCTTGACCTAGATCGAACGCCCAGGAGTTCTGTGCTTTGCCCGTGCACTGCAGGCCAGTGAGCGCTCAACGGCGCGTGTGGCGGTTGGGTGGTTCGGAACCAGGGGGATATCCATGGGTGTAGTCGCGGTTGCGGGGCTCATTCAGGGCACTCGTGACCGGCACCCCTGCACGCAGCAAGAGGTATTCGGCCCAACCGACTTGGCGTTGTTTGACACAGAAGTAGAGATCGTCGCCTGCCAGGCCCCGATCCCACACCTTGA
>JAXDDO010000083.1:0-83776 GCA_034676805.1 Anaerolineae bacterium | reverse complement strand
CGTTCGTAGTCCGGGCGCCCTACCGCACCGTACAGCACCTCAAGACAATGCGAGATACCGTCCACTGCCCCGTCCACGGTCAGAGACCGGGGAGCGCCGAAGGTAACCGCGTAGTCAAAGAGCGGCTGCTGTGGGACAATCGCATCGTCCACAATGAGCTTCTTCTGAGCCGTCTCGAGGTTTGTGATGTTGGAGTACTTCGTCAGGTGCGCTGCCGAACTGGACGCTGTCTGGATTGCCACATGCGGCAGGAGCGCCTTTGCCTCGCTGGCCAGGGCTCGTGACACCAGTCCGGTGCCGAAGTAGCGCTCGATGCTGCCCCCCAATACGTGTAGAACTATTGCCGCTTTCGCGGCATCGATCGTGCTGCCGCCCCCGAAACTGATCACAGCGTCCGGAGCCAGTGCGCGCACCAATTCTGTGATCCTCAGCAGGTCGTCAACCGGCGCGTTAGGCGCAGGACCATCGATCTCCCCTAGCACACTCACCCCGGCTTGCGCTAGCGATACCCTGATGGTCTGGATGAAACCGTCCGCTCCCGGAAACAAGCTGTGCACCAACGCTACCCGCTTGCCCAGCGGAGCTGTCAGCACCCCCACCCTATCCAGCACCCCCACACCGTGCACGTACTGCCCACCCTTGAACTCACGCAGCAACGACCTGGCCTTCGCGAAATCTGCCATCGCAACCTCCTCGGTTTCGCACCCAGTCCGGTACGACACGTACTCATTGACCTTCGATCCACCCCCCAGTATAGTGGGGGCACGGCCGAGTGCCAAATCTGGCTCGCCAGACCCAATGCCACGGACAGCAAGGAGCAAGCTCATGCGCAGACTTCAGGTCACGAGAAACATGCACTATCTTGAGTATGATGACGGTGCGCCGTTCTTCTGGCTGGGCGACACCGCCTGGGAGCTCTTCCACCGGCTTAACCTCGAAGATGCCGAGGTATACCTCCGTAACCGCGCGGCAAAGGGCTTCACGGTCATCCAGGCGGTGGTGCTGGCCGAGCTGGGTGGCCTCAAAGAACCCAATCCCAACGGTGATCTCCCCCTGGTGAACGATGACCCATCGCGTCCCAATGAGGCCTTCTTTCGCCATGTCGACGCGATTGTGGATGTGGCAGCTCGCCTGGGCCTGTTCGTGGGCATGCTGCCCACGTGGGGCGATAAGTGGAAGCCAGGGCGCACCGGCTCAGCCCCGATATTCGATCCCGACACGGCTTACCAGTATGGGGAATTCGTGGGTCAGCGCTATCAGGACAAGCCCGTGATCTGGATCCTGGGCGGAGATCGCAACATCGACAGCGAGGCGGAGGCTGCCGTCATTGCTGCGATGGCGCTTGGGCTACGGGAAGGCGATGGAGGCAGCCACCTCATCACGTACCATCCTATGGGCCCCGGATGCTCGTCCGACTTCTTCCACACCGCTGATTGGCTCGATCTCAATATGATCCAGTCGTCCCACGGAGCACAGGATCACGACAACGGCCTCTTCGTCGCCCACGATTACGCGCTTCTGCCGCCGAAACCTACAGTCGATGGAGAGCCGCGGTACGAGACGATTCAGGTGGGGTTCTATAATGCAGACGCCCCTCGCAACGTCCGTTTCGATGCCTACGATGTAAGACAGGCAGCGTACTGGGCGCTGTTGGCGGGCGCCTGTGGCCACACCTACGGGAACAACAACGTCTGGCAGATGTGGCAGCCTGGCCGTGCACCCATCCTCGGCGCATGTGTTCCGTGGCGTGAGGCCCTGGACCATCCCGGGGCCTTCCAAATGGGCCTGCTGCGTCGCCTCTTCGAGTCACGTCCCTACCAGCAACTGGTCCCCGACGGCGGCTTCATCGTGGATGGGCCGCGCCAGGGCGGTGCCAAGGTTCGGGGCGCGCGCGCTGGCGACGGTGGCTTCGCACTTGTCTATACACCACGAGGTGAGCGCTTCAGCATCCGGATGGACGTGGTCCGAGCCGAGCGGGTTCAGGCTACCTGGTACGACCCGCGCTATGGCATGGCTGCCCCAATTCACAACAGCGACAACCGTGGCATTCAGACCTTTGTCCCGCCCACCTCGGGACGCGGGAATGACTGGGTTCTGGTCCTTGACGATGCGCAACGCGGCTTCGGGCCCCCGGGCCAAAGCATCTAGCGCGGCCGGCGCGCCTCACTCGCCCAGCACCAAGGGGATCGCATCGTCTGGAAGCGGCTGCCCAGCGCTATCACTGCTTGCAAGCCGGGTTTCGGTGGCCTGATCATAGAGCCCAACATATAGAATCGCCGCCTCTTGGCCGTGGGGGATCGCCAGCACATGGGTGTCGGCGACCGTATCGCCCGCCTGCCACCAGGACGTTGGGTATGCCCCGCCGGTAGGTGGACCGTCGTGTTGTCCCACCCGGTTACCTGCGGCATCCATCGCATGAACAAAGGCGGTGTAGTCCCCGCCCGGCGGTGCGAGCGCGTGCCAATAGAGCGTCAGCGCCAACCCATCCTGAACCTCGCCTAGTTCGTAACCCTGTAGCCGGATCGCAGAGCCGACGGCAAAGTCCGTCGTGACCACACTCGCAGGGACCACGGTCGTGCTGCGTACGCGCCACGGCCCCAACGTCGCGTGACGCTCGGTTTCCGCAACAGGCACAGCACGGCCTGCCTGGTCCAGCAGCCCAACTCGCACCCAGTAGAGAGCCGGCGTCGGCGCCCAATCAGGGATGTCGAGCGTAACAGAGTGTGCCACCACATCGCCCTGTCGCCAGAGGTCCGACGGGAACAACGTGCCGCCTAGCCAGCGTGTATCGTCTGCCACACGTTCTGTCGCATCAACGCCGCCCAACTGGACCCAACCTGTGAGCCTTTCAATAGAGCCGGCATCTGCACGCCAGTAGAACACAACGTCCAGGCTATCGCCAGGCTCAAGATCGCGCCCTGGCGCCTCGTAGCCCAAAAGACTCACCCCACCGCCGGTAGCGTTGGGGATTGCCACCATTGAGGCCGGAGCGCCATCGCGCCGGTAAGGAGTGCCGAACGCCGGACGAAACAGCAACCAGGGGACAGCAACGGCGAAGCAAAGACCGAACGCTGCGACCGCCATGAACGACCAGCGCGCCGCCCATTGCGCTGCGCCCCAAGCGAGCAGCACGCCAACGACCCCAATGGTCGGAAAAAGCAGCCGCCCATAGGGTGCAGCCGTCGCCCGAGCCCATCCAACGAAAGCGACCGCGTTCAGCGCCACCTGCAGCGCCAGCAACCCAAGGGCCACCCGCGCAGCTCGAGACTCTTGCCAGAACGCGCCCGACGGCAACAGGGCCCGGACCATCCCGGCCACTGCTACCGCGGCCGCCGCGCCAACGATCGCGTAGGCCCAGGGAGGCGCCGTGATCAGCGCCCAGCCGAAGGCGGCCCAGTAAGACTCCAGGGTCTGCACGAGCGCCTCCCAACCAAAGGACATAGGCTGTGCCTGCATCGCATAGTGCGGGCCGGTGCCCAGCACGTCGCCGTACCGCAGGAAGTTGCTCACGTACCAGCCACCGCCAACCAGCAACGCCGCCGCCGCGAAGGCTGTGGCCCGCCCCAGCCGGCGCGCCGGATGCCGTGTCAGCGACTGCCCAGCCTGACCCGTGTTGGGTCCAAGCAAGGCAGCCAGCACACCCACAGGCAGAACCAGAAGTGCGCTCTGCTTGGTGAGCATACCCAGCCCCGCCAAGATACCAACCCCCGCCCAGCGACGCCACCCTGCACCCTTGCGCATCGCACGCAACACGCCCAGCAGAGTGCAGGTAACGGCCGTGATGGTGAGCGGATCATTGCTCACGCCTGCATTGCTGGCGATGAACTGCGGGTTGAGCGCGACCCAGGCCACAGCTCCGAGGGCCAGAAGGGGCCGGCCTGGCCAGATCTCGCTGCCGATTCCGTATGTCGCCAGAAGCGTGACGGCGCCCAGGAGCACCGAGAAGGCCCGCAACACCGCCGTGGCGCGCACCGTAGCACTGCCGGTCAGCGTCTCGGTCGGCAAGTGGACGAAGACGTTCTTGTTCCATCCGTCAGTTCCGCGCTCGGGCGCCCATCCCTGATCCCAGCTTGGACTCGGGATCAGGCGCGTCTCCAGATCGTCCATGGAGATTGCAGCAGTCAGTATAGCGCCGAGGGTATGGTACAGCGGCGGGGCGTAGTAGAGCGGGGGATCGTGATAGCTCACCAACCACGCCATGTTGGGGCCCGTGTCGACGCGCCGTTCCGGCACCTGGTAGGGGACGGGGCGCCATGCCGCGCCGATGTACCGGATTACCTGGAGGTGCGACGACTCGTCGGGGAATTCGAACAAAGGTGTCGTCGCCGCATAGAGCACACCTAGGGCCACGTAGACTGCGACCAGCACCGCCAGCGCTATGGCAGTGGTGCGACCGCGTGCCACCACGGGACCTCGCTGCAGGCCTTCCCGCGCTGCGAGCGACCTGCGAGATGCTGCAGTGACCTTCACTGTAGCCTCCCGGCTAGCGTATCTTGGCAACGAGCGGGCCACGCCGCCTGCTGCCGCTGTCCCGGGCGCCACACCTGGCGCCCAAGCACGAGCGTGGCACGCGGCGGATCGCCACGCGCCACGCTCGGCCTGAAAGATGCGCTAATGGCTCGGGCGCCCGAGTTGGGCCCTGAGCTCGCCTTCCTAGGCGTCGTGGGCCACCAGGCCCTGCAGGTCCGCCGCGACATCCTGACTTAGGCGGAAGTGAATCACCCGCCGCCCCGCTTGCAGTAGCGCCTGACGGTCACCCAGTGCCTGTGCGCGCTCGAGCACACCAAACGTGATGGATGACTCTGATGCGCCGGCCTCATCTGGTATACCGGCATCCGCGGCGGGCTCGGCCGTGAACTGCACGAACAACCCGTTGCCGCGGTCTCCTTTGTGCAATTGGCCCGTCGAGTGTAGATAGCGCGGACCGTACCCTACCGTGGTCGCCAGGTGGGTGCGATCGCGCAGATACACGCGCAGAGCCTGCAGAGCCGCCGTCGTCGCCGGCGTGGGCGGCACATAGGCCTGAATCGCGATATAGTCACCGGGCCGCGCCTCAGCCAAGAAGTTGGATAGTGCAGCAGGCTTGGGGGCAAGCCCCTCATCCTCCGGGAGCGCGCCCGTCTCGGTGTACACAGTCACCATCTGTTGCGCCTGCTGCTTCGCAGTCTCCACATTGGGCTGGTTGAATGGGTGAATGTCAAGACGGTAGCTGGCAACAGGCACCGCCAGACCCCAGAGGTAGATCTGCTCGCCCAGATCGTACAGGTCGCGCAACTCGAACGTCAGAACAGGATAGCCGGCCGCCGCCAGAGCTGCCAGAGCCGCGGCGTGCGTCTCATCGCCCGCCAGGCGCAGACAAACAAAGGCCCGATCGTCGCCATACACGCCAGGTTCACCCAACGGCTCTCCCACGACAGGCAGGATCCCGGTCCCAGCCTTGCCAGTGCTCTCGGCAACCAACTGCTCAACCCAGTCGCCGAAAGGCGCCAGCGCATCGGACGTCACCAGCGTAAGCTTATCGCGTCCCAGCTTGGCCAGCTCCCCAATCGCCGCGCCGAGCTGTCCAGCCAACTTGTTGCCCGTCGCTGCGCAATCGGGACAGCGCCACGCCATGCCCAGAGCGCGATCGAGCAGCAGCCCCACATCCACGCCTATCAGCGCTGCCGGCACCAGGCCGAAGTGCGAGAGCGCGGAGTAACGCCCCCCAATCGTAGGATCGTTGAGGAACACAGCCCGCACATTGAGGCGTTCGACCAGTTTGAGCAACTTACTTCCGGGATCGGTGATCACGGCGAAGTGCTCGCCGGCGCGCGCCGGCCCCACCACTTCGCGCACGCGACCGTAGAAGTACTTGAGAGCGGAGTGCGTCTCGATCGACGTCCCGGACTTGCTCGAGACAAGAAACAGCGTCTTCGCCAGATCCAGCTTCGCTTCGTACGCGAGGACAGCGCCCGGGTCGGTGCTGTCTAGCACGTCCAGGTGCAGGTAGCCTTCGCGGGTTCCGAAAACCAGGCTGAAGACCTCGGGCGCTAAGCTCGAGCCGCCCATCCCCAGGAGCAGTACGTTCGTGTACCCGGCATCACGCACCTCGCGCACAAACGCCAAGATGTCCCCGAGCTGATGTCGCATCGCCGCCGGGCTGTGAAGCCAGCCCAGACGATTGGCGATCTCGGTCGGCTCCGGGCACCACACAGAGGTGTCGTGGTCGTTGATGCGCTGCATGATCTCATCGCGCGCGATTTCATCCAGCGCAGCGTCCACCACATCCTGTGCCGCTCCGAGCCGCATCTTAAGTCTCTGCCCACTCAGCTTGTGGCACTTCTCTTCGATGCTGGCCATCAACGACACGAAAGGCTTAGCGAACTTCTCGACACCTTCGTCCAGCAGCTCCCGGGTCGCCTGGTCTAGATCGATCCCTACCGCCGCCAGTTTCGCGAGCCGGGCCTGTGCCCCATCGATATCCTGCTCCAACGTCTCCGCAATCATCCCGTGGTCGATCAACGCATCCAGCGTTTCGGGAGGCAGTGTGTTGACCGTATGTGGGCCGATAAGATTGTCCGGGTAGATCGTATCGGGCAGCGTGGGATCCTTAGTGCTCGTGCTCGCCCACAGGACACGCTGATATCGCGCGCCGCGCGCTGCCAGTCTCTCCCACCGCTCCCCCTGGAAAGTCTCCTTGAACCGTTGATAGGCCATCTTTGCATTGGCGATGCCAACCGTGCCCAACAGGTCAGCGGCATCAGGCGTGCCCAACTCGCGCAGCATCGCATCGACCTTGACGTCGACCCGACTGACAAAGAACGACGCCACTGACGCGACCTTGCTCAAGTCACCGCCCCGCGCCGCCAGTTGCTCCAAGCCGCTGATGTAGGCCTCGGCGACTGCATCGTACTGATCCAGCGAGAACATCAGCGTGACATTGATATTGATCCCCTCGCCGATCAAAGTCTGGATCGCCGGAATACCTTCAGGCGTCGCCGGCACCTTGATGAACGCATTGGGGCGCCCGATCGCAGCAAACAGGCGCCGCGCCTGCGCGATGGTCCCTTCGGTATCATAGGCCAGGTCTGGGCTCACCTCAAGACTGACATAGCCGTCGCCCCCCTTCGTCTCCTCGTAGACAACGCGGAGCGTGTCGGCTGCCATCTGAATATCGCGCAGCGCCAAGGCTTCATACACATCGACCGTTGGTCTCTGCTGACTGCACAAAGTCACCAGTTGCGCATCATAGTCGTTGCTGCCGGCAATAGCCTTCTCAAAGATCGCCGGGTTCGACGTCACGCCTCTCACGCCCAGGTTGATCAGCCGGGCCAGTTCGCCATCGAGTATGAACGAGCGACGGATATAGTCGAACCAGGCGGATTGGCCTATAGCCGTCAGCTGTTGAAGCTTCTTATCCACACTTGCCCCTTTCTAGTTGCGACACAGTCATGCAATTGCACTGAGGCGCCATTATAACACACGGACGCTCCACCTGGACCCACGCATGGGCTCCGTCAGTACGCAGCGATGTGATGCTGCTCTATGTAGTCGAAGTTGATGTCCCACCCCAGACCCGGCGCGTGCGATGCGTGCACGTTGCCCCGGGCGTCCATCGGGTCTGTGATCTGGTTGAGCCACGGCGGGGGCTCTTCGTAGTCGATGGCGGGATGGAGCAGGCCACGTTCGTAGAAGGCGCCCGGAATGCCCATTGCGCAGAGCACGTGCAGGTTGCCGGGGCCGCCGCCATGCACTTCCATGCTCATTCCGAAGGCCTCCGCCAGGTGCACGACTTTCATCAACGGAGTGATCCCACCCACATCGCCGACACCGCCCCGTAGCAGGTCCACCGCATTGTGCTTGGCCCACTCGGCCCGGACCTGCATCTTCCCTTCAGCCGTCTCGGGTCCGCAGATGGGCAGGTCCAGTGCCTGGGTCAGCCAAACGTACGACGACATACTGTGCTCGTCCATAGGCTCCTCCATCCAGGCGAAGCCCAGCTTCTCCAACCCGCGTCCCAGGATGAGCGCCTCCTCACGGCTATAGTAGTGGTAAGGATCGAGCATCAGAACCATATCGTCACCGACAGCCTCGCGCACCGCTGCACAGGCCGCCAAATCGCGCCTGACGTCCGGCGCTCCAGGCATAGGCGGCTGCCATGTATGCAGCTTGAACGCGGGATACCCTTGATCACGACACCAGAGCGCAAAGCGCGCGTACGCGTCAGGTGTGTCGAGCCCGCCCGCCAGATCATCGCCGCACATCGTGCTGGCGTAGGCAGGCACTCGAGCCCGGTACCCACCGAGAAGCTTGAACACCGGCTGCCCCAAGATGCGCCCGGTCAGGTCCCACAGCGCCATATCCACGAGCGCCACAACGCTATCGGCAAGCGTGCTGAGGTTGAGGCGTTGCCGTTGTCGCAGTCCCTGCCAGATCCGCTCACGGTAGAGCGGGTCTTGGCCCAGGAGAACCGGACGGATGGCACCTTGGAGTGTCCCTTCGGCGATCCGCCCAAATGCATAGCCTTCCGCGCCCTCATCGGTCTGGATCGTGATCAGCCCTTGTAGGGCCTCGTGGGGTGGCGCGGGGTGTGAGTGCCCTTCGGAATCTCGCCCCGTAGTGGACATATAGCGGAAAGTTCGGACGCCGATGCCGGTGATCTTCATAGTCATCCTCCTCTCAGAGATCGTCAATCGCGCAGCCAGTCATCGAGGTGCGCCTGGACGAAGGCGTCGTCGTTCAGGTCAGGATAGGACCGATAGACACGCTCGATCTCGTTGAGCTGCCCCGGCGACAGCGTTTCGTCAGGATCGAGACACCAAAGTCCTGCCAGCAGCCTCTGCCTGCGGAGCACCTCGTGAATCCCCGGTATACATCCCGCGAAGCCGTGTGCGGCATCGAATATTGCCGCGTTGGCGTCGGTGAGCTGCGCTCCGAGCGTGAGCAGCTCAGCAGGTACCGAAGTGCTAGAGTCCCGCACATATTGGATCTCAGCCAGCAGTGCAACGGCCCTGCGCGTCCAGACGGCCCACTGACCGAGCAGCCCTCCTGCGATCCGAACGCTCTCCAGCCCATCAGCAGTTGGGAAGAGGTAGCGTGTCACCAAGTCGCCGACGATGTTGTCGTCATTGCCCGTGTACAGCGCGATCGCGCTGGAGCGTCCCGAGTCGACGACCCCCCGAATCACGTCCAGCGTCCGATAACGGTTGAACGGCGCGATCTTGATCCCAACCACCCCGTCCAGCGCCGCGAAGGCCCGCCAGAACTGATAGGCCAGCGGGCGCCCTCCGACTGCTGGCTGCAGGTAGAACCCCACCAAAGGCATTACCTGCGCCACGGCCCGGCAGTGCTCGAGGAGGACCTCCACCGGTTCATCGGCCCGGAAAGCCCCCAGGCTCAATAGCACCAGGTGGTAGCCAAGGCGCCGCGCCAGATAGGCTTCGGCAACGGCTTGCTGCGTGCGGCCGCAGACCCCAGCAATCTTCACAAAGGCCCGCCCCATCTTCGCACAGTGCACGTCGATGGCCTCCGACGCCAGCGCCAGGACCGGCTCCAGGAGGCCGATCCCGGGATCGCGAATCGCGAACTGCGTGGTGTGAACGCCCACAGCCAGTCCCCCTGCTCCCGAGTCAATGTAGTAGCGCACGAGGGCCCTCTGGCGCCGTTCGTCAAAGCGGCGTTCGGCATCCAGCGCCAGGGGCATTGCCGGAATCACTGTGCCGCGCCGGAAGTGGCTTAGGACATCGTCCGGGATCATGCCGACTATGCCGGCAGACACGTGTCGCTTCACGTCCCCTCTTTCAGAATCGTCCATCGACAACCTCGAAATGTGTCGGCTTGTTCAGCGAGCGCCCGCCACGCAAGATCCAATCTGCCTGCCACCGCACCAGCGTCATCAGCGGCACCGAGGGGTAGCCGAAACGCGCCATCGCCCTTCCTGCATTGCTGAGGTACATCCGCGCATCGCGATCTTCACCCTCAAACCGCACCTCTCGTCCAAAGAGACGCCCAAATGCCTCAGCCACCGCCCGGACCGAGATCGTCTCCGGCCCCGTAACGTTCAGCACCTCTGGCGGCACGGCGCAATGCTCCAAGCAGCGAAGCGCCTGCCGGTTGGCATCGCCCTGCCAGATTGCGTTTAAGTGGCTAGCACTCAGGCTCACCGGCTGTCCTTCGTATACACGCCACGCGATGTCGTGCAGCACGCCATACCGAAGGTCGACCGCGTAGTTCAGACGGACCAGGCAGACGGGGGTTCCCGAGGTCCGGCTCCAGTAGCCGAAGACGCGCTCACGGCCCAGGCAAGACTGCGCGTACTCACCGGTTGGGTCGACAAGCGTCTCCTCCGTGCACCCGCCTGTCCCCACCGGGACCAATGGATACACACACCCGGTTGAGAAGACAACGATGCGGCTGCCGGTGAAATGCGCCCCCACGTTGTCAGGTGCAATGACGTTCGCCGCCCATGTCAGATCCTCGCTGCCGCGCGTCCCGAATTTGCGCCCAACCATATAGACGACGTTTGCGACCCGCGGCAGATCGGCCACAGCCTGGCGATCCAACAGATCACACTGAATCGTAGCAACGCCTTGGGCTTCCAGGTACTCCCGAGTTCTGGGGTCTGAGAAGCGGGCGACCCCTATGACGCGTTGGTTCGAGTCTGCCGCCGCGATGGCTCGGGTCGCTGCGACACTCAGCGACACGCCCATCTTCCCTGCGACACCCAAAATGATGATATCGCCGTCCAGACGGCTCATCATCGCGACCAAGTCCTGCGAGGGCCGCGACATCAACTCGTCGAGCGCCTCTTCGGTATCGATGACGTCGGGTAACGCGCCCGTGTCCACGCATTCACCCCTCGACAACCTGGTATGCGCTGGCTCTGGCAGATCACTGCGATACATGGGTTCCAGCATACACCCAACGCGATGAAGCCACAACACCTAGACCCCGGTCTCATCCACACTTCCTATGCACGCGATCACAATCGCCTTGCGCGTCGCGATACCCCTTGATCTCATACGGGCCAGGCATACACTATTGCTTTAGCAAGGGTGCACGCGTAGAGAGAGGGAATCGACACCATGGCATACCAACACGACGGCTCGCCCAACCATCGACCATCCGGAGAGGAACGCCGGATCGAACGACTGAGTATGGCATCCATCGACGGCGCACCCGTCGCTTACCTGGTGAGTCTTGCCGCGGTCGTGGCCGTGCTCGCCCTCATACCCATTCCGATCACCTTCGTCCTCGGTTCGGGCCGCAATTTCCCAATGAGCCAGAGTTTCTACCCACTGGCGGGCTGGCTGCTCGGCCCTGTTGCAGGTGGTCTCGCCGACGCCATAGGGGCGCTCATCGGCGTCTTCATCGCCCCTCATACGACCACCTACGCGCCGGCGACGGTTCTCGGGGCGGCGCTGGGGGGGCTCGCCGCCGGGACTATGGCCGCCTCAGGCCGGCGGAGGCTCTGGTGGATCCCGCTGCTGGTCGCGTTCATAGGGTTCTACTTGTGGTACGGGGGGCGTGCAGTCGTCGTCAACGGGGTTCAGTGGACTAGCGTCGCGCTGGGATCCTTCATTAACTGGAGCAGCCTTCTGCTGTATGCGCTACCGACGCGTACCCTGTTCGCCCGGTTACTGCGTGACGAAAACCTCACCCGGGTGGGCGTCGGTCTCTTCGGCGGCACCTGGATGATCGCTGGACTGGTGCATCTCGCCACGGGCGCTGTCGTCTACACAATCCTCAACTATCCCAACGAAGTATGGCTCGCGATCGCCCCCGTTGCGCCGGTCGAGCATGCGTTCCGATGCATCGTCGGGACTACCATAGGGGTCGGCGTCATCAGCGGGCTACGAGCAACCGGAATCGTCAAACCCTTACACGCTGCTTACTGAGCCCATATCGGAGCACGACGGAAACTCGCCGAAGTGAGGCGCAAACCTAATTCTAACCGCCCCAACTCAGTCCAGCCGCAATCCCAACGGTACGCGATAGCTGGTTCACAAGACCTATGCTATCATAATACTAGGTTTCTTGTGCGTCGAGCGCTTTCTCCGGGGGTGACAAGGAATGAATCATCGCACACGTATCCTCCTTGTTGATGACGATGAGCGGGTACGTTTCGTTCTAGGGGGAGCATTGCAGAGACTGGGGGCTGAGTACGCGATCGTGACGGCCGGCGACGGTCGTGAGGCCCTCGATATCGCGGAGGAGACCGAATTCGATCTGTTGATAACCGATCTTCGTCTTCCTCGCACCGATGGGTTGGCGCTGACTTCGGCCTTCGCCAAGCTAAGTCCGGCAACTAAAGTGATCTGGATTACTGCCTACGGCTGCCATAGGTTCTCCGACGCAACCGAGCGCTTGAACGTGATGCGGTGCCTTGACAAGCCGGTGGAAATCCAGGAACTCCGTGATGCTGTGATCCACGTGTTGCGAACAACATCACCGAGCGTCGGCCACAACGGGGACGGGGACGGGGCCGATGCTGGGGCAAGGGGAAGCTGATCTAGGATCCCACCGACACAGTCTACAAAGCGACTTCGGGGATGAGGGCAGGTTTCCTCATCCCCGAAGTTTTGTGTTCGGCGCGTGCGCACGGGCCACCGGACGGTCTGGAGAGTCGCGCATGGAACCAAAGTGCACGCCCCGACGTATAGTATAGTAAGAGGTGTTCTTGATTAAGTCAGACATCGACAGCGGTGGCCGCATAGCCGGCGCACAGTCCAATGCTCTTAGTGAGGCACGGAAGCACTCCCAGGAAAGCGAATCGGAAGCCTGCAGCCCAACGAGCACGGCTCGGGTTGCCGCCGGTGGGCCAGAGCAGGTAAGAAAAGGTAGAGCATTTACGTCAATATTGTAAAAGTCGGATAAGGTCGCTCACCGAGCATACGGAGGTTGGTGCATCTTACGACTAGGTCATACGAATAGGAACAAATACTATGGAAGCACTTACAATACGTGAGGATCTTGAGGGATTTGAGGAAACCTCAGAGGAGCTTGAGGAAGAAGAGCTGCTCACGTTGGATGAGATCTTTGGTACCTCCCAAGACGATGAGGGCGAGGATAGCGAAAGCGATCCCCTCATGGACTTTCACGCCTACTTCGCCGATGTGGGTGAGACGGAGGAGAGCGAGTACGAGTTGGAGGAAGACGAGGAGGACGATACCGTGCGAGCCGACCCAAACCGCATTCCCTCCGATGACGCTCTGAGCCTATATCTGCAGGAAATGGGCCAGGTTCCGCTCCTTTCGCGCGAAGAGGAAGTTGAGTTGGCAGAGCTCATCGAGCGCGGACGTCAGGCGCAGCGCGATCTGGCTACGGCGCGCCACAAGCCTTCGGAGATCGCCCGGCTTGAGCAGATGGTCCAGCACGCCAGGGAGGCACGTCGCCATTTGATCGAGGCGAATACGCGCCTCGTTGTCAGCGTCGCCAAGCGCTACCGGGGTTATGGGTTACCGTTCCTGGACCTGATTCAGGCTGGAAACGTCGGCCTGATCAAGGCTGTGGACAAATTCGACTACCATCGAGGCAATCGGTTCAGTACCTACGCAACTTGGTGGATCAGGCAGGCGGTGACCCGCTCGCTCACCCAACACGGTCGTGGCATCCGTATCCCCATCCATATGAGTGATTACCTGCGGAAGCTCGACAAGGTATCGCAGGATATGGAGCAGCGACTGGGACGGCGCCCAAGCTACGAGGAGCTGGCGGAGGAGGTCAACGAAGACCCCCAAAAGCTTCGCCGAATGCTCCGTCAGTCCCAGACGCCCGTGTCACTCAACCAGGAGGTGGGTGACGAGGACACATCCGAGCTGGAGCAGTTCATTGAGGACGAGGCCACGCCGACACCAGACCAGAGCGCCGAGGATCGGATGCTGCACGATGAGCTCGAGAGGCTTCTGACCACACTCGAGCCGCGTGAGGCTTGGATTCTCAAGATGCGCTTCGGCTTGCATGGAAGCAGGACCCATACGCTGAAAGAACTCGGAACCAAGTTGGGGATCTCCAAGGAGCGCGTACGCCAGATTCAGGGTCAGGCACTGCGGAAATTGCGCCACCCCTACTACCGGCGACAGCTCCAGGATTTCCGGTAGTACAGAGGTGCGACCCCGTCAGCCCCTGGGGGGACCATGCACCGCGAATGGAGACTGAAGCCTGGCCCCAGGAACAGGGGGCTTAGAAAGAGACGCCCATCCAGTAGAGTGATCGTGCGAGCGAACACCTAGCTGGATGGGCGTTCTCGCCTTACCGGATGCGCGGCACCAACCGTCCGGTACGTTGCATATACTCGACGTACTGCTGGCCAAATCGCTCCCGCATAACAGCTTCTTCTTTACCCATGCGGGTCACCACAAGGATCGCGTACAGCAACACGGGCACAGCGGTCAGGACCCAGTTGCTGGACAACAGACCTCCGCCAAGGTAGTTCATGAGATACGCCGTGTAGATCGGGTGGCGGATCCAGCGGTACGGTCCCGTCTCCACCAGCACCTGGTTCTCTTTGGTTACCACCAGCGAATGGAAGCTCTTGCCAAGATGGTGATGCGCGACCCACAAGATGACGATTCCGCCCGCGAGGACCAAGACTCCCAGCCATCTCAGCCAACCTGGGTAGCGGAGCGCGTATGCAAACGCAAAGGTTTCTGGGAACAAGAGATATTCCGCCCCAAACACGATCGCCGTGAGCGCTGCGAGGCTCCCGGCGATGATGCTCACGCTGCCTTCCCTAACCTCGAGCTTGCCCTCGTTGTGCAGGACCTTCGACTGGTAGTACAAGCGAATGCCGAGCATGAAGAGGAAGGATAGGCCAAAAAGCGCTCTAAACACCGTCTCACCGCTCATAGTTACCTCCGAACGCATCGTGAGACCGCCAGACGTGACGCCGAGCCGTCTGCCCACGCCCCCCCCGAGAGCCCCGCGGGATCCCCGTGCCCCGAATTCAACCCGGAGCCGGTTCGGCTCGAGTCGCCGCGCTTGACGCTGCTGCCAGCCGAGGCCAACAGAGCTCCCATTCACCAGGAGCTCAAACCAGGTCGCTAATCGCGCCTAGCCCCTGCCACTTGAGGCAGGCGAACACGTGTTCCCCCAGCCCTGCGACGGTGTCCTCGAGGCGGTCGAGCAGGCGCTGGGCCAGGCCGGTCTTCAGCGTCCAGTACAGGTCGAGGTGCCAGCTCTCAGGAATGCGCACCCAGTACACAACCTGGTTGCTCCGCTTGTTGTAGCGCGGCGAATAGCCGCTATTGGGCTGTGTCCCATACGCAGCCCCCGCGCATCGCCCCCCCTGCGGACACATGCGGCTGGGGCGCCGCCCCTCGGCGACGCCCCAGTTCCCACCTCGACATCCCGCAAAGGGTCAGACTTCAGACTCCTATGCGCGGTCTCACGCCGCCCTGAACCGCTTACTCATAGAGCTGATCGGTCTTGGCAGCCGCGATGAAGTCGTTCTGGTGCAACCCGCCTATCTTGTGCGTCCACCACGTCACAGTAACCGCGCCCCACTCCGTCACGATGCGGGGATGGTGTCCCTGTTCCTCCGCCATCTTCCCCACTGCGCCGGTGAATGCCAACGCTTCGGCGAAGTTCTTGAACGAGAACGTGCGCTTGAGCCGCTCGACCCCCTCATACTCCACGACCTCCCAGCCGGGAACGTCGTGTTGCAGTATGGCGATCTCATCTTCGTTCAGCGTGGGCGCACCTACTTGGCATGGCATACACTTCATCTCGGCTAGCTTAGCCATAGCCGGTCCTCCCTTCGAACGTGCCGCCGCTTATGCCTCCAACTTGCAGATGGCGCCTGGGCGCTTGATCCGCAACGCCAACGTCTCGAGCACACGGAAGCTGTGGTCGAGACCCTCATTGCCCTGATAGGCCGTGATGAGATCCTGCCCAACAACAAGATCGAAGTTGTAAGCACCCAACGAGACCACGAGCCCCTGCCCGTCCTTCAGCAACGCCGAGCGGAACATCCCGCCATCGGCAACTTCGGCTATCAGCTTGCCCACCGTTCGCCCCATGCCCCGCGATACTCGCTGTGTCTGCGTATAGAGCACCGGGCTCAACACCACGGCATAGGGCCCGAAGAAGCCATCAGCGAAGAGCTTCTGAGTTGCCTCCACCACGTTCGCCAACGGCGCATCGACTTGAGTCCAGTCCCCCAGTGCGACGCTCGTGTTGGCAGCCTTGAGGAAGCCATCAAAGATCAACTCGTCCTCCGCCCGCGCACACGCCATCGCTGCCTGCGCCGCCAATCCCAGCTCGAGGTGGACACCCATCTGCCGGCTGGCCTCGATGTCCCGCCAATAGAGCATAAAGGATTCCTCGATGCCGGTCAGCTCGATGTGCTTCCGACCCTCACCGGTGCCCACGGGTACAGTCTCCAGACCTGCACCGTAGGGGCCGTGAATCTCCACAAAGCGTCGGCCCACCAGGAATCGCCGAGCCGTTTCCACAACCACCTTATCCAGGTGCGCCCATTCCTCGTCGGTCAACGGTGCCGCGTCACGCATTAAGTAGTCAGCCATGGTATCCTCCTGTCTCTCTAGAGATCCGACTTCTTGATTAAGCTACCTACAGTCAACGTTGGGAGTGTCTTGCGCTGCTCGGGCTGAGTGGCTTGGGGAGCAGCGACTTCAGATTCCGCAGCTGGCTTCGACTCCGGCGCTTCCTTGACGTCCTCCAACAGCGATTGCACGACCGTTGCCAGCAGCCCATTGCGAGTGACCATATTGTCGATCTCGACCTTTAGCTCGTGAGCCGCCTCGACCTCGGGCTCCTGGCCGAGCATAATGAAGCGCTCGCGCGCCTCCTTCGTCAACACCAGGTCTGCCGACAGCGCCGCGACCACATCGGTGCTCATATCGATGCCGGGATAGTCGAAGGGTAGGGATTCGCCCGACTCCGCGAGCGTCTCGGCGAAGTGCGACAGATGCTTCATGTGGCGCATTGCCGACAGCTCGATCTCGCTACCGACGGGACATATGGCCTCCTCAAACACAAACGCGTGACGCAGGTGCTGTAACACCAGCTTGTAGTGCTGGTCGACCTCCTTGTGGAACCGTCCAAGCATCGCCGCCGAGAACCCTTCATCTTCGTATTCGAACGGCTTCTCGCCTTCGGGCCCGAGTCTCTCCAGCCATTCCTGGAACCGGCGCAGGTGCGTCACCGATTCCCATCCCAACTGCTGCAGGATGCGCCTCATCTCGTGGTTGTCGACTTGAGCGGCTTGAGCATCGTAGACCGTCACCAGATTGCGCTCCCACTCAATGTACGAGCGCAGCAACGATGCGTTTGAGGTAGGATCGTGAGGATACTCACCCTGCCTCATATCCGGCTCTTCGCCCAGTTCTCCCAACTCATCCCCCAACCAGTTCATATGCCACATCTCCTCCCGCGCAGTTGAGAGCAGCATCGAACCGAAGGGGGTAGCCTCACCAACCTGATAAGCGTGGATCAGGTATCGCAGAATGGAGGCATGCTCGTCCGCAAGGTCCTTGTTGAGCATTTTGATGAAATCCTGTCGATCCATAGAACCCTCCTATCGATGGTTGGAGCCGCAAGGGGCTCCCAAACGCACTACGATCCTACATCAGGACTCACATTCATTATATACGCTTGCACTCGAAATGCACAGAGGCGCCCTGGCTTGTAGACCCCGCTGCCTGCAGTATGCTTGGGCACACTCGATCGTCACTTGGCCCTGAGGCATGGTTGACCATTACGAAAGCGAGCCATCCGAGCATGCCAGAACAAACACGACCGAATATCCTGTTCCTGTTTACCGACGACCAGAGGTTCGATACCATCCACGCGTTGGGCAATCCTGAGATCCATACGCCGCATCTGGACACCCTTGTCCGTCGCGGCACGGCGTTCACCAACGCCTACATCATGGGGGGCTCCTGCCCCGCGGTCTGTATGCCTAGCCGTGCTATGCTGATGACTGGAAGAACCCTCTATCATCTCGAAGCTCAAGGGCAGGCGATTCCTGAGGAACACACCCTCCTCGGCGAAGCCTTGCAGGCCGCGGGCTACGTCACCTTCGGCACCGGCAAGTGGCACAACGGCCCACGCGCGTACGCTCGCAGCTTCACCGCAGGTGCCGAGATTTTCTTCGGCGGTATGGATGACCACTGGAACGTGCCTGCGTGCGACTTCGACCCTACCGGGCGCTACGACAACGCCCGTCCCTTCATACGCGATCCATTTGCGACCAACCAGGTGACCTACCGGCACGTTGACCACGTGCAGCCGGGGAAACACTCCAGCGAGCTCTTCAGCGAAGCCGCGGTCGCCTTCCTGAACAGCTACAGAGATGCTGCGCCCTTCTTGATGTACGTGTCGTTCATGGCTCCCCACGACCCGCGCACCATGCCCCGCGAGTTCCTCGACATGGTCGACGCTGCCTCTCTCGACATGCCGCCGAACTTCGCGCCCCAGCACCCATTCGACAACGGGGAACTGACGGTTCGGGATGAGTTGCTTGCCGGCTTCCCGCGCACGCCCGAGGAGATCCGCCGTCACAACGCAGAGTACTATGCCATGATCTCGCACCTTGATCTGCAAATCGGACGCATCCTGGAGGCCCTGGACCGCCGGGGTTGGAGAGACAATACCATCATCGTGCTTGCCGGCGATAACGGGCTGGCCATTGGGCGCCACGGGCTCATGGGCAAACAGAACTTGTATGACCATAGCTTGCACGTACCTCTGCTGATGTGCGGCCCAGGCATTCCCGCCGGCCATCGAACTGACACCTACGCCTATCTGCTCGACATCTACCCAACGCTCTGCGATCTTGCCGGGGTTCCAATCCCCGACACGGTCGAGGGACGGAGCCTCGTGCCTGCACTGCATCACCAAGCCACACGGGTACGTGAGTCTCTCTGGTTCGCCTACCGCAACTGCCAACGCGCGGTCCAAGACGACGGCTACAAGCTCATCGAATACGTCGTTGAGGGTCAGCGCACGACACAGCTTTTCGACCTGCAACAGGATCCCTGGGAGGTACGCAACTTGGCCGGAGACCCTGCCCTGGCGTCAACCGTAGCGAGACTTCGCGAGCAGCTCGCTGATCGGAGCGCCGAGTTGGATGATGACCAACCGGACCAGGGACAGGATTTCTGGGCCGGGTTCGCCGGATGAAACACGGGCCGACCTGATACCCGGTCGGCCCGTGATCGATCTTTCACCGCATCAAGCAGTCAGGCAATCACCAGGACCTCGTGGTCCACGATCCAGGCGACCTCGAAGCGCGCCCAGCGATTTTCGACGGTCAGGGGAGACGTCTGTTCTGCGACAAGCGTCTTGACAGTGCGGCCCTCGACACTCGCTGGCAGTTGCACCGCAATCTCGAACGGACCCAGGGGAACCAGTTCGTGCAGCGGTGCGCGCCACGCGCCCGGATGGGAGAGATTGACCAGATGCAGAACCAACCGGTCCTCCTGGTGATACAGATGACAGTCGAGCAGACCAGGCCCCACAACACTGAGTGGGATTCTCCCATCTGCGGCCCACCTTATCAGATTGGCCAGCAGGTCGCCGTGGTCAGGCAGATTGTGTCTGGCGAACGCGTGGTCTAGGCTGGTCGGCAGATAGGCGACTCGCCCCTGTCCCTCTCCTTCGCTGACCACCAGCGCGGCCTCGCCGCTGTCCATCTCGCGCATCCAGGCCGTCTCCGGGGGATATATCGGGAAGGGCGGGATCAGTGTCAGAGGGGCCACCGACCTCGCGTCGAGCCTCACGCGCTCCAGTCGCCCGCCGAACGGCAGAATGTCGGTCTCCTCGAACCCCGCGAGAACCGGGTGGCGTGCCGAGAGCGCAGATGGCTCCTCGCCTGTGATGGGGCCCGCCACACGCGCCCGTAGCTCGGGATGCAGCCGCAGGTAGCTGTGGTGCGAGTAAGCATCCCAAGCCAGGTTCGCGGGGCTCAGTTCACCGGCATGCTCGCCCGTGGCGTGCGCGCCAAAGAGGTCCGCCAAGGCGAAATCAGACCTCGCCTTGCCCCACTCACCATAGAGGCTCGACTGACCCGTCGCGACCAGCCCCCCGCCCTGCGCCACGAATCGCCGGACTGCATCCCTCTGCGCGTCCGTCAGCAGACCAACGTTGGGCAGTACCAGAACGGCCAACGTACCTGCATCACGCTCGATGTGGTCTGCGTGCACAGGCAGATAGGGGATCCTCGCCCGTATCAGCGCTTGGGCCATGCCCCAGTAGGGCAGACTGACTCGGTTTTCCGGATCGTCCCGACCGTAGAAATCCACGTTTTCCTGGGACCAGACAAGACCCACGCTGGCGATGGGGAGTCGTCCCACGAGATGCGCCTCGTGCTGTTCGTGCCAGCGCATGAGCGGCGGAGCAGTCCGGTACTGACGCCGGTCCTCGTGGTAGGCGCCGATATGGTGCCACCACGGCTGGATCGTGCCAGCGAACCCCTCCACCATCCACATCCGCGCCTCGGGCGCCGGTCGGCTCGCCACCCGGAACGTCGGCGAGGGGCTCTGGTACATCGCCATCGACTCGGGAACAAGTCTGTCCCAGCCCAACAGCCCGTGGATAACCTTCCCCATGTCGCCATTGGCCTGAAAGCCCGTGGCGTCGCGCCGAGTCTGGTTGTCCAGCAGCACCATCTCCGAACGTTCGCAGATCGCCCTGTAGTCTCGAAAGCTGCGGCTCTGTCCCACGATGTCACCGGAGTTCATCCCGATCCAAAGACAATCAGGCCCGCCTGCTTCGCGTGTTGTGAGGTTGTTCAGATCCCACACAGCCAGGCGCCGGTCGTAGTTCCAGCGAATCCACGCGCGATATGCCGGGGAATCCCAGTCGACGGCCCCCGGAAGGGCCATTCCTGTCGCTTCGCGAAAACCCCTGACGCAGTGATCGCAGTAGCAAATCTGATCCCGGGACAGCCCACTCCAGCTATTGTCCGCAAAGCCATCTGGATGGTACCGCTCAATGATCTCGCGCAGCACTTCCGGAAGGTAGACTTCGTAGTACGGGCTGTTGATACACGCGATGTAAAAAGGGCCGGCCCGGTACGGAGCCCCATCCCGCATACGGGCAAACCAGTCTGGATGAGCCTCGTAGAACGGTTCGTAGGTGCGGTTGGAGTCCATCCGAGCCAGCACGACCAGGCCCTCCTCCCTTGCAGCAGAGACCACCTCACCGAACAGATCACGGTCGCCCAGATAGGCCGCGCGATGTTGGAGCTCGAGCGCGCTGGGGTAGTAGGCTACAATTCCGCCCGCATTGACGATGATCCCCTGAACTCGTGTCTGCCTCCAGTAGCTACGCCACCACCCGATGTCGTAGCGAATTGGATCGAGTTCGGTGATGTTCGTCTGTCCCCATCGCAGCGTGGTGCGGTACCAGTCCTTGCGGTCCATCTCAGTGCTTGAAACTGCGCTGACCGGTGAAGACCATCGTCGCCCCATACTCATTCACGGCCTCGATGACCTCGAAGTCTCGCAGCGAGCCGCCGGGCTGGATGACCGCAGTCACCCCCTCTTTCAGGCCCACATCCACGCCATCGCGGAAGGGGAAGAAACCGTCCGATACCATCACCGCGCCCTTTAGGCCGCCATTCTCCGCTGCGACTTCACCGTCGATCTCGGCGCGCGCATCCGCCTCCAGGAATCGATAGGCGTTCTGGTGCCGGGTGTAAGCCAGCCGCTCCGCCATGTTGCGATAGGCCTTGTCGCGCGCCACCACGGCGACCCCCACGCGATCCTGCTCGCCCGCCCCGATACCCAAGGTGACTCCGTCCTTCACATACAGGACCGAGTTGGAGAGGACGCCCGCCTCGACCATCCAGCCAAAGATCATGTCCTGCACCTCCGCCTCCGTCGGTGTCCGCTGAACCTTGTAGATCGTATCCTTGCGGACCGCCTCAGCCAACATGAGGTCCTCAACGGTACGAGTTACTGGCATGAACGAGACCTGTGCAATGATGGCACCGTCGATCAGGCTCTTGAAGTCCACGAATCGCTCGGATGTAAAACTGTGCAGGCGCGCTATGTTCCCGATCCGCATGATCCGTAGGTTCTTGCGCCCAGACAGGATCGCCACCGTCCCTTTCTCGTATTCAGGCGCCACAACCACCTCTGCATATTGCTTGGCGATGGCCTCAGCCGTTGCCAGGTCGACAGGCTGGTTTAGCGCCACACACCCGCCGAAGGCCGCGATGTGGTCGGCAAGGTCAGCCTTGATGTACGCCTCCTCTATCGTGTCCGCCATCGCCACGCCCGATGGATTGTTGTGCTTCATTACCGCCGCCGCCGGGCCACTCGAGAGATACCTGAGGATGTTGAGAGCATTGTCCACGTCGGTCAGGTTGATCTTGCCCGGGTGCTTTCCAAACTGCAGCAACTCGGCGTCCGAGACGAGATACCGGCCCGGGGCGATCGTCACTACCTCACCCAGCGTCAAGTTACCGTTGACCAGCTTGTAGAGCGCGGCTTCCTGACCTGGATTCTCGCCGTAGCGCAACCCTTTGCGTTCCCCATCGATCTCCCACGTAACTTTCTCGTAGACCAACGTCGAACGGCGCCCATCAGAGACAAAGCTGATCTCCATCCGCTCCGGGAAATGATCGTCAACGATGGTCTGATACGCCTGCTTGAGATTGTGAGACATAGCTCCTCCTTCTGGTCGGGTGGTCTCGATGACCTGGGCCGCCAGAGCTCGGCAGTCCAGGTTCAGGCTTTCTACGCCAGTAGATAGGCGCCTGGGATGGCCTCCGGATCATGACTACCCAGGAAGGCCGCGATCGCTGTGTCATAGGCAGCTGTATGAGCAAAGGCCTTCCGGGCATAGCTAAAGCGTGTGGTCAGGTCTAGCCTTCCTTGGCCGTCGCGGAGAGCGGCCAGCAGTCGCGGGTAGTCTGCGGGATCGACAACCGGTACAACGCGCAGGTAGTTCTTGGCTGCGGCGCGCAGCATACACGGGCCGCCGATGTCGATATTGGCACGTGCTTGCTCTACAGTCACGTCCTTCCGCGCCACGGTAGCCTCAAAAGGATAGAGGTTGACCACGACCATATCAATGGGCACTGCGTCAGTCCGCACCAGGTCGGCACGGTGGTCGTCGTTGTACGTTTCCGTCAGCAGTCCCAGATAGATCTTGAAATCCAGAGTCTTGACCAGGCCACCTTGGGTCTCAGGTTGCCCGGTGTACTCCGACACCGCGATGAGATGGCGCGCACTCAGGTCCGCACCGAGTATGCCGGCGATGGCATTGTATGTCCCGCCGGTGGAGTAGAATCGGACGGCGGCGTTGACTTCGACTAACCCCGGAATCAGCTCGCTAAGGCCGCGCTTGTCCGACACGCTCACGAGCACACGCTCAACCGACACCAGATCATCCACTTTGTCTACGATGTTGACCATAGATACTCCATCCTCCCAACGATGCCCAGGGGCCATTGGTCCCCGGATAGTGTAGCCGGCATCAGTTTGACCGCCGCCGCAACCGTAATTCAGTCAGACTTCACGACCAGCACCGAACACGGCGTGTGCTCGATCACGTGATCGGTCAGGCCGCCTACGAGCGCACGCCGCGCGCTCTGGACACGAGACTCACCGACAACCACGAGATCCACGTCACGGCTTCGGACAAGGTCCGCAATCTGCGAATAGGGTCTGCCCTTACGGACCAACCGCTCACATGCTACGGCGTAGTTCTTCGCCAGGCGCGCAACGTGCTCCAGATAGCGCCAACCCTTCGATTCTAGCTGTCGTCGAACGGTGTCAGGTGCCTCACCCGAAACGGTGACGACCTCTTCGACCGCTCTGTCATCGACAACGTAGAGGGCGATCACCGGTAGACCATGTACCGCTGCCATCTGGATCGCCGTGTTGGCCGCCCGGATCGATGCATCCGAGCCGTCGATCGACACCAGTATCCTACGAAACGGCGTGAGTGCCTCACGCTCCCCGCGCGACGAAATCGGAACTTCCATTATGCCTCCGGCTGCAGCCTCCCCGTCTGGGTCACATCGACCTGGCCTTTCACGGCCTTGTCTGCGGCGTTGTGGGCCACCTCATGCCTTGACTTGATTCGCTTCATCCTGAACAGCTCCTCGCGCTCGCGCTCCTCGAGAACACCCTCGATATAGCCAACCGTCTCTTCGTAGTCAGGGATGAACACGTGCTCCAGCGCATTCACGCGTCGCTGTGTCTTCTGCAGATCGTGAGCCAGACGCCACGCCGTGGTCAACATCTCGGCAAGCTCGGGCACTTTCTCCAGCACCACGCGGAAGCGCAGCGCCGCCTCATCCAGTGCCACGATCGTGTTTCCCATGCCATACGAGACCTCCGGCGGTCCTCCCTTGCCCTCGACCGAAGGGACCACCACACCCATCACGCTTCGCGGGGTGATCTCAACTTCGATCGTCTTGTTGACCGAAAGCGCCGCCCATTCCAGATGCTCACGGCCCACCCCCAGCCGGGCGTGTTCGAGCGCGTCGTACGCCTCGGCCAGCAAAGCCCACACCTCAGACTGCAACTGCGTGGCGTGATGAGCGATGTGCAACAACTCCACTGTCAGCACCTCGCGCTTCTTGTCCAGAATGTCGTGGCCTTCCCGTGCGAACTCCAGCGTCTTGCGAGCGCTCAGCAGGTTGCTGCGCGTTGGCGCCATCTGCCTGGGGTTCATGCTCTCCCTGCCTCTCCTCTCCGTCGTGGTCCCGGCGCTTCGCGATGCCGGTAGTGCGCCTCAAGCTCTTCCTCGCGTAGACGCGTGAGCTCAGACCGGGGCAGAGTCGATAGGACCTGCCAACCCACATCGAGCGTCTGCTCGATCGAACGTGCTTCGTGCGTTGCCTGGCCCACGAACTCGCGCTCGAACGCATTACCGAACCTGAGATAGGCCTGGTCAACTGAGCTCAGCTCTTCCTCACCGATGACCGACGCCAGCGAACGCACCTCCTGAGCCCTGGCGTATGCCGCGTAGAGCTGGGAAGCCAGGTGCGGGTGATCAGAACGCGTGAACCCCTCGCCGATGCTGTCCTTCATCAGCCGCGACAGAGACGGCAGCACGTTCACCGGTGGGTAGATGCCCTGTTGGAAGAGATCACGGCTCAAGACGATCTGACCCTCGGTGATGTAACCCGTCAGATCCGGCACTGGATGGGTGATGTCATCGTTGGGCATCGTAAGAATCGGCAACTGGGTGATGCTTCCCCCGCGTCCCTTGAGGCGTCCGGTCCGCTCATAGAGCGACGCCAGGTCACTGTAGAGGTAGCCAGGATAACCCTTCCGGCTGGGAATCTCGCCCCGAGCGCTGGAGACCTGGCGCAACGCCTCGCAGTAGTTGGTCATATCGATGAGCACGGCCAGGACATGCATCCCCTTCTCGAACGCCAGAAACTCCGCCAGTGTGAGCGCCGCGCGTGGGGTGACAATGCGCTCAACAGCCGGATCGTCGGCCAGGTTCAGGAACATCGCCACCCTGGTCAGGGCTCCGGTGCTGGCGAACGCATCTCGGAAGAACTCCGCCACATCGTGCTTGATGCCCAGAGCGGCAAAGACAACGGCAAACTCCCCCACCCCCTCGCTGACCAACAGGCCCGACTGGCGCACGATCTGCGCAGCGATCTGCTCGTGGGGCAGCCCGTTGCCAGAAAAGATGGGCAGCTTCTGTCCCAGGATCAGGCTGTTCATCCCGTCGATCGCCGAGATACCGGTTCGGATTGCGTACTGCGGATACTGCCGGGCCGTGGGGTTGACCGGTTGCCCGTTGAGGTCGGCCCAGTCCTCGGCAAGAGGGTCAGGCTGCCCATCAATGGGGTCGCCCAAGCCGTTGAACACACGCCCGAGCATCTCCTCAGCGACTGCCATACGCATGGGTCGCCCACTGAAGCGCACCCGGGTGCTGGCTATCGACAGCCCAGTCGTGCCGGAGAACACCTCGATGACAGCGAATCCTTCGCCGGTCTCCAGCACGCGACCCCGCCGCGCGTGACCCTCTGGGTCAATGACGTCGACGACCTCGTCATAGCCCACACCTTCAACCCCCTCGACGATCACGATCGGGCCCTCGACCCGCGAGATGCCGAGCACCTCCCTACCCGCTCCGAACTCAGCCCCTATCATGCATACCTCTGATCCAGCTCAGCCATCTGCTTGTTCAACAGTGTCCGCGTCTCGTCGAGCATCTCCAACGCATCGTTCCGCACGCTATGCTTGATCCTGACCATTCGATCGACCACGGGAAGGTCGCGGATGACCACGATCGGACATCCCTTTTCCACCAGTCGCGCCCCTCGCTCGTGAAACTCCAGAATCAGCGCCAACATGCGGATCTGCTTCTCGATGCTTGCGAAGGTGTCGACATCATCCGTGGCGTCCTGCTGCAGAAACCCCTCACGAAGCAACCGAGCGGTCTCCAAGATCAGGCGCTGATCGTCGGGAAGCGCGTCGGCTCCAATAAGCTGCACAATCTGCTGGAGATGGCTCTCGCGCTGAAGAATCCCCAGAGCCTTGTCACGCAGATCAGACCAGTCATCGATCCCCTGCCCCTCCCACCAGGCGGAGAGATCCTCGACGTATCCGCTATAGCTCCGCAGCCAATTCACCGCCGGGAAATGTCGTTCTGCCGCCAGCTCCTTGTCCAGCGCCCAGAAGCACCGCACAAACCGGCGGGTGTGTTGCGTGACAGGTTCCGAGAAGTCGGCGCCTGGTGGGCTCACGGCGCCGACCAGGCTCACAGACCCCGTGTCTCCGCCGAGGGTAGTCACCCGTCCGGCACGCTCATAGAATTCGGCGAGCCGCGCCGGTAGATATGCCGGGAATCCTTCCTCGGCAGGCATCTCCTCCAGGCGCCCCGAGATCTCCCGCAGCGCCTCGGCCCATCGGGATGTCGAATCGGCCATCATAGCGACGTCATAGCCCATGTCCCGGTAGTACTCAGCCAGGGTCAAACCCGTGTAGATGCTGGCTTCGCGCGCCGCCACGGGCATGTTCGATGTGTTGGCAATGAGTATCGTGCGCTCCATCAGGGGATGACCCGTCTGCGGATCACGGAGTTCCGGGAACTGCCGCAGCACATCCGACATCTCGTTGCCTCGCTCGCCGCACCCCACATAGACGATCACGTCAGCATCACTCCACTTGGCCACCTGGTGTTGCAGCACCGTCTTGCCTGCGCCGAATCCTCCAGGGATCGCGGCGGTCCCTCCCTTAGCGAGCGGGAAAAAGGTATCCAGCACGCGTTGCCCCGTCACCAGTAACTCCGAAGGCCGCAGACGCGCCCCGACAGGACGGGGGCGGCGCACTGGCCACACCTGGAGCATCGTGAGCGGATGCTCTCCCGAGGCGTCGCGGACCTTCGCGACCTCGTCCTCTAGTGTGTACTCGCCCTCACCTGCAATCCACGTCAACTGGCCGGACAGCCCGGGAGGCACCATAACGCGGTGCTCGACCAGCGGCGTCTCTGGCACGACTCCGATGACAGCACCCCCTAATAGCTGGGCCCCAACCACCGCCGTGGGAACGAAGCGCCACGCCTGCCTCCGGTAGAGCGGGGTGAGTTGAATACCGCGACCGATGAAAGCGCCACTCCGCCTCTCCATCGCAGGAAGCGGGCGCTGGATACCGTCGAAGATCCCAGTGATCAGCCCTGGGCCCAACTCAACTGACAACGGCGCACCCGTGCCATAGATTGGCGCGCCAGGCCGGAGACCGGATGTCTCTTCGTATACCTGGATCGTGATCTCCGCCCTGTTCAGGCCGATGACTTCGCCGACGAGATGCTGCGACCCAATCTGAACCACCTCATACATGCCTACGTACTGCGAGCCCCGTGCCCGCACAACAGGCCCGTTGACCCAGATTAGCTCCCCAATGCGCGTCAGTTTGACCTCGGTGCCGATGTTTGCGCTCATGCTCACATCACGTCCCCCATCAGAACGCGATAGACCGAGGCACGTAGCTCCGCGCGCATCCGATTCAGCCGGGACTGCAACGTGTTGTCGTACCTCAACCGCCCATCCTCGGATTGTAGAACTACTCCAGTTCCCTCCGCAAGAGGTTTTCCGAGAGATAGTTTCGTCTCGGTCTTCTCGGCCAATCGCGCCAAGGTATCCTGATCGAGTATCGCGGCCGTCTGCATATCGGCCAGGATGGTCAATTCGCCTCCCGCTCCCAAGTGCGAGACGGCATCAACGACCAGGTCTTCCACAGTCTCTCGATAGTCATCGGCAGAAAGCAGCTCCCCTAGCCGACAGGCAGCCTGACGGAAGACATCGTCCAGAAGCGCCTCTCGCTTGGCGGCCCGAACGCCCTGAGCCTCGAGCCGGGCCAGTCCAGTGGCCTCCTGCCGCATCCGCGCCGCTCGCGTTTCGGCATCCCGAATCAGCTGCGCCCTCTGTTTCTCGGCATCAGCCTCTGCCTGGTCCCGAAGCACCTGCACCCTGCTCTGTGCTTCCATCAGGATGCGCTCGCGGTCGCGTTTGGCCTCAGCCTCGATCGCTTCTTGGAGCGTCTCCGTACCCTCACGCCTCATACTTTCACCCCAATCGTGCGACGGAGCAAGTCGTTGATAGTTGGTCGGTCCCGCGATGGACCCTCGGGCCCGGGGATCTCGACAACGAGGGGCATCTCGCTGCGCGCCATCAGATTCTCGACCCGCTCCCGTGCGTAACGTGCTACGTCCTCCGTGACCAAGACGATGCCCACGTCAGGCGTGTGCAACGCCTCGTCGAGGGCCTGATGGAACTCGCCAGCAGTTCCGGCAATCCGGCCTTGGACCCCCGCGAGTGCAAACCCCCAGACCGCCGGGGCCGACCCGATGATGAGCACTTTCATGACCCGGTCAGCCTAGCATGATGAACGCGATGATCAGCCCGTAGATGGCAACGCCTTCCGCGAGGCCCACAAACAGCAGGGCCCGCCCGAAGATCTCTGGCTTCTCAGCGATTGTCCCCACTGCGGCTGAGCCCACAGCAGCGACGGCATAGCCCGCACCGATAGACCCCACTGCCACAGAGATCGCCGCGCCGATGTAGGCCAGCGGATCGCGGGCCGTCGCCTCTTGCAGTAACCCTGAAGCCTTCACCGCCTCAGGCGCTACCAACCATGTTGCCCCCACCCCCACCATCGCCAGCGCTACCAGCAGGTTCAGGACGCTGAAACCAAGAATCGTCTCGCGGGTCACTTTCACGAGGGCCCGCCGGCGGCTGCTCACGTAGGCGATGGCCGGGATCGCCGGAATCAGCCCACAGACCAACGCAATCAACCATTTCATCGCACCATTCCTCCTCTGTACACCACAGGATCATGCCACAAGCTGATGTCAGCTTTCGTTGTTCCCGACCAATGTTAAAGGACGGTAAGGCCTGCCACCGGCCTTGTAGAACTTGCTAAAGAGCTCGTAATACTCCAGACGCAGTGTCTGGATGCCCACAATCATCCCCTCAAATCCGATCACCACCAGATTGCCCAGCGCGACCACGATCCAGTAGCCTATGTTCTCAGCAGGATCGACCATCCTGGCCAGAATGAAGACCACCAGGCTGAGCGCGCCGTGGGCCACCGCGAAAGCGCCAATACGAACGTAGGAAAGCGTATTGCTCAACAGACCCAGCAGGGTTTCGAAGAGCTCGAACGCGCCTTCCATCACGGTCATGCCCACGCTACCCTCCAGCGGTTCTCCCTGGATCAGTGGTCCTAGGAGCGCCGCCAGCGCGATCGCCACGCCGGCCACAATGAGCAATGGAATGAGAACTCCTGAACTGACAGGAACGGGTGCGTTAAGCAAACGTGCGCCCAGACCAAGGAGCGACCAGAAGAATACGATACCCGCGACCCCGTTCCGGTCGACCAGTGCTTCGCCCCACCGACGCTTCAGCACATTGTCGATGACATTGTAGACCATGCCCAAGGTTAGTGTGACAACGCCGAAGCCAACCGATGCCAACAGGATATCGGTCGTTCGTTCCAGGGGACGCAGCCACAAAGGCTGGAGCACGTCTTCAAAGCCAAAGATGCTGCCATACAGGAACCCAAAAGCCACAGCCGCGATACCGCAAGCGACCACGACCTTGCCCAGCCCCGCCAGGCTCTTGAGCGCCCGCAGCCGCCGGCTGGCGAGCAGCAACCCCAGCAGCACCAGCAAGAGCCCATGCCCCACATCCCCAAACATCATCCCGAAGATCAGCGGAAACGTCAGTGCCAGCAGCGGCGTGGGGTCCAGCGCGTCGTTCTTTGGATAGCCATAGGTCGTGACCAACTGCTCGAACACTTTGACCAGCGGCGGGTTGCTGAACTCAAAAGGCGCCTCTTGCTGCTCCTGGACGGTCGGTAGACGAGTCTCGATCACCGTCTCCTCGGACACTTCCTCGATCTCCCTGCGCAACTCCGCCAACCTGTCGGCAGGAACCCATCCGTCCACCAGATAGGAATACCTGAAACGCTTGAATGCGCTAATTGTCTCGGAAAGCTTGCGGCTTGCTCGCACACGCCACAGAAGGTGCCGCAGACGCCGGATTCGGGTCTCGTGCAGGTGGTGGATCGTCGCCTGTAGCTCGGCGATCTGTTCGCGGATGCCATCGATGCTTTCGTTGAGCGTCCTCACGACCGCTGCGGGGGTTCCAGCATATTCAGACGGCAACTCAAAGGGGCTCAGATAGGCGCTTCGTGCTGCCCGTGCCAGGATCTCAGTATCTCGCCGCATGCCAAACAGCACCACTGTCGTCATATGGTCCAGCTCGCCAAGCACGATCAGGTTGGAGGGCACGTGCTCGAGGCTCGTCTGAAGTCGCTCAACGTTATCCGCAGGCATCACGCCCAGCATCGAGAAGAGATAGCGAGACTCCTGGAACCGTCTCAATTCCACATCCAGATCGACGAGCGGCAGGAGCTGTTCGCGAAGGTGGCGCAGTCGATCCAGTTTCTCCCAAGCGCTCTTGAGATCCTGGACCGGCCCTATAGCCTCCTGCTCCAGGGCATCGATATCGCGCGCCGCGACATCTGAGCTGATCAAGTGTAGGGCGTCATCCGATGGCCCACCTGGTTCCACGCCCAGCAGGGCCATGACGTCAACAATCCGCTGCTCCAGTGCGATGTATGTGCTGGCGCGCTCGGCCCAAGAGCCCGACCGGATTTCGATCTCCGCTTCCCGCTCCTCCGAATCCGCCACGTGGAAAAGATGGGAGGCAGCCAGCGCCTCCGTCGTCGCCACGATATCGTGTTCTGGGACGACGAGCTCGACTTTGACCATCGTTTGGGACCTAAACACATCCGCCTCCACCACTCAGGAATCTACCAAAGCGCACTGCACCAAAGATACGCATCTGCTCTGTGCCTCTATGGCGCGGACCGAGGCATGATGAGCACAGGCCACAACGCCTGCGCTGGCATAGCCGAAGCTTTGCCCTCGATCACGACCGTAAGGTCGCGGATCTCGTACTCGTTCAACCACAGATACGCCAGCAGCAACCCGATATGGAACGGCGCGCCAAGAAACACCCTCCGACAACGCCGGAGCAGCATAAGCAGAAACGCCCGTTCAAGCCGCTCGAGCCCTTCTCCCGTCTCGAACGCCAGCCCCTGCAGTTCGTCACTGAGGTGCGGGTAGACCCAAAAGATGACAGAACCGATGTCCGCGCCTCGCGCGATTGCCTGGATATCGGCATCACGGACCTCATAGCCCATCGGAAGCGTGTAGTTGATGATCTCTGCTTCAGACATGCGATGATAGACACGATAGCGCACCGCCCAGAGTAGGTTGTCGGTATCCAGAGCCGTGCCTACGGTCTGCATCGCCATCTGTCGATCCAGGCCTCGTAGCCCGAAGATAGCTGCCCACAGGCGGCGTCGATAACCCAGGTCCAATGCCACTTCAAGCGGAAAGAGATTTCCCTCCTCCTCGTACCGGCCGAGCGCGTAGCTGAGGTACCGGTGATAGTCGGTTCCCACCAGCGTGTCGATGGCACGCGCAACGCTGCCGGCGCGCACCATCTTCTCCAACTCATCCACCCCGACAGTGATGTATCCCGCCATCGGGTAGAGCAGATGAAGTACCTGCTGCCACGTGGCCCCCGCTTCGACACCTCTCAGTGCCACCTTGATGTTATCGACCTCGTAGTGGTGCCACAGCTCCCGAAGCACGTTCTGCGCAGACTTGGGGGAGGTGCGGATCAGCTTCGCGTACACATCGGCCAGATGCCAGCGGATCTGATACACCGTACGGCGGGGACTTAGTGCCGTACGATCGATATCCAGGTAGGGGGCATAGAGGGTGTCCGACAGCAGCGTCAAAACCGCGTCAGAGTCTGCAGCCTGCGCCAGGGATTCCCACATCTGCCGGGAGAGCAGCTGCGTATAGAGGGCGCGCACCGTGGCCTGAACCAGCGAGTACGACTGTACCGCGCCAGGCGAAGCGAGTGAAGGCATACCTAGCCACGACCTATGACCCGACGAACCACATAGGCCACTGCATCCTTGAAGTGACGTTGGGACTTCTGTTCGAGCTGTTCAGCCTCATCTCTGGCTTCCGCCAGGATGCGCAGTCGCTCAGTATCCGCGGCCGTCCTCCCGGCATCTGCGATGCGCCGGGCCTCCTGCCGCGCCTCCTCCGACGACTGCCTCAGCAAGGCTTCGACAGCATCCCTGGCTTCGGCAACCATTGCATCGGCCTGCCTCTGAGCATCCTGCAGCAATTCAGCCGCCTCCTGCTCAGTTGTCAGGATGGCCTTGACCATCTCCTGCCCCTTCACACCCACCTCATTTCCGATCAGCAAGATCCCGCCGTGCCGGTGGACACGTGCCACCGGTCACATCGCGCCTGAGCCAGCAACCCAGTGATGGAACCGTCTTCGGATTCCTGACCAGAGGCACAGACTTTCGTATTATAGATCGATTCCTAGAAAAAGCGATCGCGCTACGAGTCACGGTACGCCCAACACCCAGGCACCCGACCACGGCCCTCTGTACAGAGCGTTGGGTCCAATCCGTGGTGAACTCACCCACACGTCGGACTTCCGCCACTACACATGCGATCATTGCAGGTCCGGCGATCGTGCCTATACTTGGCTTACTCGAATACATCGGATTGGTAGCTTCACCCAGAGTCACCGGCAGCACGTGTGACAAGGACAGGACTCATGACTAACGTAGCCATATTGCTAGACCCCACCGACAATGTCGCGACCGCCCTCAAGGACCTCAAGGCCGGCGAGACGGTCACAGTCGTGCTGAGCCAGGCCCCGCCCGCTGGGGCGCCCCCTCAGTCTGATGAGGCTGGCCCCGCCTCTGATGTTCACGCAGAACCCCTTGGCAGCGTGACCTACACCGTGGTGCTGCGCGAGGATGTCGCCTTCGGCCACAAATACGCCCTCCGCGACATCCCTGCCGGCTCGGAGGTGCTCAAATACGGCCTGCCGATTGGCAAGGCGCTGGCGGACATCCGCGCCGGCGATGGGGTGCACGTCCACAACTGCCGCAGCGATCGTTTCGGTTTCCGTCACGACAAGTACGGCGTACGGGCCTAGTATATAGACCACAGGAGCCATGGATATGGAGATCGTAGGTTACCAGCGACCGGACGGTCAAACCGGCATCCGCAACAAGGTCTCAATCATCTTCACGACCGACTGCTCGCGCTACGTAGCACAGAAGCTCAAGACGCTCTTCCCCGAAGGGACTCAGGTTTTCGGGTATCCTGGTGGCTGCGCCTTTGTGGATGGCGCCTACCACAAGCTTGTGGCTTTGGGGACTCATTCGTCTTCGGCTGCCGCCCTGGTCGTGGGGCTTGGCTGCGAGGGCACCGACGCGCACACGGTGGCTGACGCGATCGCGGCTTCAGGGCGCCCGGCAGCAGCGGTCAAGATCAACGAGGAGGGGGGCGATCTCAGGACAATCGAGAAAGGCTCACGCATTCTGGCCCAACTGCTTCAGCAGGCGTCAGTGGCCAAGCGGGTGCCCATGTCGCCCGGCGACCTCATCGTCGGCACCGAGTGCGGCGGCTCGGATGCGACGTCTGGACTCGCGTCAAATCCCATCACCGGCGTCGCTGGCGATCTGCTGATCGCGGCGCAGGGTACCTACATGATCAGCGAGCTGAGCGAGCTCCTCGGCTGCAGCGAGATCCTCGCTCAGCGTGCCATCAACAACCGGGTAGCAGAAGAGGTGCGTGTTGCCATTGAAGAGGCCGAACGCCTCAGCTTCGAGTCGGGCCGCTTCTCGTGGGGCTATGGCAACATTATGGGGGGGCTCACCAGCATTGAAGAGAAATCCTACGGTGCCCTGTCGAAATCCGGCACCCAGCCTCTACAGGGCATTCTGCGCGAGTACGGACTTCCGCCCAACAAGGGCTTCTTCCTGCAGGTCGGCGAACCTGGTTCGGGATTCTTTCACGGTGACCCCGAGGGCATCAACCAGTTTGCCGCCCACGGCGCGCACCTGGCGCTCTTCACGACTGGCTGCGGCTCGACAACCGGGGGCTTGATTCCAGTCATTAAGGTGATCGCCAACCCAAACCGTATGCAGCTCATTCACGACAACGCGGACTTCGATGCCACCCCCATCATCCGTGGCGAGGCCACGATTCGAGAGATGGGAGAGGCCCTCTACACCGAGATCATCGCCGTCGCCGCAGGGAAACTGACCAAGTCCGAGATCTACGGCCACTATGAGGTCTGAAGGGTAAAGGAGACGCTATGAAACCGACAGTTGACGGCCCTGCATCCCCACGGTTCACACCGTTACCCCTTTCAGGGAATCTGGATACTAAGGACCTTGAACAGGCAGGGGTATCCGAATCGATGGTCCTGGCAGCCGAGCACGCGCCAACGGGTCCATCGGTCGCGTGGGGTATCCCCTTCGAGATCGGCGGCTTGGTGTGCGTGGCCGATCAGCCGGTGGCGCTCGACTTTGGCCGAGTGAGCTCGGGGGGCGTCTTGGCCCCCTGGCTGGTCTTTCTGCACACATCCGATATGCGTCCGCTTGACGCCAACAGCGACGGCATAGTCAAGCCCATGCCCGGTCAAGGGCACTTGGGTGAGCACGCCGCAACCTACATCCTTCAATACGCCGATGGCACAGAGGTGGCTGCCGAAGTCAAGCGCCGTCACCAGATCGGCGCGTTCCAGCGGATCTGGGGTGAAAACTGCTTCCAGGCCGTCGCTCACCATAAACCGTACCCTGTCCGTGCTTCACACGAACAACTGACACCGGGCTGGGGACACTCGCAGACCCGCGCTGCGCAACCCGATGGCGGCCCTTGGCTCTACTGGCTGTGGGCGTGGGAGAACCCCCATCCCGACAAGCCCATCGTCGGAATCCGTTTCGAGCCCGTCACGGGGACGGTCTTGGTCGCCGGCATGACCGCCGGTGCTGTGAGCACCAATCCCCTCCGTTGGCAGAAACGCCGTAAAGCCGTTCTAGCGCTGCCCGACGGCGAAGGCTTCCATCCACGGCTTGACCAGCACGGTCTCCTGGCCCAAGTTCAACTGGATCTGGGACAGGTCATCTCCGCTCAACTTCGTCCGGGATATCCCAACGAGCGTTGGGAGAGCTCATACAACAACCAACTCCCCGTTACGCTCACCAATCAGATTCTGATCGAGTACACGGCGCATCCCGAGGCGCACTTTCACCTTAGCCACGCCCTACCAGACGGCGATGAGCTTCTGCAGGCCTTGGCGGAGTATGCCCGAGAGGTGCACAAGGTCGAGCTCACTCAAGATGCAGCCGAGTGTCTAGCTCCAGATCTGGCTGGGGCTAGCGGCAGCGACCCAACCGTCCTAACCCTTCGTGGACGCAGCCTAAGCACGGGCCTGCCCGAGGAGGTCGAGGTAGCGGTCGGCGCGTTGCACCAAGCGCTTGCACAACCTATGCTCGTGCCCGTTGCTGAGGTCGAAGCAGATGATGGCACCGAGCGCGTCAAACCTGTGCCCCCGGCCACACAACGGGTGCTTCTGCGGGTCCTAGAACAGGGAAGCGCGGCCCCCGTTGCCGTGAAGCTGCACGTCCACGGCGCGTCGGACGAGTACCTCGCCCCTGTGGACCGCCACCGGATCGTCAACACAGCCTGGTACGAGGACTATAGCGTTGACTTCGCTCACCGCGGGCTGCACCGGTGCACCTATATTCCCGGCGAAACCGTCATCGACCTCCCGCTTGGCAAGGTCTACGTCGAGATCTCCAAAGGGTTCGAGATCCGACCGCTGCGTCAGGTCGTGGAGGTCGGGCCAGAGACCACATCGATCACACTCGAGGTCGAGCGCGTCCTCCCGTGGCGCCGGAAAGGCTGGGTGACCGCCGATACGCACGTCCACTTCCTCTCACCAATGTCAGCACGCCTTGAGGGGGCCGGCGAGGGCGTCAATATCGTGAACCTCCTGGCCAGCCAGTGGGGCGAACTGATGACCAACGTCGGCGATTTCGATGGTGAAACGACGTGGGGATCGACAGAAACCGGCAAGGATGGCGAGTATCTGGTCCGGGTCGGAACCGAGAACCGGCAGCACGTTCTGGGGCACATCTCCCTTCTGGGCTACCAGGGTCGCATCATCGCCCCGATGACCACAGGTGGGCCCGACGAATCAGCTCTCGGCGACCCCATCGAAATCCTTCTGACGGAGTGGGCGCGCCAATGCCACAAACAGGGAGGGTTGGTCGTCTTGCCGCACTTCCCCAATCCACGTGCAGAACACGCCGCCAGCATCATCAGCGGTGATATCGACGCAATCGAGATGACATCGTGGGGCAGCCTCTACGCCGGCATCAGCCCCTACTCGCTGTCCGACTGGTACCGCTATCTCAACTGCGGCTATATGGTCGCTGCGGTCGGCGGCACCGACAAGATGTCTGCCGACACCGCTGTTGGAACCGTGCGAACCTATGCACGCATACCTGACGATCAGCCCTTCACCTATGGCGCATGGATGGACGCGGTCCGCCGCGCCCAGACCTTCGTGACCTACGGTCCGTTGCTCGAGTTCGCGGTGGACGGCAAGCCCATGGGCACGCGCATCAGCATGACGGCCAATGGGGGAACGGTGGATGTCGTCTGGGAGGCTGCCAGTGTCACCGTGCCGATGTCACGCGTGGAACTCGTCGTCAACGGGGAGATTCGCGAAAGCCAGGCCGTGGGCGCTACGGACGCACGGGGGCACTGGTCGGTGAAGGTCAACCGCAGCTCCTGGCTGGCGCTCCTCGTACGAGGTCACTACGCAGACCAGCCCGAGATCGTCGCGGCCCACAGCTCACCGGTCATGATCGACGTAGAGCGGTCGCAGATGCTTGCCGCGGCTGACGCAGTCACCATCCTGGAGCAGATCGAGGGTGCCCTGGCTTATCTGGATACCATTGGGACGCGCGCGGATGACCGCGCGTACAAGCGCATGCGCTTGGTGCTCGAATCCGCCCATCGGAACCTGCACAATCGTATGCACCGGCTGGGCTACTTCCACGACCACACGCCGGTGACCGACCATCCGGAGCATCACCGGGAGTAATGCCGGGGCTCAAAGGCCGAATTACGGGCTCAGCGACAATTAAAGGAGACCATGGACGACGTCGATTTCGTCAAGGAAATCATCGCCTCAGCCGGCAAGATCGCGATGCGCCACTACCTCAACGTCAAGCCGAGCTGGAAAGAGAACCGGACCTACGTCACGGCCGCCGACCTCGCGGTCCAGGAATACCTGATGGAAGCCATTGACCGGGCCTATCCCGAGGATGGTATCATCGCCGAGGAGCAGGACCTGCACAAACAGCCGGCAGCTGGCGGTCGGCTGTGGGCGATCGATCCCATAGACGGCACCGCCGCGTTCTCGGCGGGTCTGCCTATCTGGGGCATCGCGATTGCGCTGGTCGTGCGTGACCAGGCGCAGGCAGGCTTTTTCTATATACCGACCACGGGCGACCTTTTCCATACGACGTCTGACGGGCGTGTGTGGCGCAACGACCAGCCACTCACACTGCTACCGCCAGGTCCGCTGCACCCCGAGACATCGCTTCTCATCGCATCACGACCCCATCAAGACTACGTCATATCACCAACGTATCCCGGCAAGCTTCGCAATCTGGGCTCAACGATGGCGCACCTTGCCTACGTGGCAACGGGGAATGCGGCAGCCGCTCTCGTCGAGCGTGTCTACATATGGGACATTGCGGCAGGTATGGCGATGCTCCAGCACAACGGAGGCACCATGCTATACATGGACGGGACACCGGTGGAACTGGGCCCGCTTCGGACCGGCGCCCGAATGGCCCAACCCATTCTGGCCGGACATCCGCAGACGGTGGCAGCTTTCGCATCGCTCATCCAGTACCGGCCTCACGACGGTGGACAGGGATAGAGGCTGGAATGACAAGGAGGACAGCACGATGACAACGACTGAGAAGGCAACAGCCCTCACCTGGATCGACGAGCATCAGGACACCATCGTCGATCTCCACCAACGTGTTTGGGACCTCGCAGAGGTCGGGTTGCAGGAGACTCAGACCAGCAAGCTGCTTGCCGATTTGCTGGAAGCCGACGGCTTTCGCGTCGAGCGTGGGGTTGCAGGCATGCCTACCGCCTTTGTGGCGACCTTTGGTTCGGGCGGTCCCGTGATCGGCCTGTTGGCTGAGCTGGACGCGCTGCCGGAGCTCTCTCAGGAAGCGGTCCCCTACCGGCAGCCCCGCGTGGAGGGCGGCGCAGGCCACGGCTGTGGCCATTGCGGATACGCCGCTTCGGCAGTAGGAGCGGCGATCGCAGCTAAGGCCGCGATGGAGGTCCACGGGCTAACGGGCACGATCAAGTGTTTCGGCTGTCCCGCGGAAGAAACCTTGGTGGGCAAAGTCTTTATGGTTCGCGACGGAGTCTTTGACGGTGTCGATGCCTGCTTGGGTCACCATCCGGGAGCCAGCAACGCCGTCTCGCTGGGCAGCGGCAATGCGATGAACTCGGTGAAGTTCGAGTTCTTCGGCAAAGCCAGCCACGCCGGAGGATCGCCCGAGCAGGGAGTCAGCGCGCTGGACGCCGTTGAGTTGATGAATGTCGGCGTGAACTATATGCGTGAGCACGTGGTGCAGGAAACCCGCATGCACTACGTGATCGAGGAAGGCGGTCACGAGCCCAACGTCGTGCCTGCCTACGCCCGCAGTTGGTACTACGTCCGTGCCCCCAGCCGCGACCTTGTCGATCGCTACTACGAATGGGTTCTGCGTATTGCTGACGGCGCCGATCTGATGGCGAACACGACGCACAAGGTACGCTTCCTCACCGGGGTACACAACAGCATCGCCAACCGCCCCCTCGCCGAGCTGGTCGTCGCCAACATGCGGGAAATCGGGGCGCCCACTTACACCGAAGAAGAGCTGGCATTTGCGGCACAGCTGGGCCGCAGCATCCCTCGCGAAGAGAAGCTCGCCGGGCTGCGCCGCAGTTGGCTTCCTGAGTCAATGGCGTTGGCCGACGTGGACCTCAACACCCGCATTTACGATCCTTACGCTGAGGAGCGCAAGGGCGGCGGCGGCTCGACCGACGTCGCGGATGTCTCATGGAACGTGCCCACACAGGAGTTCACCACAGCGTGCTTCGTCGTGGGCACGCCCGGCCATTCCTGGCAGAATGTGGCCGTTGCCGGCACCTCGATCGCGCACAAGTCCACACTCTTTGCGGCCAAGGTGATGGCAGGTGCGGCGATCGACCTCTGCGTGGACCCTGAAGCCGTACAGCAGATTCAGACCGATTGGGTGAAGCGAATGGAGGGCCTCACCTACAAATCGCCACTGCCCCCAGACCTTCAGCCTCCGCTGGATCAGCTGGAGCGGCACTAAGCGTGCCACGCAGCAAGCAGCAAGGCCAAACTCAACAGAGCAACGCCGTCGAAACACCCGATGCGCCAGCAGATCGACCGAGGAGATGATAGTGATGTCTGAAAGTGAACACAGGCTACCGCAGATCCCGTTCGGCCCCCATCGTGTGTCGCGGCTCATCGTGGGGTCGAACCCGATCAACGGTGGGTCGCACCTGTCCCGATTCGTCAATATGCAGATGAAGCGCTACTTCACCCCGGAGCAAATCCAAACGTTTCTGGTGCAGTGTGAAGCCGAGGGGATCAACGCGTGGCAATCCGGGCCCGGACCCAACCTCGAAGCCTACCAGGCCTATCAGGCCCATGGGGGCGGGCTGCACTACATAGCCCTGGCCTCCGAGTCCGCAGACTTCCCGGATATGCTCGACGTCCTCGTCAAGGGCGGTACCATCGGAGTAGCCCATCACGGCGAGGTCACCGACATCTTCTGGCGTGAGGGCAAGATGGATCGGGTGCGCGAATACTGCGGGAGGATCCGCGACGCGGGCATCATGGTGGGCGTTTCGACCCACATACCCGACGTGATCGACCACATCGTCTCGGAGGGGTGGGACGTCGATTTCTTTATGTGCTGTGTCTACGAGCGGCACCGCACGCGCGAACAACTGCTGGCGTTGCTCGGGCACGTCCCCCTGCCTCTCAAGGAGGTCTATCTGGAAAGCGACCCGCCGCGGATGTACAAGGCGATGCGCGGGACGGAGAAGCCCTGCCTGGCCTTCAAGATACTGGCAGCAGGCCGTCTGTGCGATCAACAGGCTTCGGTAGAAGCGGCATTCGAGCAGGCGTTCCGCGAGATGAAACCCAACGATGCAGTGATCGTGGGGATGTATCCCGAATACGAAGATCAGGTCGCGCTCAATGCGGCCTATGTCCGCCGGTTCAGTTCACTCAGCAGAGCGGTGTAGTGCCCGGCGGCATCCGCTCCCGATTGCACCGAAGCCCCAACCAGTTCCGCCGGGATCGTACAGCCAACAACGAAAGGAGTGCGCCATGGACAGAATCTACCGCGTGGGCGTCATCGGCTTCGCCCACATGCACGTGAACACCTTGATCGACAGCTTCAACGCGCTGCCCAACGTGTCTTGGGTGGCCTGTGCAGACACTGTGCCGCTGGTCCCTTCGATCTCAACCGAGCCGGCTACGCGCCGCGCTAACCTGCGTCGCGCCCACGAGGAGATCGGCATCCCGAAGGTCTATACGGACTACCGCGAGATGCTCGCGCGCGAGTCACTCGACATCGTGATATTCTGCCCTGAGAACGCCCTACACGCCGAGGTAGCCGAGGCGGTTGCAGCGCACGGCATCCATATGCTGACAGAGAAGCCGATGGCCGCCAGCCTGGCACAGGCCCTGCGTATGGTCAGAGCGGCGAAAGCCAATGACGTGGTCCTGGCGATCAACTGGCCCACAACCTGGAGTCCCGCGATTCGCACGATGAAGGCCCTGCTCGACGCGGGCACGATCGGCGATCTGCTGGAAGTCAAATGGCGCAACGGCGCCTCTATGGGCCCGCTGGCCTATGGTCAGCAGATCACCGATGCCGAGAAAGGTGCCGAGTGGTGGCACCAGACTGCGCCGGGCGGCGGCGCCCTACTCGATTACTGCTGCTATGGTGCGTGCCTCGCCCGGTGGTTCGTTGGTGAACCGGCAAGTGCTGCCCTCGGACTGCGCGCCAACTTGGCCTCCCATTACAGCGACGCCGATGACAACGCCATCATCACCGTCCGCTTTCCCAGAGCCCTGGCGATTCTCGAGGGAACCTGGACAACGTGGCACACCGGCGTCCCCACAGGGCCGATCGTCTACGGCAGCCGCGGCACCCTCGTCGCCACCCATCGTGTGGCGGAGACCGGAGAACACATCCCCACAGTTGAGGTATTCACGACGCGCGGCTACGGCGGACCCGACGCGATGGTGGACGGCGATCCGCTTCCCCAAGGACAGGAGACCATCGCGAAAGCCTTTGTCCACCACCTGGAGACTGGTCAGCCGCTCCACCCGACACTGGAGATGTATCAGAACCTGGACGCAATGGCGATTCTGGATGCTGGCATCCGGTCCGCTGAGAGCGGTCGGCTGGAGCTAGTGAACGACGCGACCTGGTGTATCGGATAGCGCACTGTGCTGCCTACCGGTTCGGCAGCTTCGGCTCTCAGCGCGCAGGATTGATGGCAATCAGCGAAAGGGCACACTCTATGAAAGTCGTGATCGGTCCGAGTCCTTACCATCCGGAGGAAGTCATGCCTGAGCTTCGCACCCGCTTTCCAGAACTGAGCTTCGTCCATTGCGAGGATCGCGCTCAGCTCCCCGCAGCACTCGCCGACGCCGAGGTGTACTTCGGTTGGCTCACCCGTGACGAGTTCCTGGCGGCGAAGCGGCTGCGCTGGGTGCAGGCCGCCAGCACCGGGGTCGACAGCTTCGTTCGCATTCCCGAGTTGCGTGACAGCGACGTACTGCTGACGAATGTCCGCGGCGTTCACGCAGTAGCACTGGCCGAACACGCCTTCGCTATGATCTTCGCCTTCACGCGCGGCATCAAAGCTTACATCGAGCATCAGCAACAACACCTCTGGGCAGTCCGTTCCCTGCGCGAGAGCCTCGTTCAGCTAACAGGGCAGACGATGGGCATTGTTGGCCTCGGGACTGTGGGACACGCGACTGCAGAGCGGGCGCACGCCTTCGGCATGCGCGTGATCGCCGTCGACCTGCTGCCCGTGCACAAGCCGAACTACGTGGATCGTCTGGAAGGCGAGGCCGGGCTCAACGCACTGCTGGCCGAGTCGGACTACGTGGTCATCACCGTGCCCTACACTAACAGGACCCGCGGCATGATCGGCACCGATCAGCTCGCACTGATGAAGCCCACAGCGATTCTGATCGGCGTCTCGCGAGGCGGCATTATCCAGGAAGCGCCCCTGATCGCCGCGCTCCAGGAGGGCCGGCTAGCCGCTGCGGCGCTGGACGTTTTCCAGACCGAACCCCTGCCTCCAGATAGCCCATTGTGGGAGGTCGACAACCTGATTATCACGCCACACGCCGCTGGCGGCTACCAATCCGAGGCGGAGACCATCCGCTCCGTCTTCGTCGACAACATCGCCCGCTATGTCCACGGGGAGTTCCCGCTCCGCAACCAGGTCGACAAACAGCTCGGGTTCTAGCATAGGGATCACAATCACAAACTTAGCCGTCCCCGGGACGGTGATGTGGGTTTGCATCGTGCTGGAGACGGCGCTACAATGCGCCGCAGACAGGAGTTTCAAGCCGAGGTGATGAACAGAGACCCAGCCCCGCCGGACCAGTCAGGCGACCACCAACCCTTGGTCGCCCCGCCTGCGGTGAGCGTACATCGACTGGCAGAGAGTGGTGCGATACCCAACAACCCTCGGCGTCCCCTGCTCCTCTACCGGCAGGCCTTCTCGTTGACGGAGGACGATATGGTGGTGGTGATCGAGGCAGTGTTCGCTCGCAACGAGTGGCCGCCGGCCTGGCGTGACAGTGTCTACACCTTCCATCACTACCACAGCACGGCGCACGAGGTCCTCGGCGTGTATCGCGGCGAGGCGACGATCCAGTTTGGCGGCGACGAGGGAATCACGGTCACCGTGACCGCCGGCGACGCGGTGGTCATCCCAGCGGGTGTCGCGCACAAACGTCTCGCCAGCAGCGCTGATTTCGCGCTCGTGGGCGCTTACCCGCACGGACAGGACTGGGACATGAACTACGGTTCCCCGCAAGAGCGCCCCGCGGCAGACCGCAACATCGCGCGAGTCCCCGACCCGTCCACAGACCCCATCTACGGCCCCGACGGCCCATTGGTGATCCATTGGCGGTCCTGACCACGCCCTGTATGTGCACTTACGGATCCGGCGGCGAATGCCCTCCGCGCATCCCCGATACGCTAAGACAAGGAGACGTGCATGCGATTCCCCACGCTAAATGAGATCGATAGGCTCACGAGATTGGCCCCTCCCACAGGCCCACTTCACATGGTCCTCGACACCGACACGTACAACGAGGTCGACGACCAGTTCGCCGTCGTCTACGCTCTGCTTTCGCCTGAAAAGATCACTGTCGAGGCGCTCTACGCGGCCCCCTTCTTCAACGATCGCTCATCTGGGCCCGCGGACGGCATGGAGCGCAGCTATCAGGAGATCCTGCGGCTGCTGGACCGGCTCGACGCCGCGCCGGAGGGCCGGGTCTTCCGCGGGTCCACCAGCTACCTACCCGACGCTGACCATCCGCTTGAGAGCGAGGCGGCGGAGGATCTGGTGTGCAAAGCCATGGCCCGCAGTGAGGCCGACGACCCGCTCTACGTCGTCGCGATCGGAGCGATCACCAACGTGGCCTCGGCGATCCTGCTGGAGCCGGAGATCATCAAGCGCATCGTCGTGGTCTGGCTCGGCGGGCACGCCTTCCACTGGCACGACACACGCGAGTTCAACCTGTGGCAGGACCCCGAGGCGGCGCGCGTCATCTTCGACTGCGGCGTCCCCGTCGTCCAGATCCCGGTCATGGGCGTGTGCTCACACCTCCACACCACCATCCCCGAGATCGAGTGCTGCGTCGAGGGCCGAGGTGCCATCGGCGATTACCTGGCGGAGACAGTCAAAGGTTACCACCGCGATCACTTCGCCTGGTCCAAGGTGATTTGGGACATCTCGAGCATCGCCTACCTGCTCAACGAGTCGTGGACACCCACCAACCTGGTCCATAGCCCCATCGTCACCGACCAAGGAACATGGAGCTTCGACCATCGCCGGCACCTCATCCGCAGCGCCTATCACGTCCATCGCGATCCCATCTTTCGAGATCTCTTCAATAAGCTCGACGCATACAGCCGCCGCACGTAGGGGGTGATCCGATGGCTACAGACTTCGCCGTGTACAGCGAGCAGTACCGCGCGGCACTCCTAGATGACGTGATCCCGTTCTGGGAACGCTACTCTATCGACGACGAGGCCGGTGGCTACTTCACCTGCCTCGATCGCGACGGCAGCGTCTACGATACCGACAAGTTCGTCTGGCTACAGGCGCGCCAGGTGTGGACCTTCGCAATGCTCCACAACCGCGTGGAGGCTCGTTCGGCGTGGCTGGCGATCGCCCAACAGGGCGCCGACTTCCTGCGAGCCCACGGGCACGATGCCGACGGAAACTGGTACTTTGCGCTGGCACGTGACGGCCGCCCACTCATCCAGCCTTACAACATCTTCTCCGACTGCTTCGCTGCGATGGCCTTCGGCCAACTGACACTGGCGACCGGGAACGAGGCCGACATGGCACTTGCGCTGGCCACCTACGCCAACATCCTGGCCCGCCGCGACAACCCCAAGGGCATCTACGAGAAGCACGTGCCGGGCGTGCGGCCGATGAAGGGCTTCGCGCTGCCGATGATCCTGTGCAACCTGTCGCTGGAGCTGGCCGACCTGCTCCCCGCGGAGACGGTCGCCGAGACAACGGCAACGATGGTGCACGAGGTAATGGACGTTTTCCTCGACGCAGAGCGCAACCTGATCTTCGAGAACGTGGCTCCCGACGGCAGCCACATCGACAGCCTCGACGGACGTCTACTGAACCCCGGCCACGGCATCGAGGCAATGTGGTTTGTCATCGATATTGCCCGCGGGTCCGGCAACCAAGCCCTGATCGACAGAGCTACAGATACGGTCCTGAGCATCCTCGACTATGCCTGGGACACTGAGCACGATGGGATCTTCTACTTCCTCGATGCGCAGGGCCATCCTCCCGACAGGCTTGACTGGGACCAGAAGCTATGGTGGGTCCACCTCGAAACACTCGTGGCGCTCGTTATGGCCTATCGCGCTACCGGCCGGCAGGCCTGCTGGCAGTGGTTTGAGCGCGTACACGACTACACGTGGACCCGCTTTCCGGATCGGGAGTACGGCGAGTGGTATGGCTATCTAAACCGTCGCGGGGAAGTGCTCCTTCCGCTCAAGGGTGGCAAATGGAAGGGGTGTTTCCACGTCCCGCGCGCTCTATACCGTTGTTGGAAAGAGCTTGAGGGCCTGAGTCTCGAGCAGACCAGTGTGGAGCTGGCGCACTGATGTCAGCCGGGCCAGTCAAGGATGCCGTGGCGCGCATTGCCGCCGACCTGCGCGCCCTTGGCGTACGCTCAGGGGGGCTGCTGCTGGTCCACAGCTCACTGAGCTCGATGGGCTACGTACCCGGCGGGCCTGAAACGGTCGTTCTGGGCCTGTTGGAAGCCCTCGGCCTCGAGGGAACCCTGCTCATGCCTGCCCTGACCTACGAGCGCGTGACCGCGAAGAGTCCGCTCTTCGACGTCCGTCGCACACCATCGAACGTCGGTGCGATCCCCGAACACTTCCGCCGGCGCCCCGGGACGCTTCGCAGCCTCCACCCCACCCACTCGGTCTGCGGCGTGGGACCACAGACTCATGATATGCTTGACGACCACATCCAAGACACAACGCCCTGCGGCCCGCATTCACCCTTCCGCAAGCTGCGAGACGCCCAAGCGCCGAACGGCCTTGGTGGGCAGGTCCTGATGCTGGGGTGTGGGCTGCGGCCCAACACCTCGATGCACGCCATCGAGGAACTGGCCATGCCTCCCTACCTGTTCAATGGGCCGCTCGACTACGTCCTGGTCCAAGCCGGTGGCGTTCGCATCGAGAAGACGTACACTACGCACGGCTTCGAAGGCTGGACCCAGAGATACGACCGGGTCGCGCAGGTACTCGAAGCCCCCCACCTGGTACAGGGGCCTGTGCTCCAGGCAACAGCGCACCTCATCGAGGCTCGCGCGCTGTGGGAGAGGGTGTTGTCTGTTATGGCCCACGATCCCTTGTACTTTGTGGACCGTAGGCCAATTCTTATCCAAAGGAGATGATCGAACTATGTCGGAACGCGTACGTGTAGCTATGATTGGCTGTGGCGGGATGGCGCGCCATCACCTCCGTAATATGCTCAAGCAAACCGATACGACCGAAATCGCCGCGCTCTGCGAGCCATCGCCCGCCGCCTGCGAGGAGACCGCCAAGATATTCGCTGAGGCAGGCGTTGCGCTGCCCCCAAATGAGCCAGACCTGGTGACCCTGTTGAGAGACTACGACCTCGACGCGGCTTTCATCATCACCCCCCACGCGGTTCACTATGAACAGGCCAAAGCCTGTCTCGAAGCGGGGCTCGATGTGCTGCTGGAGAAACCGATGGTGATGAATGCGACCGAGGCCCGCGCTCTCATTGACGTGCGAGACCGCACCGGGAAACTGCTGGTCGTGGCCTTCAACGGCAGCCTCTCCCCTGAAATCCGCGAGTCTGTCCGTCTGCTGCGCTCCGGAGAGCTGGGCAAGCTGTTGAGCATCAGCGCCACCATCTGGCAGAGCTGGGGCCCCAACACTGAGGGAAGGTGGCGCCAGGATCCCGCCGTCTCCGGCGGTGGTTTCATGTTTGACACCGGGGCCCATATGCTCAATACGGTTGCGGATCTGGCCGGCGAGGAGTTTGTGGATGTCGCCGCCTGGACCGATAACTACGGTCGTCCCGTAGAGACCCTGGCAGCGGTGATCGCGCGCTTGGAGTCCGGCGCGCTCGTGACGTTCCACGGCTGCGGCGAGACGGTTCGATCGTGCGCATCCGACATCCGGGTCTTCTGCACTGAAGCGATTCTACGCACGGGTGCATGGGGGCAGTTCCTGGAGATCCAACGGCAGGGCGAACCAGACTTCACGCCGGTTAAGTTGCCTGCCTCGTTGGGTGCCTGGGAGCAGTTCCTCTCGGTACGCAGCGGCGAGTTCCCCAACCCCAGTCCTCCGGAGGTCGGTCTGCGTATGGCGCGGCTCTACGACGCCATCCTTGCCTCTGCGGCTCGCGACGGCACACCTGTGACCTGTAGCTAGCACGCCAAACCTCGATTTGCACAGAGCACAAGCTCAAGGAGAGATCGTATGTCAGCGGACAACAGCAAGAAGAAAGCATTGGTCGTCTGGGGCGGTTGGATGGGTCACGAACCCGATAAGTGCGTCGCCATCTTCGCGCCGTACCTCGAATCGCAGGGCTACGATGTGACCATCTCCGACACGCTCGACGCATACCTCAACCGGGAAATGATGATGTCACTGGATCTCATCGTGCCTGCTTGGACGATGGGATCAATCACCAACGAACAGGAGCAGGGTCTCCTCGAGGCAGTTGAGAGCGGCGTTGGCATTGCCGGCTGGCACGGAGGCATGGGCGATTCCTTCCGCAACAACGTCACCTACCAGTTCATGGTCGGTGGGCAGTGGGTCGCTCACCCCGGCGGCGTGATCGACTACGAGGTCAACATCACAAAGCCCGACGACCCGCTCGTAGCTGGACTGCGCGATTTCAAGATGCACTCAGAGCAGTATTACATGCATGTGGATCCGGCCAATGACGTGCTGGCTACGACAACCTTTGGCGGCGAACACTGCTACTGGATCGAGGGCACGGTTATGCCTGTCGTGTGGAAGCGGAAGTACGGGAAGGCGCGGGTCTTCTACACGTCGCTGGGTCACGTCGCCAAGGACTTCGAGGTGCCCGAGGCCCTCGAGATCGTCAAGCGCGGCCTGCTCTGGGCAAGCCGTTAGCGCCACCGCGTTCCATCTCTGCACGAGGAGAAGTTCTATGGCAGACAAGACCAAGGTCGGTATCATCGGCTGTGGGAATATCAGCGGCATCTACCTGAAGAATGGGCAGGAGACCTTCGAGAACATCGAGATCGCGGCATGCGCGGATCTCGTCCCAGAGCGTGCCGCGGCGCAGGCCGAAAAGCACAAAGTGCCCTGCGCATGTACCGTGGAGGAGCTGTTGGCGGACCCCGACATCGACATCGTCATCAACCTAACCATCCCCCAAGCTCACCACGCTGTGGCGATGCAGGCAATCGAGGCCGGTAAGTCGGTCCACAATGAGAAACCGCTCACGCTCACTCGCGAGGAGGGCAAACAACTCCTGGAGGCTGCTCAGAAGCAGGGGGTCCGCGTCGGATGCGCGCCTGACACGTTCCTGGGCGGTGGACACCAAACGTGCCGCAAGCTGATCGACGATGGATGGATCGGCGAGCCGGTCGCAGCGACGGCCTTCATGCTGTGCCACGGTCACGAAAGCTGGCACCCCAGCCCGGTCTTCTACTACAAGACGGGCGGCGGTCCGATGTTCGACATGGGCCCCTACTACCTGACGGCACTTGTGAACATGATGGGCCCGGTGCAGCGCGTCTCGGGCGAAGCGCGGACCACGTTCGCCCAGCGCACGATCACAAGCCAGCCGCTCTACGGGACTGTCATCGACGTCGAAACGCCAACCCACATCTCCAGCACGCTGGAGTTTGCCAGCGGCGCAATCGGCACCATTATCACCAGCTTCGATGTCTGGTCGCATCAGCTTCCCCGGATCGAAGTTTATGGGACCGAGGGGACGTTGGCTGTGCCCGATCCGAATGGATTCGGTGGGCCTGTCGCCATCCGGCGCTCCGGCGACTCCGAGTGGCACACTGTCCCCCTCACCCACGGTTACGCCGACAACAGCCGCGGAATCGGCGTCGCCGACATGGCGTATGGCCTGCGGTCAGGTCGTCCTCACCGCGCCAGCGGCGCTCTGGCCTACCACGTCCTTGACATCATGCACGCCACACTCGACTCCGCACGCGAGGGGCGGCATATCGTGCTCGAGAGCACATGTGAGCGTCCCGCGGCGCTCCCACTTGGGCTGCGTCACGGACTTCTAGACGCCTGAGTCCTTCTACGAGGCACTAAAGCGCCGGGGACCGGTGCGAATAGCCCGGTCCCCGGCCTTTGCCTCCCCGCAGACACATCATCGTGAAAGCGGCCTACGGTTGGCCCGATCAGCCGTAAGTCGTAGAGCAGTCAATACCCAGCACTGACGACCCGGCGTGCATCCTTAGCCCGTTCATCGTCCCCGCAGTGTGGTTGACCTTTCGGCATCTTTCGGAGCTAGCAGCGTAGCCGGTACCACCTCGTTAGGCCCGCCCGGCGTCGGTGGCTGGTTGGTGTGCCATCGCCCTTCATCATCTACTGCCAGGCTAGTATCCGGGAGAGTCGACTCCAACTGGACGTCGTCCATCACGATCGATCCAGACAGAAGCCTGAGCCGGCCTTCTGTCAACCTGAGTCCGGTTTCATCGCCGTACAGAACCAGGAACCCCCCAGCGGGAATCACGGTGTCGCGCGATAGCCTGTAGCGCCGTCCCTGGAAGCTGCTCAGGATGCCCGAGCTGCTCATGGTCAGAGCCCATCCGCTCACATCGAGGTTTGCCCCGGTGGGATTGTGCAGCTCAATCCACGCATCTGCGCGGCTGACAGACCCGTCGCCATTCCAGTCTATCTCCACGGGTGCCAACAACACCTCGTTAATGCGCACCGTATCCGTGATTGGCTCAGTCGTCGGTGTCGCCGTCGGCGTAGCGGTCGCGGTCGGGGTGTATGTAGGTGTCGGCGTCGCCGTCGCCGTAGGCGCAACTGTCCCCGTCGCGGTCGGCGTAGCCGTCGGTGTCGCGGTTGCGGTAGGTGTGGCGGTCGCCGTGGCGGTCGGGGTTGGGGTGGATGTCGCCGGCGAGTTGGGCGTCCCGGTAGCCGTCGGGGTCGCCGTTGGCGTATTTGTTGGAGTAGGCGTCGGGGTCGCCGTTGGCGTGTTCGTGGCGGTGGGCGTCGGCGTGGCGATATCACCAAGACGATCGAACCAGGCCCTGATCGAAGCGCCCCCGGCGTTTTCGAAGTACTCCACGACGATTTGGTGCTGCCCCGCGGTGAGCGGAACGTCGACTGCATAGATCTGATTCGCAGGACCAACGTGCCACTCGTCGAGCACCCGTGTGCCATCAACGTAGATACGCACACCATCATCAGCCGTGGCCTGGAATCGATAGACGCCCGCCTGCAGGTTGAACGTGCGAGTCCAGCGCGAAGAGAAGCTATCCACCGGAATGCCTACCGCAGGCGCGCCGGTCCCCCAGTTGAAGTCGATGGCAGCATCGTTCCGCACCAGCGCTGGCGCGCCGACGAGACCGATGTTTGACCAGTATTCACCGCGCCACTCCGGGAAGGTGGGCGTGATCTGCTCCCAAGACAGTCTCACGCGCGCCTGTCCTATCCTCTCATAGTACTCCAACCGCAGCGTGTGCGCGCCCGCCGCGAGCGCCACATCGGCTGTCACCTCACGCGCCGCTCCATCGCGCCAGGTGTCGATGACCAGCTGGTCGTCGATCCACAGCCGGGCACCATCATCCACCGCCACGTGGAACCGGTAGGTGCCGCTATTGAAGTTCAGCGCGCGCGTCCAACGGGCCGAGAAGTCGTCAGCAGGAATGGCCGATGCCGGCGACCCTGTCTTCCAATCGAAATCGATGTTCGCATCGTTCCGCACCAGAACAGGCAGGCCGGTGAGTGCGCGATTGTTCCAGTATTCACCCTTCCAATCCGGGTACGCCTCCTGCTTTTCCCAGGCCAGCTGTACCAGAGCATCGCCGCCAGCATCGTAGTACTCAAGCCGTACAGCGTGGTTGCCGGTCAGAAGCGCGATGTCGGCCGTGGCCTCGCGTGCCGCGCCGTTCGTCCAGGCATCGATGATGAGTCTACCGTCGACGTAGAGTCGGGCGCCGTCATCCATGCGAACACGGAAACGGTAGGTTCCGGCCTCGAGCGCCAGCACACGCGTCCAACGCGCGGAGAACCGGTCTGCCGGCAGCCCGGCCGCAGGGGCACCTGCGCCCCAATTGAAGTTGATGTTGGCGTCGTTACGGACCAGTGCTGGCGCCCCACTGAGGTTTTGGTTGCTGAAGTACTCGCCTCGCCACTGAGGGAAATCGCCCATCCGCTCCCACCAGAACTGGATCTGCGCATTTCCAGCGCTTTCGAAGTACTCGACCACCACTGTATAGCTGCCCGCGCCTAGTGTGCGCTCCGCCGAGTAGGTCAGCGCCGTAGCACCGTGCCACTCATCGATAAGCAGCTGATTGCCCAGCCATACCCGAACGCCATCGTCGGCCGTAGCGTAGAACCGGTACGTCCCGGCCGGGAACGTCAACGTTCGCGTCCAGCGAACCGAGAAGCCATCGGGCAACACGCCGGAAGCCGGAGCGCCCGTGCCCCAGTAGAAGGTGATCGTCGGGTCGTCCCGAACCAGGACTGGGTTGCCCGTGAGGCCCATATTGTTGAAGTAGGCCCCCCGCCAAGCCGCTACTTCGGGGGTAGGCGTCGGAGTAGACGGGGCCTGCGTTGGTGTAGGCGGCACCGGCGTGCCCGTCGGCGTGGGCGTGGGTGTCGAGGTTGGCGTCGGGGTGGCCGATTCGACGGTCGGCGTTGCCGTGGGCGTCGCCGTCACTTCAGGTGTAGGGACAGCCAGGACGAAGAGAGCCGTCGCGCTTACCTGCGACGTCTGGGCGATCGCCTCGACACGGACCACGCGGAACTCTGACCACGGGCGAACAACCGGCACACTGAAAGACTGTGAAAAAGATCCACCGGCGCCAACCGAAATAGAGCCGAGGAAAACCGGGGCCGCCTCCTCCGACTCTGGAGGCAGCAGCCGCAACAGCACCGTCTCGCCTGCCGTCCAGCCTACGCCCGTGACCGCGATTGAGTCACCGGGGCGCCCGCGGTCCGGATCAAGTCCCAGAAGCGGGACAGGTGTTGGCGTGGGCGTAGGCGTCCCGCCGGGCCAGAATCCGGTCACGCGTAGAGCCCAGCCGAGCAGCAATACGGCGCCTAGGATCACCGACACAATCGCGGCAACCAGAACCGCGTATCCTACCCGCTCCTTGGGAAGCGCGGGTTGCTCTTCAGTATAGCCTTCCATCTCTATCTCCTCCATATACCCAGGGCCGCTGCGATGCTTGTTCGCAGAGTGCCCACCCTTCTCTTAATCTATGTACTTCCTAGACGCTGTGAGATGGGCAGATGTTCCACAATCGCTATGGAGAATGAGAGTCGGCTAATGCGCACAGGTCCGCAACGTGAGCTTCGACTACGCTGTACCCGGCCCTCGATAGGCGCGGCCAAACGGCAACCCGAACGGCTCCTCGAACGGGCGGAAGGGCACCATGGCTGCGATCTCCTCCAGTCGCGCAAGCACGTCCTCGGGCAGCGGCCCACGCGCCACTGCAGCCACGTTCTGTTCGACCTCCTGCTCAGAGCGTGCCCCCATCAGGGTGCAGGAAACATCCGGATTTGAGATCACGAACCGCAGCGCAAGCTCGGGCAGCGACATGCTCAGTTCGTCGGCAAAGCTATACAGTGCCTGTAACTGCCGCTGCCGCGGCGAGCTGAGCCAACGTGCACCCGTATACACCTCGTCGTGGCGGCGCGCCAACGCTCCCTGCTGGAGCGGCGAGCCGATGATCACGCCCATCCCCATCCTCTTTGCAGCAGGCAGTGCGGCGACCGTTGCCTCGCGCCACAGGAGGCTGTAGTTGAACGCCGTTAGCAGGACGTCGAACTTGCCGGTGAGGATGATCGGTACGATCTCGTACGCAGTCGTACCGCCGAGGCCCATGAAGCGAATGACACCCTGACGCTTCAGGTCCTCCATTAGTGCCACCACCGGGGCATCATACGTGGTCAGGTCTGGCCACCAATCGTACTGGCCCGGCCGGTCTGGCTCATGGATCATCAGGATGTCGATCTGGTCGCGACCCAACAGGCGCAAGCTCTCCTCGATCGATGCCATCAGGCAATCGCGGTTCTGCGGCTCGAACGGCTTCGGGCGTCCGCCGAGTTTTGTGGACAGGACCAGTGGTTGCTCGATCTCGGGTAGAACCCTGCCGATGACCTCTTCACTGTCCGCATAGCCGGGCGCCGTATCGATGTAGTTGACGCCGAGAGCCACAGCCTTGCGGATCGCCTGTCGCCCCTGCTCGAACTCCCCTCCGACCTTCGAGACAAAGAGCCCCCCTAGCGAAAGCTCGCTGACCTCCAGTCCAGTCCTTCCCAAAGTACGTGTCTTCATTAGGCCTCCAGCGTGTGGGTATGAGCCAGGAAGCAGTTGAGCTCGTGCCTTGTGTCGACCACCGCCGCATCCGCGGTCATGGCGCCAGGGCGATTGCCATCGTCAGGGCAATCTGCGCCAGGTGATAGGTCACGATCACTGCCACATGGAGCAGACGCGACTCGCGCACGAACCGATTCCAGGCCAGGATAAGGTCAGAGGCAAAGAACAGCGTCGCCCCAGCCGACACCACGATGCGACCGGCCGGCGACCAGGTGGGGCGCAGCCACGTCGCCCATCCCGAGACCAGCATCATGCTCAGGACGACGGCGTAGACGGCAACCGGCACCCGTAGCTCGCCCTCCCCTCGCGCCTGCACACCTGCCAGGATGTGGCGCAGCACGATAACATCGATGATACCCGCGACGGCAACCAAGCCCAACGCTGCCACCGGAGGCAACGTCGGATTGAGACCGAGGATGTAGGCAACTTGGGCTACCAGGAAACTGAGCAAGCCTGGGATGAACCACCGGGCATCGGGCAGCATCAGGAAGACGTCGCCTGCCAGCGACGCGATGAGGGCCAACACGAACCACACCGCCATACGGTCGAAGCCCCGATCGGCGGCCAACACAAACGCCGCAACGATGAAAGCGATAAGGGTCGCCGGCTTGAAAACGTACTCCAGGCGCTTGCGGTCTTGGGCTACGGCGATCCAGTCGATCACCGCAGCCAGCATGCCGACGCCCAACCACCACCCTGCACGTCCCAGGACCACCATTGCTACACCTCCGGCGTGGCGCGCGACTCGCGCCGGTTGAACGACCACACGCGCGCTATAGGAATGATTGCGCCGATTCCTATCAGCACCGCCATCACCGCCCCCACAACACCGATGGCCAGCGCCGGAGGGACCATAGCCCCCAGAACAGCCGCGCCCACGCTCAACAGAAACAAAACCAGCGCAACGATGCCGATCACCAACGACGTACGTTGTGCGCGCTTCATCGAACCGCGCCGCACACCGGAAAGCTGGCCCGTCTGCCCGTTGATCAGCACACGCTGTGGTTGTCCTTCGTCGTCCCGGTAGAACGTCGCGTAGACCGGCAGCAGGAGCAGCGTCCAGTTCGGCTCCCCGAACTCGGGAGCCCAACGGAAATCACGGATGTGATCCGCGTGCGCGGCTGAGCAGCACTCATCGGCCGCGCGCTGCCGCAAGCCTACTTCCGCATCTGGCCAGGCGGCCTCCGGTGACCGATCAGGCGCCCGCACAATCGCAGTCCTCACGTGTTCCGCGCTGTGGTCACCGGCATTACTGACGTTGTAGCGTCCCAACGCCCTCTGAGCCGCTTCCTGGAGCCCCAACGCCGGCGCAGCCACGTTGTCATAGTGCCGGCGCAACTGCCCGACCCTTGGTTCCCAACGGACCCGGCCTTCGCGCACCTCTTCGGTACGCCACCCTGCGCCGTCGGCGTAGCGCCCTTGGTGGCTAACCACCTCGTAATCAAAACCGACTTCGGCTTGCCAGCTCGCGACGACATCACTGTCGACAAGCCACATCGGCAGGTAGAGCTTCTGCATCCGCTCGCGAAGCGTGGCGGGGTTGAGATCTGTGGGCACGAATGGGATGCCCCGTGCGAAAGCCTCAATGCGCGCTGCCAAGACAGCCTCAGCCACTTCAAAGGGCACCACGAGTTCCGGTGGATGGGGATAGGGAAACTGCGCCTCATCGGCATCCAGTCTCGCTAGCGCCGGCGCCGCGCAGTGAGGGCAATGCTCTGGGAGATCAGTGTCCGGCGCCAGATAGCGCCAGTCACACTGACCGCAGATGACATAAACCATCGGAATCCCCCAACCCCCTTGCAGCTCAGGCATCCTCACCACCTCTTCTTGTCTCTAGCAGGCGCGGGTGCTCATCGATGCTGGGCGACCGTCGACTATGCATCATCCATCGCCCTCGCCTTGTTGAGTGTGATCACGGCAAAGATGATTCCTACGAGAAGCAAGATGAAGGCCACGATCAGCAGCCCGCCCCCCGCGATTAGCGACGGTGGCAGGGCGAGGCCCAGCGCCGCGGCCAGCACGCCGATCAAGCCGAGGAGAACACCTGGGGCCAGCATCGCCGCCACGGCCAGCCAGACCTTCGTCCAGTCGACCGGTCGCTGTCCGGCGATCGAACCGTTCTGGCCGTTGATCATGATCTGGTAGGCTTGATCGTTGTAGCGGTAGACTGCCAGGTAGACCGGCATGAGCACGTATCGCCAGCTCTCGTCGCCGAAATCGATGGACATGCTGAAGTTGCGAATCTGTGACGTGGATGCCTGCGCCCGGCACGCGCCGTGCGTGTCACTGCGCATCTGCTCCCTGGCACGCTTCCACGCTGTCTCCAAGGGCACGTCGTAGGCATGGGCCATGAACCCCGCCAGATAGGAAGGCGCATATGGAACCAGTTGCCGCGTGTCGAAGCTCTGCAATTGTCCCAAGAGCACTTGGCTCAGTCGCTCCGTGCCCACGACGAGCAGGTCATCGAAGACTCGCTGGGCCTGCCCTGACTCCCAACGCCATACCGTACGCGTGCGCGATTTCCACGACTTACTCGACGCATCGTAATACCGTTCAGTCACCTGGTGCCCAACCTGAGCTCGCCACGAGGCCGAGGTCCGACAATCGAAGGTCCAGCAAGGGATATAGATGCCGGCAAAGTCGGCGATCCGTGCCGCGTTCTTCAGAGAAGCGGGGGTCATCCAACTGCTTCCCAGCCACGCGCGGGCGACCTCGTGGCAGCGCTTGAGTTCGATCTGAAAGGGAACGAGAAACCGCGGGCGAAGCGCGTCCTCAGGTGCATCCTGCTGTAACACCCGGTTCGAGCCGCAGAATGGGCAGGTGTGGCTCAGGCTTCCCGGCGGCAGCGAGGTTTCCGCGCCGCAACTCTCACACCGCAACTCCCTGCGCTCGGTGCCCCAACCGTGCGCCTCACGGGCGGCGGCAACCGTTTCAACGGTGAATTCGAACTCCTGGGCGCCCTTGCCCACGATGGGCATTGACGGCGGCTCGTAGTAACCGCAGTAGGCACAACGCAGCCCACCGTCGGCCACACTGTAAGCCGTCTTCGCCTGACACTGCGGGCACCGGAAGTCTACGACGTCCGGCTCCGCCTGCGGCACCTCCGGCGCGGGCATATAGACTTCGATGCCCTCCACGGCCGACTCGACCCGCACATAGCCCTCGGGTGGAAACAGGGCCATAGTCCCTCCTACGCTTGTTGCTCCAGAACGACGATCACATGCTCAAGCCGGGCAGCCGAATCCGCCAGGCCACCCACGCGACTGCGCTGCAACCACAACTCACGATGCCGCGCTACCAGGTCCCGCATCTCACCCGCGAGCGCCGTCCGCACGTCGCTCGGGAGATCCGATGCCGAAGCCACGGCCCCGTGCTCGAGCCGCGCGAGCCCCAGCCGTGCAGCCCACGCCAGCACATCTGCGGCCCACGTGAACTCGTCAGCGACCAGTGCCGCGTCGGCCCGGGCCATCTGGGCCTCGGGGATCCGGGCGCGAATCTTCGCAATTGCCGCCACCGTCTTGCCGAGCCCGTCACGGCTCAGACCCTCCGCGTACCTCTCGTCGAGCCGCCGGTCGGCGTGCAGGAGCAACAGAAAGAGAATCGACGCGTTGCCCGGCTCAACACTGGTCAGCCGGTAGACGTTCCCTAGATCGTACGCGATCTGCCCCATGATTCCTGCCCGGTCTCGGAACGCGAACCGGCTCAGCAGCTCAGGAAGCTCCATCTGGTCCAGGGGTATCTCTGCGTTCCAACTGGCAGCCGCTCCTGCCATATAGCCAAGATAACTGACCGGCAGCGGCTGTAGATGTCCACTGTCGCCCCAGTCGGTGTTCAGCAACCCGATTGCGCCAGCCTCCTTCCCGGTAAGCGCCGCAACCTGGATGTTCCCCACTGCGTTATCCGTGCGGCCCGCGATTGTGTTCCAGCTGCTCGTCCCCGGGCAAACATAGAACCGCAGACCGGCCTCCGCAAAGAGCCGGCTGTGCTCGGCAAACGGATGATTTGCCTCATAGCCCCACTCCATAGCCACCGCATCGTCTGGCAGCTCCGGGATCAGCGCAGGCTCGTGCAAGATGATGTCGCCCCAGAACTGCATGGTCTTGCCCCGCGCACGGACGAGCCCGTAGACAGTTTTCAGGAAGTCCAGATAGACGCGCTCCGTCCCACGCGTCTTGCAGACCTCCGCAGAGCGACCTTTCCCGAGGTCAAACGTCTCATCCAGCCCCACGTTGAACAGACGGCTGGAGAAGTGCGGCAGCAGTTGGTCGTACATATCCTCGAGCAGTGCCGCAGAGCCGGGATCGATGGGACAGAGGCTGAAGGGCTCGCCCTTATGTCCGGGCCACAGCTCGCATCCCTCCGGGCACTCGGCAAGCTGTCGATAGGGTTCGTGAATCAACCACCGATGCATGTGCCCGAAGCTGTTTTGGTTGGGCACGAGCTCGATGAAGCGCTCACGGCAATAGGTATCCAGTGCCAGGATCTCCTCACCTGTGAACGGACTCGCGTCTTGCCACACGACTTCGTGCCCCTGATAGGCGAAGGTATGCTCCATGTAGAGCTGTAGCTGATTGATCTTCCAACTTGCCAGCAGATCGACCAGCGCATACAGCGTGTCCATCCGCGGTACCCGATCGCGGCTGACATCCAGCATCACACCGCGATGTGGAAAGTCGGGCCAGTCGACGATGCGCATCGCCGGCGCCACACGCTCCGCCGTGTCCAGTGCAAGATCAAGCAACTGCGCCAAGGTGCAGGTCCCGTAGAAGAGCCCCGCCTCATCGGCCCCCGTCACCACGATGCGGTTGGGGGTGATATCCAGCCGGTATCCCTGGGCGTAGACGGCATCGTCCGGGTCGAGCTGCAGACCAATGTGGGGCCCAATCTGTTCCCGATTTGCGGCCGTCACGGTTGACCGCAGGCCAAGACCGGTCAGACGTGCCTGCAAACGCCGCGCCACCGGGTAGACTTTCTGAGCGTTGCCGGTGATGTGGATCACGACCTCATCGCGAATCCGGAAGCCACCCTCCGCCGGCTCAGTGCGCTGAGGCCGGGGTATCAGACGATCGACAATGGATCCCATTGTTCCCTCCTATCTTCTAGTCACGCCCCTTGTGATACGGACCCAGCCTGAGGTTATCTCACCCTACTTGCCAGATTCTAGGATGGGATCGGCCTTCAGTCAACGACGCACAACGCCAGGAGGCGACAAGCCCAGTTATCGCATGCACGCTATCAACGGCAACACGACAATGCTCGCGCGCGAGATGGTCAGCGGCTAGGCCTTACCCAGACTTGGTCGATCTCGACCGAACGACTGCAATCAGTCGAGCCCTACCCCACCCAGATCGGCGACGACCAAGCCGACTCACGATCGACCTGCACGATTCGCAAATAGTAGTTCGCAGGCGCGTCAGGCGTGTAGTCCCTGTCCTCCCAGGCTAGGTCGTAAGCGACCAGCCCGTGGCACGGCTCGGTGTGAACGACACATCCGTTCTTGACCACTCGAATGTGATCGAGCCCGTTCGAACCCCTGCACCTGACCGCCAGCTGCGGGCGGACCCCGGTCGAGAGAGCAGGCAGCGCCTCCCCCATCAGCGCGCCATTCAGCGTCACGTCCAGCACGATCGGCACACCCGTCGTGGCATAGCAGCGGCGCGCGTAGAGCGCGTCGAACACCGCCTCGCGCGTCAACGCCTCGGCCAAGACCGCGGCGCGCCCGCTTCCACAGAAGTGAAAGATGTGATGGTGCTTGACAAGCGGGCTCTGCGCGTTGCCTGGGTGCCCGTCGTGCCCATCTGCGGAGGCGATAACGCCGTAGCGCTGTCCCCGCCGCAGCGCATCGCGGAAGGTTCCCGTGTGGTAACGATCAGACACCCCTCGGGGGAAGTCGCCGTAGTACTCGCTTGAGCCCCAGGACGAGTAGACCTCGTAGAGCCGGTCGTAGGCAGAATGGTGGAAGTCAAGGTTGAGTGGGTGCGACGTGGCGGAAGGATGGTGGGGAACCGTGATGAAGGGTACACCCGTCTGCTCCAGCCCCTCCCAAAGCTCCGGCGGCGTCAAAGCCTTGGCGGGGTCCAGACTCGGCGGTCCCCACGCGCGGTTGGCGTTGACCACGGTCCCGCCAGGGCCGCGGAAGTAGACATTTCGGTGACCATAGAGCAGGCTCGTGTGCTCGAACCCAGGAAGGCAGACGAAGCGCCCATCCTCGTTGTAGCTGTCGGCTAAGTCCAAATACCCGCTAACGCGCTGCGGGTCGACCTGCCACTCGTGGTCGGTGAGCGCATAGAAGTCGAGCCCACCGGCGCCCCGCGCGTAGCGATAGTTGTCGATGCGCGAGCCCATCCCGCACCCCTGGTTGGCGACTTCATCCAGCACCTGTCCCGAGTGGGTGTGGATATCGCCGAAGTATACGGTGTAGTCTCGGACCTTTGCGTACCGCTCCCCTGCCATCAAAGCTGCAGCCCGATAGATATCGGTGCCTACGACCAACGCGGGCGATGCATCGATCCGGAACCAACGTGTCGACGCGACCTCTCCCTGTGGCACAACGCGGATAGTTGCGGGCGAGCCCGCTGTCACCCAATCGGCAGGCACCGCCAGGATCGCCGGGCCAAAGGCTGCAAATGCCTCGTCGCGGATCAGGGAACTCAGCGTCAGCGATTCATAGGGAGCAGCGGACTCCAGTCGGTTGGCAGCGAAGACGAAGACGCATCTACCGTTCTCCCAGACCTGTGCGTGGTTAACCACGCGAATCGATACGGCAAACGTGTCGTTGACGTAGACATCCCACCGCCCGCTAGGCTGTGGCAGCGGAGAGCCATTACCGAAGCCCACCGACAGAAGGAAAGCCACCCGCTCCCGCGATCCACCTGGTACAGCTGCTGTGCGCCACGCCATACCCTTGTGAGCCGACACCCGCAACAGCCATTCGCGATGGTCGTGGCGCTCGGCGTAGCCCGCGATCCGGTCATCGTTACGCTCACCACTGCTTTCTGCATCGCCGGCGTCGACCATCTCGGAGAAGCCAAACACGGGCGTGCAACCGACCTGTTCGGCGAGCTTATCCATCACCTCAGACTCGATCGCGCGGCGACCGCCCGGTCCATAGAAAGGATTCTGCATAGATGCCTCCTGATACATCTAGAACTGAGCCAGCAAGTCACGTTGGTAGTGTATGCCCTGTCAGTGATGTGACAACCCCAGGCAGGCCGATCCCTAGACACCAGGGACCCACCCCTGCGGACTTGGGTGGGTGGCTTGCTGGGGTATAATCCACCCCATCGAACGCCCAAGCTGAGCCGATGAACCCAACGATGACATCACGAGAGCGCCTGTGGGCCGTCCTCAACGGTGAGGAGCCTGATCGCGTGCCGATCTGGATGCTCTACCCGCGCGAACGATACGGATCATATGTCGACGTGCACACACTACCAAGTTATAGGCCCCTGATGCCGTACATCTGGCAAGACACCGACTGGTTCGATCGCCGTGACATCGCAACGCCGCCGTTCTTCACCAAGGCCGCACGTGTCGACGTCCATACCAATACTTGCGGCGGCTGGACAGTGACCCGGCAGACGCTCCACACGCCACACGGCGATCTCACAGCTGAACACCGGCAGGACACAGAGAATGCTGCTGGCGCCACAACCGAGCACTTCTGCAAGGATATTGCTGATCTCGAGAAGGTGCTCGCAATCCCCTACGAGCCTGTCGATCCGGATCTGTCCTCCTTTCATAGTGCAGCCCGCAAGCTCGGTGACGCAGGCCTCATGATGGCCAATCTCACCATGCCGATCGGTGTCGCCTATGGCCTTACACATCCAGAGACCTTCGCCATCTGGACCCTGACCGAGCGCGAGACCCTGGTGAGGTTCACCCGCGCCATGTTCGAGCGGACCTACCGGTTCCTTGAGCAAGCGCTCGAGGAAGGGGCCGGACCGGTCTTCTTCACTATCGGGAGTGAGTTCCTCGCTCCCCCGATGGGCTCTCCGGTCGCCTTCGACGCGCTCGTCGCACCCTTCGACGGCCCGCTCATCGACCTGATCCATCGGTTCGGTGGCAAGGTCATTGTCCACCACCACGGCAACATCAACGCTATACTCGAGCGCATCGCCGACTTGGGAGCCGATGCCATCCAGCCGATCGAAGAGCCACCCGTCGGGGATTGCACCATGGCCGACGCTAAGCGCCGGATCGGCTCCCGAACCAAGGCCGCCCGCCCAAGCGGCGGCGCGGTCTGCATAGTCGGCAGCGTCCAGTACGACGACTTCGCCCGGCTCACCCCAGACGCTATGGAGGACCTGGTGAAGCGCCAGATCAGCGACGCCGCGCTCGGCGGCGGCATGATTCTGGCGCCCACCGCCGGACCCTACGCCGCGCACCTAACCCAGCGTCAGCAACAGAACATCTTGAGGTTCATTCAGGCCGGTCGGACTTGGGGTCGCTACCCCTTGTCGTGGCTCTGATAGCCGGCGTGGAACACCGTTAGGAGGCATCTGTGAGACAGGTAACCCACAAAGTCGATTTCTGTGTCGTCGGTGGCGGACTCGCCGGTATGTGTGCAGCCATCGCTGCAGCGCGCCACGGCGCGAGAGTCGCCCTCATGCAAGATCGCCCGGTGCTGGGAGGCAATGCATCTTCAGAGATACGGATGTGGATCTGCGGCGCACACGGTCTGAACAACCGCGAGACGGGCATCATCGAAGAGATCGAGCTCACCAACCGCTACCGCAACCCGCTCCGTAACTACGCTCTCTGGGACAGCGTCCTCTATGAGAAGGTGCGCTTCGAGCCCAACATCGAACTGTTCCTGAACTGCACATGCACCGACCTGACGAAGTCGCAGGATCGCATCGTGTCGGTGACCGGTTGGCAGCTGACTACCCAGACATGGCACACGGTCGAGGCCGACATGTTCGCGGACTGCTCTGGCGATAGCGTCCTGGCCCCCCTCGCCGGCGCGGCATACCGCGTAGGCCGGGAGGCCCGCACCGAGTTCGATGAGGACATCCAGCCTGAAACGGCCGACCTCAAGACGATGGGGATGAGTTGCCTGATCCAGGCCCGCGAGATGGCCACGCCGCAGCCCTTCATACCACCCAGTTGGGCCTACGTCTACGAGAGCGACACCGACCTACCCTATCGCGGACACGATGTCCTGAACTCGAACTTCTGGTGGATCGAGCTGGGCGGCGATCAGGACTCGATCCACGATACCGAATCCATCCGCGATGAGCTTCTGAAGGTCGCCTTCGGAGTCTGGGATCATATCAAGAACCGTGGCGACCATGGAGCCGAGAACTGGGCACTCGATTGGGTCGGGTTCCTGCCGGGTAAGCGCGAGAGCCGGCGCTACGAGGGCGACATCATCGTCACCCAGAATGATGTCCGCGCCGAGGGCCGATTCGAAGACCTGGCAGCTTACGGCGGATGGACGATGGACGACCACCACCCCGGCGGTATGAGTTGGAGCGGCGAGCCCACCATTTTCCACCCAGCGCCCTCGCCCTTTGGGCTTCCCTATCGGGCGCTCTACTCGCGGAATGTTGCTAACCTCTTTTGCGCGGGCCGCAACATCAGCGTCACCCACGCCGCGCTGAGCGCCACCCGTGTGATGGCCACCTGCGCGACCCTGGGGCAGGCCGTAGGCACGGCCGCAGCTATGGCCACCCGCGAGGATACAACGCCGCGTGGCGTTTACGAAAACCACGTCCAGGAGCTTCAGCAGACGTTGATGGACGATGACTGCTACCTACCCTGGCACGTACGGGCTGTGCCGGCGCTGACGCAGGCCGCCGCGCTAACCGCCGCAGAAGGTGACCCCGAACCGCTTCGCAACGGCCTCGACCGCCCGATTGGCGATGCCGACAATGGTTGGACCGGCACCCCCGGCGCCTGGGTCGAGTACCGCTTCACCGAGCCTCGACCGGTGGCCTCGACTCGGGTTGTGTTCGACAGTGACCTGAACCGACCCGAGAAGAACCAACCTGCCAACTATCCCATAAACATGCAACCTGTCGGCGTTCCGCAGACCCTGGTGCGAGACTTCCGCATCGACGCTCTGGAGGCAGAGGGCGTGTGGCGCACCGTCGCGCACGTGCAGGGCAACTACCAGCGCCTGGTACGTGTGCCACTGGGCGTGACGACGCACGCGCTTCGCCTGGTTCCGGAACACACTTGGGGCGCGCCGCAAGTCCACCTGTTCGCGTGGGACGTGTTAGGAGAGTGACGTCACGGACCTCTCACCGGTCCGCAAGCAGAGATCGTGGCGCAGCCGTAGAGCGCAGGTTTACCCATGCCGGTCTGCTCGGCGGCTGCGTGGCGGCGACCGCCTACAGCGCAAGATGCCCAGGGGCTCTGGTGTGCCCCTAGCAATATGCTACAATGCGCGGGGTTCCGGAGTTGGGCGTAGCCGCGACGCCTCACAGGCGCGCCCCAGCTCCCCTACGGTTCCCACGTTATCATGGTTGGCCGTAACGACCACCAGTACCGCGTGTATGACTCTGTATGACCAGTTGCGTGCTAGTGCATGCAGCGCGTGGGTGGCAACGATTGTGACCGGCGCAGAATAGCTTTGCCCGGGGATACTTCTAGAAGAGGAGTCGAGCGATGGAAGCGACCGAGGAGTTAGGACTGCGCGCGAGGGTACGCGCCCGAAGCACCACATACCTTACCTTCTTGATCATCTTGATGGGACTGGTTGCTGTCATGGACCAGTACATCTCCACCATCAAGACAACCGCCATTCCCTACATCATTGAGGAATACGGAGTCACGGCGTCGGATTTCTCGTGGAATGAGGCCGTCTATCTGATAGCCACCTTCTTTGTCTTCTTGCTCAACGGACTCAATGACATCATAGGTCGCAGATGGGCCATCCTGGTCCTGACAGTCCTTATGGGGCTCGCGTGCCTTGCGATTGTCCTCTTCACCCCTACCTTCCAGCTCTTCATGATCTTCTACACGGTCGCGATGTTCACCACCGTCTCCAACATGTGGACCATCCCGATCAGTGAAGAATCACCGGCTGAGAAGCGTGCCAAGTACGTCTCCATCGTCTACGTCATCGGGCTTATCCCGCTCCAGGCGCTGCTCCCGCCGTTGCTGCTTAACGTGCTCAATCTGAACTGGAAGTGGATGTACGGCGCCATGTTCATTCTGATGCTGCCGGCGCTCATCATGTGGCAGTATATGAAGGAGACGCATCGCTACGAGATCATACGGCACCAGCGACAGGCCGGACAACGCAAACGCCATCTCTTTGGGTTGGGTGTGATCGATCGGCGCGATCTGCGGTATATCGCCATCGGAGCCGCGGTCTGGTTCATCTGGCTCGTCTACTCAGTGCTCTACTACTGGGCGGGCTACTACTTCATGACAGTCAAGGGTTATAGTCTTGGCGAGTGGTCGGTAGTCCTCCTCATAACGCTCGTGATGGCGATGTCAGGCGGTGTCGCGGGCGGCGCGATTATGGATCGCATCGGGCGCAGGCCGGCGCTCATCATCGGCTGCGTCATCCTGTCGATCTTCCTGGTCGTGATGGGGTTTGCCAATGGGATCCTGCTACCGATCGCTGCGGCCGTCACCGGCTTCCTCACCTCGTTCACCTACACCTGGATCGTCGTCTACATTCCCGAGGTCTTCCCAACCGAGCGCCGTGGTGCGTGTATGGGTTGGACGACAACCGTCGCCCGCGCCTCGTACGTCGCAGGGCCGGCCCTGGCGGCAGTCCTGCTCAAAGTCTCGCCGACGATGGAGTGGTTCTGGGTAACCGCAGCAGCCATCGTCCTCATCCCCATTGCCATCGTCCTGGTGATCAAGCCCTACGAGACCAAGACTCAGGAACTGGAGGAGATCGCGGCTAGCCGCTAGATGCTAATCGCGCTTGGCCGGAGAAACCGCGGCGATGCGCTTGCGAGGCAAGCGCATCGTCAGTCTTGAGCGTCTGATCGGCCCAGGTCGATGGAGGCGATTGCCAAGGTCGCCATTTCCGAGCGGGTGCCCAGATGGTTTCCGCATTCTCCTGGAACCGCGCGCCAGGACCCACACCCATCCTGCCAGTCCGCACAGGGCGCTGGAGCCTCCTTTGCGGCTTTCAGCTCGCCCCCTAGTCCTGTGGCCCAAAGCCGCTCACCGCTGGCTGGGGCCTGGTATCCACATGCAGTTGAAACACATCCGGGCGGGCATAGTGCCCGACAACGTCGAAATCAAAGCGACTGCGTACAACCTCACCCATATCGAGCGTCGCGCACAGGATGCCCTCCTGGTCGTACAGCGGGCCCGCGACCACCTCGCCTAGCGGCGAGATCACCGCGCTGCCCCCTCGACACATCACCTCTGGCTGGCCCGCCAGTTCGTCGATGCCGGGTAGGTCGGTGGGATACATCGCTCTGGTCACATACTGGTTACAGCCCAACACAAAGCATCGGCCTTCACAGGCGATATGGCGGAGCGTAGCCTGCCAGGTCTCCCGCGAATCGGCGGTCGGCGCCAGATAGAGCTCGACGCCCTGAGCATAGAGCGCCATCCGGGCCAGAGGCATGTAGTTCTCCCAGCAGATGAGCCCCCCCATCCTGCCGTGCGGTGTCTCCAGCACTGTGAGCGTACTGCCATCGCCCTCGCCCCAGATCAAGCGTTCGGCAGCGGTCGGCTTCAGCTTGCGATGCTTCGCCAACAGCCGTCCATCCGGGCCGAAGTAGAGCAACGTGCAGTAGAGCGTAGATCCGCCGAACTGCGTGTCGCGCTCAATGACCCCCACAGCCAAATAGACGCCCGCCTCACGCGCCACCGCGCCCAAGGCGTGACTAGCGGGTCCCGGTACGTCCACAGCATTTGCCCAGTAACGCTGCCATAGCCGACGCCCCTCCGGTCGACGTTGGCCCACCACCACCCCAAAGCTCAACCCCCGCGGATAGGCCGGAACGTATGCTTCGGGGAACAGCACCAACTGCGCACCCTGTCCGGCAGCCTCCAGGCACAGCTTGCGCGTCTTGGCTACTGTGGCCTCGCGATCGAAAAGCACCGGCGCGGCCTGCACAACCGCGACGTTGACGGTAGGACGTGTGTCAGTCATTGTGAGTCTCCCTCAGCGTAATATCCGGCCGCGCCAGAGCAACGGAGCAGTCTGCGATTCGACGGCTGATTCTCTTCAAAGCGTATGGCGACTTGGTCGACAGCGACGCTATAGTACAATACCGTGGTTGCAGCCAACTGTCCATCTCGACCCACCTGCCGGTGACCTCGCATCACCGGTCAACCACTCAGGAGGATCGCCTTGAGCATCCGAAAAAACGTTATCGTCACCGGCGCATCTTCTGGAATCGGGCGCGCTACCGCCATCCGCTTCGCTCAGGAGGGCTGCAACGTCTGTGTGACGGCGCGGCGCGAGAAGGAACTGCGCACGTTGGCCGACAGCTTGCCGGCGGGAAATCACCTTGTCTGTCCCGGCGACTACAGCGACCCTGCCACTGCGGACGCCATCCGCGATGCGGCACGCTCGGCCTGGGGTCACATCGATGTTCTGGTCAACTGCGCCGGCATCTTCAGAGGCGCTCCCGCGGTGGAGTCTCCCATGGATGAGTGGCGCGGGCCTTTCGACATCATGACCCAAGGCGCCATCCATATGACGCGTATGGTCGTGCCGCTCATGCCCGCTGGGGGCCGTATCGTCCATGTGACTTCGATTCACGGAGACCGTGGCGAAGTGAACGCGAGCAGCTACAGCATGGCCAAAGCTGCGATCAACCAATATTGCCGCGTGTTGGCGATCGAGTTAGCGCCGCGCGGGATTCTCGTCAACGCCATCGCGCCGGGGTTCGTCGACACGCCTATGAGCATCACCAACGGCGTCAATGAACTCGAGACGCCGTGGTTCCGCCAGAACTACGTCGAGGGCCACCACCTCCCGCTGCGGCGCGCAGGCCGCCCAGAGGAAATCGCCGGGGTTGCCTGGTTCCTTGCCGGGCCGGACGCGACCTACATTACTGGTCAGGTCATCACCGTCGATGGGGGACTAACAATCACGTTCTAGGGTACTGCCCTGGCGATCAACTACGGGCTCGGTGCGGCCCGAGGAGAGGAAAGAGCCAATGAAGATCGAATCTGTGGACTTCTACTACCTCGCCATGCCCGAGATCCTGGACATTGGCGACGGCAGTCAGGACGCGCTGCTGGTGCGCGTACAAGCCGGGGGGTACGTCGGCTGGGGGGAGTGTGAGGCATCCCCCTTGGTGTCGATTGCCGGCCTCGTCTGCCCGATGTCCCACAGCGCCTGCAAGCCCGTGCAAGCGTCGGTTCTGGGCCAGCGCCTGGATGGCGTAGCGGATATCAGCCGTATTGGCAACCTGGTTCGCGAGAACAGCATGGACCTGCTTCAGACCGACCACATCCTCTCCGGCATCGACGTCGCGATGTGGGATCTGCTGGGCAAACAGCACCAGGTGCCGGTCTACCAGCTTCTCGGGTACGAGCGCGCCTATCCGAAAACACCCTACGCCTCTCAGTTGTTCGGGGATACGCCCGAGGAAACACTGGCGAAGGGCCGCCGTGTCCAGGAGATGGGCTACCAGGCGTCGAAGTTCGGTTGGGGCCCTTTTGGCAAGGGGAGTGTCGCCGACGACGTGGCCCAGTTAATGGCAGCGCGAGAAGGCCTTGGCCCGGATGGTATCCTGTTGGTCGATGCGGGAACGGTGTGGGGCGAGGATGTCGAAGCTGCCCGCTTGCGGCTCAAGGCATTGCACGACTCACGGGCCACTTGGCTGGAGGAGCCCTTCGTTTCTGGCGCGCTCAGTGCCTATCGCACGCTCGCCGGATTGAGCGGCGAAGTCGGCCTGGCCGGCGGAGAGGGGTGTCACACGTTATACCAGGCCCAGCACATGCTTGACTATGCAGGGCTGGGCTACATCCAGATCGATGCCGGTCGCATCGGCGGCATCAGCGTCGCCAAACGTGTGGCCGAGTTGGCACAACCCAGAGGAGTCACATACGTCAACCACACCTTCACGTCGCATCTGGCGCTCAGCGCATCGCTCCAACCCTACGCCGGACTCGAGGGCGATGTCATCTGCGAGTACCCTGTGGAGCTCAGATCCTTGGCTTGGGACCTTACCCACGAGCATCTACTGCCCGACGAGAACGGTCAGATCCACACCCCCGAGGCCCCCGGCCTGGGCATTAGGCCCGATCTGGAAGCGCTACGCGCATACTTGGTTGACGTCGAGATCAAGGTCAATGGCGAGGTGCTCTACCGAACTCCCGAGCTATAGGCCTGAGACTGCCTGGGTCACCGGTGGCCCCCTTCGCGTCCACGAGACAGCATCCTGATAGCCTCGCTTAGGTGAGGACAGAAGCTACCGCCCAACGAGCTTCATCAAGAGCAGCGTCCGCCGCCGGCCCCAGAACACCCCGTGGCAAGGTTGCTCCCACGGACCGAAAGGCTCCGGCAAGCCGAGGCCTACCATCCAACCTGCCGCCCACGATTGCGACCACCACCTCGCTGGGGTGGCACTACGACACATGCAACGATTACGCGAGCTAGGCGGCGCTCGCTGCCAAACGCCGCATTATGTGGCGACGACAGGCTCATCAACGGCGACTGCTATCGCTTTTCCCCAACCAGTAGCACGCTCCGAACCATGGCCCCACCTGACTCCTGCAATGGCCATGACATCGGCTGTGCACGGTTGCTACGTGAACACTCTTTACACTATTTAAATGATCTCAATTTGACAAATACCATGGTTAGGCGTATGATTCAATAGGTTCTAGGTGGCGCCACCTGGACAGTCACAGGGGCTCACACTCGAACTGTGGTGAGCTTACCGAGCGCAAGTCAGTATGAGGAGGGTTGTATGAGCGCAAAGAACGAAGTGCAGCAGTCCGTGGGATTCACGGACGAAGAAAGGGCTGCGATGAAGGAGCGCGCCAAGGAGTTGCAGGCGGAAGCGCGCGCCAAGGGTGACAAAGCCAAGGGAGAAGGCGCGGCGCTGGCGAAGATTGCAGAGATGCCGGACCCGGATCGTTCCATGGCCGAGCGGCTCCATGTGATCATCACAACCATTGCGCCAGGCCTCTCGCCGAAGACCTGGTATGGGATGCCCGCGTATGCCAACAAGGATGGCAAGGTGGTCTGCTTCTTCACAGCTGCGTCGAAATTCAACGAAAGGTACGCCTCGTTCGGCTTCAACGCCGTGGCCAATCTCGACGAAGGCAACATGTGGCCAACATCCTTCGCCGTGAAGGAATTGACTCCCGAGGTTGAGGAAGAGATTGCCGCGCTCGTGAGGAAAGCGGTGAGCTAAAGACTGAAGTCGCCCATTGAAATCAACGCGAATTGGAGGAAAGATGCAGACCCAACTCAATCCTTACCTAAGCTTCAAGGATAACGCCCGCCAGGCGATGGAGTTCTATCGCTCGGTCTTCGGCGGGAAGCTGGAAATGACCACATTCAAAGAGTTTCACGCCTCGGAAGACCCTAGCGAAGACGACAAGATCATGCATGCGATGCTGGAAGCTGAAAACGGCGTCGCATTCATGGCTGCCGACACGCCGAAAGGGATGGTGTATCGTCCCGGCGCAAACATCAGCATGTCGCTCAGCGGTGACAACGAAAAAGAGCTGAGAGCTTACTTCGAGAAGCTCTCGACGGGGGGCGAGGTCACGATGCCCCTGGAGAAGGCACCCTGGGGTGACATCTTCGGGATGTGCACAGATCGATTCGGGGTGAACTGGATGGTGAACATCGCAGGCCGGGCCGACGCCTAAGATAGACGGCGACTCGGAAGCCGGTGGAGCCGACCCGGCCAGCCCCGATACAACCGGTAGTATCGAAGTGCTGGCCGGGCGGATCCCCTTGAGGTCGTGAGGCTCGGACTTGCCTGGATGCACGGAGGATATCCAATGGCAGAGGTTGTCTTGTATCATCACGCGCTAGGGCTCACCCCTGGCATCGTCGCGTTTGCCGAAAAGCTGCGCAGCGCCGGACACACCGTTCACACGCCCGATCTATTCGAGGGGCGCACGTTCGACGACCTCCAAGCGGGGATGGCGTTCGTCGAGACGCTGGGATTTGGAGAGGTGCTGAAGCGTGGGGAACGTGCAGTCGTCGGGCTGTCCGCCGAGCTAGTCTACGCTGGGTTTTCCTTGGGCGTCATCCCTGCCCAGAAGCTGGCCCAGACCCGGGCTGGCGCGCGAGGGGCGCTCTTCTTCCATGCCTGTCTGCCGGTCTCGGAATTCGCCGGTTCGTGGCCACACGGGCTTCCCGTCCAGATCTATGCTATGGACAGCGATCCGTTCTTTGTGGATGACGGGGACATCAACGCAGCTCGGGCACTGGTGGACCAAGTCGAGGAAGCGGAAATGTTCCTCTACGACGGCGACGACCATCTTTTCACCGACAGCTCACTGCCATCCTACGACGCAGAGGCAACCGCCCTGCTGATGGAGCGGGTGCTGGACTTTCTCGCTGACCGGTAGGGCACCCAATGGCCCTAAGTGCACTTACTCCCCGATGATCTTCACCAACACGCGCTTCCGCCGCCCACCATCGAACTCGCCGTAGAAGATCTGCTCCCAGGGGCCGAAGTCGAGGCGACCCTCAGTGATCGCCACCACCACCTCCCGCCCCATCACCTGCCGCTTCAGGTGCGCATCACCGTTATCCTCGCCGGTGCGGTTGTGGCGATAGCGGCTGATGGGCTCGTGCGGCGCCAGCTGCTCCAGCCAGTCGTCGTAATCCTGATGCAAGCCGGATTCACCAACGTAGACCAGAACGACAACACACAGTTCTGCCTATCACGCTCGACATCCACATTGACCCTGTGGTGCCAAATGAGATTCGACGGTGATCTCCTGGTTTACCCTGGTTATGTCTAGAGACGTCATGCCCTGGGTTTCAAGCCTTGGTGCCATCCTGCTTGGTGAAGATAACAGGTACCGAGAACCTGATGCGACTCACTGCAATGTCAGACGAGCCCTTCTGTGCCTGGTAACCGAGACCCAAGGCCGCAACGAATATGCCGGCACCTCCTTCGACCCCGCTTTCCCTGGTTGTGGTCACAGCTACGTCAAACTCCACATCTCTGGTATTGATGTTTGGGCCTATGCTGGCCTTGTCGCCGTAAGCTGATCCCGGGGAATGGGCACCACTTACCCAGGCCCCTTTGTCTCTTGCATAGTCCTGAGCTTCAGCAACGCCGTCGAGGATCTGCTTCAGTGACTCGGCCACGAATTGCCTAAGATCCATCATACGCACCTCCGGGGACTTCTAACGGCAGAGAGAACGTGCGGAGGGAGTATGCGACGAGAATCGCGATCCGTCAAACAGAGCATCGGTCGCCCCTGAGTCTCTGGACCGGCGCCCCCCCCTTCTGTGGCTCCTGGCGTGCTGTGTCGCGACCGTAGCCGCTCTGTTTCCGACCTCATCATATCATTTGACCCTACACTCTCGGGTCGACGCTCCTGGAGCGTCCTACGAGGTCCTCTCTCGATCTACAGTCAACGCACCAATTTCTAAAGAAGTTCCGTGACTTCCTGAAACCCATTGACTTCGTAATCACGCTGAGTATAATAGGAGTAGATCACTTCGTATAATTGAGAGAATACGAAATCAAGAGGGAAAGGGCGATGAAACGACAGGCGAAGCAGCTCCAGGACAAGGCGAAGCGGAATGAGGTAGAGCCGGCCGGCAGCGGGAAGTTCTGGGTGACGTCGGCGACCAGCGGCAAGCGCTATCTGGTGACCGAGCAGGCGACCGGCTTCGCCTGCACCTGCCGGTGGGCCGAGTACCACGACACCCGCATCGATCCCTGCACCCACGTTCTGGCCGTCGAGGAATGGCTGGAACAGGCCGGGGGCCGTTCGCTCAGCTTCTGGGCTGACCCGCAGGCCGCGGATCGCCAGCATCGTCCGACGGAGTTGGTCGGGGTTGGACTTTGGGCAACGTCGAGGAAGGGGAGCTAACCAGCTCCCCTCTAGCTTTGCTGAGGCACGGAGTCAGGGCGAAGGTGATGACAGAGACAGTGGTTGTGCAGACGAGGAGCCTGCCCAAGAAGCTGAAGACGTTGCTCAGGCAGCGAACCGATTGGCTCATTGAGCGCGGCCATCAGCCCGAACGTCGCGAGCTTGCAGAATCTCGTCTGACATCCTTTGTGCGGCACTCGTACACCAGTTACGAGGAAGTGCTTGGAGATCTACCCCCTGTGACTGGCAACACAGAGGCGGAGATCATGGCCTCCTGGTTTGCCAGGGACAAAGTGTACGAGCCCATCAAGGAACAGGCCACCGAGTTGGCGAGGCAACTGCTCTGCGCAGCTTACGGCGAAGACTGGAAAGCGCACGAGTAACAGAGCTCCGGGTCAAGAGTCTCGGGATGGCGTCCGCGAACAGGAGATTGGCGATGGGAGCACAGCGAAGCAGCTTCCAGAGCGATGAGCGGTACGGTGTAGAGTCTGCCGGCGGCGGCGACTTCTGGGTCACGTCGGCAACCAACAATCGGCGGTACCTCGTGACTGGTGATCCGGATGGGCTCCAATGCACGTGCCGGTGGGCGAAGTACCACGATACCTCTGTGGATCCTTGCGCCCACATCGTGGCCGTCCACAATGCCCTGGCCGGCGACGGCAACACCTCGCCCGCGGTCTCCGGGGTCGACGTCGGGGCCGCGCAGAGCGCGACGGGTGGCGATGCCCTTGGGCAGTTCGAGCAGGCCGCAGCACTCAGGGGCGCCGCGGTGAAGCTCGCCAATGCCTACGGCGTGGATCCGGACGACGTGGCTCAGGATATGGCCATCAACGCCCTGCAGGTCCGGCGCGAATACGGCTTCGAGCACGTCAACACCATCGTCTGGCGCACCCGGCGCAACCTTGGGTCGGAACGCTACGGGGTGAATCTGTACTACCACGGCAAGGGAATCGTCGAGGTGGATCTCGCCGACGGCGCAGACGATGCAGACCGGATGGGCGTCTTCGCTGACGATGCCTTCGATTGGGACGACGTCGACCTGGCGCTCGCGATCGACGAGACGCTGGGCGAGCTGCCCGAGCTCGAACGTGGCATCGCGGCCGGCTTCATGGCCGACCTGACTGGATTGGAGATCGCCGATCGCGTGGGCTGCCACAATGTCACGGTGAGCCGCAAGAAGGGCGAGCTTCGCAAGGCGTTTGCCTGGGCTTTGGGCTAAAAGCGCCGCCGTGATTGGCGCTCTATGTGCAGGGCTGGCGGCGTGCAGCGATCGCTACACGCCGCCGGATACACCATAGTCCTGGAGGGTGCATGTCGACCACTGACATTCTGCTACTGGCCACGATCCTGCTGTTGGGCTACCTCATCATCCGGATTGAGGCGCATCATCGCCGGCTCATTCGGCTGCTAAGCGACCTGGCTACGATGATCGGCGATGGGCTGGATGAACTCACCGGCAGATAGTGAGCGATGGATATGAGTAGAAGCTCCCCCTCCGCCAACCAAAACCAGGGGCGAAGTGGGGGCAAACCAGGGGCCATAGTACCCCTCTCTGCGAGCCCCTCCGCTTTACTGGTACCTGATGAGGGCAACCGGGACCGCCGGCATCGCCTGGGCCAGTTCGTCGACTGGCTCCAGGAGTCAGGGCGCGAATGGTACCAACCCGACCTGGCCGTTTATCGCGATGCGCTGCTTGGGCGAGGGCTCGCCGCGTCAAGCGTGCGGGCGCACCTGTCCACTGTCCGCGGTCAGTACAAGCGGCTTCTCAAGGACAACGTGATACGGACTCATCTCTACGAACACGCTGCAGCCGAGCTGCAGCGCCTCGGGCAGGACGACACACCGGCCAATCGGAAGGCGATGGTTGACGAGATCCTGGAGCGGCTTGATAATGCGATCGACCCCGCAGTCTCCAGGGTTCGAGTCGTGAAACATCAGGACCGACCGGACACAGACCACCACAGGCTCACCAGGGCTCAGGCAGAGGCCCTGATCAACGCCCCTGGGGTAGACACGATCAAGGGGCTGCGTGATACCGCTATCCTGGCCATCCTGCTATGCACCGGGGTTCGCGAGGCCGAGGTGTGCCACCTGGAGGTCAGGGATCTGCGTCAGCAACTGGGGGGCGAGCTTGCGCTACACGTGCGCGAGGGCAAGGGCGCCAAGGAGCGTCTCGTACCCTACGGTGACCTCTCATGGGCTTTGGCGATCGTCGAGAAGTGGCTGGCGGCGGCCGGCATCGCCGACGGCCCGGTCTTCCGCGCTTTCTGGCGCGATGGGGAGTCACTTCGGCCCGGCGGTATGACCGTGCGGGCCATTCAGTTAATCGTGGGCAGCTACCCCATCGCGATCAATGGCGACACGATCGCGGTCAGTCCTCACGATCTGCGGAGGACGTATGCACGCCGGCTCTACGAGGCAGGCGTCGACCTGGTGGCAATCCAGCAGAACCTCGGGCACGCCGATCTGCGGACGACGCTGGGCTACATCGGCGCCTTGGACGCCGACGAACGGCGTGCACCGGCCCTCTATTCATTCGACCTTCGCAAACTGCAGGCAAACAGCTAGCGCCGGCTGGGCCGTGCCCGGTTGGCCTATGCGGTTATGTTCCTAAGCCCATAGTGTCAGGGAGTGCAGGAGACAGTCAGTCGACCCATACCGTGGGCTTGTCGACCTCCCACGTGATCCACACCTGGCTCCCCTCATGCACCTCAAAGCCCGCGGCGAGCGTCTCGATGAAACAGTCGACGACCAGGCCAGGGGCGTCGAAAGTCCTCGAGGGGTTGGGATCGGTAGCAGTATCGAAGCCAAGGCGCTTCAGGGTCTTCGCCTCGCCGCGGGCCTCCACCTGCCACACAGGGCTATCGTCCGAATCGAGGTAGTGGGCGACCTGCACGTAGCCGGCCGTTGGGTCGGGGCCGACGGCGACCACGACGAAACCGCCCTGCCCTTCTTGTAATTGCCCGAGTAGGTCCTGAAGACCGACGCGCGACAATCGTGTCATGGCATCGTCCGGCAGGTCGGGTGTCGGAATAGCTGCCATGGCCTGCATCGCGTCTGCCACGTCTTGGTCAGTGATAGGAACCTCACCCTCGTCTGCTTCTGGCTTATCGACCGGCGCCTTCCCCTTCCTGCGCTTGGGGATGACAGTGGCGATGACGTCTACATCGTCTCGAATCTCTGGCAGGCTCGCATGAATCCTGGCGGCCTCTTCCGCATCATACACGTGTTCATCCAGCCTCTTCTTCAACCTCTCGAGATCGGCCTGTGATATGGGCATACCGTACCTCCTCTGAGTATTGGGACATGGCCCGCGACGTCACCACCCTTGGACATCTAGCTCGTAGCTGGCAACCTCGTGATTCCCTCCTGGGCAGTCTTTCCATTCGTACACAGAGACCTCGAACGCGCCTTGTGCTCCGGAGTCCAGGGACACCGGATCGATGCACGAATGACCACGGCCAATCAATTGCCCATCGCTATTGTAGAGCCGTAGAAACGCCTGGCCAAACAGGATAGGCCATCCGTAGGAGTTGGTCACGGTGCCTGCCGCCCTGTACGTCCCACTGATCTCGCCGGCTGTCATATTTGTGACTGGCAAATCAATGGCCGGGCCGGATGCAGGGGCAAAGGAAGTGACGCGCAACTGATCCCAGTGAAGGCGATCGCAAGCCACGAACCCGTGGTTGGCGATGCGGAACGTGATCATGAAGCCCGCGGTACCGCCGGCACCTATCAGGTTGGCGTCTGTGTAGGCACTTGACGCTATCCTCGCAGACGAGACCCCCTCGATCTTGACGTTCTGGATCGGCGAACCAGTGTTGTTCTGCACCTCCCCCACCACCGCGAGCGTCAACCAGTCGCCTGAATCGTGGACGTTGACCCAGTTGGCGCTCAGGATGGCAACCGGCATTGGCGGGCTCTCGATAAGCGGCAGGTAGGCCATCGGCTCCAAGACTGACGCCGCACAGACGTCCAGTGCTGGGCTAGAGATAGGCCGCAGCGCGGTCAGAATGAAGACGAGGACAGCGATGTAAGCCAGAGAACGACGTTTCATGCTGCACCTCCGTGTGGTGGAAGGAAGCGACGCGCTGATTGTAGTGCCGCTGTCTGGCCCTGCAAGTCTATGGACTTAGGAACACAAGTCTATAGCGCAATGTGTATTACAGACCGTACGTAATTCCACACGAACCATTGACATTACCCAGCGAACGGAGTATGATGTAGTCGAAGGTAAAAACACCAAGGGGAGGTGGACAGGTGGCATCTACAGTCGTGAGGGACATTCCTGTGAGCTGCAAGCTGAGCGATGTCGAACGTCGAGCCCTGGAGAGGGTCGCTAAGGTGGAGCACCTCACGCTCAGCGAAGCCCAACGTATGGCCCTGAAGGAAGCTGCCGAGCGGCGCGGTGTGTGGCCAGCAGCGCTTACACTGAATGCTCGTGGGGGCCGAAGCATTGACAGTGTCGAAGGCGACGCTGTCGAAGTGACGATGAGTTAGGAGGGGCATGACCGGTCACAACACGCATAGCACTACGGCACGGGCGGCCGGGATACTGGCTGCCCTTGGAGTCGCCTCGATCGCGGAATTGGCTCGCGTCACCGGACTGCCTGAGTCGGAGATCGATAGAGAGCGCGCTTACTATGGGGGACACAGATCCGCCGGCACTGGAGAGGTTGGCGCCCATGCAGTGCCGGCGGCGGCCGACCTGCCCATTAGGGCAGGCGCGAACCCCAGTGTAGCCGTGAGACATGGGTAGGCAAGCTGACGCATGGACGAGGTTGGCGGTAGCTATCCAGGCGGGGTTTTCGAACTAGGCGGCTTCTCGCCCATCATCGACGATGTGGCGCGCGACGTTGGCTTCATGACCGCTGCCGTCTATGGAGTCGTCTGGCGCCATTGTCGTATGAAAGTTGACGGTGTAGAGAGTGGCGTATGTTGGGCAAGCCGTAGAACATTGGCCAACTTGATCCAGGTGTCGGAAAAGACAGTGGAGCGCCACCTGACCCGGCTGGTCGAGGCGGGTTACTTGGCTGACCTTGATCCAGGGAAGCGGAACGCTCCCCACAGGTACAAGTGTACCGGAAAAACAGCGGATATCAGGGCGTGGGTGGGCTTTGGTCAGACAGAGAGTCGCACCAACAACCGAAGGTCAGACACAGAGTCGCACCATGGTCAGACACAGAGTCTGAATGGGTCCGACCGAGAGTCTGTTGACAATACAAAGGGACGGAGACAAAGAGAAGAGACAACCAGTGGTGTTGGAGAGTCGCTAGCGCGACTATCCCCCCTCATACGCTCTCTCGGCTATGATCTGGAGAATCAGAGTGCACTGAACGATCTCCAGGCAGCTCTCGCGGAGAACCCTGAGCGTGTGGAGACAGAGTTGAACGCCCTTATTGCTTTGTGTCGTGACTACCCAGACAAGGTGCACAACCCCGCAGGCGCTTTCCGCACTGCGCTTAGGGGGGGAGTCTCAGCCGTGAAGTGGTTATCGTCATTGGATCTGAGCCTGCACCTGAACGAACCTGGCGATCGGGCTCTTCACGATCGGCTTGAGCCCGAGGCCATCGCCGGCGGTTGTGAGGGAGGCCCGACATATTTCCGCACGTTTGAGCAGCGTGACGTGTGGCGCGCGGCTTCCGGAGAGATCATCGGTACCTGTGGGCTCGAAGAGTTGGAGCGTGCTATTGACAGCGCTCTCCTCAAGGGCGTTCGTAGCCTAGATCGCGTCATCGATTACGTCGCGGTCTGGGCCGATGAACTTGCTGATGGGTCTTCCCCTGCGGTAGAGCACGATGAAGATACAGCGGTCTGTATGACCGTACCTGACTTGATCCCAGACGAGGATATCCCCTTCTGAGGGAGCCATGGGCGCAACTCGAAAGCAGAGCACTCGACTAACCGAAATCGCAGCGGGGCCTGTCCGCATGACCATCCCGGCCAATCGAGCGCGCGTGCCCGGTCTGGCCCTTCCTGCTGGCGCCTGGGAGCGCCTCGCCGATGGCGCGATCCGCGTCGTCTTCCCTAACCGGGATGTGCTTCAGACCTGCATCGAAGCGACGCGGGCCATCCGCGCGAGTATGGCACTTGTCGGTCAGGAGGCAGGCGATGCCGTTCCAGCGGATGCGTAAGGCAGCCTTCCCGCCCAGATTGTGGGCCTTGGTCGGTTTCCCGGGAAGTGGGAAGACGACGTTCTCAACGCGGATGCGTGGCCCCCTGTTGCCGATCGATGCCGACCAGCGGTATCAGGAGGTCATGAGTCTCGTCGCCGGCGAGGTCTACCAGCTCTCCGATGTCGCGGCAGACAACAGTGACCCCGAGCGCATCGCGGCTCTACTGTCTGAGAACATGCCGGGCTCCGAGGTCGGCACGATCGTCGTTGACAGCCTGACCACGATCATCGCTCCGTTGGTGACTCGGGCCGTCCTGGATAACCAAGAGGGGCGCAACAAGAATCGGATGGCGTCCTTTGTCGACAAAGCGCTGGCGATGCGCCTTCTCCAGGACAGCGTGAGCAAGTGGGGATGCGATGTCCTGTGGGTGTATCACCTTCAGGAGGGCCGCAACGCACAGGCAGAAAAGGTCACCACGGCAACGGTGAGCCGCACGGAGTTGACGCGGTTGATGCGCAGCCTCAACCTGCAGTTGGAGGTCGAGCAGGAAGGCAGCCGGCGGGGGATCAAGGTGGCTTGGGCACGGCAGGGGCGCTGCTACCCCGAGGTGCCTGTCCTGTGGGACGAAGCCGGCTTGTGGCAGGGGATGCCCGAGCGCATCGAGGCCGCCGTCTACGGCGGGCTGAGCGAAGAGGACCAGGTGCGCATTGCCGGCGAGGCGCCGGAGATCTTCCCGAGCGCTGAAGCTGCCATCGCTTGGGGCTTTGAGCGTGGCGCATTCCAGGCCCTCCAGCATGCCCGCAATGCGTATGACAAGCTGAAGGACGACGCTAAGCCGAAGACCGCCCGCGAGATGCGTGATCTGTGGGTGGCTGACGTACAGCGACGGTTGGCAGTCGAGCCGTGACTATGGGGTTAGGATCATAAGCGTATGGCAGCGTTCACGTGGGACTACAACAATCCGCTGAGCCGGCAGGCCGGCGAGCGTCGGAACGCCTGGGAGGCATTCCGCGACTACGTGAGGATGGGGCCGGGTCGGTCTCTCAGAAAGTTGGCGCGAGGGTACGGGGGAGAGTGTACGCGCGAGGAAGACCCCCTCTTGTATGTCTTTTTCGAGCCTTACATGCGGCAGGGTTGCGGCAGGGTTGCGGTAATTCCGCCCACAAATGCGCTCAGGACGTTGGAGCACTGGTCAGCGGCCTATGCCTGGCAGGCGCGCCTTGATCGTCATTTCGCCATTCTGGGGGCGGCCCGCGCGGCCCGACTTCGTGAACAGCGGGTCGAACTTGAGCGGGTCGACTACGAGGGAGGCGAGTTGCTGAGAGAGCGCACGCGGGCGATGCTCGCCGAGATGGCCGACTTCCTTCAGGTTGACGAGGATGTGCAGGAAACGGTAGACGGCGAGGGGCACAAGACCATCACCAGGACGATTACCCTCCGGATGAGATGGAGTGTGACCCAAGCCGCGACTGCACTGAAGACAGCCTCGGACCTCCAACGGCTGGCAGTCGGCTTACCGACCAGTAACCAGCGCTTGGTCGATGAGAGGGGCGACGACGTAATGCCGGCAATGATCGGCATTGAGATTGTGAATCGAGGGGCTCAGCCTGCGGGATCCGGACCCAGCGGAGGCGCTCCCACTGACTGAGCCTGACTGAACCAACAGGGTCTGTTTACAGCCTGACAGAGACGTGATTCCGGGGCTGATCGCCGAAAGGCGGTCGGCCCCCTTTTTCATTGTATGGCCTTGGGTTCCAAAGCTCACATGAGGTGGGTATGGATAAGAAAACGAACGAGAAGCCAAGACTGGCGAAGCGACTTGAAACGATCAGCAGGATCGCCGATGTCGACTTCGCTGACGTCCGCGACAACATCCGGGCGCTATGCGTGCACATGGACGACCTGACCGGGGTGCTCGATGGGAAACCCGATCAGTTGCCAAAGCTGGAGACCATGGGAATTCTGTTCGCTACGCTCGGGCTTGCGCTGACCAACATTGCCAATGACATACGACGAGCGCAGCTCTATGAGCAGCTCCGCCAAAACGGGCTATCGCATCGCCGTGCTTATCGGCAGGCGAACGCCTGCCCGTTTGATGGCCTACCCCCCCTGGATCCGCAGATGTGGAGGTAGGTAATGGCTGTACGGAACGAAACCATAACGTTTGTATTCAAAGGCAACGTGGCCAGCGCTGTCCAGGCATTCGGGCAGCTCTTCAGCGTCATGAAGGGCGGCACGGCCACCCTCCAGCAACTGCAAAACGCCTCGGGCACTGCCTCGGTCAAAATGACGTCCGTCGCCCAATCTGCGAAGACCGCCGGCGCGGGCGGGCAGCAGGGCGCTACCGGCCTCGGAGCGCTCCTGAGCGCCATCCTCAAAATCAATCCCTCGACCATCATCGCCGCACTCGGGCTGGCCGGGCTGGTCAAAATCATTCGCGAGCTCTCACGCGAGATCGTGGGCGTCGTCGATAAGGCCCAGACCCTGGAGATCAGCCTGACGACACTCGCCGCCAAGGAGCTCGTCGCCGCCGGCATGTTCGAGACCGTCGATGAGGCCATGGGCAGTGCCGGAATCGCTGCCGACAACCTGATCAGACAGCTGGATCAGATCGGTCTCGTCAGCCCCTATCTCAATGAGCAGGTGGTCGAGACCTACCGCCTGTCGCAGACCTACGGGTGGGCGGCCGACCAATCGCTATCGCTGACACGCTCGCTCCTGGATATGAGCGCTGCCCTGGGAAAAACCGGCTACGACATGACGCGGATCTCCACGAACCTGGGGCAGATCCGTTCGAAGGGCAAAATCGTCGGGCAGGAGCTGCGCGACCTCGCCGGGCTGGGCGTCAACCTGGGCGAGATCCTGCGCTCGGAGCTCAACGTCTCGGTCGAAGCGTTCAACCAGGGCCTGAAAACGGGCAAGTTCACCATGGACGATCTGGTGGGCGCGCTGGACACGTTCGTGTCGCGCAACTACGGCGGCGCGGCCCAACGGATGGCGCGCACCGTACAGGGCGTCGTGAACTCATTCAAAGATCTCAAGAACATCGTGCTGCGCACGGCGTTCAAGCCGGCCGTCGACCGGATCACGGAATCACTCGCCGCGGGCTTCGACCGGGTCAGCCAGTTCCTGGTCGGCTCGGGGGCGCTCGAGCGCGCCGGCGACGCCCTGTTCCGCATCGTCGATTTCCTACTGGACATCGCCGACGCCGCCATGGCCAAAGTCGGCCCGGCGTTGCGCACCCTGGCGCCGGCCCTGGACGTGTTCAAAGACGTTGGGTACTGGATGCGCCAGATCGGCGAAAACCTCGTGGCCATCGGCAAGATGCTCTACCAGGGCCTCATGGTGTGGGTACGCCTAATCGGCGACCTACTCAAATCGCTGCCCTGGGATGCGATGCTGGCCAACCTGCGAGACACGATCGCCACGATGTTGTCGGTGATCAACGCGTTCGCGTCAGCGCTACGCTCACTGATGGAGGGCAGCGGCCAGGACGCCGCCGAGGCGCTCAACGACGCATTTCTGAACGTGCTCACCCTCATGGCAATCACGTTCGACAGATTCGCGACGCGGATGTTCACCTGGGGCTGGAATATCATTGTGCAGCTGACACGCGGCATCATCGCCGCGGCCAACGCCGTACTGGTCACGGCGATGAACGCCATCGGGCGCATCATCGGCTGGTTCCTGAAGCCGGGCTCGCCGCCGAAGAAGGGACCGCTGGCCCACATCATCGAATGGGGCCGCGGGGTCTTCGAGACGTTCCTGCGGGCATTCGCGACCGCCGATTTCGGCATCCTCAAGGACGCGCTGGCGCCGATCAAGCAAGCGTTCCAGGACGCGTTCGCGGCCGGCAATCTCACCGAGATCGAATACCTTGAGCAGTTCCGGGCCGTGCGCGCACAGGTCGCCGAACTCATTGCCGATTTCCGCGAGACCGGCGTCATCAGCCAAGAGATGCTGGGCGGGATCTCCGAGGCGATGGGGGAGGGTGGTAAGGAGCTCGTCAAATATCTTGAGCTTCAACTGCAATACCAGAAGGCGATGGAGGACCTGGCCGACATCGAGCGCGAGGTCGCCGATGCCGAGAAAGCCGGCTTTGTCCCCGCTGAGCTCAAGGCGAAACTCAAGGCGGCCCAGGCGCGGGCCGATGCGGCAAAGGACGAGGTGGCGTGGCAGCGTGAGTTCATCGATGCCCAGCGCGAGTCCGTCGACATCATGCTCCAGCTGGTCAAGGCACTGGAGAAACTCAACGAAAAGCTGGGCGGTGGTGGCGGCGGCGGGGGTGGTGGAGGCGGCGGGGCCGGCGAGCTCATGCCGATCGATATGCCAACTGGGGCTGGTCTGGACCTGGACGAGCTCCTCGATCGCGGCAAACCCGGCAAGATGCAGAAAGGCGGGTTCTCCGAGGAGTTCGAGGCGTGGAAGAAAGCGATTGAGGAGTTCCTCCATATGCCCTTCGAGGAGAAAATGGATCGGATTGCGGCATATCTCACCAACATCACAGGCATCGATTTCACAGGATTCCTGAACAGTTGGCGTGATTTCAAAGCTATGCCGCTAGAGAGCAAACTCAACACCATCGCCCAATGGCTGACGAACATCACCGGCATCGACTTCATTGGCTACTGGACCAATCTCAAGGACACGGTCAACGAACACGTCATCCCGGCGCTGGAGGAGGTAGCGAAGATCCTGGGGCCGATTCTGGGTCCCATCATCCGCGGGCTCGGGACGATTATCAACCTCACGACGGACCTGATCCTGAAGGCGCTGATCAAGGTGTTCGATGAGGTTGAAGAGAACAAAGAGGCGTGGGGGAGGATCGCGACGTTCGTCAAAAACGAGGTCGTGCGCGCCTTCCAGGCTGTGCGCAACTATGTGGTCAATGAGCTCGGGCCGAAACT
>JAXDDO010000082.1:0-39769 GCA_034676805.1 Anaerolineae bacterium | reverse complement strand
CGAAGGGGCGTTCGTGAAGACGCTGCTGCCGCTGTCGATAACCCACCCGTAGAGCCCGCGCAGCACAAAACTACCCGGGGCGCCGGTGTGTCCGCGCAGACCGGCCATGCGGCACTGATCCCACCCGATATCGCTGATGGCGATGTCGTGTAGCTGCCCGTCGGCACCGACCTCGCCGACAAAGCCGAATGCGCTCTGTGTTACATCCAGGGCGACCTCGAGGCACGTGGTGCCGAGGGCTTCCTCTGTTTCTGCGCGCATGGCCTGCTCGAAGATCCGGTTGATGCCTTGCAGGACACGGTTATAGCGCTGGTTGCGCCGCTCTTCCTGCCGGCGCGCTGTCACATCGCGACCCACCACCGTGGCCCCGAGCGGCCGTCCGTCCTCGTCTGTGGTGAAAGTTGCGTTCAGCACTGCCTCAAGGGCACGACCGTCTTTCGTGAAGACCTTGCACTCGACTCCGGCGTCGGGGAGGCTGTTGCTGAGGCATGTGTCGATGCGCTCCTGGAAGAGCGCACGCCCTTGCGCATCCAAGAGATCAAACGGGTCCATCGCGAGAAGCTCCTCGCGACTGTAGCCGAGCATTTGCGACATCGCTTCGTTGACGGTGGTGAAGCGTCCGGTAGTGAGATCAACTTCGTAGATGGCTGCTGGGGCGTGGCGCACTAACTCACGGTAGCGTCGTTCTGCGCCCCTCAGAGCGGCTTCGGTCTTCTGATGCTCACTGCTCTCGATCAGTTGCCAGGTTCCGGCGCGCTTGACCAGGGCGAACTGGTGGTTACTCACCACGTCCATCACCTGGATAGCATCGCACCTCTCAAGGGCGTAGGTGCAGATGGCGAGCATGCGATAGCGGCCGATGATGCGGTTGATGGCCTCCTCATAGGCGGTGAAGTCGGCCCAGTCCTGCTTCTCGAGCCAGAAGGTGTTGCCGGTCAGGCGCAGCCCGGCGAAGCCCCGGCCAAGGGCGGAGTCCAGTTTGTCTACCCAACCCTGGAGCACCTGCTCTGCGTTGAACTTGCCGGCGCGTTTGTACCATTCGGTGTAGTCCAGAATCTCGATCTGACCACGGTTGAGGTAGTCGTCAAGGTTCGGCTCAGCCGCTCTCAACGCCGCCGTTGCCTCTTCCGCCTGCAACGGCTCGGACGTGATCCACATGCAGAACTCGTTGTCGACCAGGCCCTGCCTTAGGTAGGGTACGAGGATATCGATGAGGTCCTGTCTGCCTTCGTAGAATTGGCAGAAGTGTGTGCCCCAGGGGGCATCGCCGATGACATCGATGCCTGTGCGCCGGGAAGACCCTTCCATATTCCCTCCATCGTCCACGGCTGCTGAGCATGCCCAAGACACCCCGATGCGCTGCAGCTCGCGGTTGCAGGCCAGAGCGCTCATGCCCGTCAGTGAGGACTCACCCGCCAGAGCGCTGACCCGGCCCATTGCCTGAGCCTGTGGGCGGCTACAGTATAGGCTGTGGGGTCTGGGAAGTCAATGCACGTTCTGGCGTCGCGTGGGTGAGACTCGCCCTCAGTTCAACTCGAGCCCAACCATGCCAATCGTACCGCGAACCAGGTCCAGCGCGAGCACTCCATCGGGTTGTGCTACGATGGCGTTGATGCATCTGTGCGAAAGGAGGGCCTATGCCCACCGGTGATCCCAAGGATGAGTATCTGGATGCCAGCGCCAACCAGCGGCAGTTCCAGTCGTTGCGCTTTGCTATGTTGACGGTCTACCTCGCCATCTCCGGATTCCTACTGAACCTGCTTGCCGGCCACAGCGCAACGCTGCCCATGCCGGCGGCCCTCATGCTCAGGGCGGGTGGGCTCATCGTAACCCTGCTCTTCTGGATACACCAGGAGCGGACTCAGGCCTACTGGAACCACTTTGTGAGGCGCGCGGCAGAGCTCGAGGAACAACTGGGCTTCAGCCAGTACCGCACCCGTCCGCCTGCAGGGATCGTGTCTTCGTTTCGGGCGATGCGGGCGTTTTTCATCGTGGTCGTGGTCTTCTGGGTGTCAAGCTTCCTGTGGCAGTTCTAGGAGGTAACGTAATCGAGGCACATAACACCTGGGTCGTGAACCACCCTGGCACGTTGCTCGTCATCCCCGTTGGTGACCTAGCCCAGCACGTCTTGCTCAACCTGTGTTACATGCTCCAGAATGGCCTCGTCCTGTACGATGACATCAACAGTCGTGCCATCCCTGGGATCGAGCACTACGATGACATCGTCGACGTCCAGAACGTGTGGCCAATCACATTCGTTGAGCAGTGGTCGCTCTCGGAACTTACGGTGGAGTTGGGAACGAGCTGCTATGCCGGCGCGCTGATGCTCCAGGCGATGGGGTTGGGCGGCTGGATGTTCAACGATGTCGATGCCTTCAGCGTTCTGGGGGCGAGCGGCGATCCTGACGTGCCGGGCCTCGGCTTCCACTACGATACTGACGACCGATGGCCCTATCCGAACCCCACAGGGCTGCCGGGCGTCATGGAGGGCTGCTGTCCTCCTCATTATCACGACATGCGCGCCGCGGTGGAGGCGCTGGTCGAGCGCAAGTTCGGGCCAGGAGGCCCCTTCAGTCCCGGCACGCCCGGTCCGTGGAAGGAGAGCCGCAAGGTGAGGGAGGCCGCCCAGGTCCACGATGAGCGTTTCAAGGCGTGCGTGGCGCTTCAGGCGCAGTACGTGTACGATAGCTTCGGTAAGTTCCCCGGGACGGTGCCCTCCACCTTCCTGATCACGTACCTGCAGGCGCATCATCTCGACCTGGCGTTTTACGATACCTTCTACAAGCCGGGCGCCTATCTGTCGACGCACGCGGACCACTTTGCCCGCTGGCACCAGGAGCACTAGTCCGGGGCGCCATCGCCGGGATCGTCGCACGCTGTGCTCGATCCTCGGGTTTTGACACACCTACCAACTCGCGTACACTGACCGCAGTGTCAGACACGCGATCTTCCGTCGTGCCACAACCCAGGAGGCCACCATGGCATTCAACGGTCCGTTGCGCCACAACCCGGCCAATCCGCGCTATTTCACCGATGCATCGGGCGCTGGAGTCTACCTGACCGGATCCCACACTTGGGCTGTCATGCAGGATATGTGGCTCGAGGGCGAGCCGCGCCACGCCGCGGACTACGCCGGCTTTCTCCAGATGCTCGCCGACCACGGCCACAACTTTCTGCGGTTCTGGCAGTTCGCGCTCTATTCGCGCAACTGCCCCTGGAACACCGTCCCGACGCTATTCGACCCGCTCCCGTTCGAGCGCACCGGGCCCGGCCTAGCCAACGACGGGCAACCCAGGTTCGACCTCACGCGTCGCTCGCAGGCCTACTTCGACCGGCTGCGTTCGCGGGTTGAGCAGGCGGCAGCCCACGGCATCTATGTCAGCATCATGCTGTTCGAGGCGTGGGCGCTCAAGTGGGCCACGCCGGACCAGCAGCCGTGGGAGCACCACGTCTTCAACCCGGCAAACAACGTCAACGGCATCACCGATGATCCCCTCGCAACTGACGGCATCTATGCCGGAAACTACGTGGGCGTCTTCTCGCTGAACTGCCCCCAGATCCTGGAAGTACAGAAGCAGCTCGTGCGCTGGGTCATCGACGCTGTCAACGACCTTGACAACGTGCTCTACGAGATCTGCAATGAGGTGCCCAACACCCCCGAGGCACTGGCCTGGCAGGAGCACATGGCCCAGTACGTGCGGGCCTACGAGCGGACGCTGTCCAAGCAGCACCCAATCGGGATCACGCCCGAGGGGGGCGACCAGATCAACGAAGCGCTCTTCAGGACATCGGCGGACTGGGTCTCTCCCTCAAACGGCGGCGGGTTCGAGTATCGTTACAACCCGCCGGCAGCCACCGGCGAGAAGGTGATGCTAACCGACACCGACCACCTCTGGGGGCACGGTTGTGAGGTTGGCTGGATCTGGAAGAGCTTCACCCGCGGGATGAACGTCCTGTTCATGGACCCGTGGGAGCCGATTCCCGGCGACTTGGACTGGTGGCAGGATGGGGACACCACGCGCAATCAGCGCTACTACTACGCATGGGACGATGTGCGCCGCAACCTGGGCTACACGCGCAACATCGCCCGTTCGTTCGATCTCAATCGCTGTGTCCCGGACCAGGAGTTCTGTACGTCCACCTACTGTCTGGCTAACCCGAACCAGCAGTACGTGTGCTTCTTCCCAGCGGGCGGCTCCGAAGGGCTCGACCTGACGGGCTTGGATGGCGAGTTCGGGGTCGAGTGGCTCAACCCGGCGACCGGCGTGACCGTCGCGGGTGCGCCGCTACGCGTCAAGTCGGACTCGCCGCACACCGTGTACCAGCGCGCGGCGTTGCGCGCGCCCTTCGAAGGGCCCGCAGTCCTGTTGCTCTACAAGCAGCGCACCGCCTTGCCAAGGCGATACGAGATCTACGTACCCGCCCGGTGAGCCGGTGCAGTCGAGAGAACTCGTCGTGTCACATACGGAGGCGGGTATGGCATCCCTGTGGCAGCCCTGCGGCGGCGCGGAGCGCCAGGAGCATAACCAAGGGTACAGATTGAGGAGAACCGCACAATGAGCTTGACGACCGGACAAGTCCTCCAGAATCGCTATCGCGTGGTGGCGCTGCTTGGTGAGGGCGGCATGGGCGCAGTGTATCGTGCGTGGGACACGCGACTCGAAAAAGCCGTGGCGCTTAAGGAGATGGTTCCTCAGCCCGGCCTAGACGCGGCTACCTTGGCGCACCTGCGCGCACAGTTCCGGCAGGAGGCCCTGACGCTGGGCAAACTATCTCACCCGCACCTCGTTCCGGTGACCGACTACTTCGAAGAGCGGGGCAACGACTACCTGGTGATGGCCTATGTGGAGGGCGAGAGCCTGGCGGGCCGAATCGAACGTGAAGGTGCTCTGCCGGAGGCGCAGGTCCTGGTGTGGGCCGGGCAGTTGCTGGACGCACTGGCGTACTGCCACGCGCAGGGGGTGATCCATCGCGATATCAAGCCGCAGAATGTCGTCATCAGCCCTGACGGTAACGCGGTTCTGGTCGATTTTGGTCTGGTGAAGCTGTGGGACCCATCCGATCCACACACCAGGACGGTGGTGCGAGGCATGGGAACACCGGAGTACGCACCTCCAGAGCAGTGGGGTGCCCAGGGCCATCACACAGACCCGCGGAGTGACCTCTATGGCCTGGGGGCGACGCTCTACCACGCGCTGACAGGGCAGGCGCCTCCAACGGCGAGCGACCGGATGGTCTACCCGAAGCAGTTCCGGACACCGTCCGAGCTGAACGGCAGGGTCACCCCGCAGGTGGATGCTGCGATCTCGCGCTCGATGACGCTGGCGATCGACGATCGCTGGACCGACGCCCGCGCGATGGCCCATGGGCTGACAGCTACGACCAAGTCGCCCGACAGCCAGGCGCCGGATCCGCGGTCGCGTCCAAGGGAGACACCGGTGCACGCGGCGGTAGCTATACGGAAGCCGCCCCCGACTGAGAACCTGGGGATCTCTGATGAGGAAGTCTCAGGCACCCTGGCGCCGGCGCGGACGGCAACGCAGCGGATGCCGGAGGAGGCCGAGAAGGTTCGGCCCAAGCGCGGGTGCGTGCCCGCATGGGTCTGGATTACGGGGGGCGTAGCGGTGGTGCTGGTCGGCATCACGACTCTGGCGCTGATCGTGGCAGCCCTCAACAGGAGCGCGGCGCGAGAGCGGACGGCATCGCCCACCGTGACGGCGACAGCAGCGGTTGTGTCTACGCCAGGAACCGTGGGTGGGGAGAACGATCAAGGGGACGGCGACCAGTTGGCCGACGACGGCGTGTTGCGCGTCGACCGCGATGGTCGAGAGCAGCTGGATAGCTATCGGCTGCGGCTCTCGTGGCAGCTCGCCCAGGATGAAAACGTCACAGAGGACCTGATTCTGATCGAGCGCACAACCACAAGCGATCCGGAGGCGTGGCAGTCCAGCATCGACTCAGAGGGCGAATCCTACAAGACCGTGTTTGCCGGGGGCCAGCTATGGTCGGGCTATGGCGATTCCTGGATGGTGCTCGACCCGACCGACGCCGCTGCGGAGGAGGGCGCTCTGCTGGACTACTTCAACATAAGCCACCATTGGGTTGCAGGTCTCGGAGAGGGCGACTATGAGTATGTGGGTCGCGAGACGGTCAACGGATGCCAGACGCGCCACTTTGAGACGGATTATGCCGGAAACTGGGAGGCGCTGCGGTTGGGCGATACGGATATACCGTCCGCCGTCGACAGCGTCGTGGGCAGCTTCTGGATTGCGGATGAGGCTGACCTCCCGGCCTTCGTGGTGCGGTTGGTGTTGGAGCTGCACGGTCCCTTCCGAGATGGTGCCGACACGTTCCTCATACGCCAGGAGTTCACGGAGGCCAATCAGCGCATCGTGGTTAGGCCTCCTGAGGTTGGAGGGCTAGTCGAGGAGGTACCGCTCTATCCGGACGCCGATGTGCAGAGCTGGTCGCCCGATGACGTCGCGTTTGTGGTCGCCGGTGGCGTCACCGCGGGCGATGTGCACGCCTTCTACAAGCAAGCCCTGCCTGAAGCGGGCTGGGCACTCGCAGACGAGCCTCCGACGTCCGAGGAGATGGTTACCAGCGTATGGGTGCTGGGAGGTAAGCAGATGACGGTGCAGATCGTGCCGGATGAGTCCGATGGAAGCATCTTCGTGTTCGTCTCGCGCGAGGACGCCGGGCAGTAGATAGGGGGTGAGAGCATGCGGCGAGCTACGATAGATGACACCGCAGTTCCGAACCACGCTGAGGCGTACGACTGCGCTGCAGGCGATCCCGATCTCCGCGCGATGATCGCGCTGATACGAGCGGTGGACCACCACGCCCACACCCTGCCTGCCCGCATGCCCGACCCGTCTGAGGCCGACCGGCCTGATCCCCTGGGCCAGACGCCCTTCCCCTATCCGGTCCGCCTGCGCGTTACCAACCCCGAGTACCTCGATGCCTGGCGCGCGCTCTACGGCTATCCGTATGACGACATGGCCGATGCCCACGCCCGCGAGGCGCTCCGAACCAAGCTCTCGCTGATGGTCGAAAGGGGCGAGGGGTATCCTGCCTGGGTGCTCGACCAGGCTGGTGTTGACGTCCAATTTGTCAACATGCCCGGATTGGGGCCTGGACAGACTGCCCCACGTTTCCGCTGGGTGCCGCACGCCCAGGACGTGCTCTCGCCGCGCGAGGCAGCGCGTGCTCGGGGCTGCCAACTGCCCGCAACGTTGGACGCCTACCTGAACGACGTGGTGCTGCCGCAGCTCGAGGAGTGGCAGGCCGCCGGCGCCGTGGCGATCAAGTTCGGCATCGCCTACCATCGCTCCCTCGATGTCGCTGCGGTCACGACCGTGAGTGCAGCAGCGGCCTATGGCCACCTCGTTCGTGCGGGCTCCGTTACTGCTGAGGACACCAAGTCTCTGGAGGACTATCTCTTCCGCGCGACCGCCCGCGAGGCTGGGCGCCTCGGGCTTCCCGTCCACATCCATACCGGCGTGGGGGCCGATCCCCGTTTCGCGATTGCGGGGGCCAATCCGCTGCTGCTCGAGCCCACCTTCGACGATCCAGCGCTCCGTGACACGACGTTCGTGATGCTCCACGGGGGCTGGCCCTTTGAGCGCGAGGCGGGCGTCATGCTCATGAAACCCAATGTCTACGCCGACTTCTCCTCGCAGACCTTCCTGCGCTCAACGCGGGCGCTTAGTGAGGTGCTGGAGGCGTGGCTTGGGTGGTATCCAGAGAAGATTCTCTTTGGCACCGATGCCTATCCTGACGATACCCCGCTCGCCAGTTGGGAGGAGAAGCTCTGGCTCACGACGCGAAGCTCACGCGACGCACTGACGCTGGCCCTGACCCGGATGCTAAGGTCCGGCGAGATCACGCAATCGCGCGCTGAGTCGCTGGCACAGATGGTGCTGCGCGAGAACGCTCTGGGGTTGTACGACCTGGCCTGAGGTGGCTGCCGTGGGCTACGTAGCGCCGGTCAGGTCGCGTAGCGTGCAGATCAGTAGAGCATGCTCGGTCGCGTGGACGCGCGCCTCGAGCGCCTCCAGCGTGTCATCGGGCAGGATGGGGACATCCACCTGGGCGACAACGGGACCGGCATCCACCGCTTCGTCGGGCACGAGATGCACCATGACCCCGGTATGCGCGATCTCGCCGCGCTGGTAGGCCTCGAAGGCGCGCTCAATGGCGTCGGTGCCGGGGAAGGTGCCGGGCAGTGCCGGATGCAGGTTGACGATGCGCCCGGGATAATGTTGGATGAAGGCATTGGTGAAGATGTGCATCCAGCCCGCCAGGACGATCCACTTGGCGCCGAAGCCGCGCACGATGGTGGCGAGGTCGGCGTCGTAGTCGCTGCGTGGGCGCCCGGCCTTGCTGTAGGGCAGGAGCGGGAAGTAAACGAGCGGCAGACCGTGGGCGATGGCGCGTTTGCTGCCATAGGCCTCGCGCCGGTTGGAGACGACCACGGCGATCTCGATGCCGGGCAGCTCACCGGCCTCGATCGCGTCGATGATGGCTTGTAGGTTCGTGCCGCTGCCGGATATCAGGACGGCGATACGGGTCGGGGAGCCGGTCATGGTGGCCTCCTTGCTCGAAAGATGTCCCTAGCGCCCCACGGCGTCAGGATCGAAGGATGGCGCGAGCGCAGCGACCTGGCGCAACCACCGGCGGTAGTCGGTCAGGTCAAAGGCGGGCGCGCCCAGCAGGTAGTGGTTGCCATAGCTGTGCCCGTTGACGGTCCAGGTCATCAGGAACATGCGCCGGTCGCTGTGCGAGACTGGGACGACACCCAGTGTGGTGTTGGCGTTGGCGGGACTGGTGAAGGCGCCTTCCAGCAGCGTCTCGCCGGTGTCGGCATCCCAGACACGATAATCGCCGGTTGCGGGCTGGAGGCTGTCGTTCCCCATGATGACGCGCACGTGCCAGTGTTCCGGCTCGTCGACCATCAGGCAGAGAGGCTGTTGCACACGCTTGACGTAGTGGTATGCAAGCTTCTTGCCAAAGTAGTAGTCCACGATGGCATCGGAGAACTGAGGCCAGCCGTCCATCAGGTTCCACCAGATAACCCCGGTCCGCCGCCACTTCTTGAGCCGCGTCATCTCGATGAAGAACTTCTTGGCCTCGGCCTGTGAGATCTGTGATGCGAGGATGAAAGTCTCCAGATCGTCGGGCGCGATGCCAAAGAGCTCCATGATCTGGTTAGCCATGAGCGCGACACGGTACTTCCGGTCGTCGTCTCCGCCGGCGGGCGCAGTACAGTGGGTGATCCACTGGTCGTTGTCGTGGTAGGGCCACAGATGATCCGGGTCGATGAACCGGCGAATCGACGTCAGGTTGGGGCAGCCGTGGTAGCCGATCTCGCTGACAAAGTGAGCCGTGTGTTGGGTATAGAAGGTGCTCTTGTAGTAGTCTCGCGGTCCCCACAGATGCTGCTCGGGTGTCACGTCTAGCCGGTTGGGGTATACTGCCGCCTCCGGGGCAATGTAGGGGGAGCTCGGCAGATAAGGGCGGTAGGGATCGGCCTGGAAGACGGCGTCGGGCAGCGTCTCGCGCGTGAGGCGATTCTGAGAGGGGTCGCGGAAAAGCATGTCGCACTCGTTGTCGCCGCACCAGAGCGCCAGAGAGGGATGACCGCGCAGCTTGCGCGCGACGGCAACGGCCTCATTGCGGATCTTGGCTCGAAAGTCAGGCGTCTGGGGGTAGCGGGCGCAGGCCATCGCGAAGTCCTGCCAGACGAGAATACCGCGGCGGTCGCAGAAGTCGAAGAAGGCGCTATCCTCGTAGACGTTGCCTCCCCAACAGCGGATCATGTTGCAGCCCAGGTCGGCCGCCATGGCCAGCACCTCGGTGAGGCGCTCCGTATCGCGGCTGTGAAAGGCGTCGAGGGGCACCCAGTTGGTGCCCTTGCACAGGATAGGCACGCCGTTCACGCGGAAGAGGAACTCCCCGGGGCGCTCGGTGCTGGTGATATCGGTGCGCTCCAGGGCCAGGGTGCGGATGCCAAACGTCGTCGTTTGCTCTGTCAGTACTTCATCACCGCACAGCAGCTCGACGGTCGCGTCGTAGAGGGCCGGATCGCCGTAGCCCGCGGGCCACCAGAGCGCCGGTTGGGGGACGTCGAAGGTGAGGGTGCTGGCCTTGAAGCGTAGGGGGCGGATGACGTCGAAGCGCGATGCGCCACACTCACCCCGCACGCGCACCCGCAGGTCGAGAAGTCGCTCGGGCTCGGTCGCGACCTCGATGTAGAGACCCATGGTGGCGCGGTCCGGCGCCAGACTCTGGGTGAAGAAGGTTAGATCGGCGATCTCGTGAACGTCGCGGCTGACCAGGGCGACGGAGCGCCACAGGCCCGCGGAGACAGCCCGCGGCATGATGTCCCAGCCGAAGCTGTGTGCGGCCTTGCGGATCCAGATGCGCTCCTCGCCGAAGCCCCACGCCTCCATCGAGGGGTCATACGGTCTGTCCACCGCGGCCAGCACCGGCGACGCCAGTCGTATGACCAGGGCGTTAGGCCCGTCGAGCCGTAGCCGACCCGTTACATCAAAGCGGTGCTCGATGAGGGCGTTGTCGGAGCTGCCCAGCAGCTCGCCGTTGAGCCAGTAGGTGGCGATGCAGTCGACGCCATGGAAGACCAATTCGGTAAGCCGGCGTGCGGCCTCGGGGGGCGCGTCGAACGTGCGGCGGTACCACCATTCATAGAGCTCGTAGGGCGCCAGCAGGTGGATGTTGTTTGCGTAGAACGGGTCTGGGAGGACGCCTTCTCGCTCCAGGTCCAGCGCCACGTTGCCCGGCACCATTCCGACCATTGCGGCACCGGCGTGGGTCGCGAGGTCATCGGGGTGTTGTACCGGGCTCTCCCGTTCGGGAAAGCCCCAGAGCTCCCACGCGCCATCCAGTACGATCTCCGTCATCCGGGCCTCCTGTTGCTAGAGCCGCACGCGCTGGCCATGGCCATCCCAGGCGACGGCTTCGCCGATGACGACGAGCTCGGGCAGCGCGGTGCGTGCCCGGTCGACGTCGTCGGGTGCCACCATCAGCACCATGCCCATACCCATATTGAAGATGCGGTACATCTCCAGCTCGGGGACGTTGCCGCGGGCCTGGATCAGGCGGAAGATGGGTGGCACCTCCCATGCACTGCGGTCGATGACCACGCCCACGCCCTCGGGCAGGACGCGCGGGATGTTCTCGATGTAGGCGCCACCGGTGAGGTGAGACATCGCGTGGACCGTCACACCGGCGTCCCACAGCGCCTCGACCTCGCGCAGGTAGGGGCGATGGGGGGCCAAGAGCACCTCGCCGAGAGGTCGACCGAACTCGGGCAGGATCGCATCCCAGCCGAGATCCGCCAGGACCCGCCTCGCCAGGGAGAACCCGTTGGTGTGCAGGCCAGACGACCGCAAGCCAAGGCAGATGTCGCCCGGACGGACCGCGCTGCCGTCGAGCATACGTGCGCGGTCGACCCAGCCGACTAGCGTGCCAACGAGGTCGAAGCTGCCGGGGTTGTAGACGCCAGGCATCTCGGCGGTCTCCCCGCCAATCAGCACACATCCGAGGGCCTGGCACGCAGCCGCGCAGCCTCCCACGACGGTCGCAACCTGCACCGGATCGAGCTTCGCCGCGGCGATGTAGTCAAGGAAGAACAGGGGGCGGGCGCCCTGCACCAGCACGTCATTCGCGCAGTGGTTGACGATATCGTGGCCCACCGTGTCGTAGATGCCCAACGCCTCGGCGATCATAGTCTTGGTGCCGACGCCGTCGTTGGTGGCCACGAGCACTAGATTGTGGGTGTGGCTGAGTTCGGCGATGCTCATGGAGCCGCCGAAGGCGCCGATGCCGCCCAGCACCGCCGGGGTATAGGTGCGGCGCACGGCGTCCTTCATCAAGGCAACGGCTCGCTCCCCAGCGTCGATGTCGACACCGGCGGCGCTGTAGGCGCTGGAGCGGTCGTGCGATGCGCCAGGTGCCGCGTGAGTGGGGGCAGCGCGAAGCGTCTCGGGTGCAGCAATGTCGGTGCGATAGTGCAGCGCCTCGAAATGGATCTGCCCGGCGGCGGCGTAGGCACGTGTTCGGGCGTCCTCAAGGGTAGGGCCAGTGGCCGTGACGGCGAGCACGCGCCCGCCAGAGGTGACAACTTGCCCTCTCTCGTCGATGCGCGTGCCGGCGTGGAAAAGGGTGATGACGGGCTCGGAGGCAGCCGCACTCAACCCTTCGATCGGCTTGCCCTTCGCGTAGTCCTCGGGGTAGCCTCCGGAGGCCAGGACGACGGCGACATTGTAGCCACCGGCCCAGCGCAAGGCCGTGCCGGCAAGGCGGCCCTCGATGCACGCGAGCATTGTGTCGACCAAATCGGTCTCGAGTAACGGCAGTAGCAGCTGTGTCTCAGGGTCGCCGAACCGCGCATTGAACTCCAGCACCTGCGGTCCAGCCTCGGTGAGCATCAGCCCGGCATAGAGCACGCCCACATAGGGCGTGCCACGACGTCGCAACCCGTCGACCGCGGGCTGCAGCACTCGCTCCACGATCTCGTCCACGGTCGGGGTGCGCGGCGCTCCGGTACCAGCTGGAGGTCGCTGTCCGCTCGCCGCTGCCCACACCAACGTCCCTGCCGGCGCGTAGCCACCCATTCCACCGGTGTTCAGCCCGCGGTCGCCGTCGAGCGCGCGCTTGTAGTCGCGGGCGGGCAGCAACGGCACAACGGTGGTGCCATCGGTGAAGGCGAGCAGCGAGGTCTCAACACCGTGGAGTCGATCCTCGATGAGAACACGGTCGCCCGCGTTGCCGAAGGCCCGATCGACCATGATGGCGTGCAGCGCGGACTGTGCCTCTTCAGGGGTATCACAGACGATCACGCCCTTGCCCGCTGCCAGGCCGCTCGCCTTGACGACGACGGGATCCGCGTGCCTTGCCAGGGCTGCTTGTGCTGCGGCATAATCGTCGAAGATCTCTGCCGGTGCGGTAGGAATCGATTCCTCGAGCATGAACTGCTTGGCGAATGCCTTCGACCCTTCGAGCCGTGCCGCAGCGGCGGTGGGGCCGAAAGCGGGCAGCCCCGCGGCGTGGAACGCATCGACGATGCCGGCTACGAGGGGCGCCTCGGGCCCCACTACGGCCAGATCGACCCTGTTCTCGCGAGCAAAGGCGACCAGCGCAGGGATGTCGTGGTCAGCGATGGGGACATTTTCGGCAAGGGCTGCCGTCCCGCCGTTGCCTGGTGCGGCGAAAATGTGGCTGACACGGGGCGATTGTGCGATCTTCCACACAAGGGCGTGTTCGCGCCCACCTGAGCCGATGACGAGTATGCGCATAGGGTGGTCTCCTTCGGTGTTGAATCAGTCGCTGTCCAGTGCCCCGCTGCCGTTGTCAAACGCTTCACGGGTGCCCGCTTGGTCGATCTTGACAGGGTAGTCGGCAGTGAAGCAGGCCTGGCAGTGGTCACTGCCAAGATGGGGCACCACACTGCGGAGTCCTTCAAGCGACAGATAGGCCAAGCTATCCACCCCGATGTGCTGCGCGATGGCATCGACCGACATCCGTGCGGCGATCAACTCATCCTGACTGGCCATATCCACACCCATGAAGCACGGATAGCGGATAGGCGGCGACGCGATGCGCATATGGACCTCGCGCGCGCCAGCCTGGCGGAGCAAGGCCACAATGGGGCCGCTGGTGGTACCGCGCACGATGGAGTCATCGACGAGGACGATGCGCTTGCCGGCGAGATCGGGCAGGGGGTTGTACTTGAGCGCGACCTTGCGGCGGCGCAGGCGCTCATCGGGCTGGATGAAGGTGCGCCCGATGTAGCGGTTCTTGATCAGGCCTTCGCCAAAGGGAATCCCTGATTCGTTGGCGTAGCCAATGGCGTGGGCTGTGGCAGAGTCGGGGACGCCGATGACCATATCGGCGTCGATGCCGTGCTCCTGTGCCAGCCGCGCGCCCATCTTGCGGCGCACCCAGTGGACCGAGCGACCTTCGAGGATGGAGTCGGGGCGGGCGAAGTAGACGTATTCGAAGATGCACATGGCCTTGCGCGGTGCCGCCGGCGTCTGCCACGATGTGACACCGTCGGGGCCCAGGCGCACGATCTCGCCAGGCTCGATCTCACGCTCGAAGGTGGCATCGATCGTACCCAAAGCGCATGACTCGGAGGCGACGACCCAGCCGGTACCGTTGAGACGGCCCAGGCAGAGGGGGCGGAACCCCCACGGGTCGCGTACGGCATAGACGGCGTCACGGGTGATCACGGTTAGGGAAAAGGCGCCCTGCGCATCTGTCATGAAGTCGGTGATGCGGGCATCCCAGGTCGTGCCTGTGGCGCCCGCCAGCATCTGGGTGATGACCTCACTGTCGGACGAGGAAACGAGGCCGACGCCGCGTTGCAGTAGGTCGCGGCGCAGCGCCGGCGTGTTGGTGAGGTTCCCGTTGTGCGCGATCCCCAGTGGGCCCAACGCGGTCTCGATCAGGTAGGGCTGGGCGTTGGTGAGGCGTGCGCTGGAACCGGTAGTGGCATAGCGGGTGTGGCCAATCGCCAGGCTGCCGCGCAACACCTGCAGGTTGTCTTCGTTGAAGACTTGCGAGACCAGTCCGACGCCCTTGTGGATATGGGCGATGCCACGCTCCACGGTGCAAATGCCAGCGCTCTCCTGTCCGCGGTGTTGTAGCGCGTAGAGCGCGAAAAAGCTGCTGCGTGCGACGTCGACGCCTGGTGCGTAGATGCCAAAGATGCCGCAGGCGTCGTGTGCCTTGTCTTCGATGTACTCCATGGTGTCACTCCTGCCCCGGGGCCAGCGACGGCGTCCGGCTACATGCAACGATAGGGTCTAGTGGCTTGCCGAATCGGCTTCGATAAGGCGGTCGCGCTGCCGTGCCTGCGCTGCCGCGACGCGCCTGCGCACCGCCGGGTCGCCGACGCCAAGGATCTTGGCGGCGAGCAGTGCGGCATTTGCCGGCTCCAGCACCACGGCGGGCGCAACGCCCGAAGGCGCGCGCAGCGATGAGTAGAGGTCGGCGCCGCCAAAGGTGCTTGAATAGGGCGGGCACGCGATGACCGGCGCCGTGACGGCGGCGTCGACCAGCCCGCTCAGAGCGTTGCTGCGCCCGGCGACCGTCACGTACACCCGGGGGGCGTCCTCGGCCTCGTAGGCGGCGAGCAGATCCAGGAGGTAGTGCGGCGTCTTGTGGGCAGAGGCGACCCGTGAAATCCAGGGGACGCCGTAGCTGTCGAGCGCTTCACCGATCTGTCCGGCGAAGTCGCGGTCGGCGGGCGATCCCATTATGATGACAACCTGCATCGTGATCTCCTCTCCTGACATTCCTGATCGGGTTGCGGCCTCAGAGTCCGCAAGCCGGACGCACAGCCCTGGCTCGCCCTGCTGTCTCGATCATGAGGGCATAGAGCTGACCGGGATCGTCCGGACGGCTGGCGATCTTGGCCCGCTGGATGCCGTGTAACGGAGCCTGCACCATAGCGCGTCGCTGTCAGGCCAGATAGGCCTGGAGCGCGGCAGCGATACGAGACGCCGCGGGATAGGGCGCAGGCTCGAAGGCACGCCCCGTCAGGCCTTCGTAGAGTCCGATATAGCGGCGCGCTGCCTCGGCGATGACGTCAAGAGGCAGGGCCGGGGGAGTCCCATCGCCACGGTAGCCCTGTTGCGCGTACCAGAGGCGGACGTGCTCCTTGTCCCACTGGTCAGGCTGATCGTCGTGCATCGTGTCGGCCTTCCAGAAGCGGCTGGAATCGGGCGTGTGAACCTCATCGATGAGCATGAGGGTGCCGTCGGGGGCGCGTCCGAACTCGTACTTTGTGTCGACCAGGCAGAAGCCGGCGGCCTCGGCGACCGCCTGTCCGCGGCGGAAGATCGCCAGCGCGACCTGCTGGACGATGTCCCAAGTCCGTGCATCGAGGTATCCGCGCTCGACTACCTCGGCCCGGGTGAGGCGCTCGTCGTGCTCTCCGGGACCGGCCTTGGTGGTGGGCGTGATGATCGGCTCCGGCAGGCGATCGTTCTTGCGCAGGCCGTCGGGGAAGGTGTAGCCGTAGATCTCGCGGTGGCCCGCCGCGTAGAGTGTCCATAACGCGGTCTTCGTGGAGCCGGTGATGTAACCACGAACGATGACCTCGACGGGGAGTGGCTCGCATTCTCTCACGAGGCTCACATTGGGGTCGGGCACCTCGAGCAGGTGGCTGGGGACAATATCGGCAAGGTGCTCAAACCAGAAGGCGCTGAGCTGATTGAGCACCTGGCCCTTATAGGGCAGCGCCGCCAGGACCACGTCGAAGGCCGAGAGCCGGTCGGTGGTCACGAGCAACCGGCGTTGATCGGGCAGGACGAACGTCTCGCGCACCTTGCCGCTGAGTCGTGCGTGAGGCCAGTCGACATCCAGCCGCTGTAGGGCCTGTGGAATGCGTTCGCGGAGCATGTGCAGGGTCAACATAGGGTCTCCATCTGGTTGGCGGAACTCTGAGACGCGCCGCATGGCGGGATCTGCGGCCTGCGCTGCGCGTTGTAAGTCTGCGTGTGGGCCATTCGGTCACCTACAGGCCGGCGGCGTAACGGACGCCTTGCTCGAAGAGGGCCAGGCCGAGGTGGCCACGCTCGCCGCGAGCCCAGCGGGGATGTTGCTCGGGCAGCACGTGATCCTCGGGGTGGGGCATCAGGCCGAAGACCGTCCCCTCAGCGTTGCAGATCCCGGCAATATCGGCGGTCGACCCGTTGGGGTTGGCCGGATAGGTGGGTGGGCTGCCACCGGCTGTCGCATAGGTGACGGCGACCTGGCCCGCCGCTGTCAGCTCGGCAAGTGTGGTCTCGTCGCGCGGGACAAAGCGCCCTTCGCCGTGGGCGACAGGACAGGTGATCGGCTCTGTGAGTCCACGGGTGAAGACGCAAGGGCTGCTGCTGTTGGGATCCAATCGCACCCACCGGCACTCAAAGCGGTTGGAGACGTTGCGCGTCAACGTGGCACGCAGCGCGCCATCGGGAGGGCCGGGCAGCCAGCCGCTCTTCACCAGGGCCTGGAAGCCGTTGCAGATGCCCAACACGGGCTTGCCTGCAGCCACGAAGGCGGCGAGTGGCTCCTGGAAGAGCCAGCGCATGTCGGCGGCGAGCAACCGCCCGGCGCCCAGGGCATCGCCATAGGAGAAGCCCCCGGGCAGAAGGAGCATCTGGAACTGCTGGAGCAGCTCGGGATGGGCACGGAGCTGGTTGACGTGCAGGGTCACGGGCGTGCCACCTGCCAGCTCTATGGCGTAGGCGGCGTCGCCGTCGCGGTTGGTACCGGTTGCTTGCAGGATCAGGACACGGGGGTGCACGCTACAGGGCCTCCATCGTTGCTCTCGACACCAATCCATAGCCAGGCAGCATGTCAAACTACCTCGGTGGAGCGCCACGCCGCCGCGAGGAGTTCGACGGGTAGGTCAATCAGGACGGCAGCCTCGACGCCGGTGATTCGCAGGCGCTGGTCCGGCGTGACGGTGCCGACGCGGGCGCACGGCTGGCCCGCCAGCACGGCTTCGAATGCCGGACCGGCCTCGGGCGCGACTTCGACCAGGAAGCGGGCGCTGCTCTCGGAGAAGAGGAGGACAGTGTCGGTGTCGACACCGTTGGAGCCAAGGGAGGGCGAGATCGCGCCCCGCGGCGCGGCGGTCAAATCGAGCGCGAGCCCGAGGTGGCCTGCAAGGGCCATTTCGGCCCCTGCCACTGCCAGGCCGCCTTCCGAGAGGTCGTGGACCGCGCGCACCAGCGACTGGCCGATGGCGCGGTGGAGCGCACGCAGACTCTCGGGCGCGTCGGGCACCGGTGCGGGCGGCGTGCCGCTCAGACCACCGAACAGCCTGTGCAAGAGCGAGCCTCCCAGCTCGGCGCGTGTCTCGCCGACCAGATAGACGGCATCGCCGGCTTGCTTGAGGTCCATCGTGACGCACGTGCGCACGTCGTCGACCATGCCCAATGACGAGATCAGGAGCGTCGGCGGGATCGTCCGCTTGACGCCCTGAGCGTCGACGAACTCGTTGTTGAGGCTGTCCTTGCCTGAGATGAAGGGCGTGCCGTAGGCGAGCGCGGCGTCGTGGCAGCCCTGAGCCGCGCGGACCAGGCCCCCCAAGCGATCCGGGAGGGCGGGGTTGCCCCAACAGAAGTTGTCCAGGAGGGCCACCCGCTCGGGGTCGGCCCCCACTGCAACGACGTTGCGGAGCGCTTCATCGACGGCGGCCCACGCCATCGCGTACGGGTCGAGCTGCCCGTAGTGCGGGTTGATCCCGCAGCCGAGCGCCAGGCCACGTGGGCCCCCGGTCATCAGTGGGCGCAGAACCGCGGCGTCGGACGGTCCATCATCCAGCAGCCCTACCAGTGGCTTGACGACGGTCGCGCCCTGCACCTCGTGGTCGTAGCGACGTATGACGTCTTCCTTGCTCGCGACGTCGGGATGGGCCAGTGCCCGCAGCAGGACTGCCTCCAGGTCGAGCGAGGCGGGAAACTGCGGATCGGGCACCGTCGGCGGCGTCCATACGGCGGACAGCGTGAGCCGCGGCCAACCCTCGTGGACGAAGTCCATCGGCATATCGGCGACGATGGTGCCCCCATAGCGGATGCGGAGCGTGCCGTCGCCGCTGAAGAACCCGATCACGGTCCACTCGACGTCGTAGGTGGCGCAGATCTCGGCGAGGCGCGCCAGGTTGGACTCCGGGACGGCGATGACCATCCGCTCCTGAGCCTCGGAGAGCCAGATCTCCCACGGCCTGAGCCCGGGATACTTGAGTGGGATGTGCTGCAGCTCTACGTCAACGCCGACGTCCTTGCCCATCTCGCCGACTGCGGAGGAGAAGCCCCCGGCGCCGCAGTCGGTGATGGCGGTGTAGAGCCCTTCGTCGCGCGCCTGCAGGATCGCGTCGAGCACAGCCTTCTCCGTGATCGGATCGCCGATCTGAACGACGCTGCCCACGGTGGTCCCCGTGTCGTGGGTCAGCTCGGCTGAAGAGAAGGTGGCGCCGTGGATGCCATCGCGTCCGGTGCGCCCGCCGAGCGCGACGATGCGGTCGCCAGGACGGGGGGCGTTGCAGTGCAGTCCCTTGGGCGCAATACCCACACACCCGCAGTAGACCAGGGGATTGGCCACATAGTCCTCATCGTAGAGGATGGCACCCGAGACCGTGGGGATGCCCATCTTGTTGCCGTAGTCCTCGATGCCGGCGACGACGCCACGGGCGATGCGCCGTGGATGCAGCGAACCGCCGGGGACGCGGTCAGCGTCCAGGTCGAGCGGGCCGAAGCAGAGCACGTCGGTGTTGGCGATCGGCTTGGCGGAGACGCCGATGATGTCGCGGATCACGCCGCCCACGCCGGTGTTTGCGCCGCCGAAGGGCTCCAGCGCCGATGGATGGTTGTGCGTCTCGGCTTTGAACGAGACCTCGTACGTGTCGTCGAAATCGATGATGCCGGCGTTATCGACGAACGCTGACCGCACCCAGGGGCGTGCCAGCCGCTCGGTTGCGGCGCGCAAGTACCCGCCGATCAGGCTAGGGACGGTTTCGCGGTTGGGCGTCACGGCGGGTGCGCCGGGCCCAACGCGAGGCATGCCGCCCTCACGGTGGAAGTCAATGGCTGCCTTGAAGGTCTTGTGCAGGCAGTGCTCCGACCAGGTCTGCGCGAGGATCTCCAGTTCGATGTCGGTCGGGTCGCGACCGGCTGCCCGGAACTCGGACTGAATGGCCTGCATCTCTGGGAGCGAGAGGAAGAGGACCCGGTCGGTGCTCAAGGCTCGGAGCTGATCGCCGGTCAGGTCGCGGATTGGCACGATGTCGACCGCGTCGCTCGGCGCAGCATCAGGCACAAACGCCGGTTGCAGCTCGCCTAGCGTGTAGGATTGGATCACGGTGTTGCACAGTAGCTCGCGCGCGAGCCGGTCCAGATCGGCACGGCTGAGGTCGCCGTCGAACTGGTAGCGCGTGGCAGTCGTGACTGCCTGGAGGCCCTCAATGCCGAGAAGCCGCGCGCGGCGCAGAAGGTGGGTAGCGACGGGGTCGGTGACGCCCGGGTGGAAGCCGACTTCAACGACGGAGTCGGCAGCGGCGCCTGTGGCGTGGTCCAGCACCCGCGTCCAGAGGTATCCCTCGACGACAGGGTCGGTGAGAAGCGCCCAGGCGATACGTTCGACATCGTCAGATGCCAGATCACCGCGGATGAAGTAGAGATTGCTCACACGGGCGCCCTTGACGCCCTCGATGCCAAGGGGCGCGATCTGGTCCAGCAGATCGGTGACCCGCCCGTCGACCCCACCATGCCAGTACACCTCAACGCGGAACGTCTCGCTCAATCGTCCTCCGGAATCCCAAACTGTGGGGGATGTCGTTCGCGGAAACGCCACAGCTCGTGGCTCTTCCCTGGCTGAAACCGAGATCAGACTGGGGAATGATACCCCGAGGCCGGGATGTGTCAAGGGGAAACGCGATCAGTTTCTGGCGGCGAACGGACAGCGGCGAAGCATCTGGGACGAAGTTGCAGAGGACCGAGCAGGACGCTGAGCCATCGGTACGGTACGGGCCGCCAGACGCAGGCGCCGCGTGATGGGTCTTGGGGGGCGATCAGCTCAGGAGCGCGCGGGCCCCGGCGAGGCGAGGAAGGTGGCGACGGTCTGTGATGCCCTGGCGATCAAGTCGGGGTCCGATGCGTCATACCAGATGACGTCGCCGCGACCGGGGCGGAACCAGGCGTACTGCCGGCGGATGTAGGCGTGCGTGTCGAGCTTGATGCGCTCGACGACCGCGGGGAGGGTGGCTTCTCCCGCAAAGTAGGGTTGCCACTGTGCGTAGCCCAAAGCCGACATCGCCGGGAGGCTCCAGTCGTAGCCCGCCGCCAGAAGGCGCGTGAGCTCTTCGGCCAGGCCGGCCGCGATCATTGTGTCGACGCGGGCGTCGGCGCGCGCGTAGAGCGCGGTCCGCTCCAGCGTGAGCCCGAGCCGGAGTGTGCGGTAGGGGGGCGGCACGCGCCGCCGCAGGCTTGAGAAGGGCTTGCCGGTCACGAGCGTGACTTCGAGCGCGCGGACCACGCGGCGCAGGTTGCGCGGGTCGATGAAGCCGGCGACCTCCGGGTCAAGCTCAAGGAGACGGGCCCACAGGCCGTCGGGATCCGACTCGGCCTGCCGCGTCAGTGCGTCGCGCAGGGCAGGGTCAGGCGGAACTTCGGGCACCTGCCAGCCTTCGAGGAGGGCCCGGACATACTGGCCTGTGCCGCCAACGACGAACGGCAGGCATCCACGCGCGTCGATGTCACGAATGGCCGCGTGAGCCAGATCCAGGAACTGGGCAAGCCCCACCGTCTCGTCGGGGTCGGCGATGTCGATCAGGTGATGGCGTGCGCGGGCCAGTTCGTCTGGGGTGGGCTTGGCGGTGCCAATGGTCATCTGCCGGTAGAACTGGCGCGAATCGGCGGAGACGATCTCGCCGCCGAAGGCCTCCGCGAGCGCGATACCCAGGGCGGTCTTGCCCACCGCAGTGGGGCCGACGATGGCGACGAGCGGAATCCGGCGGGTGTGGGCCATAGGGGCATTGTAGCGGATGTGGGGAGGAGCGGCAAGGCGGGGAGGGGCGGGACCACGGGGCGCGTGCCACGCGCGGGGATTCCCCAAGGTCGCCGGTACTGGGGCCTGCGGCTTGCGCGCAGGGTGGGGCGGGCTATGATCGGGGCAGAGTGTGTCCGGGCTGTTGTGGGCCCGGCAGACCCACGAGGAGGATAGGCATGGCAGTTGACGCAGATGGAGGCTACACGCGTTACTCGCAACTGGATGACGCCTGGCAGCGGATTATGCTCGGGCAGAGCAGCACGACGATTGGGAAGAACGGTTGCCTGATGTGTTCAGTGGCATCGGGCCTGGCGGACAGGGGCGTCACAATCGACAATCTACCGCCCGATCCGCCGCGCCTGAACCGCTGGCTGACCCGCAACGATGGCTATACAGCAGCGCGCGGTAGCTCGGAGCGTAACCTCTTCGTGTTCGATGGGCTGAAGGCGCTGGGGGTCAGGCTCGTGGAGTACATCGACGCGCGTAGCAGCCGGGCGCCGTTTGAGAAACTGGAGAACCCCCTGAAGTCCGAGGACAAGATCGTGGTGCTCCACGTCGACTTCACGCCGGGTGGATCGAACCAGCAGCATTGGGTACGCGCGGTAGCCTGGCACGCGGCCGATGTGAAGATCATGGATCCGTGGATCGTCGGGTCGACTCAGGAGGCGTACCTGATGACGCGCTACGCCCTCCCGTCGTGGGATGATATGGCGCGAGCGATCTTCCGGATTGCCATCTACGAGGTGGGCGGCACCACACAGTATCCCGCAAGCGCGCTGCCCAAGCCCAGCATCGTGCAGGATGAGTTGTACGCGCATCCGGACTGGAAGGACTAGGCAGAGCCCACTGAACTATGCGTGGTGCAGGAGCTCCTCGGGGGGTGCGGTGGGATCCGGGTAGAAGGTGATGCGGCGCAGGCGTCCGGCCCGGTCCATCGCCACGGCCGCAAAGCTGAGATGCCAGATGAACTGGCGCTCGCTGACATGCGTGCCTAGATACGTGCGGGCAACGATCTCCATCCGCGCAAGCTTGCGCTGAGTCAGGCTGTGTTCGGGCAGAGGCTCCGCGAGGCTGCGGCGGGTTCGGACCTCGATGAAGTAGAGGTGTTCTCCGCGCCGGGCGACGACGTCCACCTCACCGTGGGGACACTGCCAGTTCTGGGCCACAATCTCGTAACCCTGCTCGTGCAGTGCCCGCACGACCAGAAGCTCCCCAGTTCGCCCCAGACCCACCTTGCCCTTGGCCATTGAGTACATCATAGCCGGGCATAGCGCTCGGGTCAAGGAGAAGCGGGACGCGGCCTGCCGCTCAGATCCCGTCGGGTCTCTACGCGCCGCGCCGTGCGCCGGCGGGCTATTGTGGCCCGAGGGCCGTTCCGACCTAGGCCGGAGTTGCGACGGCCAGGGGTAGTGGTATGATAGTCCTGCAACCAAACTTCGGGCTAACACGGCGGGTGCAAGAAGAGATATGGAACGCTGGATGACAGTGAGCAAGTGGCTGATCTTGGTAGGGTTGGCATTACTGGTTGTTGTGGGGGTCATTGCGTGGGCGGCCAACGGGACGACGCCGCCCGTGGTCGTGACGCCAACTCCGGAGGTATCGCTCGATCCGCCCGGTGAGACTGCTGAGGCGACGTCGACCGAGACACCGTCACCAACAGTGGCATCGACCCCAACGCACACGCCGACATCGACCGCGACACCGACGCCGGACGCTACGCTCACGCCGAGCGCTACTCCCACCGAGGCCCCGACCCTGACGCCGACCCTGACGCCGACCCTGGCGCCCCTTGTGCTTCCCGGTGCAGCCGTACTGCCTGAACTCGCCGACACACCTGTCGTAAGCTCGCCGCTCGGCCAGCCTGCACCATTGGCCCCTGTGACGCAACCCGAGGGAACGATCAACATTCTGCTGCTAGGTATGGATCGCCTGGCGGGGCAAGGCGTGGCACGCACGGACGTGATGGTGATCGCGTCGATCTTTCCGGACGGCCCTGCAGTCAACCTACTCTCAATCCCGCGCGACTACTACGCGTGGATACCGGGGTGGGGAGCAGACAAGATCAACACGGCGTATGTGCGGGCCGGCAGGTTGAACTACCCCGGTGGCGGGCCCGCCCTGACCAAGGCGACGGTGGAGTACAACTTTGGCGTGCCCATCCACTACTACGCGATGGTCGACTTCACGAGTTACCGGTCGATCGTTGATGCAGTAGGCGGAGTCGACATCATCGTCGAGTGCCCGTTCCATGACACCTATCCCGACCCTGAGTCGCCGACCGGGCAGACGGACATCGACATGGAGCCAGGGCTGCACCATCTCAACGGGAAGTACGCGCTCTGGTACGTGCGCTCGCGCTGGAACACATCGGACTTCGACCGTCACCGGCGCCAGCAACAGGTACTGATGGCGATTTTGCGTCAGGGGTTGTCGCAGAACATGCTGCCCCGGGTACCGGAGCTGTGGGAAACCTACAAACAGAACGTTGAGACCGACCTGGGACTCAAGGAGCTGGTCTATCTGGCAACCATCGCGGCGCGGCTCGACGAGCGCGACATTCACAATACGTACATCCGCGGGACGACGCTCCTTACCTCGTGGACTGCTCCCAACGGAGGCGCGGTGCTGGTGCCCAACTACGAGACACTGCCGCCGTTCCTGGAGGATGCCATGCGACCGCTCTCCACGAGCCGCGCGTCGCAGCGTGCCTATCGTGTGGCCGTTGCCAATGGTGTGCGCAGCGGGTGGGGCGATGTTGCGGCCTACCGGCTGCGGCTCGAGGGATTCGATGTGGTCTCGGTGTTGGATGTGGAACCTCAGCCGCGAACGTTCATTACCGACTTCACCACCACAACCAAGGGATCGCCGCTCGCGAAGCTGCTGGGTCTTTACAAGCTACCGCAGAGCAGCGTAGTCTTGCAGCCCACCGAAGGTGGGCAGATCGATTTCCAGGTGACGCTCGGGTGGGACTACAACCCGTGTGCCGCAACACAGACATCCTATTGGCGGCCGACGCCAACGCCTGCGCCGACGTCTGAGGTGCCCCCCGAAGCGTCGCCGGAGGCACCGGCTGAGACGCCTGCACCTTGAGCACGTAGCAACACCAGACCGAAAACGAGAAGACCTCAAAGGGTGTTGGCCACCTTTGAGGTCTTCTTTGTGCGGCGATGCCTATGGCGTGCTGATGACGCCGCCGCAGCGGTCGAAGTTGGCCAGGTGCTCAGCCTCAGTGCGCGCGAAGACGTGGCTACCGTTGCCTGCCTCGCAGTCCACCATGAAGAAGTAGAACTCCGTCTCCGCCGGCTGGGCCGCCGCTGCGATTGAAGCAAGCCCCGGGCTGGCGATGGGCGCCGGGGGCAGACCGAGATTGCGGTACGTGTTGTACGGTGACTCAGTCTCCAGGTCGGCGAAACTGAGCTCCCGCTTCCACCACGTGCCATCGTCCTCGCGATAGCCCAGCGCATACTGCACCGTGGGGCAGGCCGCCAGGGGCCATCCGTCGCGCAGGCGGTTGTGATAGACGCCGGAGATGACCGGACGCTCATCGTCCAGGACGGCCTCGCGTTCTACGATCGCGGCAAGCGAGATGCCCTCATAGAGGCTCAAGCCCTGAGCGTCGAAGGCCTGGCGGATCTCTGGGGTGACCTGATGGCCGAAGTTCTCGAGCATGCGGTCGACAAGGTCGTCCGCTGTCGCCTGAAGCGGCAGGCGGTAGGTATCGGGAAAGAGGAATCCCTCCAGCGTCCCTGTGAGGGGCACGACCGAGAGAAACTCGTAGGTCTGTGGCAGTCCGGACTCACGCCACTCGTACTGGGCCAAGGCGAGAAAGTCGGTGGAGGGGATCGTGGTCTGGGACGCGACGAGCTCCGCCACCTCCTCCAAGCGACGTCCTTCGGGAATCGTTACCTGCTGTTCAGCGGCTTGTGCGTTCTGGAGCGCGCGGGCGATCTCCGGAATTGTCATTGTCTGCCGCAGGGAGTAGGTTCCGGCCTGTATGCCGGAGTCCAGGCCTTGGTGCTGGACATAGCGCCGGAAAAGCTCTGTATCGTCGATCAAATGGTGTGCTTTGAGGTTTCCAGCGATCTGTGCGACGCTCTGGCCCGATTCGACGGTGAAGATCACTTCTGTGTCATCCTCGCCGGCAGGCGTCTCAAGTGCGGTTTGCTGGCCCTCAATGTAGAAATCCAGATAGAGCTGCTCCAGAGCGCAGCCAACCAGGAGTAGTGCAGTGACAGCGATGAGCGCAAGTCTCGACCAACGCTTCATGGCATCAAGTTCCTTTCGTATGGGCGTCCAGGTAGCCCTGCAAGATCACGGCTGCGGCTACCGCGTCGATCCAGTCGCGGGTAGGAGCCTTGCCCTGCGCGCGGAGCGCCTCAGCAGCCTCCTCTGTCGACAGCCGTTCATCCCACAAGATCACGGGGATGGTGACGGCGGAGGCCAAGCAGGCGGTATAGTCCTCAACCCAGGTCGCTTGTTGGCCGCGGGTGCCGTCCATGTTGAGCGGGAGCCCGACGACAATCGTGCCGGCGTGGTGGTTGGCCACCAACGATGCAATGTGGGCGAAGTCGGCCACGCGCGCGCCGCGCTCGAAGACCTCCAGCGGCCGTGCGACGATGCCGAGCGCATCGCTGATGGCTACGCCGATACGACGATCCCCCAAGTCCAACGCCAGATAGCGCATTTGACAACCACGCAAGGTCGGGTGGGGCCCTAGCGGGCCGTTCCGTCGACCACGATTTCGACGTTCGTGCGGATGGGCAGATAGGGGATGACGGGGAACCAGGCTGGGGTGATGGTGATGTCAGGAGGCTGCGACAGCGGCAGGTCTCGCTCAAGCAGTTCGCGGGCTTCTTCGACGGACATGCGTTGCACCTTGGTCCGAATCTCCTCGGCGTCGATGCGAGCCGTCGCTTGGCCGTGGGCGGTGATGAAGAAGGTGAACTGTCCCGGGCCGATGTCTTCCTCGGCAGCTTCGCCGATCTCGTATCTGGCATCGGCGAGGCTATAGCCCTCTGGGAGCTGGGTGACTAGTTGACGGTAGGCGACCGCTTGAGCGTCGCGCGCGCTGACCGCCTGGCCCGTCACCAGCAGCCGCAGCGCGAGGCCCAGCACGTCGGTACGCTCGCCAACGAGATGTGTATAGGCAGTCTTGGGCGCTGCCTGGATCACGAGCGTCTGGCGCGGCAGGAAGCGACCCGGCTCAGCGGCGGCAAGTTCCTGCAGGCCGTTATAGGCTTGTGCCATGATCTGCTGTGCGGCGATGTCCCAGGCGCGTTCACGGTCGGCGTCGGCAACAACGCGTACGGTCTGGCTCTGGGCTCCGGTGATGGGCCGTGGGTTGGTCACGCGGACGGCGAAACCGACGACACCTTCGACAAAGTTGATCTGGTAGGGATCCACGTTACCGCTGGGGCCCTCGACCAGTGCTTCGACGGGCGCCATGACCTGCCCGAAGGGGGGCACCGTGACCGCCGATGTCGTCTGATAGCGCACAGGATAGGAGCCGGCAGATGTGCGGACGATCGTACCCTGGGGCACCGGGTAGTCCTGCCCGAGCAGGTTGGTAAAGAGCACCTCGCCGGTGGCCAAGCCGGTGAAATCGTAACCCCGACCGCTCGTGACGACTTCGGCGTAGGCCTCGAACTCGTCGCCGATGCGCGTCGCCGGAACGACGCCGCGCTGTAAGTCGACTTCGTCGAGCCCGATATCAACGGACACCTGCACGATACGGGAGTAGCCGAGCGTAGCAGGGTGGAGCGCGATGGTCGCGCTGGGCACCGCAAGCGCATAGGTGACCACAATGATACCGAGCACGACGAGCAGTACGAGGCCTTCCAGCGCCAGCAGCCATGCGGGAGGCTGCGTAAGGCGAAGCTTCTTGGGCGCTCGGGGGGTAGGCGCGTACCAGGGCAACGCCGGCCGCTCCAGACGTGGCATCGCCTTGGGCGGCGGGAAGCGCAGGTGTTGATCGAGATAAGCCTGCGCGTCGTCCATCGATTTGAAGACGGGCAGGCCGGCTGCGCGTGCCGCGGCGCGGCGCTCGGGATCCTCGATGACCCATGCGATATCGAGCTGGCGGTCTTCGGCCACGCGGCGCTGGACCTCGAAATCCAGCGGCTGGGCCCAGCCGCGTTCGACCTCCCAGGGAAGCAGGACGAGGACCCGGTCGCCATCGACACGCTGGAGCATCCCGCGGAGCGTATAGCGATCGTCGGTCGATTGGATGGTTATGGTCTCCACGGCGGGCAGTATGCCACAACTCTGCGAATTGCCAAGAGAGGCGCGCGCGCCCGTAGGCTCCGAGGTTGGGATGTCGTCAGAGCGGCGTGCCCGGTCGGAGGGGCGGAGCGGACAGCGGGCTCGGTCGGCGCAGTTCCGGGTTCATGGGAAGACCGGCCCGAACGGTGGGCGGGGAATGCATGCCGGGTGGTAATCCTGGGCGCTAGGGTTGCGGGGGGGCAGGTGCTCTGTCGGCGGGCTGGGAGACAGGAAGAACGATGTGGAAGCTGCTGCCAGGGAGGCTTTGCTCATCGTAGCCGGGGCTCTCCGCCCATATGTGACCGCCGTGCGCTTCGACGATGCCGCGCGCTACGGTCAGGCCTAATCCGGGCCCGCCACCCTTGTATTTGGTCCTGCCCGATGAGTGGAGTGTCACCTCGCCGGTGCGGTAGAACTTGTCGAAGATGAGTTCGTGGACCTCAGGCGATATCCCGATGCCGGTGTCGCTGACCACAATTTCGACGAACGGTTGGTGCTTCGCTCCGTTCCAGGTGAGGACACGCCCCGAGATGCCGATCCGACCGCCGTCTGGCGTGTATTTGACGGCGTTGCTGAGCAGCTCTCCGATGGCCTTGCTCAACGCCTCGCTATCGCCCTCGATCTCGGGCAGGGCGTCCAGGCCATCGATCGTCAGGACCAGCGCTCGCGCATCGATAGCCTCGCGGAACTCTGTATGGACGCGGGCCACGATGTTGGCGAGCTGGACGCGCGAGATCTCCAGACGCAGCGTGCGGCTATCGATCCGGACGATGTCGAGCATGCTGTTGACGATCGTACGCATTCGCTCAGCCCCAGTCACGATGCCCTGGACACCTTTGTAGAGGCTGCTGTCGCGCGTGATCGCGGGGTCGAACAGCAACATCTGGCTGAATCCGTTGATCAGCGTCAGGGGGGTCCGCAATTCGTGTGAGACGACCGTGAGGAAATCGGTCTTGCTGCGATCCAGCAACTCGAGCTGGCGGTAGGCAGTCTCTAGCTCCGCGGTCCGGGCCTGGACCTTGGCTTCCAGATCCTCGTTGAGGTGGCGCGTCTCAGCGTAGAGGCGCGCATTGCGGATGGCGACCGCGATCTGGTCGGCCAAGGTACGCAAAGCGACGACATCGCCGGGGCTGAAGGCGTCGCGTGACTCGTCCTGGATGTCGAGCGCGCCGATCAAGTTGTTACCGAAACGGAGAGGTAGGGCCAGCTCCGATTGGATGGTGGAAAGGCCCGCGACGCGCAGAAAGAGCGGGTCCTCATCTGCATAGCCTGTGAGGTAGGGCTCGCCCGTGCGACAGACGTGCGCGATGATGCTCCGCGGCTGATCGAGGGCCAACTCCCAGTACGGCTCGCGGACGGGCACTTCAATGCCATATTGCCCGGCGCGCAGCTCGATCCGCGGGGCAGCGCCAGCTCCGCCATGTGGCTCCCGCAGCAGCCAGATCCCCGCGAAGTAGAACCCGAAGCGCTGACGGATGAGGCTGAGGATACGCACGAGCAGGTCGTCGACGTCGAGGATCGATGCGATTTGGTGGCTGACCTGCGCGCTGGTCTCGAGGCGTACCGTCTGCCGAGAGAGCTCCGCATTCGTTGCATCGAGCCGCCGGACAACGGCCTCCAGCTCACTGCGCTGCCGGTAGAGATCGAGGAACACCTTGACCTTGCTCAACAGGATCCGCGGCGAGACGGGCTTGCTCAGAAAGTCAACGGCTCCCGTCTCATAGGCTCTGTGGTGGTGATAGGCGTCGGTCTCAATCGCACTGACGAAGATCAGCGGCAGGGTCGAGGTTCGGGGCTCCCGGCGCAGTTGTTCTGCGACTGTGTAGCCATCCATCCCGGGCATGCGCACATCGAGGATCGCGACGCAGAGTGGGCGCTCGCCCGCAGCAAGCTCGAGCGCCTCGGGACCTGAGCCGGCCTCGAGCACGACGACATCGAGCGTTTGCAGTGCACGGGCAATCACGCGACGGTTCGCCGGGCGATCGTCGACGATGAGCACACCCGGTATGGCGTGGTCATCCGGCGGCGAGGTTGGGGACGGGCCGTTGTGCATCGTTGCTCCGCAGACTCCGTGCTTCAGGGCAGCCGATCGCCTCGTGCGGCGATGTAGAGGCGGTACCAGGTCTCACGGCTGAGTGTGAGCGCGTCGGCCCGGCAACTGGCACGCACGCGTGCCGGGTTGGTGGTGCCGATGATCGGCTGGATGCCGGCGGGGTGGCGCAACAGCCAGCCCAAGGCAATGGCCTCACGGGTTGTGTTCATCTCCTCGGCCAGGTCGGTGATCAGAGCGGCCGTCTCGCGCACATTGGCGGGTGCGTCGGCCGGCGGGTCGAACAGACGCCCGCCGTCAACCGGCCCCCACGCCTGCACCAGGATATCGTGACGGCGGCAGAAGTCGAGCGTGCCAGCGGCGAGTGCGTGCTCGGGCGTCACGCCGGAGCGGTTCGCCACGATCCCCGCGTCGATCATGTGGGCGTGTAGCAGGCTCAGTTGTAGCTGGTTGGCGATCAGCGGTCGATCGAGGTGGGCTTGCAGCAGGGAGGTCTGTTCGGGTGTGTGGTTGCTTACCCCAAAGTAGCGCACCTTACCGGCGGAAAGCAGGAAGTCGAACGCCCGCGCGACCTCGTCCGGCTCAACGAGCGGATCGGGCCGGTGGAGAAGCAAGATGTCGAGGTAGTCGGTGCCGAGCCGGCGCAGGCTGCCCTCGACCGCGGCAACGATGTGCTCGTAGCTGAAGTCATAGCGCTGGGGCGCGCCGGGTGGATTGTCGGCGAAGCGGATCCCGCACTTTGACTGCACGACGATACGGTCGCGGATGCCAGGGAATGCGTCCCACACGGCCGCGAAGATCTTCTCGGACTGGCCCCGCCCATAGATGTCGGCGTGGTCGAAGAGCGTGATGCCCTCGTCGAGGGCAGCGCCGATTGCCTCGAGGGCGGCGCGTACGTCGTCGTGAGAGGGTTCGGAGGCGTGCCAGCGACCGAGGCGCATACAGCCGTAGGCAATCCGCGAGACTTCCAGCGTCGTGTTGGGTAGTCGGTAGCGTTTCATCGTGAGCTCCTTTGCTGAACTCGTACGAACGCCTCGACCTAAGTATAGGCCAGGACAGGGTCGACCACAACTACACTTGTGTTCCGAGTGCGTTACGGATTGGGGGCGATCTGACCTTGCCGCCCACTGTGTGAGGCGTATACTGGCACTAACCACCGCAAGGAGTTATTCGATGGTTAGGCCTCCCCCGCCGCTGCTCGATACAGGAGCCGCAGACGACCTGAACACGCTGCGCAGGGGATCCCTCGGGATGATCCTGATCTGCGCGGCTGTCGTTCTCTATGCCTGGTGCCTGATCCTCTTTCAGCCGATCAACCTCTACCACGATGGCCAGCCGGGTCCCATCGTTTGGGGACCGGTTGTGCTGGCCATTGGGCTAGCGGTGGCCTTCGCCACGCAGAGGCGCCATCTACATCTGGCGGCTGCGTCTGTGATCACGGGCGTCGCGGTCACGGTGTTTCTGGTGATGTGGCTCTTTGACGATCTTGCGATGGCGCATCTGCTGGCCGTGGTCGTCAGTCTGACGGGGGTGCTCTTCGGTATTCGGGTGGTGATAGGCGCTGTAGTGTTGAGCAGCGCCTCGGTGGTTCTGGTCGATGGGCTCCGGTGGGGCTATCCGGCGCTGTCAGCCGAGGTGTTGGCACCGATTGCCGTGATCTGTGCGGTGGGCGTTCTTTCATCGGTGGGGGTGCGCAATCTCTATACAGCACTTCACTGGGCGCTCGACCGCGCCACAGCTGCCCAACGCAACGAGGATGAGGCACGCGAGCACCGCGCCGAGTTGGCGCGAGTGCTCAAGGCGCTGACCGAAGCCTACCAACGACTCGAGTACGCTAACTACGACTTGGCGCGGGCCAGAGAAGCGGCCGAAGCCGCCAGTCTCAACAAGCAGCGGTTTGTGGCGATCGTCAGCCACGAGATGCGGACGCCGTTGAACATCCTCACCGCGCTGAGTGAAATCATGTACTTCTCGCCTGAGCGGTACTGCGCCACCCCTCTCCCACCAGAGCTCCGCCGCGATGTCCGCGAGCTCTATCGCAGCAGCCGACACCTGCTGCGTCTGATGGATGACGTCCTGGACCTGGCCCAGCTCGAGGCGGGGCGGATGCGCGTCGACTTCCAGGCTACCGAACTGAACGGCGTGGTCACGGGGGTGCTCGATATGATCCGGCCATTCGTGCGCGAACGAAACATCGCTCTGCGCGCCGAGATGCCCGAGGATCTCCCACAGGTCTTGATCGACAGAGCGCGGATCCAGCAGGTGCTGCTCAATCTCGTGAACAACGCGCAACGCTACACCGATCAGGGCAGCATCACCGTCAGCGCAGTGTGCGACGGCGATATGGTCCAGGTGACGGTTGCAGACACCGGCATCGGCATCCCGCCGAGCGAACATGAGGATATGTTCAAGGAGTTCCACCAAGTGGAAGGCCTGGTGGTCCAGGGGAAAAGTGGCTGCGGGCTGGGGCTGGCCATCTGCAAGCGCTTCGTGGCGATGCACGGGGGGCGTATCTGGTTGGAGAGCGATGGTGTGCCCGGGCACGGCAGCCGATTCCACTTCACGCTGCCGAGGGTTGACGCCCCGCGCGTTCCGACAGCGAAGGTGCAATCGGCGTGGCTCCCCCAGCGGCTGCCTACGGCCCGCCACAGGGTCCTGCTGTTGGTCGACGACGACCCGACGGTGGTGAGGATGCTGGAGCGTGGCCTGGAGGCGTGTCGTGTCGTGCCGGTGACGGATGTGCGACGCATCCCAGCGATGGTCCTTGATCTGCACGCCGAGGCAGTTGTGGTGAATCTGGCCACGCGCCGGTACACCGAGCAGCGCGCAGAGCTGCGCAAGGCGCTCGCGCAAGTCAGTGTGCCGGTCGTCAGGTGTTCGCTGGTCGGCCACGCTCAAATGGCCGCCCTTCTCGGCGCCCATGGTTACCTTGTCAAGCCCGTGGCGCGCGAAGCGCTTGAGGAGGTGCTGGCCCGCTTCGATGGACGGGTGCGCAGCGTGCTGGTGATTGATGACGATCCCCAGATGGCACGGCTGCTGAGCCGGATGCTCGAGACGCTTGACAAGGGCTATGAGGTGATCTCTGCCTCCAATGGCAGCGCCGGCCTGAGCGTGATGCGTACGCGGCGACCCGATTTGGTGCTGCTCGATCTGGTGATGCCCGAGATGGATGGTCGCGCTATGCTTCAGGCAGTGCGGAGCGACGCCGCGCTGCGCGACACGCCCGTGGTGATCATCACAGCCCAGGAGACTACGCCCGAGGAACAGCGGATGCTGGGTCGCCGGATCCTTTTGGTGCGCGCCGCAGAGGGCTACACGAACGCCGAGGTCCTATCTCACCTCAGGGGCATCCTACGATCGGATTCCGCTGCAGGCGCTGACGGAGAGGTCGGGCAACCGTCGCAGGACGCCCAGTAGCTCGGCCTGTGAGATCGGCTTCTGGAGGTACGCCGCTGCCCCCAGGGCGAGGGCGAGCTCGGGGTCTTCAAGGATCGAGCAGATGATGACCGGGATTGACCGGGTCAGTGGATCACTTTTCAGCGCCTGTAGGATCTCCCAGCCGTCCTGATCGGGCATCATGATGTCAAGGGTGATGGCATCAGGGTGTTGCTCCCTGGCACGCCGTAGGGCCTCGTCGGCTGTCGTAGCGCCGACCACGTGGTAGTCGTAGCCAGCGAGATAACCTTCGAAGACGCGGATGAATCCTGCGTTGTCTTCGATGACCAACAGGGTCTTGCGCTTACCCGCCGGCAACGTGAAGCCGCCGACCAACTCCTCCGTGGTCATTGCCAAGGGATGCCAGCGGCCTCCCATCATCTCGACGAGGCGCCGAGCCGGCGTCGTGTCGGGCAGATCGATCGACGTGCCGGGCCTGCACACCCACTCGATGATAACGTCTTGGGCCTGACAGCGCAGTTGGATCAGGATCTCGCGGATCTCCGGATGCGCAATGAGACCGGAGAGACCCTTGAGCAGGACTTGTCGTAGCAAGGTGCGGTTACCATAGACGGGAGGAGTGGGGCACGCCAGCTCGTGGGTCAGGCTGACCCCGTGGTATGCAGCGAGCTGGCCGATGACATCCATTACCCCAAACACAACTTCCGCAGGGTCGAGCGATTCCCGTTGCGCGAGGACGCGCTCCACCTCGGCATCCAGAAGGTTTTCGGTCCTGGATGGTGGCTCGCTATGCCGTTGGACCTGCTCCCAGAGTATCGAGGCGAGCATCGTGATGGCTTTTTGCTGCTCGCGGAAGTACTGAGCACGGCTGTACCCCAGTTCACGGAGGACTTCGGCAAGCGGGCGTTCCTCGACAAAGCGTGAGACCAAGATCGCATAGTAGCGGGCGTGCGACGATTCGTCGCCACTCAGTCCGGGCGGATTCAGGGCCTCGATCGCCTCGAGCAGCCACCGGCTCAGGCGTTGGGCCCGGCCCAAGCCGCCGCGCAACTGCGCATCCCAGTGCTGAAGCGCCAGCGGGTGGCTATCCAGGTAGGGGTAGTCGTAGAGGTGGTGGAGGGCAGTCCGGACCTGCTGGAAGAACTCATCAAAGGTCATCATGTGCGCTATCACCTTCGGCGGCTTGCTGGAACGGCTCGCCTGAGACGCATCTGAGACTCAAATGAGACGATTTAGCAGATGGTCAACCTGGTCTCATCTATAATGAAATTGGCGATTACGTTGTGGTCGGAGCACGCCGCCGAGTGCATTGTGACACACCCACCCAGGATTGACAAGCCAGAGAGCTGCGGTGTGCTTGCAGTTCGATGTAGGAGGTGATCGGTTCTCGAAACGTTGACCCAAGAGGCCAGCCAACACCCGATGTCGGAGGCACAGCAGGGAGTAGCGCCCCGCAACCCGGCAATTGGCACCTACGCTCTGATCCCCATCAAGCCGGACGATTCATCTGAGAGTGAGGAGGAGGAAACAAGATGGCTCGGAGGAGACTAAGTCGTCGAGACTTCATGCGGATGAGTACCCTGGCTGCTGCTGGAGCAGTGTTGGGTGCTTGCGCGGCGCCGACGCCCGAGACGATCACACAGACGGTCGTCGTGAAAGAGGAAGTGGAGAAGACGGTCATCGTCAAGGAGGAGGTCGAGGTCCCTGTCGAGGTCGAAGTGACCGCGCTCCCGGCAGCGCCAGATCCCATCGAGATGCGCATCGCCTGGTGGGGCGGTGATTCGCGCGCCACCAAGACGATTGCCGTTATCCAGATGTTCCAGGATATGTACCCCCACATCACGATGCTCTACGAGTTCACGGGTTGGGACGATCACTGGACGCGGCTGGGGACCCAGGCGGCTGGCGGCAACCTGCCTGACATCATGCAACACGACTACGAGCGAATCAGGACGTGGGTCGCCAGCGATCTTCTGAAACCTTTGGATGCCTTCGCCGAATCCGGCGTCCTGGACTTCACCAATGTGTCTGAGAACTCGTTGGCCGGTGGGCGAGTTGATGGTAAGCTCTACGGCGTGAACCTGGGCACCAATGCCCTGGAGATGGACATCGCGGTCGACCTTTTCGAGGAAGCGGGCCTGGACCTGCCCGATCCCAAGTGGACATGGGATGATTTTGAGGACATCTGCCAGACGATCCACGACGAGCTGGGGATCTGGGGTTACGCAGGGAACTCGCTCTTCCATGACCATATGTGGAAGCAGGTCTACATGTCGCAGGGCATGTGGGTCTTCTCGGAGGATGGCAAAGCGCTGGGCTATGATGACGACCAACCTGCAATTGACCAGCTCAACCGTATCCTGCGCATGTACGATGCGGACACCGTCCAGACGCTAGAGAACGCTACCGCTCGCCAGGGCGAGACCGTTGAGCAAAGCCCCTTCGTAACCAAAGAGGCGGCGATGGGATTCAGCTGGAGCAACTTCATCGTCAGCACCTGGGAGTCGGCCGGGCCAGATCGCCAGATCAAGATGGTGCCTATCCCGCGTTCGGGCGACCTGCCGGCGATCTACATCAAGCCTTCGATGTTCTTCTCCATCACGCGGGACGTGAAGTATCCCACCGAGGCCGCGATGTTCATCGACTTCTTCACGAACTCTATTCCGGCAAACGCCATCCTAATGGCAGACCGCGGCGTACCCGTCGCCTCGCACGTTCGCGAAGGCATGCAGGGTTTCCTGACGGCGGCACAGGCCGAGATGTTCGACTACCTGGGGCGAGCGGAGCAAGATAGCATGCCCGTTCCGCCACCCGATCCTGTGGGCTGGGCCGACGTGCGCAACAACGTCTTCTATCCCGAGTTCCACGATCCCGTGCTGTATCGCCTGGTCACGCCCGAAGCGGGCGCTATGACCTTCCGACAGATGGCCAACGAGATCCTGATGGCCTCCTGAACAACAGGGGTGCATGTAAGACAGCAACTGGTACGGTCCCGCCGAGGGCGCAGCGGAGCCTGCTGCGCCCTCGAAGGACCGCGCACGGCGGGATGAACGCCTCCGGAGGAGAAGTAGCGTGAGCCAGTTAGTCAAGACGCAGACACACACTGTGGGACGTGCCAGGCGAAGGGGAGTGAGGCGCCAGCACAACTTGGTGGGGTATCTCTTTCTCTCGCCGTGGCTAATCGGCTTCTTCGTGTTTACGTTGCTGCCGATCGTTGCTTCCTTCGGGCTGGCCTTCACTGACTGCGACATCTTCACGGCGCCCAAGTGGGTTGGCATCAGCAATTTCGAGCGGATGTTCACCGAAGATCCGCGCTATTGGCGTTCGGTCCGCGCGACCCTCTACTATGTTTTCACCGCTGTGCCGCTGCGACTGATCGTCGCCCTGGGCGTGGCGATGCTGTTGAACACGAAGCACAGACTGGTGAGCGTGTATCGTGCTGCCTTCTACGCCCCCTCAATCATCGGCGGGAGCGTAGCCGTTGCTGTTATGTGGCGACAGGTTTGGGGAGGGCAGAATCTGGGCCTGATCAACTTCATCCTGCAGGCGCTGGGCCTCCCTTACGTGAACTGGCTGGCGAACCCCCGGACTGCGATCTGGACCCTGATCGCGCTTGCGGCGTGGCAGTTTGGTTCTCCCATGCTCATCTTTCTGGCCGGCCTGAAGCAGGTGCCGGCGGAGCTCTATGAGGCCGCGGCGATCGATGGGGCTGGGAGATGGGATCGCTTCATTCGCATCACGTTGCCGATGCTCACGCCGGTTATCTTTTTCAACTTGGTGATGCAAATCATCTCTGGGTTCTTGGTCTTCACGCAGGCCTACTTGGTCACAGGCGGCCGTCCTCTGGATTCCACGCTGTTCTATGCCCTGTATCTCTACTTACGGGCGTTCGGGACGCACCATATGGGATATGGATCGGCCATGGCGTGGATTCTGCTGTTGGTGATTGCCTTCTTCACAGCCCTCGTCTTCAAATCGTCATCGGCATGGGTCTACTACGAATCGGGAGGGTTAGCAGAATGAGTGCCGTGGACATGAATACCTACCTCGAGACTCGTGCGGTGCTCCGGCAGCGCAAGCGACGCCGCCACGTGGTTCGGGCGGTCCTCTATCACGGCCTGGTGGCGTCGGCGTGCCTGATCATGCTGTACCCGATCCTATGGATGATCGCCAGCTCGCTCAAGCCCACCTCGGAGATCTGGACGACGACTTCGTCTCTGATCCCCTCAAGACCCACGCTCGAGCACTACATCAATGGCTGGGAGGGCTTTGGAACGATTCGCTTCGCGGTCTTCTACCGCAACTCCTTCTTCTACGCGATTGTGGGTACGTTGGCGTCGGTTGCCTCGTCGGCTTGCGTTGCCTATGCATTCGCGAAGCTACGCTTTGTGGGCCGCTCGTTCTGGTTCGCGTGCATGCTGTTGACGCTGATGCTACCGGGACAGATCCTGATGATTCCCCAGTACATCCTGTTCAGCAAACTGGGATGGATCAACAGCTACCTGCCGCTGCTCGTCCCACGCTTCACGGGAGAGGCCTTCTTCATCTTCCTCATTGTGCAGTTCATGCGGGGCATTCCCAACGACCTAGACGAGGCTGCAGAGATCGATGGCTGCGGCAAGATCGGCATCTTCTTTAGGATCACGCTGCCGCTCATCCAGCCCGCTCTGATTACGGCCGCCATCTTCTCCTTCTACTGGACGTGGGAGGACTTCCTCGGCCCCCTCATCTATTTGCAGAACCCGCGCCTCTACACCGTCTCCCTCGCCATCCGCGCTTATTCCGACCCCAGTGCAGGAACAAACTGGGGCTCGGTCTTTGCGATGTCGAGTCTGTCACTCGTGCCTGTCTTCATCGTGTTCGTCGTTTTCCAGCGCTACCTCGTCGAGGGGATCAGCACCACCGGCATCAAGGGCTGAACGAGCCCTGTGCCCTGCCCCCGCAGGCGGTGTGGCCCGAACGGGGCACCGTGACACGGCTGTGCGCCGGCCTGAGGAACGAGGCCCGCACCAGACGTTTCCTCCCGCTGCAGATGTTGACAACACATCCCCTTCAGGTACACTCTTTTCCAAGATAACGATGTTTCTATTGTCCTGCGCGACACATCCGACACAAGGAGAGGGGCCGTGAGCACGACTCGACCGCAGCGGTATGCGACACAGTCACTGGGGTATCCCCGTATCGGTAAGGACCGTGAGATAAAGCGCGCGTTGGAGGCCTACTGGAAGGGCGGTGAAGGCGTGCAGGGGCTGATGCGGGTCTTCTGGGAGACCGCCGAGGCAGGCTGGCGAGCGCAACTGGACGCCGGGATCGAGCACATCGGGGTAGGCGATGCCACGCTCTATGACCTGATGCTCGACTGGGCTGTCCGCTTCGGCCTGATTCCGGCGCGCTTCCGGGATCTGGTGGGGCTCGATCGCTACTTCGCGATGGCGCGCGGAGCGCCGGGCGTGCCGGCGCTGGAGATGACGAAGTGGTTCGACACCAACTATCACTACCTTGTGCCCGAGGTGGATGCTGACCTGCTGGAAGAGGGGCTTGACGCGCAGTTCGACGACTTCGTGGCACTGGTGCAGCGTGCCCGCGGCATCCTGGGCGAGCGTGCCGTGCCGATCGTGATCGGTCCGGTGACGTTCCTTGCGTTGACCCGGCTCGATGCAGACTTTACAGATGCGTTGGCGGCGCTGCTACCCCACTATGGGGCGTTGCTGAAGGCGTTGGCTGACATGGGCGTGGCCGAGGTCCAGTTCCACGAGCCGGTGCTGGTTCGCAGCGACGCGAGCTCCTTGCGATTGCACTTTGAACGGGCCTATGCGGCCCTGGCTGGCGGCGGCCCGGCGCTGAACTTGGTGACCTACTTCGACGACTTGGGCGAGGCGTATGATTGGGCCGTCAAGCTGCCGGTCGACGTGATCTCGCTGGATTTCACGCGTGGTGACAACCTGGGGCTGCTGGCGGCTTATGGCTGGCCTGGTGGCAAGACACTCGCTGCCGGCGTGGTCGACGGTCGTAGCGTCTGGCGTGTGCGACCGGGGGAGACGGGGGGCTTGCTGTCGGACCTGGCGTCGCATATGTCACCGGGGCAGCTGAGGCTGGGCATATCCTCGTCATTGCAGTTCGTGCCCTACAGCGCAGCACGCGAGACTGCGTTGCCCGAGGCACTCAAGGGTGTGCTGGCCTTTGCCGAGGAGAAACTGGTCGAGCTTGTAGATCTGGCTGCGGGCGAGCTCGGCGCGATGGAAGCGCCGTGGACCGCGTTCCGCGCCTTCGCGCCAGCCAGCGCTGCGGTTCAGACGCGTGTTGCGGCGCTTACCGAGGCGGACTTCGCGCGCGCTGAGCCCTACGAGACACGGCGCGCGCAGCAGGTGAAGCTGCCGCTGTTCCCGATGACGACGATCGGCTCGTATCCGCAGACCAGCCAGGTGCGGCGGTTGCGGGCGCGATTCCGTCGCGGTGAGATCAGTGAGGCGGAGTACCGAGAGGGCATCGATACACTCA
>JAXDDO010000081.1:0-14821 GCA_034676805.1 Anaerolineae bacterium | reverse complement strand
TCATCAAGGCAAACATAAAGCCACCGATGGTCCGGTGGAAACCGATCTGCTCCCAATCGGTGTTGGCCTCGCGCTTCAGATACTCCTCGCGTCCTGAAACGAAGGTGTCAAGCGCCTCCGGATGAGCTTTGCTGTAGCGCCGCACCAGGACAAACGCTCCCCAGGTAAGCACGAACAGACCACCCATCACGGCATAGAGAATGACGCGTTCTCGGGCGTGCGGCAGCGGCGAAGCCGGATACCGGCCAAAGGCCACCGGCTCCCTCCCTGCTGCGCGCGTCACGAGGTTGTAGAGCGTGTAGTTGTAGTACGGCCACTCCTGGATCTGTGTGTTGACCCCGTCAAGGAAAGGTGTGAAGATGTAGAGTGTCCCCTCCCCCAACATCGTGTAGCCCAGCAGAACTTCCTCGCGCTCGTGGGCCGTCACCACTGGAACTGCAGAGACACCGGTCAGCACGACGCGTTCGCGCACCTGCGGCGCGCCAGACCATAGAACGTCGGCACCGATGCCCTGAGCATCTTCGTCCGCCTGCAGGCTGATGGCATCGTTGCGAAGCTCCAGTCCAGGTGTCTCTCCGAGAAGCAGGGCCAGTTGCTCGGACGTGACATCCGCCCCGAGGATCAGAACCAGGCCCGATCCCGCCTGCACACGAGCTGCTATCCCCTCTGGATCGGGCAGCGCGTTATTGAGCACGATCACATCCGCCGCGGCGAGATCGGCGACGAGTTCAAACTCGGCCAGCTCGAGCGCCGTCTTGACGCTGCCGTCCGCGCCGGCGTAATACACCTGCGGCGGCGGCTCGGCGGTGAGCACTGGCTTGGCCCAGCCCAGTGCCAACATGACCACGATGAGAGCCACTACGTATTTGTGCATGGCGCTTCCCTGTCTACTCTGATTGGTTGCGGATGAGATCCCGGTACCAGATCCCGCTGTCCTTGAGCGCACGCTCCTGCGTCTCGTGGTCGACGTAGATCAGGCCCATCGGATAGGAGTAACCGGATGTCCACTCGTTCAGGTCCATCAGCGACCACACGAAGTAGCCGCGAATGTCGGCTCCGTCATCAATGGCACGCCGTAACTGAGCCAGGTACAACGCCAGGTACCGCACTCGGTACGGGTCCCGGACTCGCACGATTCGCCGGTCCGCCCCACGCTCGACCTCGTCGGCAGCGCCGGTGCCGTTCTCGGTGATGTACACCGTTGGGTTGCCGTATTCATCCCGGTAGCGCATCGCCAACTCATACAGTCCCGAGGGATATGGGCCAGGTCCGAGCACCGCGTCCTCGACATAGGCTGGGCCCGGGGGTGTCTTTCGTTCGATCCACGCCCTGAAGAAGGGAATGCGCCAGTTGTGGTATGCGAACATCGGGCTGTAATAGTTCACGCCCAAGAAGTCGGTCGGCCGGGCGATGATGTCGAGGTCGCCTGGCTTGATGGGCGGTTTGAAGGGCCACACCCGCTTCCAGAGCGCCTCGGGATACATCGCCCGGTAGAGCGCATCCAGGTAGAACCGGTTGACAAACAGGTCGGCAAAGTGGGCCGCCGCGCGGTTCCGAGGGGTATCCACGGTCGGGTACACCGGGAACTGGCTCAACGTGATCCCTATCTGCGCGCCAGGCGCGACCGCGCGGATACGCTCCACCGCCAGCCCGTGACCGAGCAGCTCGTGGTGCGCCACCCTGAAGTAGGCCCACGGGCTGCGCTTTCCGGGCGCGTGTTCGCCCAGGAAGTGCCCGAACATCGCGTGCTCCCAGGGCTCATTGAGCGTGATCCAGTGGTCGACCCTGTCGCCCAGCGCCCGGACGACGATCTCGGCGTAGTCCGCATAGTGGTAAGCGCCGTCGCGCCCGATGAAGCCGCCGCACAGATCAGCCAGTGCCTGCGGCATGTCCCAATGAAAGATCGTGACGAATGGGGTAATGCCTCTCTCCAAGAGCGCATCGACCAGCCGGTCGTAGTAGTCCAGGCCCTTCTGGTTGACGACTCCTGTCCCCTCCGGCAGCACACGCGCCCACGCCACGGAGAAACGATACGCGTTCAGCCCCATCTCGACCATCAGATCGAGATCGGTCTGAACGTCGTGGTAGGTGTCGACGGCGAACTCGGCCGCGCGAAGATGCCGCGCATAGCGTGAACGATGCATGTATGTGTCCCAGGTCGATGGCCCTTTGCCGTCCTCATTCCACGCGCCCTCGATCTGGAAGGCAGCAGTGGCCGCGCCGAAATAGAAGCCCGCAGGGAAGTGAAGTGTGTCCATAGAGGTTACCGTGTCCGGCAGGCGTCAGGCCTTCCGGCGCATCACCAAGAGGTCTTCTCTCGCGATGACTTCACGCTTCGCATCGATCTCCGCAAAGTCCGTGTCCACGTAGAACATGCGACCGCTCAGTTCAGGACCGGCGATCCGCAGGAGTTGCAGCGTCGCCTTTGCACAGGCATCGGGCGGCACCTCGCGCGCGGAGCCCATCAATCTGGGCACATGCTGTTGCCACGTGCGCTTTTCGGGCGTGGCTATCAGGCCTTCCGTCATCGGTGTGCGGACAAAGCCGGGGTTCATACAGAATGCAAGCACCGCCGACCCAATACGCTCCAGTTCGCGGGCCAGCCCCTCCGTGAACCGTACGATCGCGGCCTTCGAGCAACCGTAGGCGGAGCCGCCCACGTTGGGCCCACCTGCTCCCCCGCCTCCATCCATCGTGAATATGACGCCCGCGTCACGCTCGATCATCGAGGGTAGCACGGCACGGCAGCACAACATCGTGCCACGCAGGTTCACGCTGACGTCGCGCCACCACAGCTCCGGATCAGCTTCCCACACCGGTCCGACGGACTGGAAGCTTCCGGCGTTGTTGAAAAGTAAGTCAATCCCCCCATAGCTCGCCAGGACCTGTCGCACCATCGCCTCGACGCGCGCCCAGTCGGTGACGTCCACCCGAATGGCAGTAGCCACCCCACCCTCTGCCGCGATCAACTGAACCGTCTCCTCCAGCCTTGAAAGCGTGCGCCCACAGCACACCACGGTCGCGCCCTCGCGCGCAAACGTGCGCGCCAGCTCACGCCCAATGCCGCTTCCAGCCCCTGTCACAATCGCAGTCCTGTCTCGGAGTTCCATGGGACACCGGCTCAACGGCTCACATCCGGCAGGACGCGCGCCAGGTAATCGAGGCTTTCTCGCACCCAGCGGTCGGCGTCATCCACATGCCCGCCAGGCTCCCCCATCTCGATGCCGGCGACACACGGCTCGCCATAACGAGCACAGTTGTCCTCAATGCCCAGCGCCAACGCTTTGTCGATATAAGCCCTGAAGTCGGCTTTCCCCGTGCCCAGGATGCTGTTGGTGTGCTCATAGGTGTCGGTCTCGCTCAGGTGCACGTGGAGCAGCCGGTCGCGCAGCTTCTCCAGGCGCCGCGGCGACTCGCGCGTGATGCACATATGGCCGATGTCGACGTTGGGGAAGACGTTCGGCATATCGACGTCCTCCAACACCCGGGTCATCTTCGCCATGCTGTTGACCACGAAGTAGACGTGGGGATCCATCTCCAAGTCTATCAGCAGCTCCGTGTCCGCTGCCCACTCCGCGTAGGCGCGGATCGAGGCCACTGTGTGGAGCCAGGCTTGCTCGGGCATCATCGTTGCCTCGTGAACACCGCATCCCCAACAGATCAGCACCTGGCGCCCGCCGAGTTCCAGTTGGAACTCACCACAACCCTTCATATAGTCGAGCGTGGCCTGTCGCTTGTGCGGGTCGGACGACGCCAGGTGCTCCGTTTCGGCCAGCAGCAGTTGCGACGACTGCAGCCCGTGATCCTTGAAACGCCGGATCACGTCTTTCGCCTGCTGCTTGCTCATCAGGGTCGGGTCACCTGCGTGATAGGCAGCATACTCCACGTAGGTGAAACCTAGCTTCTTGGCGCTGTCTAGCGTCTGCTCGATCGGCGCCTCAGCCACCTCGTACACGAATGTATTGAGAGCCAGATGCATCGTTTTGCCCTCCTCTAGGTCCTCTCATTCACGGCTGACGACCAGGTGCCGGGTACAGGCTTCGCCTGCCGGCGGGATCTCGAGATAACGCCCGCTTGCGCCATCTCCCTCCTCAGTCATACTGCTCCCGTGCCCGGGAGGCGTCACGCGAGTCCTGATGCCGTCACGGATGAACCAGTCCGGCAAGTAGACCCGGCTAGGGGCAACGACTGTGCCATCCTCACGCCAGGTGACCTCCAACACGCCGCGATCCGGATCATAGCGGTAGTGATGCAACATCCCCGCCACGCGCTCAGGGTAGGGTCTGTGAATAGCCTGGAAGCAGGGAAAGTGCTCCACGCCCGGTGCATAGGTCCAGTAGGTCTCGCCGCATAGCAGCGTCTCGAACTGGCGGACGACGTGCCACGCTGCCGGCAGCGTACCTGGATGACGGCCATAGGCACCCCACTCACCCACAAGCATCGGCATCCCCAGGCGCTGCGCCGTCTCGCCGTGCCGCCTGAAGATGAGCTCAACGCGCTCCGGACAGGGCTCAGCAATGTCGCCCGTATCCACCACCAGATCGTAACCGTGCGGCGCATAGACCTGGGCCGGGTCACGCTTGCCGTCCAGCACCAGCGGCTCGATCGCGCTGAAGACGCCCATATTGGAGCCCATCGTCGTCTCCAGGAACAGCGCGTGCCGGTCGCCGCTCGCCCGAATCGCGCGCGCTACCCGGCCATACATCGCCATCAAGTGCGTCATCTCGAAGTCCCGGTAGAGCGTTTCGGTCGCGTCGATGACCTCGGTGTAGAGGTCAATGTCGCACAGAAGTTGCAGTATCGCCGAGCGCCCTTCCGGTGTCAGCCATTGCTCGGAAAGCGCCTCCACAGCAGAATCGTGAGTCCCTACGGACGCCATCACACCGTCGAATGCCCCACCGCGTGCGCCAATCAACTCCGCCCCTCTGGCGAACATCAGGCCCTGCACCTCGACGGCGGCGGAGCCCGGAAAGGGCTCATTCATGATGTCATAGCCAAGTACGGTCGGTTCCCCGGCGTAACGTCGTGCGAGGTGTGCCCAGGCACGAGCGTAATGGTCCTGAATCCCAACGCCGTCAGCCGCGGGCGCGTTGTCCCAGAAATTGTCGAGGGCTCTCTGCACCGCTGGACTCGTGAAGTACGCGTCGCTCCACACACCCCCAAGATCCACGTGGGGCGCGCCGTCCGTCAGTGTCGCCCATTCGGGCGCCCCATCAGCGTAAAGAGCGCTGTACAGGTCCTGGTGCATATCCAAAAAGACGAAGAGATCGTGTGCCTTCGCCCATGCGATTTGCCGGTCGAGCCGCCCGAGGTAGGCTTCGTCGTAGACGCCCGGTTCCGGCTCCAGGCCATCCCAAATGACGCCCAGACGCACGACGTTGAACCCCCAACTGCGCAGCCTGGCATACAGCGCCGGCCCCTCATCGAAGAAATAGCCAGCGCCGGGATCCTTGTTCACGACATTGATGCCATGCAGAAGCACATCCCGGCCCTGGGGGTCGGCAAAGCGTGTGCCATCTGTCTGAAGCGAAGCTTGACCTATCATATCGGCGTAACCTCCGATTCCGCGTGTGGACACGCCTCACGCAAAGACCTCCAGTCTGACAAGCGGCAGTACTACCTAGCAGGATCGGGCCTCCCCCATATCCTCGTCAATAGCGCAATCCTGGCAAATCGCCCACCGACTCGACTGCCTAGACGGCTCACGTGTCATGCCAAAAGAACCTATTGACAAACGACCCATTCACAGTCTATAATAGTGGTTAAGCGCATAATCACACGAGAAGTCTCCCCCATTCGCAAGAACAAGCGCTAAACCATCTATGAAGAGCAAGGTTACGCTTCAAGATATCGCCGATCATGTCGGCGTCTCCACGGCCACCGTGTCGCAGGCACTGTCTGGCAAGGGCCGGATGACCGAGTCTACCCGTGCACACATCCTGCAGGTGGTGGAGGAACTGGCGTACCAACCGGACCAATACGCGCAGAACTTGGCGCGCCGCACGACAACGCAGGCTAGTGGGAAACGCCTCCGCCGTACCAAAGGCCAGAACATCCCGCCACCCGGGCTCACGGCACTCTACGATGTCCCTCAGGTCCTGGAGGTCGTCCAACTCGAACTACAACAGCGGGAGGAGGAGGGGTACGCCGTCAGCGATTACCGCGAGCACCTTGAGGCGCTCGGCAAGCTATCCAAGCGGAGACTGTACCGCCTGTACATTGAGCTTCTCTCCGCTCCCCTGCGCACTGACTTCGGCTACGACGAGCCCGAGACGCTGGATGACATCCGCCGTGCCCGGCCCGACGGCCCGCGAGCCGCGCGAGTGGTCTTCACCTCCAACGCGCTCTATGAGCGGATTCTTGGCGCCTGGTTGGGCCGGGTTGTCGGGAGCGTGCTAGGCAGGCCGTTGCAGATGGGCTGGTCCAAGGCCAAGGTCGTTCAATATCTGAGACTTGCGGGGAGCTACCCCCTGCAGAACTATGTTCCCCGTGTCGTACCTCCACCACAGGGCTTCGAACTCAAGCCCGAGGAAGCCGGCGCATTCCTGGGTGAAATCCGAGGCGCCCCGAGCGACAACAACACGGACTTCACCCTACTCGCCCTGCGCACCCTTGAGACCTATGGCCTGGGCTTTGAGACGACGGATGTGGCAACCATGTGGTTAGCCCATCTCCCCTATTTCGGCATCCACAATACCGAGCGCGCCGTCTATCGCAACCTCGTCTGGAACGTCCACCCGGAGCAAGCTGCGACCTTTGTCAACCCCCAACGCGAGTATGTGGGGGCGCGAACCCGAGCCGACTTGTACGGCTACGTCGCGCCCGGCAAACCGGAACTGGCCGCGACGCTGGCATACAGGGAGGCAGCGCTATCGCACACCAAGAACGGCGTCTATGCCGCTATGCTGATGGCGGCGATGCTGGCCTGGGCATTTGTGACAGATGATCTCGAAGAGATCGTACGGGTGGGGCTGTCAGAGATACCGTGTGATTGCCGGTTGGCGAAGGCAGTCAACGCGGTGCTGGACACTTACCACAACGGCACCACCGAGCGCGAAGAACGGGGCTGGGAGCTGGCCTACGAGCGTCTCATCCTGGATTACGGCGCCTACTCGCCCATCCACACGCTTAACAACACCGCCTGGGTCATTCTAGCGCTGCTGTTTGGCGACGGCGACTTCGACCGAGCGCTTGGCTTGGCCATCGCCAGCGGGTTGGACACGGGCAGCAACGCCGCCAGCGTAGGATCGGTGATGGGATTGCTCGGTTCGCACACCCAGATACCGGACAAATGGATCGCGCCATTGGAGGATACGCTGCATACGGCGCTGGCCCAAGTTCCCACGACCCGCATTTCCGATTTGGCGCACCGAACTGCGACTGTGGCAGAGGCGACCCTGACCAACGGGGCGCCGGCGATGGAATAGGTATCTGCCGGCACCCTTTGCCCGGCAGACTCACGGTCTGCTGTCGACCGCTTACTTGCAGGAGAGAGCATGATGCTTGCCGATCTAGCGCGCATACGAAGTCGCAGAACCGGCCGATTTTCCTCGTGGGACAGGACAGGGCGCAATCACGACCTGTGGATCATCCCACCGGGTGAGTCCGCAGTGCTGGCCGAGATCGCCGGTCCGGCGCAGATTACGCACATCTGGATGACGCAGCTCCACCACTATCGCGAGTGCCTGCTCAAGATCACGTACGACAACGCCCCCTACCCCAGCGTCCTCGCACCCCTGGGCGATTTCTTCTGCCTGGGGCACAGTCTGGTCAACTCGTTCCAGAGCGCGCTGTTTTCCTCAGCCACGCTCTTTCCCTACCACTTCAACAAGCCGACCGCCTTGAATTCGTATGCCCCTATGCCGTTCCGCGAGCGGGCTGTAGTTGAGTTGGTCAACGAAAGCTCCGAGCCGCACCGCCAATACTTCTACGTGGACTACGAGACGCTAGAGGACTTCGAGCCCCACACGGGGTATTTCCACGCCGAGTTCCGCCGTACCAACCCCTTCGGCGGCTGGGGGCCGGAAATACGGGTGAATACGCCCGAGGCCAACGCCACCAACGAGCGGCGCCAGGCCTGGGAGAACAACTACGTCATCCTGGAGACACGCGGGCGTGGGCACTACATCGGCTGCAACCTCTCGGTGACCAACTTCGAGGATACATGGTGGGGCGAGGGCGATGACATGATCTGGGTGGACGGCTACAAATGGCCCCCTGACCTCCACGGTACGGGGACAGAGGACTACATCGGACAGGCTGGTGGCATGCAACCCGATGCGTTCTGGCGCAATGGCTCTTCCATCTTCGAGGGCTACACGATACAGTCGCCGGAGATCGAGCTGTGGCGTGGTAACGGTGGCTACCACACCGCCTACGTCTTCCACCTGGAGAATCCGGTGCGCTTCAGCCGGGAGATCAAGGTGACCATCGAGCACGGTCACGCCAATCACCAGGCCAACGAGATGAGCAGTGTGGCCTATTGGTACGCCGAGGAGCCCGCGAAAGCCGCAACTCCGCCACCTCTGCTGCAGCGCCTGCCTGTGCGTCGCGATAACCAGGGCGCGTGGCTGCACGACCCCGAACGCGAGAATCCCGGCAAACCGGTTCCACTCAACGACGAGTTGCGGGCGCTCAAGGCCCGCGCCGCAGGTGAATAGCATGGACTCATTCGCGGCATCCACCCCGATCATCGATAGCCACGTTCACTTCGTCCATCCATGGCGGATGGCCGACGTTCTGGCGCTGATGGACGCTGTCTCTTGCAACCGCTCTAACCTGGTGTGCCTCCCAAACCCCGACGGCACGACCCAAAACGCTGCAGCCCTCCACTTCAAGGAGCACTATCCCGAGCGGGTGTACCTCTCCGGGGCGCTGGCCTACGGCCCGGCACTGGCTAATGTCTCCCGGGGTCAGGATGTACTCGCGGCTCAGGTTCGGGCGCTGAAAGCACAGGGCTTTGACGGCCTCAAGCTCATTGAGGGTAAGCCCCAGGTGCGCAAGCTGCTGCCCTATCGCCTTGACGGTTCGCTATACGCATCGATGTGGGCCACGCTGGAAGAGGAACAGTTCCCCGTCGTCTTTCACGTCGCCGACCCGGACGAGTTTTGGGATGCCGAACGCTGTCCTGGCTGGGCACGTCAGTTCGGCTGGGATTACTCGGATGGCAGCTATCCATCCAAAGAAGACCTATATGCCGAAGTCGACCACATATTGGCACGCCACCCGCGTCTCAGGATCATCTTCGCCCACTTCTATTTCCTCTCGCGCGAACTGGAGCGGGCAGCGAGTTTTCTCGATGCGCATCCGTCGGTCTGTTTCGACCTCGCCCCACATATGGACATGTATGAGGACTTCAGCCAGGACCCGCCGGCCACGCGGGACTTCTTTCTGCGTTACCAGGATCGGATCATCTACGGTACCGACACCGACACACGGGTCATCGAGCGCGGTCCAGAGGGCGTCAGCTTGATGCGCCATATCCCACAGCTCATCCGCGCTTTCCTGGAACAGGACGGTGCGCTGGCCCTTCCCGGCCCAACGCGCTATCGGGGCCTCGGTCTACCGGGTCCCGCGCTCGAGAACATCTACCGAGCCAACTTCGAGCGGATCTACTTCAGCAGGTAGGGCTGTCCATACCAGAAGGGATCTACGCTGCCCCTAACGTCATCGAGGAACCTGAGGGGCTTGATCACGATACTGACGGTCTGGCCGAATATGTTAGATTCACCATCACAGGGTTGAGTAACTAGGAGGAGCTATGCGGAACACGACCACACGTCCGTTGATGCGTCAATCCCATCTGCCCCTGATCCTGTTAGGGGCTACGATGGTCGGCTACGGGCTGCTCACAGCGCTGGTAGGGGGCTGGCTGTCCAACCAGGCCATGAGCGGATTGATCACTGCGGGAGCGTATCGCAGCCGGTTGGGCGCGTTCGAACAGACCGCCGGACTTGTCGTGGCACTCCTCTTCTTTGTGCTCTTCGTCCTCTGCGCCGTCTACGCTTCTGGCGTCGCCCGGGTCGCCTTCGCCATCGGCGCCCTGGCCTCTGCCGCGCCCGTTCTCGTAGGCAGGGCCGAACGCCTGCTCTTCCAGGTGATCGGGCTACCCACGATGAGCGCCGGCAGCGTGCTCGCAGGGGCTGTGACTACGCTGATCTTCACCCTGCCTATGATCATCCTGTTCATCTTGCTGGCGTGCGGACGGCGTGTGCCCCGCGCTTGCCGCTGGCTGTCGCTGGCATCCATCTTTGTGGTGCTGGGCACGGCCTTCTTTCCCATCTACGTGACGGTGCTGGCCTTCCTGCTCAAGCCCGGCGATCCCGCAGTCGGGCGCATGATCCAGGTCAGTTCACAGGTCATCAAGCTGCGCTTCATCCTGCCCGGTCTCAGCCTATTGCTCCTGGCGCTCTTCAGCCTGCGCTCCACCCGTCAACAGGCACCGGATGCGTCGGCAGATGTCGCGGCGGTTACGTTGACCGCCAGTGAAGAAGGAGAATCAAGATGAACCACCCCACCGAGAGAACTCGCATGCGTCAGTTGGTGGCGCTGCTGCTGTTGGTCATGATGCTGGTATCCTGCGGCGAACCCGCGAGCGGCCCGACACCGCCTCCCGCTGCTGGTGCAGTGCCTGAGGACTCGTTTGGGGCACTGGATCTGGTTACGACCGTCCACTATGATCCCCCAATCGAGATGAGCTCTGTCGCCGCCGTGGACGCCACAATCAAGTTCCTGGACGGGAACGATATTCATAACAACGTCTGGACGCGGGCCTACGAGCAACTTCTGGGCATCAAGCTGACCTACCAGTGGGTGGTCGATGGCTCCATGTACGGCCAAAAGCTTGGCCTGTCGGTGAACTCAGGTGACATCCCCGATATGTTCGGGGTAAGCGCGGCACAGCTACACCTCTTCCACGAGGCAGGCCTCCTCGCCGATCTGACATCGGTCTATGAGACGCTGGCATCCGCAAAGACCCGCGACGTCCTCACGCAAGATCCCGTCTCGCTCAAGGCGGCCACGATCGACGGCAAGCTGTACGGCATACCGCTGACCGACGCTGCCGTTGCATCAGCTCCGCTGCTCTGGATTCGCCAGGACTGGATGGACCAGCTTGGCATCGACCCACCAACCACTATGGCGGACGCGCTCGAGATCTCCAGGCGTTTCACCGAGGAGGACCCGGACGGGAACGGCGTGGCCGACACGATAGGCCTGTGCGCAACCAAATCGCTCTGGGGCGCGATTGCCGGCCTCCAAGGATTCTTCAACGGCTATCACGCCTACCCCAACATCTGGTATGAACGGGATGGGAAACTGGTCTACGGCTCCGTGCAGCCGGAGATGCGTTCGGCGCTCGAGGCTCTACAGAAGATGTACGCTCAGGGTCAGCTCGATCCCGAGTTCGGCGTCAAGGACATCAACCAGGTCACGGAGACCATCGCGCAGGGTAAATGCGGCATGGAGTTCGGCGTCTGGTGGAACCCCTATCATCCTCTGAACCAGAGCCAGGCTAACTACCCCCAGGCTTTCTGGTCAGCCTTCCCCATTCCCTCCGTGGATGGGGTCCCAGCCAAGAGCCAATATGGCTCGGCCATTGGCGCCTTCCTCGTCGTCAGGCAGGGCTACGAACACCCCGAAGCGTTGATCCACATGGTCAACTTCTGGAGCGACAACATTCTGGGATCCGAAGACGACCCGCTCCGCAACACATTCCTGGGCAGCATCGAAACGCCCGATGTGGTGCTCTACAAGTACACCCCGGTTGTGCTCTGGGAGCCCAACGCGATCATCAATGACGGCAACAAGCTCCGCGATGCGCTCGCCAGCAAGGATCCTTCCGGACTGAACCTCGATGCCCAATGGCGCTACCGCATCATCCAGGCATACTTCGAACAGGGCATCTTGGAAGCCTGGGTAGAGGTGGCCACCAACGGGCCAAATGGAGCCACCACAATCCTGGAGGAGATCGCGGCAGATCGCGGCCAACTGAACCGCTTCTATGGAGTGCCCACCCCCGCCATGGCCGAGAAAATGCCTACGCTCGACCCGATGCAGGACGAAGTGATCACCAAGATCATCATGGGCGACCCGCTGGATGCCTTCGACCAGTTCGTGGAAAACTGGTACAACTTGGGAGGTACGGAGATCGTCGAAGAGGTCAATCTCTGGGCCGAACGCAACCAGTAGCTGGGGCTGAGATCTATGGCATCGCGCAAGAACCTGAGGCGGGAGATCCCGCTGTATGTGATGCTGGCACCGGCCGTTGTGCTGGTCCTGATCTATTCCTACGCGCCGATGGTCGGGATTGTGATGGCCTTTCAGCGTGTCCTGCCCGGCCGGGGTATCTTTGGCTCCCCTTGGGTTGGGCTGGACAACTTCGCGTTCATCCTGCGGATGCCGAACATCCTACAGGTGCTGTGGAATACCATCCGCATTGCAGGGCTCAAGGCCGTGGCGGGCGTGATCGTGCCGGTAACCGTGGCACTGATGCTGAACAATGTCACCAGCCAGGCATTCAAGCGTACCGTGCAGACCATCATCTACCTGCCGCACTTCCTCTCCTGGGTCATTCTCGCCGGTATCTTCGTGGACATTCTCTCGCCGTCCGAGGGCGTGGTCAACCTGGTGCTGAAGCAGGTGGGGATCGGCCCCATCTACTTCTTGGGCAACGACAAGATCTTCCCCTGGACGATGGTGGGCACCGACGTATGGAAGTCGTTTGGGTTTGGCGCCATCGTCTACCTAGCGGCACTCACCGACATCGACCCCACGCTCTACGAAGCTGCCGTGGTGGATGGCGCCAGCCGGCGACAGCAGACGAGGCACATCACGCTGCCGGGTATCTCCGGCACCATCATTATGTTGTCCACACTCAGCCTCGGCAACATTCTGAATGCGGGGTTCGACCAGATCTTCAACTTATACAGCCCGCTCGTCTACCGCACCGGTGACATCATCGATACGCTGGTGTACCGCATCGGCATCGTCAACTTCCAGTATGGCGTTGCCACGGCGGTTGGGCTGTTCAAATCGGTCGTATCGCTGCTGTTGATCGGCATCGCCTATAGACTGGCGGCCAAGTGGGCCGACTACCGGATCTTCTAGGGAGTGACTGCCACAATGAACCAGCGGATCGTAAAGCTTCCCTTCTTCGAAAACCTGATCAACCTGGTGGTGCTGGCGCTGCTGGCCATCGTCTGCGCCTTCCCCATTGTGCACACCCTGGCGCTCTCGTTTTCATCGGCCTCAGCCGCCGCCAGCGGACGCGTGACCATCTGGCCTGTGGAGGTCACCACCCAGGCCTACCGGTTCGTGCTGGATAACCCTGCCTTCATCAGGTCCTTTGGCGTCTCCCTGATGCGTGTGTTGGTCGGCGTGCCGGTCAATATGGCCATGACCACTCTGGTCGCCTACCCGCTGTCGAGGTCGAGCAGTGAGTTCCGAGCACGGGGCTTCTTCGCCTGGTTCTTCTTGATCACCGTGCTCTTCTCCGGCGGCCTGATCCCGTCGTACATAGTGATTCGCCAGACAGGGCTCATCGATAAGTTCTGGGCACTCATCGTCCCCGGCGCGCTGCCCGTGCTCAACGTGATCCTGCTGGCGAACTTCTTCAGAGGCATCCCCAAAGAACTCGAGGAGGCTGCAGCGATGGATGGGGCTGGGCACTGGACCATCCTCATGCGCATTCTCCTGCCGCTGTCGCTGCCCATCCTGGCAACGTTGACGCTGTTCGTGGCGGTGGGGCACTGGAACCAGTGGTTCGATGGCCTGATCCTGATGAACTCACCGGCAAAGTACCCCTTGCAGAGCTACCTTCAGACGGTCGTCATCAACCCGGATCCCAGGATGCTCACCGAGCGTGATCTGGCCCTCTTGCAGCTCATCAGCAACCGTACCACAAGGGCCGCCCAGATTTTCATCGCGATGGTGCCCATCCTGATCGTCTATCCCTTCCTGCAGCGCTATTTCACGGCGGGGGTCAAGCTTGGATCAATCAAAGGATAGGCACGCCACCACGCGTCTCATTCAGCTGAGCCGAACACCTTCGCCAGGAACGGCTTGAGGGCTGCCAAGAACCGGTCGAGAGCTTCGTAGCGGATCAGGTGACCCACCGAGTCTACGTGCACGCGCTCGATCTGCGGCGCCAGTTTGACGGCCTCTTGGTAAGCCGCATCGGTCACCAATCCCCCGCGTTCCGGGTTCCCGGTGAACAGCAGGAACGGGCACTTGATCTTGGCAACGAGTTCACGCCAGTCATTGCCCGGCCCAAAGTCGCGATTCAGGATGTTCAGGTTCAGCTCGCGTTTTGAGTGCGTCAGAAACCACACGATCTCATCGCTGACCGCCGGGTTGAACTGCTCGCGGTACATAGCGTAGGCGTCGTCGAAGGACATCGACTGGGCTCTCTCGAACTCCGCACGCATCCGCGCGGTCCGATCCGCTTGCCCGCCGGTGGGCATAGGACCCATGCGCCAGCCAGGGTCCTCCAGCACGATAGCACGCATCAGTTGCAGATAGCGAGCTGCCGCGTTCTGCACATACCCTGCACCCATAGAGTGCCCGGCAACCACAGGCCGGTCCAGGCCCAGCCCCTCGATCAGTCCGGCTAAGTCATCGGCCATCGCTTGTGTGTCATTGCCGGTGACAGGTGCATCGGATTTCCCGTGGCAGCGGGCATCCACCATGATCACATCGTAGTCGGCCTCCAACTCCCGCGCTACCGGCGTCCAGCATAGACCATTGTCGGTGAAGCCGTGACAGAGCACCAGGGGCGGTTTGCCACCGCCGGTGCGGGTATAGTGCAGGCTGATGCCGTTCG
>JAXDDO010000075.1:0-13434 GCA_034676805.1 Anaerolineae bacterium | reverse complement strand
CCCAAAAACCTGTCGCAAAACTCGCTCAACCCGCCCACTACGCCTCCCTATCCCCATCTATGCCCTGCCGTTACGTTCCCGCCCCCACATCCACTGCGCCTGCCCACTCAATCGCTGCGCTATTCCTAGGATTGGCAACGCCGTTGCATATGATGGGTGCGCCTGATATAATAATAGTATAAGAGAGAGCCCATTTGAGTGCTAGGACGAAAACCGGACCGCTTGCGACCAACCTACTATGGACCACTATGAGCGATTTCGCGACGACCTGTATTGTGCTCTCAGTCGCCTTCACGACCCGGATTACCAAGCACCCGCAGCGCTGATCGACATCGTTACGGGTGGTTCGACGGCTGGCACATCTTCGGTGCAGTACGCGATCATTGAGGCCATACGACAACTGGCGCCGCCAGCGGATACACCTGGATCGGCGTCCATCCAATCCCACTACAAACTCCTCGTCCATCGATTCATCGAGAATCTGACGCAGGCCGAGACCGCGGAGCAGCTAAACACAACAGAGCGCAACATCCGGCGGATGCAACGCGTAGCGACGCATATGTTGGCCAGGTTCCTATGGGAACATCGAGCACACCCTGTCGCAGAGCTCACGAAAGCCATGTCGCCCCAACCGGAGAGTTCGGACCTAGAACAGCTTTCTTCGGACACTTGGCGGTCTCAAGCCAGACAGGAGCTCGACTCGTTACGGCAGAGCGACCCTGCCACCACCGCCGATGTAGATAGTATTGTACGCCGTGTGATGGCCTTGGAGCAGGCACTCGCGGAGAGCTACGGCGTCACAATGACCTTGGGTGAGATCGCCAGGAACCTGACTGCCGCGGTCAATCCGACGGCCCTGCGGCAGATACTCATCATGACGATCGGCTGGCTTAACCGGACGAACAAGCCTCGTGAGATACGTATCGATGCTTGGGAGGAGGATGGCCTTGCCGTAACCAGACTGCGCGGCGTTGACTGCCGCAATCGAGTCGCAGGCGACGATGCACTGACGAACGAGATGTTGCGGCTACTGGGCGGCTCGATGACGTCCACTGCCGAGGAGGGAGACGTTGCTGTCATCATCCGTGTTCCGGCAGCAGGACAAGTCAACGTCGTCGTGATCGACGATAACCAAGACTTCGTTCACTTCTGCCGTCGCTGTGTCCGTGGCACGCGATTTCGTGTTGAAGACCTCGAAGATTGGTCGGTTACGGCGATTCGAGAGGCCGACCCGGACGTGATCCTGCTCGATATTATGCTGCCGGGGCTGGATGGCTGGGAACTTCTGAACGAGCTCCGCCGAGATCCAGATACCGCAGGGATTCCCGTAGTCATCTGCTCGATCGTCCGCGAAGAGGCCTTGGCTTCACTAATGGGCGCTGTCGAATACCTGCCCAAGCCAGTAGACCACCGTGACCTGCTGAACATACTCGAGCGCGTTACGAGCTAGCCACGATTCCCATTGTCTCCTTCAGCTCTGCCTGGCGAGCAAGATTCTGGAAAGCTCAAACGACGCCTCCAGGAGTCTGTCAGCCGGGACCCCCCCCTCCAGCGTGACTGTCAGGCTTTCACTGATCCGCGGTGCGTCGCTGGGATCCATGCCTGATACGATGAAAATCGAAGTGTCCTTGAAGTAATGATACCCGCGCATAGAGTCAAGAATCGACCACCCATCGCTATCAGGCATTACGATGTCAAGCAAGACGAGATCAGGACGGTGGGCGCGCCAAGCATCCAGGGCCGAGGCCGCGTCGGTCACCGCCCTTACGGTGATCGAGGGGTCGAGTCTGCGGACGATACGCATGAGCATCTCGGCACCTTCGGGTTCGTCGTCCACGATAAGCAGCGACTGCACGGTGTGAGGAAGGCCCTCCAGTGCAGCAGCCAGGCTCTCCTGCGAAACTGGTTTGGTAAGGTAGGTATCGGCGCCGGCAGCCCACGCACGAGCCAAAGGGCTAGAGATATCACAGGCGACCACCAACGTTCCTGGGGCTATGGAGCGGAGCCGATCGAGCACCACCTCGGATTCTGAACGAAACGTGTGAGTGTTCACCAGTATCGCGTGGGCGGAGTATTGGCCAAGCACATCTGCTGTCTCATCAGGGGTGTGCGTTATGATGAACTCGATATCCTGCTCCTGTTTCCGAACCACCTGGAGGGTGTCTTCGGGGTCAAGCACCACACAGAGCGATCGAAACAAGCCAGCTTCACGGGTCCCCACCTCGGTGCGGAACTCGTCCTCGTGCCACACCCAGTCTTCGACAATCTGATGACCAGGGCGCACTAATGGCTCGGCGGGCTCCTTCCTCGGCAATGAGAAGAAGAAGCTCGTGCCCTGGTGCAGTTCGCTCTCAACCCATATACGGCCACCATGGTGCTGGATGATCTCCCGGCTAATGCTGAGCCCCAGCCCGCTACCGGCTACGTTTTGAGACACTGATGCGACCCGATAGAAGGGCTCGAAGAGATCAGGCAGTGCTTCTTTGGGAATACCTGGGCCAGTGTCGCTGATCTCAACGGCTACCTCATTCGCCGTATCGGCAACCCTCACCGTGATGCTACCGGCCTCGGTAAAGCGCGCGGCGTTACTCAGCAGGTTGAGCAGCACCTGGCGGATTCGCGTCGCGTCAGAGTAGACGGTCAGAGGTTGAGAAGGCAGATGCAAGATCAGCTCAAGCCCCTTCTTGTAGATCAAGGGTGAGACTACTTTCGTGGCTTCGGTGATGACATCAGTCAGATTGACGTACTCACGATGAAGGGCAAGACGGCCCATCTCAGTCTGACTCAGGTCGAGCACATCGTTTACCATTTCCGCCAGGTGATTGCTGTTGCGGTAGATGATCTCCAGGTCAGTGCGGAGGTCAGGAGGGAGCGTCTGCGAGTACGTGTCAGGACGGTCGACCATCAACCCAACCAGGCCGATGATCATGTTAAGCGGCGCCCGAAACTCGTGGCTCACTCGAGCTACGAAGGCGGTCTTGCTGCGGCGCGCGTCATCAGCGACTGTCCTAAGCGCAGCCATGCGCTGGTTCTCCAGGGTGAGCTGCCGATTGGCACGCCGCAACTCCTGCAGACTGTGCTCCACCTGCTCACGCCGGCGGCGAGCCTCTTCCACCTCGGCCTGCGACTTCTGGTATCGGGACCACGACCAGGTCTCGAGCTGGTAGATAGGATGGTAGACCCAGCTAAGTATTGCCAGAGTCGACCAGGTTGCGAATGCGGCGACCGAGATCTCCCCGCCGGCGGCGAGGCCAGCGCGGCGAAGAGCTAGGAGAGTGACTGTCTGCGCCACGGCGGTCACTGCCCCGGCAGATACACTGATGAAAGCTACGGCCATACCCACTGAAAGCATCAACAACGACAACGTTCCTGGCAGGCCCAAATAGCGATGGGCGAAGACCACAAAAGCAGAAGTTCCCAGGACGAGAAGCCAACGCCCCGCGGGGGGCCACACCACCAACACCAAGAGCAATGCTACCAGCAGGCAGACGAGATACGCGCCTAGCAACTGGGCCCGGGCAAATAGGAGTGAGTCCATCGCCTCTCCACCGGACACCATAAGCCACAGCGCCGCGAAGGCGATCAAACCCAATGACCAGTTGGCCGACATACGAAGGTCGAAGCCGGCGGATACTTTTCTCATGGTTGGCCTCTAGTCTACATAATCGCTCAAACCGAAATGGGTGCGTCCATTATAGGGCGCAGAGAGTCACCAGCAACAACTGCCTGCTGATCTATGGCCGTCAGCGACACGGCTCCTCGCGAGTCCCAGATGCGAACCTCGGTGAGTTCACTCACACCGACACGGGTAAAGGTGTTGCCCCGTGGCCAGCTGATTCGGGAGCCTGCATCTCGCACCATAGACGCCCGGTCGCAAACCGTCCGTATTTCGTCCTGGCACTGAGGCCGATCTGGCGTATGCTGAGAGTGTGACTTGCCACCAACTATCCGCGTTAAGCCACACTGATCGCCCACAATGTCAGAACGGACCTCGTGAAGTGAGCGGCGCTACACCTTGGCGCTGCTTAGGATACCACCCGACCTCACCAAGACCACAGCCAATTCCATGTGACCCATAGGCTCCAGACCTTTCCCGTCCGTAAATATCCGTGGAGGTACCAATGAGCAGGCAAGCCGACGAGAGACCCGAATTGCGAAACGAGTTCATCCGATTCTCCCTGTCCATCGCTGACAACGCCTGGACGCTGGACGATCTTCGCGCCGGCGTGCAGTGGGGCAATGCAGCGAATCCGGCCCCGTGGGTAGAAGTTCGCAAGACCGTTGACCCATCCTCTGAACGCGAGCCCCGCTACCTCGACTCGATCACGGAAGAGAACAACGCGCTGATCTGCACGTTTGTCGACGCCTCTGGCAACGACGGCAAATTGAAGCTCGTATTCGTGCTCAAGGATGAGGCCCTTCAGGTCTATCTTGTGCCTGACGAGGATCTGGGCTATGCCAGCGTCGATCTCTTCAGATCGGGTCTGGATGCCAGCCAGGTCGATGATGGGAGTGCTCTACTCCCAATCCGGATGGGCCTTCTATTGCCTGCCGAAGCTGAGGAGCCCTTTGACCTATCCCTGGGTACTTACGCCTACGAAGGTGTCCACATGGCTATGGCCGGACTCTTCAAGTCGGGCGCCGTCCTCCTTGCAGACTGGGGTGACCCCTACATCACGCTCGGCGCAACACGAACCGTCGCCGAGGCGGGCTCTCGTATCGGGATCAGCTTCTCCTTGTCGAAGACTGCGCGATCGCTCGAACTGCGATGCCTTGGCAAAGGCGACCTGACAACCCTGGCCGAGGCCTACAAGACCCGCGCCACAGAGCTGGGTTACCGGGTGCCTTGGGAAGAGAAGGTCAAGGGGCGTCCACAGAGCGCACGGCTCTTCGGCGCGTGCAACGTCAAGCTTTGGTTCGCTCTGGCACGCCGCATCGACGAAGACCTGGTTGAGAAAAGTGTAGAGGTCAACTGGACCTTCGATGAAGCCGCCAGCATCGCCGAACACCTGAAGAACGATCTGAAGCTGCAGGATGTGCTCTTCCACTTGGGTGGATGGACCCGCTATGGCTATGACTGTCGCCACCCCGACATCAGACCCGCCAACCCCGAATGTGGTGGTGATGAAGGGCTGGCAGACTGCGTTCGCCGGGTTCAGGCCCTCGGTTATCTGTTCTGCCTTCATGACAACTATCAGGACATGTACCGTGACGCCCCTTCTTATGGCGAGTTCTGGCTACAGAAGGAGCCCGACGGTTCGCCCCACTTGGGCGGTGTGTGGTTGGGTGGACGGGCGTACTACACCTGCGCGCGTGAAGCGGTACGGCTAGCAAAACGCCCGGATAACCTGCCCTGGGTCCGGGATACCTTCCATCCCGACCTCTACTTCATAGATACCACCTATGCCGTGGGTCCACAGGAATGCTATGACCCTCGCCATCCGCTAACCAGGCAGGACGACATCCACTGGAAAGCGGTGCTCTCCGACTACGCGCGCGACGTCATCGGTATGTTTGGTTCAGAGTGCGGACGGGAATGGGCAGTGCCCCATGCTGACTTCTTTGAAGGCCTTGCCTCGGTAAGTGGTCGCTACTACCACGGGTTGGAGCAAGAGAAACTCGGGGGATCTGTCGTGCCATTCTTCGACATGATCTTCCACGACTGTATCGCCATCCACGGCAAGTACGGTTACCGCCCAGAGCAGATGGCAGAACAGGTAATCCACCATATCAGCATGGGACGTACGCTGTACTATCACTCCTTGGGCCACCATCTCTACTGGCAGGACCCGGAAGAACTCCCTGAGGTGCCCCCCGCAGCAGGTCCAATGGATGATGCCCTGTATACGCGGGCCCACAACGGCTGGGCGGAAGGCTTCTGTCTATGGGATCGCTTTATGAAGAACACGCAGGAGGTGTTGGGCCCGCTCAACAAGCTGACTTCCCAGGCGCTCATTGATCGCTATGAGTTCCTCAACTCAGAGCGCACGATCCGCAAAACCACCTTCACCAATGGTGTTACCGCCACTGTCAATGGTAGCGATCAGGACTACATGGTAACCTCAGCAGGCGGCGTCCGCGCTGTCCTGCCGCCCTACGGGTTCCTGATCGAAGCTGGCACGTTTGTCGCGTTCGTGGCGCGCGGCTGGGATGACCTGAGCTACGAGTCTCCGGCGCTCTTCACGCTGACAAGCCTGGACGGCAAGACCTTGGACAAGACGAGTCGCTTCCGGGTTTTCCACGGGTTTGGTGACTCTGGCTTGCTCTGGAAAGGCACCAAGCATACTATAGTGCGCGAGGCTATTATCGAATAACCCTCGCCCAGCATAGCCGAGCACCTGGTGAAGGTAAGGCTCCGGGTGCTCGGCGCTGTTGGATCACACACTGGGAAGCGTCAATAGAAGCGACTGCACATGCGCCTGATTATGCGGATATGGGCTATCTTTGCGGTAGCGGCCAAGCGCCTGTTGGCGCAGCGCTGGCTGGCCTTGGCTACGGCGCTGGGTCTGGTAATGTCTGTAGCCCTCGGCCTGAGCATCCCACTGTACGCTGATGCCGTCTATTACCGTGTGCTTCGCCAGGAGATCTGGGGGGCGCTCAACGTTGAGGACTCCTCCGACCTGCCTCTGGTTCTGACGTTTCTGTTCACCGGTGGTCGGAACACATCGCTTGAGTGGGAACAGGCAAGACCCGTTGATGACTTCCTTTCCCAGCGGGCAGCTTCTGTCCTTCAGCTCCCCGTGCGCCAGTTCGTCAGCCACTTTCGTACGAACAACTTCGGTCTCTACGCAGGAGAGGATGGGGCCTACGCAGCGTCCGAAGGCCCGATGAGCTGGGTCAGCTTTGGGATGGCTGATGGCTATGAGAAGTACGTCACAGTTGTCGAAGGCACGATGCCAACCGTTGCCTCGGCGGACCAGAATAGCCCGGTAGAGGTTCTGGTAAGCGAGGAGCTGGCGTCCATACTGGGGCTTCAGGTGGGCGACGCACTCATTGGCTCGCTGCGCAGCCGGCAGCAGGAAATCGTCCGCGACATCGAAGTGCCAATCCGTGTGGCAGGCCTATGGCGCGCTAACCAGTCTGGTGAGCACTATTGGTTCACAGATCCGGACACGCTCTCAGATGTCTTGTTCGTGCCGGAGATGACGTTCAAGGGCCGTTTGGCTGAGACCCTGGACCAGGAGGTCTACACAGGTCTCTGGTTTTTGGTGCTGGACGGTTCGGACGTGCACGCTGGAGATGTGGGGCAGGTCGAGAATCGCATCCTTACACTTCAGAAACGGCTGGCAACGATGCTGCCCGACGTGCGACTCGGTATCTCACCGATGGCAGGACTGCGCGGATACTGGCGGGCCTTCGAGCTGCTCACGTTTCTGCTCTACGCTTTCAACATACCCATTGTTGGCCTGATCTTGGCCTTTGTGTGGCTTGTAGGAGGATTAGCAGTAAGCCGGCAACGCAACGAGATTGCCGTGCTGCGAAGTCGTGGCGCAACGCTGGCCCAAGTCGTTGGAATCGCGGCCCTCGAAGCGGCAATCCTCGTCATGGTCTCAGTGTTGGTCAGTGCGCCCGTGGGAGAGACCATCGCGCAGTTCATCGGCCGCGCTCGCAGTTTTCTCGATTTCAGCATGCAAGCCAGTCTCCGGGTCAAGATTACCGCAGCGACGCTCTACTTCGGATTGGCGGTAGCAGGGTTGGCCCTGGCAGCACAGGTTATGCCAACGGTGAGCGCAGGTCGCCATACCATTGTCACCTACAAGCAGGAAACTGCCAGGAAGCTGCGTCCGCCGTGGTGGCAGCGGGCCTGGCTGGACGTGCTGCTGCTCATTCCCACCATCTATGGCGGCTATCTGCTACGCCAACAGGGAAGCATCGCTGTGACTGGACTGGAAGGGGAGCTGACCTACGATCCATTCGCGAACCCGCTCCTGTTCCTGGTCCCGGCGCTAGCGATATTCGCTCTCACGCTGTTGATTCTGCGCATCATGCCTCTGATCATGCGCCTGTTGGCCTGGGTGGCCGCCCAGCTTAGGGGCGTGGGCTTCCTGATGGCTGCCAGACACCTGTCGCGGACGCCTAATCTCTATGCCGCGCCATTGGTACTGCTTGTCATGACCCTGAGCCTCTCGTTCTATGTTGCGACTCTAGCCCGTACTCTGGACAATCACCTCTACGATCAGTCCTACTATGCGGTTGGTGCCGATATGCAGTTGGTGGAACGGGGCGATGCGATGACGGCCGAGTCTCTCGGGCCTAGCTTCGGCGAGTCCTCCTCCGAAACCTCAGCGGGAGACGCCCAAGGATTGCGCTGGTTCTTCTTGCCTGTATCCGACCATCTCAAGGTTCCTGGCGTCGAGGCAGCAGCACGAGTAGGACGATATCGGACGTTCGTGAACCTTGGCGCCACAGAGCAGAAGGGAACCTTCATCGGCATCGATCGGGTGGATTTCCCTCAGGTGGCCTTTTGGCGTGAGGATTTCTCGTCCATGAGCTTGGGGGCAATGATGAATGGCCTCGCCTCGGCGCCGAATGCCGTACTCGTCTGCTTGGATGTCCTGGAGGCAAACTACCTGAATATCGGAGACCCCATTCGCCTTACCGTGGACACCCTGGGTCACCGCGTTAGCATCGATTTCGAGATAGTCGGGGTCTTTGACCTCTTCCCGACGTGGTATCCAACCGATGCAGATCAGGGGCCGCTCTTTGTGGGCAACCTGGACTACCTATTTCAGGAAGCTAGTGGCCAATACCCCTACGATATCTGGCTTCGGACGGACCCGGGCGCGTCGTACGAGGATATCGCCCAGGGCGTGAGAGGCTTGGGGTTGGATGTGGTCAATTGGCACGCCCCGCAACTGACCGTCGTTCGCGAGCAGCGGCGACCCCAACGGCAGGGGCTTTTCGGCGTACTCTCGGTTGGCTTCGTCGCTGCGGGGTTGCTCACAGTTCTGGGATTCGTGCTCTACGTCTTCTTCTCATTCCGGCGTCGCTTCGTCGAGTTGGGCGTCCTCCGGGCTATTGGGCTCTCTGCCAAACAGATGACGCTCTTCCTGGGATGGGAGTTGGCCTTCCTCATAGTCATCGGTATGGGAGCCGGAACGGGGCTGGGCGTCTGGGTCAGCGATCTCTTCATCCCCTACTTGCAGGTGGGCTACGGACCCGCGGCCCTGACCCCCCCCTTCACCGTGCAGATCTCGTGGTCCGCCGTTCTCCGCTTCTATATTCTGTTTGGCGTTCTGTTCGTGGGGGCTTTGGGTATCCTGATCTTGTTGCTACTCCGCATGAAGATCTTCCAGGCGATCAAACTCGGCGAGACAACTTAGCTAACGAACGTGTACTCCGTGGTCCCCACACACGTGCACCATCAGACAGACATAGCAATCTGCGACCCGCGACCGGTGCGCTTAGTTGTCGCGTTGGCCATCCGCAAACCACTGGCGGAAGTGGGTCACGCCTCCATCACGTACCACGCCGCTACAAGCGGATCGTCCACTGAGCTGCGCGTATGGTGGTCCTCCCCAGCCTCGACCACAACGATGTCCCCAGTCTTGACGGGATAGTCAACGCCGTCGATCGGGATTACGCCGCGTCCCTGAACGAAGATGAAGACCTCGTCGACTTCATGAACGTGGCTGGGCTCCGGATGCGCGATCTCACCGGGCCTAAAGACGTAGACGCCGCCGTGCACGATCTTCTTATCGCCAAGGATCTCCGGCAACAACCGGGAACCCGATGGCTTGAGGTCAGACAGTCGCAGTTTGCGCATTGCTTTCACTCCTCACGATTTACGAGGGCGGTATCAACCGCTCGGCCCTATCCCAGATGTCTGGATCATACTCAACCCCCAGGCCTGGGCCCCGAGGCACGGCGACCACGCCATCCTTGATCTCGAAAGCGGGGGTGTACCAGGACGCTGGCTGAACAGCTGCGCCGTGCCACTCCTGATGGAGGCCCAAGGCCTCGGCGACGGCGCCAAACTGCAGCACAGCGGCAGCCTCGGCACCGGCCTTCGGGCTATGTGGCATGATCGACATCCCCGCAGCTCGGGCCATCTCCGCCACTCGCATATTACGGATGAGGCCTCCGTTGTACATCATGTCAGGCTGAACCAGGTCGACGACACGGTCGCGGATCATCCACGCGAACATCGACGCGCTAGAATCCTGCTCACCTCCGGCGACCGGTAGCGTCAGAGCATCTGCCACTTGCTTTGTCGCCCAATAGTCCTGCCAGGGACAGGGCTCTTCCAGAAACGCCACGCCGTAGTCCGCCAACATTGCCCCGATCTCGATGGCGTGGTGTGCATCGTAGGAACCGTTCGCGTCCACGTAGATGGTGACATCGTCTCCGAAGGTGCGCCGCGCCAGGGGGATCAGTCGCTCCGTGCGACCGGGAAATGCGTCGGCATTGTGGCTCATGCGCCCACCGATCTTCATTTTGACAGCGTTAGCCCCTGTCTCCTGCAGTCGCTGGCCTAACCATGCCACCTCCTCTTCGGGCGTTGTGTCTCGCCGCATACTGGAGAGATAGATGGGAATCTGTCGTCGCAGCACGGTGCCCAGCAACTTACCTGCCGTGCAGCCCGCGAGCCTGCCGAGTAAATCGAGGATGCTCAGCTCGACATAGGCGACGGGATTCCACAGCGCCAGGCCCGCCAGTTTGTAGAAGCTACGATACGTGTAGACCTCATCCACCAGCGACGCCAGGTCACGCGCGTCCTTGCCCACAAAGAAAGGCACGACGAAGTGCTGCAGAATAGGCCAGAGAAAACCCAAGCGGTCATTGACCGTGGCGGCACCCCATACGGCATCTCCGGAGCCGCCCTCCCGTGCCGTCGTCCTGACGAGATAGCGCCCTTCGAACCGCAAGGCCTCGATCGACTCGATAGGCACCGGTTTCGGAAAGCTTACGTGGAAATCCAGCATGTGCACTACCTCTGAGTGGATACCGGGACCGACGCCTGGACCACAAGCCCAGACGCTGTCTCAGACAACGATTGACATGTCCGGTCAGCCCAGCGAGCTCTTGCTGCGAGTCTTCTGGAGTTCGTGCTCCGGAAGACGCTTTTCCAACAGATCCAACGAGATCTCGACCGACTCGCGCGCCTCCGCCGATGTCGTCGTCCCGATCGTGACCATATCGCAGTCGCGGATCGTGTTCCAGACAAAGGCGAGCCCCACCACAGGCAGCAGTCGCCCTGCCGCCAGCGGCTTGATCGTCATCACGGGCTTCTTGGCTTTCTGGATGATGCGCATCACCCAGTCGGCCTCCACCTGCAGCAGGAAGCCTGCTGCGTTGTAAAGCTGAATGTAGGTCTCGACATCCGCTCCGGTCTCGTCCGCGTAGACCACCGTCTCGGGCATATGAGTCGACAACCCCGGAATCATGCCGCGTTCGCGGATCATCGCCGTGTAGATGTCGATGTCCCGGATCTTGCGGTACATCCGGTCCACCAGTGCGTCGGTCATCGACTGGTGTGGCATGCAGAACGTCGCGTTCATAGCCTTGCACTTGTCGAACACGCGCTCGGGTTCCGACTCAGCCGGCCCACCGGGAAGGATATTGAAGTGGGGCGTCAGTATCCGGATGATGGCCTTGCCTGAGCGCTGCTCAGACTCCTGAACAGCTTCCTCCAGAGCGTCCGACATAGGCCCCATCACAGCATCCACACCATACTCCAGAAACGTGGTGAGGATCTCCGCGACACTGTCGCGGTCGTGATATCCCTTGATGAACTTATCCTTTGCGGCGCTGGTGTGCGACCACCCCAGGAACCAGTTCGAGCCAATCAGCAGCCGGGGGAGTGACACCCCGCCAACCATCGTCCGCGGAAACTCTGTCATGGATATACCTCCTCGATCTAGCCTTCGACGCTATTGCCGCAACTGGGCGCGACTTCACCGGCGCCCGCACTATGCCAATCCCGCATCACTAACCGCGATCACAGATCTCGAACGCGCGCTGCAATGCCTCAAAAACATCGCCCTTGGGCGTGAACTCGTGGCCTACGTAGAGATTGTAGCCAGATTCCGCGATCGCGCGACAGATGCCGCCGTAGTTCAGCTCCTGACTATCATCTAGATCCTGGCGCCCGGGTACGCCGGCAGTGTGGAAGTGACCGATCCAACGGACATTGTCGCGGATCGTGCGGATGATATCGCCCTCCATAACCTGCATGTGGTAGATATCGAAGAGCAGCTTCACGTTCGGGCTGTTCACCCGGCGGCAGACCTCCACGCCCCAGGCGCTGTGATCGCAGTCGTACCCTGGGTGGTCTATCTTGGAATTGAGCACTTCCAGGTTGAGATTGACACCCTTCGCCTCGGCATAGGGCGCCACGCGGCGCAAGCCCTCAGCCGTCGTCGCAATGGCTTCATCGCGGCTGACCTCCTGACGACGATTGCCGCTGAAGCAGATCACGCCCGGAATGCCCGCAGCAGCGGCGACGTCAATCGACGCCCGCAGCTCGGCCTCGATCCGGTCGTGTTGCGCCCGGTCGTTCAGGCCCACAGCCAGGCTGTCATGGCCCGACATCGTCGCGACCGCCAAGTTGTGCTCACGCGCCAGCGCCAGGACTTCCGCGAAGTCATCCGCGCGGCCCCAAAGCTCGATCCCTGCGAACCCAATTTCAGCCACCCGCGCCACGAAGGTCGCCAATGGCATATCGCCGGGCTTTGCCATCGGATAGCAAACGGATTGCTTGATGCGCATATTCTGACCCCCTTACTGGTCACTTCCGAGCAACCTGGTGCCCCCAAAGCCCAAGATCAGGCAGACAATGCCGGTGACGGCGAACATCGGCTGAATCCCCAGGGCATCAGCGGCAATACCGCTAAGCCAAGGGCCGGCAAACATCCCGATGGCATAGACGGCTTGATACAAGCCCATCGCAGTGGCGCGTTGGGCATCGTCGACGTACCGGATGCTCAGGCCCATCAGCACCGGATAACCGACACCGCTCGCCAAGCCCATCAGGATCTGTCCGGCAAAGACGAGAGGTAGCCCCTTAGCCAGCGCAAGAGCCCCAAGACCCAGAGCTACGAAGACAAAGCTCAACGCGACCAGCCTGTTCGCACCCACTTTTTTGACCGCCGCCGTGGTCGCCAGGTTGCCCAGCGTCACCAGGCCGATATTCATACTTACCAGGATGCTGAGCATCACATCGGTGGCACCCAGATTCTTGGCCAGGTTAGTCGAGAACCCAAACGTAGATGACCAGATAGCGTACTGGGCAACAGCCCCCAGGAAGGAAGGTATTAGAACATCACGACGACTGATCAGCTTCCCTACGTCATGCCACGTGCGCGGCGTCAGCTCCCGGCGCGATTCGCGCACCAAGCACATCACACCCGCAGCCAGGATCGCGGTGCCTGCTGCCATATAGAAGGGGAGGCTATACCCACCCAGCGTGTTCAGCCAGCCGTTGAGGCTGCT
>JAXDDO010000074.1:0-30564 GCA_034676805.1 Anaerolineae bacterium | reverse complement strand
CCGAACCCGGCAGTTAAGCTCGCCAGCGCTGATGGTACTTGGGGGGTAGCCCCCTGGGAGAGTAGGTCATTGCCAAAGAGCTCTCTTCTCTTTCCCCCGGCCCGGTCCCCCCGGGCCGTTTTGTGTGCCATAGAGCGGTGTATTCTGCTGGTCAGCTTAACCGGTCGCCAACTTCAGCCAAGCCTGAAGGGTATCCCCATGCAAGCGCTGAGTCTCCACGAATATCAACACTAGGTTGAAAAATATTAAATCATGATATTGACTATTTGAACCATTGGTACTAGAATGGAAGTAGTGGATTATCCTGATCGTTGGGTTGATCCAGGCGCGGCCAAACACTTGCTTGGGGGGTGAGCCAATGTATCCGATGCCGGGTAAATGCCCCGTCTGTGGGGATGAGCTCTATGTCGAGAAGCTGGTCTGTGTACAGTGTGGCACGTCCATCAGCGGCGCATTTCTGCCTCAGCGCCTGTCGCAACTCAACCGCGAGCAGTGGGACTTCGTAGAGCTGTTCATCCGCTCCGAAGGCAAGCTCAACCGTGTTCAGGAGGAGTTGGGTCTCTCTTATCCGACCGTCCGTAATCGCCTCAATGAGGTGATCCGGGCAATGGGATACGAAGTAGGCGAGCCCGATCCAGAAGAGGTCCGTGCGCAGTCAGTCTTGGACGACTTGGCTAAGGGAAAGACCTCTGTAGAGGAAGCTCTAAGGTTGCTCAGCAAGTGATATCTATCTAGTCAGATCGGTGTAGTGTCAGCGATTCACTATGCCTGAGGAGGAACTGATGGCAACACAGAGCAGGGAAGATCGAATCAGAGAGAAGATCGAGCGAAAGATGGCCGACGTGTCGCGCAAAATGGCCGACTTGCAGGAGAATCACGATCTTCAAGAGGCTCTTGGTGCGCTAACTGCAGAGATGAACCAAGTAGAAGCCGAGCTGAACCGACTTGCCAACCTTGGGGGCGAGGGCGAGCCTGGTCTCAGGGAACGCCTTGAAGCACGGCGCGAGCGACTCATGGCCCGGCAGGAGCGGTTGGAGCTCAAGTTGGATCTCCGCAAGGACATGTACGATCGGCTAAGGGAGTCCATGGACGAGATGCAGGAGAGCCTGCAGGAATCGCTCGCCAGAATGCAGGAAGAGGTGAAGGATCGTGTGGCTCACACCTACAATTGGCGCCAGCAACCTGCGCCCCCGCCGCCGCCTTCGGCGGCAGCCGAACGCCGTATGCAGGAGGAGCGCCGGAAGATCCTAGAGATGGTCCAGCAGGGGACGATCAACGCCGAGGACGCCGCGCAACTGCTGGACGCACTGCGCGATCAGGAAGACAACGCGCGCCGCCGCCGTCGCCCGCGATGGGTCCGCATCCGTGTCACCGATGTCAATGCGGACAAGGTACGGGTCAATCTGACGCTGCCGGTGGGTCTAGTGCGGGCCGGGTTGCGAGCGGGCGGCAGCATAGCCGGTGTGGAGGGTCTGGATACCGCCGGGCTAGAGGAGATGCTTGACCGCGGTGAAATCGGTCACCTTCTGGATGTCCAGGATGCAGCCGGTGGGGAGCGCGTCGAGATATTCGTGGAGTAGGTTGCCTCGTCTTTCCCCAACTGGCGGCCGGTAGGTAAGTGTCATAGGCTGTTGCACCAGTTGCGTTTCTCTAGGGAGCCCTGAATGGCCCTTCGCTAGGTCTGCTGTATACTGGCACCTGAAGCGAGTTTCTGGCGAGGGAGTTCGGGGATGCGACGGTATCTGAGGCGGGAAGCAGGGCTCGATCACAGCAGTAGCACTGATGGTCAGGGGACCCTCCTGAATGTCCTGCGCCAGGTGGATCTCTTCCACGGGATCTCCCGGCAATTGCTGGTGCGCGTGGTGGAACTCTGCCACGAGGAAACATACCAGTCGGGCGAGATGATCGTCCATGAGGCGACACAGGGCGAAGAGCTCTACGTGATCATCCAAGGGGCCGTCGAGATCCTGATTGGCCCGGATCTTGTGAGTGCACATCCCCAGTCGACTCAACCCCAGGTGATCGCCACGCTATGGCCCGGTCAGACCTTCGGCGAGATTGGCCTCGTCGATCCCGGCATGCGATCTGCCTCTGCTCGCGCCGCGGTCAAAGGCACCCGGCTGCAGGCAATCAACCGCGAGCAGTTGCTCAGACTCTGCGATGAAGACCCCGAGTTTGGGTATCGCCTGATGTGCAACATTGCCGCGGATCTAGCCTACAAGATACGTCACACGGACCTGATGTTACGACAGCACATCCTCTGGTCGTGCGCTCCTGACTCAGTTGAGTCGCCTTAGCGACTGTTCTCGTCGCCGAGTCGGTCGCGCCTCTCTGACAGCGTTCCTGCAAGCGCCGTGCATTCAGCCTTCACTAGTTGTGAGTGGGGGCGAATAGTACTTTGGTACTATTGTTAGAGTGCTCTGACCGTGATATCCTGAATATGGGTAGAAAAGCGTTAGAACTCAACCCTGCATTGATCAGTGCCACAGCGAGCGCAGAGGAGGTGACATATGTCTGGACGGCGACGCGCACATCGAAGCATTACCTCAACGATCGTTTGTCTGGTACTCCTGGTGACGCTGTTCCGACCGGCAGCAGCAAATTCGCGGTCAGTGCGGGTCATCGTTCAGGGTACGACGCTCGAAGCGGCGGCTGGGGCGGTTCGCGACACTTCGGGCGTTGTTGAAGCGCATCTGCCGGTCATCGACGCGGTCATTGCGCGAGTCGCTATCGAACGCATAGCCGTACTCGCTTCTTCGCAAGGGGTCGTCCGCGTGACAGGCAATCGCGAAGTCACAGTAGGGGGGAAGGACTTCGCGGGCAACGGCAATGCTGTGGATGTGGAGTTTGCCAAGACGGTTGGCCTTGGCGAGGTATGGGATGCAGGACTTCTAGGGCAGAACACAACGGTCGCGATCCTCGACACGGGGGTCGATCCCCATTTCGCGGAGCTGCGCCGAACGCCTAGCGTAGCCCATGAACGCTATCTGGCGTACTACGATGCCCTCGAGGACAAGCTATACGAAGGCAACGCGGCGCTCAAGTCCGCCGGCGATCCGAACGGTCACGGCACTCACGTCGCCGGCATCATCGGGAACGCTCATCACGAGCAGCAAGACGGTGAGTATCGCGGCGTCGCCCCTGCCACCAATCTCGTGGCGGTCCGTGTGCTTGATGAGCTTGGCAGAGGCACCTATGCCGACGTGCTCAAGGGCATCAACTGGGTTGTTCAGCATAAGGACGACTATAACATCCGTGTTCTGAATATCTCGATGTATGCTGCCCCGATCGCGCCGTACTGGGCGGACCCCTACAACCTTGCTGTGATGGCAGCCTGGCACGCCGGTATCGTTGTGGTCGCCAGTGTTGGCAACACGGGTCCACAGCCCATGAGCGTCGGGGTGCCAGGCAACACGCCCTATATCATCACCGTCGGGACTTTCACCGACCATCGTACCCCTGACGACCTCGGCGATGATTACATCCCGGAGTTCTCCGCTGCTGGCCCTACATTGGATGCCTTTGTCAAGCCCGATGTCGTTGCCCCCGGCGCCCACATTGTCTCGTTCATGCGGCCTCACTCGTACCTGCGCGACGCGTACCCCGATCGGCGGATTGACGGGCGCTACTTCGAGATGTCGGGTACATCCATGTCGACGGCTATCGTCTCCGGTCTTGCTGCCCTGATGTTGAGTGACAACCCCGAGCTCACGCCTGACCAGGTGAAGTACCGCCTTACGCAGAGCGCCCGTCCGCAGCTCAGCGAGTCGACAGGCGCAGCAGCTTACAGTATCTGGCAGCAGGGTGCGGGCAGGGTCTGGGCTCCGGATGCCATCCTGAGCGACATGGATGGTGTCGCCAACCAGGGAATGGATCTGGCTGCGGATCTTGCCGGGGTGCAGCACTATCAAGGCTGGACGACCTTTGATCCGTCGACTGGCACGTTTGGCATCATCGGCGGCGGGCTGGATGGCTGGGTTGATGACTATACCGTCTGGGATGGCAGCTTTGACAGTTGGGCGGATGGCTACGAGCCTTGGGCTGGCGGGTCAACGAATTGGTCGGGCAGCTTTGACAGTTGGGCTGACAGCTTTGACAGTTGGGCCGACAGCTTCGACAGTTGGGCGGATAGTTTTGATAGTTGGGCCGACAGCTTCGACAGCTGGGCCGACAGCTTTGACAGCTGGGCTGACACATGTGTGCCCTCCGTGCCGGGTGCTGAGGATGTCGAGAGCTGGGGCACCAGCTTCGATAGCTGGGCCGATGGTTTTGACAGTTGGGCAGATAGCTTTGACAGCTGGGCTGACTTCACTGCGTGGACTGACAGCTTCGACAGTTGGGCGGATAGTTTTGATAGTTGGGCCGACAGCTTCGACAGCTGGGCCGACGGGGCTGAGGGCTGTGGTGAATGGGTGGACAGCTTCGATAGTTGGGCTGACGGTTTCCTGGGATGGCGCAGCGGCATCAGCGACATCGCTGCGGGGTTCACATTCTGGGCCGATGCCTACAGCATGTGGACGGGAGGGTACCTGACTTGGTCGACAAGCTTCGACAGCTGGGCTGACAGCTTCGATAGCTGGGCCGATGGATATGCACCCTGGGCGGAGGCTTGCGGCGTCGATGCCGAGAGCTTCGACAGCTGGGCGGACGGCTTCGGCGGTTGGGCAGGTAGTTTCGACACTTGGGCAGGTAGTTTCGATAGTTGGGCTGACAGCTTTGACAGTTGGGCGGATTACGTGCTCTGGGTCGATAGCTTCGATAGCTGGGCTGACAGCTTCGACAGCTGGGCTGACAGTTTCGATAGCTGGGCAGATGGCTATGTGGGAGGCTCACGGCCATTGCTGTGTGGTGGTTGGGCTGATAGCTTCGATAGTTGGGCCGATAGCTTCGACAGTTGGGCCGACAGCTTCGACAGTTGGGCAGATGCGAACCCCAATCTCGCCGGCGCCTTTTCTACTTGGGACGGGGGGTATACCAGCTGGGCCGGCGGACCTGAGGCCTGGACAGGTTCATTCGACAGTTGGGCGGACAGTGTGGGGGACCCGGATTGGGCGAATGGCTACAGCAGGCTGGCAAATGTGCCATCAGCCGAGTCCGGTGTGAGCAACAACATCTGGGTTACGACCGACGACTGACCCAGCGAGCATCCCACCCACCTAGATGATAACGGAGGGGCTGGCAGTAGCCCCTCCGTTACCTACTTCTCCCGGGACGCGCTAAGCCACAACCTTGTTGAGGCCTGCCAGAAACTGTGCGGTGCGCCTCAGATCCGCACTTGCTCCGAGCCTAACGAACGTTTCCTGCGCCTGTGTGAGTTCGTCACGAGCCTTACCCAGCTTGTCTGCACGCAGATAGACCTGAGCGCACCAATAGGCTGTGCGGGCAGTCTCGACTGAGGCACGGCTGGATTCGAAGATCGTCTTGGCCCGTGCCAGATGCTCGAGCGCTTCGCTGACTCGTCCTTGCACTAGCGATAGCCTGCCCTCAAGTTGATAATAGCGACCCCATTCCAGGGAAGTTCCTTCCTCACCGCCCGTCCCCTCTTTGAGGAGCGCAAGATTCCGCTCGCGCCAGGCATTGGATTCATCGATCCGACCCTGTTCCAGACTCACCATCGCGCGTAGCCAATAGGCATCCATGACGTTGGGGTTGGCATTGACACCTACCAGCGCATAGAGCGATATCGCGGTATCGACATACGCCTCAGCCTGGGACCACTCCCCTTTGCGCAGGTAGAGCCGTCCGAGGTTCATGTTGGCCTGGGCTTTTTCGTAGGGGTTTGCGATGCGCTGGGCGATCTCATAGCTGCGCCGAAGGTTCGACTCCGCCTGCTCCCAATCGCCCATATCGATATAGACGTTGCCGATGTTGGTGTGAGCGATCGCCACTCCCTCGGTGTCTCCGATGGCCTGCATGGCCTCCAGACTTCGTTGATAAGTCTGCAGCGCGCCCGCCCAGTCGCCGCCGTCGCGCCTGAGAATGCCAAGGTTGTTTGATGAGCGAGCCACACCCAGCATATCACCCAGCCGCTCCCGGATCTCAAGAGATCGCTGGACCACCTGCGTAGCCTGTTCCCACTCTCCCTGCCCGAGATAGACGGCGCCGAGACGGTTGAGAATCGACGACAGCACATCGAGGTGGTCGGCCTGATTCGCTAGCGCCATCGCGTGCTCCAACAGGGCTCGGGCGCCTGGGAGATCACCTCCACGCAATGTGAGCCACCCAAGAGCACTGTAGATTTCGGCTTCAACAGACGGACCCTGCTCCGACATTCCGGGGCTGACCATGGTGGCTGCGGTCTTGAGCAGTGATTCTGCCTTTTCCAGGTTGCCGAGTTTGTCCCATGCTCGTCCCAGCTTGAGCATGACCTCGGCGCGCTCTGCTGATGTGAGCCCCTGTCGCTCGTCGAGGGCGGCTTCATAGAAGGCTATGGCTTCTTCATACTCTCCGATGTGCTGCTGTACGTCCGCCAACCCGATCGCGGCACGCCAGCGCTGGAGCTCTGCGCCCCCCACGTGCTGCGAGAGCTGGAGGGCGCGGCTATAGTATTCCGTCGCCTCCCGATTCGCGAAGCGCGCCTGAGCGCTGATCCCGGAGTGCAGTGTGTATTCGAGGGCTTTGTCACGAACCCTGGCGCGGTCGTAGTGCATCGCGAGCAGTTCGGCGTAGGCAAGGACGTTGTCGCCAGCCAAGCACTCGATGCTCTCGGCCACCACTCGATGAAGCTCTGGGCGCTCGTTCCTCAGGATGCTTTGATAGACGGCTTCCTGGGTAAGGATATGTCGAAAGGCGAAGACCTGAGGGCCGACATCGGGCTGCAACTCCAAGAGATCCAGGTCGCGCAGTCTCTCTACCATAGGCAGCACGTTGTCGGGATGTCTCAGACGGTGCTCGACCTCATGCAATAGGGGCAGGTCGAACTGCGGCCCGATCACGGCCGCATCCTGCAGAAGCTGGCGGAGGTCCTCCGGAAGCCTGTCGACCCGTGCCAGCATGAGGCCGCGGAGCGAAGTGGGTACTTCCAGCTTCTCGAGCGTCACTGAAGGGTCGAGACGCCAGCGGTCGCCGTGCAACTGCAGGGCGGCTTGCTCGAAGAGCATGCGCACAAACTCCTCTATGAAGAAGGGGTTGCCTTCGGCGCGCGTGAGTATGGTCTGGACCGTCGCGGGTGGGAACCCGTCCAGGTCCACGAAGCTCTGAAGCAGCGCGTGGCTCTCGTCCGTAGACAGCGGTCTGACAGCGACATGTTCGCAGAGCTCGGGCGCCAGATCGCCGGCGCCGATCTGGGTAGCAGCGTCAGGTCGAGCCACGACGCAGAGAAGTAGGGGCGTTTCTGAGACTGCGTTGGCCAGCATTGCTAACGTGTCGCGTGATAGGTCGTCCGCCCAATGGAAGTCGTCAAGGATGACCACCAGGGGATGCCCCGCGCTCTCGTTTACGAGCCATTCGCGCATAGCCAACATGGTCAGTTGGCTCACTCGTTCGGGAGGCAGCTGTTCCCACAGGGCTTCCTGGTTGTGCCAACCGGGCAGGCCCAGAATCCGGCGAATGAACGGCCTAAAAGGTTCGCTGACGCGAGCCTCCCAGGTATCCGGCGACTCATAGCCTTCCAATGCATGCTGTAGCAGCGTGCGGAAGACTCCGTAGCCTACACCTTGGGCGTAGGGCAGCCCGCGACCCCGCCAAACTGTGAACGTGTCCTGTGGCCAGCCACTGATCCACTCGGACACGAGTCGCGATTTGCCCATTCCCGCCTCGCCGGTGATCATCACCAGACGGCCACGCTGTCGTGCAACACATGCCTCGGTCAGCCGGTGGAGGCGCGATAGCTCTTCGGCGCGACCCAGGTAGACTCCGGTCATACCGGGCAGGCCGCGAGAGGGTGTGGGTTGTGCGCGCAGGCCCAAGGCCTCATAGATCTCGACCGGCTGATCCACACCCTTGACCTCAGCAACTTGGCGTGGCGCGAAGTCGATGAACGGCTCGGCCCTCGTGTGGACGCTTGAGCTGACGAGGGTGTGGCCGGGCTGCGCGAGGGATTCGAGGCGAGCGGCCAAGTTGACAGTCTCTCCGATGACTGTGTAAGCAGACTGCTCCTCCGTTCCGATGACACCAGCTACTGCGGCGCCGCGGTGGATTCCGATGCGAATCTGGAGGGGAGCTCCCAACTGGGCTTTGGCCACCGGGGCGAACTCCCTTGCGGCTTGCTGCATGTCGAGCGCGGCACGAACTGCGAGCTCGGCGTCGTTCTCTTGGGCGACCGGCGCTCCAAAGACAGCCATCAGGCCGTCGCCGGTGAATTTGTCGACAAGGCCACCGTACCGGTGTACGCACATCACCAGCCGTGACAGCAGGTCGTTGATCAGATTGAAGACGGACTCGGCGTCGAGGCTGACCGACAGGCGCGTAAAACCGACTGCGTCAACAAAGAGGACCGACACGTCGCGACGTTCCCCACGCAGCCGCTCTCGATCGTGCAGCAACCCATCGGCGACAATAGGTGGGACGAAACGGCTCAGGCGCGCGACCCTTTCCTGAGCGCTGGTGAGGGCCTGTTCGAGCCGGGCGAAACGCACATCTGGTCTATCGGCTCCGCAGACTTCGCACTGTGTCTGCTCGGTGGAGAGTGACGCGCCGCAGTTGGTGCAGTACATGAGTCCTCGCATGCAAGGTCAGTGGCAGGTCTTTGTAACCCAATTTTAACACAAATAGGCCGGTTACGCCATAACTTCCCGGATAAACGGACGGGACAGCGGATCTGAGGTCGGCGGTCACGCGAGTCCGCGTTGTGTACAGTGCGCTAGCTCATGCAAGTTGGATCGATCGTCGCCGGTGGTATAATGCCAGAGTTATCGTGTTGGTGAAGGGAGAGGACTTGTGGACCTCTTTGATGCGTATCCTCAACTGGCGGATCGGGACGTGACTGTGCTTCGTGGTCGGTCGCTCCGGTTGATCGCCTTGGCAGGCATTGTCTATGATGATGAGGCCTTCTACTTCGAGTTGGGTCAGCAACGCCACTGGGGCCGGTTGCCAAGTGGGGAGGCTGCTATTGGCGTGGGCACTCCTACGGTCTATCCTGAGGGAATTGCCCCGCTGCATCACACGCTAATCCGTCACGTGCGCAAGTCGTGGCGCTGCCAGGTGGAGCTCTATCCTGCTGGTCATAGCTATCTGGTGACTGAGGTGGGGGAAGTCGACGTGCTCACCGATGTCGAGGCACACGTGCCCTACATCCTGGTGTTCACCCCACCGCGACTGGGTGGGGCTGAGGTTCCCGACGCGCTGGTGCAAGCCGTCTATCTCCTGCCAGTGAAGAACCCCAGCGTTCGCGCGGTTTCGCCGGGTCTGCTCAAGATCGAGCGGGTGGCGTTGACGAAGTTCCTGGAACCCGAGTCCTGGCTGTTGCAGGACATAGAGCAGAGGCCGTGGGCGGCGCTCTATTCTGATCGCCCGTTGCCCCCTGATGCCCGGTTGCGGCCAGTGCTTGCCTTGCGAGGCTTACGTCGACTGTGGGAGGCCGATTTGCTTCCGGGGGTGTGGACGACGTGACGTGTAAGCCTTGCAGGCATTGGCTGAGGGTTGAGCTAGACTGAGGAGGAGCCTATGATTCCGAACCTCATCACGCTATCTCGCATTCCGCTGCTGATCGTGGTGGTAGCACTGCTGTACGGTACCTCCGCAGAAGCTCAGTATGTTGCGGCTGGTTTGGTGGTTGTGCTGATACTGTTCGACATGCTAGATGGTATGGTGGCACGTGCGATGAAGCAGACCTCAGTGGTCGGAAGTGTTCTTGATATCGCCGCCGACCGGACGGTCGAGCTGGTGATGTGGATCGTGTACGCCGACCTCGACCTGATTCCAGTCGTCATTCCCATCTTCGTCGTCGCACGAGGGGTTTTTGTGGATGCCCTGCGCGCCGTCGCGCCAGCTCAGGGGCTGACGCCGTTTGACCTGATGAGATCTCGGGTGGGGCGTTTTCTGGTGAAGTCTCCATGGCTTCGGACGCCCTATGGAATTGTGAAAGCGATAGCCTTCTTCTTGCTGGCCCTAGAGCGTGGTCTTGCGCTGACGCAAGCCCCGGCCGGGTCGGGCGTCGGCCTGGCAGCGCAGATCGCTGCCTGGTTAGCCGTCTTTCTCTGTGCTGCGCGAGGGATACCGGTGTTGATTGAGGCACCGCACGCCCTCACCGCACAGGCGCAGCAGTAACGCATCCGCATGCTGTGTGCGTGGCAGTCATCTGTATCCCACAGGTCGTTTGCGAATGCTAGAGGGAGATGCCAATGGCGGGAGACCAGGCGAATACACTGTTTACGCGTGCCGGCCCTACCAGGGCTGCCTACCTTCTAGGTAAGTATCTGCCGCGACCACTAGGCTACCTGGTGGCACGGCTGATCGCGCTCTGGCTGGTGACCAGGAAGCCGGCTACGTACTATGGTGCTCTCGAGAATCTGCCACACGTGCTTCCGCCCGGCTCAACCGAACGGGACGTGTTGCGAGCGGCCCGTAGCGTCTTTTTGAACTCAGCTAGGTATTACTATGACCTGTTTCACAACCTGGCCAGGGGCGGCGTTGAAGTCAGTCAGTATCGTCCGCGTGTCAGGCTGAAGCCTGGAGTTGCAGAGACGATTGCGGAGGCTGTGGCTTCGAGACGTGGGCTTCTGCTTCTGGGCAGCCATATGTCAAACTTTGACCTGGCTGGAATCGTCTTGACCCATCACACGCCAGTGCCGCCGCAGGCCCTGTCACTAGCAGATCCGGCGCCGGGTTTCGAGTTCATCAACGCGCTGCGTGCCAGCAAAGGTCGGGGCGTGATTACGCCGATATCGCCGAGAAGTCTGCGGGAAGCTGTGGAACGTCTGCGGGGTGGGGGCATCGTGATGACCGGTGTGGATCGTCCCCTGGAGGCCGGCAACGATCCCGTGACGTTTTTTGGTGAAACGGCCTATTTGCCGACGGGATATATGCGAATCCCTCTGCTGGTAGATTGCCTTTTTCTGACTGTATCGTTTCTGTATGAGTCTGGACCTCAGGGAGGGGGCTATTGGATCATGGCGAACCCCCCAATGGAGGTTGAGCGCACCGGTAACCGGCAGGATGATGTCACAGTGAACGTTCAGCGTGTCCTTCGGCAGATAGAGGACTTCATCAGGCTGGCGCCCGATCAGTGGATGGTGTTCAAGCCAGTCTGGCGCCGAAGTGAAGGCGACCAGGTGCACGCAACTCAGTAGGCTCGGAGAATACCGGTGGGTTCGAGGGCTCATTGCGGGTGGCGCAAGTCAGTAGTGTGGCGCTGCCTTTTGTCGTGTTCGGAGGCTAGATGCCGAGACTTATGAAGCTGGACCTGCAGGGATTCAAGTCCTTTGCGGATCCGTCGACCTTTCTATACCCCACGGGCATCACAGCCGTTGTGGGGCCCAACGGCAGCGGCAAAAGCAACGTCGCTGACGCGATTCGCTGGGTCTTGGGCGAGCAGCGATTGACTGCCATCCGTGGGCGCACGGGTGAAGATATGATCTTCGCCGGCAGCGGCAAGCGTCCGCGAGGCGGAATGGCGCGCGCAGCAATCACTTTCGATAACAGCGATGGCTGGCTGCCAGTGGACTTCGCCGAGGTCACGGTGGAACGTCGCACATACCGCGACGGAAGCAGTGACTACATGATCAACGGCAGCAAAGTTCGGCTCATGGATCTCCGTGATATGCTGGATCGGGCGGGGCTGGGCCGTGATGCCTATCTGGTGATCGGTCAGGGCCTAGTGGATCAGGTGCTGTCACTGCGGCCCCAAGAGCGGCTCGCGCTGTTTGAGCAGGCGTCGGGCATCACCCCGTACCGCACCCGGCGTGGCGAGGCCGAAGTGCGGCTGGATGAGACCCGGCGCAATCTGCAGCGTGTATACGATATCGTTAGTGAGATCGAGCCGCGGCTGAGGCGACTGCAGCGGCAGACGGCCAAGGTGGAAGAGCACGCCCAACTCCAGCGGGAGCTCTCAACGACCCTAAGGATCTGGTACGGCTATCGGTGGGGACGAAGTGTCGCCGGTCTGGATCAAGCTCGGCAACGGGTTGTCTACCGTGAGGACAGGGTGACGGCGCTTCTCGGGCGATCCGAAACGTTGGGCACGAAGACCGCCGAGCAACGTGGACACATTGGCGACCGGCGTGAGCAGCTGGCATCGCTGCATCGCGAGAGCAGCGAACTGCACCGTGAAGCTGCAAATCGGCAACGCGAGCTCGCCGTCGCCAGAGAGCGGCAGCGACAGCTGCGCGATCGTCTGGAGGAAGCTGAGAGTCTGCACGCGCCCTTGGAGACTGCTCTGGCTGCGGAGACCGAAGACCTGGCTGAACTCCTTGTGGGGCTGAAAGAGGCCGAGACGCGTCACGCAGCGTTAGGCGAGCTACTGAGGGAGGCCGAGGCGACCCACGGTGACATCGTCCGCCAGCGGCACGCTGCCCTGAGGAGGCAGGCTGAGTCACAGTCGCGAACCCTAGAGGTGCGACACCGCCTCGCTGATGGACGCGCGCGCCTGGAACAGGCTCGTCAACGGGCTGAGGAGCTCAGCGGGCAGTTGCGGCAGTTGGAGGCGGACATTGGAGCCAGTGCAGAGCGTCGCGCGGGCCAGATGCAGGTCGTGGAGCAGGACAAGCGCCTCTACGAGACGGCCGAGGCGAACCGTGAGCGCGCTCGCGTTGTTGTCAGCGAGGTGGAGAGCCAGCTGGAAGCGCGTCGCGCGGTGGTCGAACAGATTCGCCAAGGGTTGGTCCAGGAAGAAGCCGAGTTACAGCGTGTAACCGCACGTTTGGAGGCGCTCGAGCGGCTCCACGAAGAGGGAGCAGGTCTCTATGCAGGTGTTCGTGCCGTGCTTCGGGCCGCTGAGGCCGGGGAGTTGGGTGGCCTTGCGGGCCTTGTCTCGACTCTGATTGGGGTGCCGGCCCACTTGGAGCGCGCGATAGAGGTTGCCCTGGGCTCGCAGGTTCAGAACATCGTTGCAGCAAGTTGGGGCGATGCGCAGGCTGCGATTGAGTGGCTCAAGCGTAAACACGCCGGTCGCGCTACGTTCTTGCCACTCGATAGACTTCGCCCGCCTTCGATCCTGGAGCTTCCCGATCTCCCCGGCGTGGTCGGCGTGGCGTCGGAACTGGTGCGCTACGATCCTGCTTACCGCCCCGCTGCGCTTCTGTTGTTGGGTAGAACCGCCGTCGCGGACGAGTTGGAAGCAGCGCGGCGACTACACGATGTGCTCCGAGGGGGCTTCACCATCGTGACCCTGGCTGGTGAAGTCGTTCGTTCCAGCGGCTCCATCACCGGTGGTGAGGAGCGTAACGTCCAGGGACCCGGGCTTCTTGCCAGGGAGCGAGAGCGAAGAGAACTGCGCGATCATGTCGCTGCACTTCGTGAGGCTGCGAAGGGTACAGAGGCGCGCATGGCGGAGAATGCTGAAGCCGTTGAGGCTCTGGTAGGGCGCCGGCAAGCTGCATTGTCTGAGCGCCGCGAGCAGGACCAGCGCGCACAACAGGCAGACCAGGCCGTGGAACGAGCCGTCCGTGAACTCGAGCGTCTGAACCAGACACTGCAATGGCAACAGCAACATCTGGAGCGAGCAGTGGTGGAGCGTGATCGGGTGTTGGGGCAAGTGGACACGCTTGCTGAAGCGTGTCGAGTCGCCGAGGCCGAGTTGGCCGAACTGGAGACTGAAGCCGGCAAAGCCGCGCGCGAACTCGCGGATCTGACGGATGCTGACGCTGCTGCTGCCGTTGCGGCGCGCCGCACTGAGTTGGCTGTGGTCCATCAGGAGTGTGAGAGCCGCCGGGTGTTGCTCGACACCCGTGAGCGCGAGGCCGGACGACTACGGCGCCAGATTCAGGACCAGGAGGACCGAATCGCCGCGCTTCAGGCGGAACTGGTCGCTGTGGAATCCGGGTTGGAGCAGTTGGTGGCCGATTACGAAGCCGCTCGGTCGCATGCCGAGGCGCTCGGTGGCCGGATCGCGCCTCTGGAGCGTGAGCTGGCGACGCTCGAGGACGGGATGCATGCCCTGGAGCGTGAAGAACAGAACGCTCGCCGGTTGTTGCGCGAAGCAGAACAGCAACTATCGCAAGCACAGGTGGAGGCGAATCGCCGAGAGGACCAGCTACAGGCGCTCCGACGGGAGATCGAGGAGAGCCTGAACATCGTGATAAGCAATCTCCCGGAGACGATCTCGACGCAGCAGCCGCTCCCGCTCGATGCCATCGTCACACCGCTGCCGGTGATTGCCGAACTGCCACAGGGTCTGGAAGATCAGATTCGCGACCTGCGAACGCAGATCCGGAGGCTGGAGCCTGTGAACCTGGCTGCCAAAGAGGAGTACGACGAGCTTGCTGAGCGGCACCAATTCCTGCGCACCCAGGTGGAAGATCTCGAGCACGCATCGGCCCATCTGCGCGAAGTCATTGGCGAGCTGGACCAGATGATGGACACTATGTTCAGCTCATCCTTCAAGGCTATCGCGGCCGAGTTCTCCCGGGTCTTTGAGGTGCTGTTCAACGGCGGCAGCGCCAAGCTGTTCCTCACGGATGAGGAGGCCCCGGATGGCAGAGAAGGTGGGCAGAAGGGAGTCGAGATTTCGGCTCGTCCGCCGGGAAAGCGGGCGTCGAACCTCGGCATGCTGTCGGGGGGCGAGCGGAGCCTCACGGCGGTGGCGCTGATTTTCGCAGTGATGAGGATCAGCCCGACGCCTTTCTGCGTTCTGGATGAGGTCGACGCGATGCTCGATGAAGCCAACGTGAGCCGGTTTCGCCGCCTGCTGCAAGAGCTCTCGCGCGAAACGCAATTCATCATTATCACACACAACCGCGGGACTGTGGACGTGGCAGATACGATCTATGGCGTCTCGATGGGAGAAGACGGCGTATCCAAGGTGCTCTCTTTGAGCCTGGAATCGTTGCCTTCGGCCGAGATAGGAATGGGCGCTGGGGTGATGTAGGTTCGGACCTGCCTATGGTTATCATCGACCTGCAGTGGTTGCTGTTTCTCCTCTTGTGCGCACTGCTGGCAGTTGCGGGAGTGGCCATCCTCTGGGGCGATCATTGGCTGCCACGGACCCGGCGGATGGCGACAGTTGCGGGCCAGGATCTCGGTGTGCTTGAACACGCCCCGGTGGGATTGTTGTTGCTTGAGGAGGATGCTGTGCGCTATGCTAACCAGAGCGCACGTCACATCCTGCACCTGGGCGGTGCAGCTGTTGGGCAGCCGTTGCCTCGCGCCGACTGGACGGATCTGCTGGAGGTGGATAGGGCCGCGGCGCGCCTGGGCACGTCTCAAGACGTGGTGCCCGCCCGCGCAAGTTCCGCAGCCGGTGGCCTCACTCGTGCGCATCCTGGCGAGGCCGCCAACGGTATGCCAACTGGGCGTTTTCGGAACCTGACATTCGCCACTGGCACAACAGTCCGATGGTGGGTGAGCCCGCAGGGAAGACTCGATGTCATCGTGCTCCTCGATATCAGTGCCCAACACAGAGCCCGACAGGCTTCTCGCTCACTCCTGAGCGATCTGGGGCACGAGCTCCGCACGCCTGTCGCTACTCTGCTGACACATCTTGAGATACTCGGATTCGAGGACGTGAACGAGGATGTGCGTCACCAGTCGCTGCATCTGTCGAAGCGTGAGGCGCAGCGGATGTCCCGCCTCGTAGACGATATCCTGGAACTGGGCCGACTCGAGGCGACAGAGGTTCTGGCGTTTCGTCCCCTGAACTTCCTGACATTGGTCGAGGAGGCCGTTGCCCAAGTCGCTCCGGTCGCTCGTGAGCTGGCGATTTCTGTCGAGGTGACGTCGGATTCAGCGCTGCCACTGGTAGAAGGACACGCCGACCGTCTGCGGCAGGTTATGCTCAATCTACTTGATAACGCCCTGAAGTATGCGGGGAGGGGTGCACGGGTCGCGGTCACCCTGGAGCGAATCTCAGAGGGCGTGCGCTGCTCGGTAATCGATACGGGCCCCGGCATCCCAGCCGAGCATCTGCCGCACTTGGCGCAACGGTTCTACCGGGCCGGTAAGGATAGCGGTGAGGGCAGCGGACTGGGTCTGGCTCTGGTTCAAGGTATTCTACAGCGTCACGATTCGACACTGGAGATCGAGAGCCCGGTAAGCGAGGGGCGAGGGGCCTGTTTCCGTTTCATACTCCCCACGGTTCAGCAGGGAGAGGAGCGCGCTCTGTGAAGGGTCGCCGGATCCAGTTGGTTCTCCTGGTCGTCGCAGTTCTGGCCGGCTACTGGCTGCTGCCAATATCGGGCCGGGTCGTCGTGTTTCCAGGCGATGCTGAGGCCGGGCTATGGCCACACTTCGTTGTCGAGCAAGCAGAGGCGGGCGCGACTGCGACCGTGAAGGTCATCGATGTAGAGCCCTGGACCTTTGTTCAACTGCTGGTGGCAAGCGTCCCGGCCGAGCCACAGGGAGAAGCGGTTGAGAGCGCTGGCACTTGGACGTGGACCTGGACTTATGTCGTTCCGAGCGCCAGGGGGTATGACTTGAGCTTCTACCGTGACTGCCACACTGGTTGTGTAGAACGCGGTCGGACCTCGTTGGGAGTTCCTGAGTCGCTGGAGAGGGGTGGTACTGCGACCAAGCTGGGCATTGTTATGCCGCGGCTGGACCGTGACTGGCACGGTCGTAGCGGTTGGGCAGTCGAGATCACCTACGCGCTGCGTTCTGACGATCCCTATTGGGGCATTGATGATCTGGCCCGGCGTGTCGCTGCGCATTGCGCCAAAGGCCTGCGTGTTCTCGTCCGGGTAGACTATGAGCAGCGCCAGAGCCTACCCCCAACTGATGACTACGTGGCGCTGGCTCAGTATCTGGCGTACTTTCGACGGTTGGCACGTGACGATCGGTTACAGGGTGTGTACGGCTACATTGTGGGGAGTGACTTTAACACGTTCGATGCCGCGATGTTGATGCCCGATTCCCCGATCACGCCTGCCTGGTACGCGCGCGTCTTTTCCGGATACGGTGAGGAACCCCTGCACAGTGACAATGTCGTACAGGTGGTGCGCAGTGAGAATCCCAGCGTCAGGGTGATCGCCGGCCCGCTTCGCCCTTGGGCGCAGGACCGAATAGCGGTCGAGGGCGCCAACTCCGCCGCGCCCTGGCTGGACTATATGCATGCGGTGGTGGCCATGCTGGATGCGTCAGCCACAGCCAAGGCGGCCGTTGGTGTTGCGGCAGCGGGCCCCGATGGGTTCGATGTTCAGGCGCCTGGGAGCCCCGATGTGCCCGAGATGGCAGGGCATCTGCGCGCTGACGAACCCTACACGGACCTGCCGCGGGCCGCCTGGGGGAACGCCCAAGCTGGCTTTCGGGTCTACAAGGATTGGCTGGAAGTGATCAACGCCTATCCGACGACGCGGGGTATGCCTGTCTATGTTGTCTCGACGAATACGTACGATCGAGGGGCGGGCATTCCACCCGCCCAGAACTACCCGAAAGGATGGCTCACCGCGGCCCTGGATGTCATCAATTCGGAGCCGCAGATTCAGGCCCTGGTCTGGTTCCTGGACGACTTTCCACACAGTGATGAGTGGGACTGGTTCAGCCTGACCGAGCAGCCAGGCAGGCTGGTCGATGCGGCCGAGGAATTCGACCTCCTTCTGCGGAGTCCATAGGCAATGGCAGGATACTCATGGGTGTGGTGATAGGCCCCGCTGCAGGCGCTGACCCAACCGACCGAACAACCCAAGCTGCCGCGACTGAAGATTCAGACGGCGCTGTGCATGCCGCGAGAGCGACGTGTGCCTGTCGAACACAGGAGAGCATTCGTGTGCTCTTGGCTGACGATCATCCGGCGCTGCGTGTGGGGCTGCGGGTACTGCTCGACCGCGAAGCGGGAATCACTGTAGTCGGCGAGGCGGACGACGCCGCGATGACTCTGTCACTGGTCGCCGAGCTGGCGCCCGACGTTGTCGTTCTGGATTGCCAGTTGCCCGGGCGAGATGGTGTGTTGGTAGCTGCCGAGGTCCTACGAAGGGAACCGGCTCTCTACGTCTTGGCATTGTCGGCCTACGATGACGACCGCTACCTTGCGGGTATGCTCCGCGCAGGGGCGTCGGGATACCTGCTGAAGAACGAGGCCCCTGGCCAGATCGCCTCAGCCGTGCGGCGGGTAGCGCAAGGCCGGCGACTGTGGTCGCCGGATCAGCTGACGCGCGCCACCCGCTGGGAGGCTGAGGTGGCTCAGGTACGCGGGAGCCTGACCGAGCGTGAGCTGGAGGTCCTCGCGCTGATAGTTCGCGGTCTGAGCAACAAAGAGATCGCACAGCAGCTTGTAGTCACGGTGCGTACCGTCGACTTTCACGTGAGCAACATCCTCCATAAGCTTGGTGTGGTCTCGCGCGTGGAAGCGGCAGTCTGGGCGCAAGAGCATCTCAGCCTGTGACTGCTTGGCCCCGGGCTCCGAGTTCGTCTTCTCGCGCGGGGGCGATATAGACTGGTAGTCTCTACAGTAGACGGTGCACGCTCCAAACGCTAGACTGTGATTGTACATTCGTGCAAACGAGGAGGTGTACTATGTCACAGCCACAGCCCATGGCTGACGCATCGAGCCTCAAGCGAGCGGCTAGCCGTCAGGGAATGGATTTGCTGGAACGCCTGTTCAAGATGGCGACCGTCGTCCTGGCGGGCGTGGTCGTCCTTGCAGTCTTGGTGATCATCGGCAGAGCGGCGATCTACAAGATCCACGAATATGAGCGGGGGCTGCACCTCAGAGGCGGTCGCTTCGTCTCGGTGGACACACCTGGCTGGCACGTCCAGATCCCGCTGATCGACACTGTCATTATCGTGACGGTGAACGAACGGCTCGGATACGTCGAGCAGGTGGCTGCGATGACGTCCGATGATGTGACTATGGACGTGTCACTGCAGTATACGTATCGCGTCACGGACCCCAAGACGTTTGCCCTGCAGGTAGATGATCCTGAACGGATCATCTTTGAGTTCGTTCAGGGCATGCTGCGCGACGTCGTGAATACAAAGGAAATGACCGAGGTTATGCACAGTCGCTCGACACTGAACCGTGAGGTGATGGCCACACTCCGGGAGAAGGAAGAGCAGTATGGCGTCGAGTTTGTGACTGTCCAAATCCAGAGCGCCTCACCGCCAGAAGAAGTTGTCGAGGCTATCAAGGACCGTATGGTCGCTGTACAGCGTCAGGAGCAGGCGCAAGCCGAGGCAGCACAGCGGCGCACGCTGGCCGATGCCGAGTTCTATTCGGCGCAGAAGGAGGCCGATGGCGATGCTTACGAGATCACGACTCTGGCCGGGGCCGAGGCGCAGAGGATCAGATTGACCTCGGAGTCGCAGCAGGAGGCCGTGAGGGCCATGCTCGACGAGCTACAGCAGCGCGGGGATCTCGGCGAGAGCTACATCCAGCTTCTCATTGCACAGGAACTCAGGGAGAACAGCAAGTGGATCATCGGCGGGCAGGCGGGAGAGGGCCTGGTCCCCAGGTTCGAGCTACAGGAGCAGGAGACGCCGTAGATGCGGTTTGCCCTCAGCGACTCGGGTGCGTATGAGGAGGTGGTTCGGATGAAACATACGTCATGGATCCTGGTGTTGCTGGCCCTGACACTGGCTTGCGCCGGTGCCGGGTTGCTTGCGCGCGCAGGGATCGGCCCCGTCTTGCAGGAGGAACTCGCCACTCCCCGCATCTTCGCGTACCGTGACTGGCAGAGCGTGGGTGTCCAAGTGACAGAGGGAGACTCTATTCACGTGCGTGCCTGGGGGAAGTGGCTCTACACTCCCAACGAGTACCATGGTCCGGAGGGGCATCGCACGTATCCCGCACCCAACACGTATCCCATACGCGGCCTGCACGTTCCTGGGGGCGTGCTCCTGGGACGCATCGGCGAAGAGGGCCAGCCGTTCATCATCGGTCGCGGGCGCACTATCTATGCCGATCGATCGGGCCAGTTGTACCTGCGCATCAATGACGACATACTCAGCGACAATGAGGGCTTTGTCAATGTCGAGATCGATGTGACCTCGCCAACGCCGACGCCGTAAGGCCAGGTTTGGCACAGTAGCTCGACACATCAGGCCGTCCACGATTCGTGGGCGGCCTGATCTGTGGAGCCACGCAGAGTGCTATGGATTGTCCACGGGATCGCGCGCGGACCGCGTCAAGGCGCAGCGGAACAGGTCGTGCTGGTACACTGGGCAAGCAATGGCGACATTGGGTGCCATCTGCCCTTGTGCGTTTTCCAACCGCATGATAGAATGGTGTGCGGTGCGGACACGGCCTGCCAGCTTGTCCGGACCAGTTGCGCAGGTTCTTGGACTGCGAACCTGAATATCTGAATTCGAGCATGCCCATTCCGTCGTTCACGACCGCTCCCTACCGGGTTCCCGGGATAGGCCGCCGGCCGTCTATCGCGAGATGGGCTTAGCCAACTATGGGTATGATTGCCCCGCCCGTGTTTGGTTAGGCGACCATCACCTAGGTGTCCCAGCGACACTTCAGAGCGAGGCCGCTAGCGGGCCTTCCCCGATTGTATCCCCGGCTGTGTTGCCTTGTTGAGGCAGCTGATCTGCGGTCACCTGTAGGTCTCACGTCGTGCGGGCCAACGAATCTCGCATTGGCGAGGCCTTATCAACTGACCTAAGGAGGTGCCTATAACGATGCTGATTGTCTATCGTGTCACCCTAGTGGCGGTGCTCTTTCTGTGCGCAGGTGCTACGCTGCTTTCCAAGAGCCTCGTAAGGGCTGCCCTGGCCCTGGGTGCAGGTAGTGCGGCTCTGGCTATGCTCTTTTTCAGCCTTGATGCGCCCTATGCTGGGGGCTTCGAGCTCAGTGTTGGCACGGGGCTCATCAGCGTGTTCTTTCTGATCGGCATCAGCCTCACCCGTTCCCCGGGAGAAGTGCTCAATGACCGGTCGTGAACGTCTACTCTGGCTAGTCCTCATTGCCGTACTGCTGCTGGCAGGCACATTCCTGGGCCGCCTCCTGAGACCTTCTCCAAACCCCGGTAACGTGGCCGATGCATCGGATCTGAGTGTGCGTACGTGGCTGTGGGAATGGCGGACGGTTGACCTTATTGCGCAAGTGGGCCTGATCTTCGCCGGTGCGCTCGGTGTGGCTGCGATTCTCCCTTACATCAGCGAAGGTGTCGAGGCCCTGACGTCCCACGCAGAAGACGAGCGAGGACCGTCGTGAACGGCGAGACGTTACTTGCACAAGGACACTGGCCATCCGGCACAGTCGTTCTGGTGAGTTTTGGTTTGTTCATTATCGGGCTCATCGGGCTGCTGTCCCAACGTCAGGTGATCAGACAGCTTTTCGGTATCAAGATTATGCTTCAGGGGGTCTCGCTGGGGCTCATCAACGCTGGCATCGCCAACCACGACATCGCCAGGGCGCAGTCAATGGTCATCTCCGCGTTGATCGTGGAGGCGGTTGTGATGGCCGTTGCTCTGGCATTGGTGGTGAACGTATACCGGCACTATCCATCTGGCAACGTAGACGACTTGGATCGGCTTAGGGGATGAGCGCTATGGTCTCGGTCTGGTTCACCGGACTGTTCGTTGTTCCGGTCGTAGGCGGCCTGGCATCGACGGCAGTCCGGAGCAGTGGAAGGGGTTCGCAGAGCCGCAGCCTGGCTGTGGTGACGGCCTGTCTGGCAGCGGTGTGCGCCGCTGTGCTGGCCTTCTCGGCCGAGCGCGAGGTGCATCTCGGTACGTGGTGGCCTGGCACCGGCGCCATGAGCTTGCACACAGGCGGGGTGGGAGGCTATGCGGCCCTTGCGACATCGATCGTGGCGGTGGCAGCCGTCGCCGACCAGCGCATCGTCAGGAGATACACGATTCTCGTAGTCATGGTGGCGCTGGCTGCGGCAAACGTCGCGTTCTATGCGGGGCACTTCTTGCTGCGATATGTGGCACTCGAGGTGGTGGCGCTCAGCGTGGCTGCTGCACCGCTGATCGAGGCGGGTGGGGCAGAGGGGACGCGGAACGCTCGGCTTGCCTACGCGTTGCTTCGAGTTGGCGACGCAGGCCTGCTCTCCGCGATTCTCCTGCTGATGGACGCGAGCGGGACACTGGATATCGCTACGGCACTGAGCGCAGCTCCGGGACTTGATCCTGCGTGGCTGGCCTGGGTCGCTGCCGGTATGACCTTGGCAGCATGGGTGAAGATTGGCGTCTGGCCGCTTGCACTGTGGAAGCGAGCCAGGCGGAGTCTATCGCCGCTGACGGGGATGTGGCTGTACGACGTGGTAGTGCCGAATCTGGGGCTGTACCTGCTTTATCGGACATCCTCCCTGATCGCATCGAGTACGCCGCTGCGCTGGTTGATCTTCACCTCCGCAGGGGTCAGTGGCGTTCTGGGGATCGCGCGGATGGTACTGCGACGGCAGATCGAGCCGGAGTTTGGGTCGTTGTTAGGCGCAGTGGCGCTCTGTTGCGCTGCGCTGGACCAGGGTACGTTTGTCGCTGCGTTACTGCTCGCGGGAACAGCCGCTCGGGTTGTCTTCGCGCTTAGCGCTCACCGCGAGATCGAGGACTTGGGTGCGGTCCGCGGCCCAGCTTTCTATCCGCGAGGCTCTGCAGTTGGCCGATGGCTTGGGGCACTCGTGGGCAAGCCGCGCGATGCGGTGGAGTCTGAAGCGCCTGGTGGCGGCAGCGCTGGCTTGTGGCGCCCCATCGAGACCGCAGCCGAGTTGCTAGACCGTGTGGTCGAGCACGACGTTTTGGATCAGGGAATCGCCTGGCTCTGGAGGGGTATACAGTCAGTTGCGGCCCTGATCCATCGCGCTGTGGAGCGTGACCTGTTGGACCAGGGCATCGCGTGGTTGGGGCGCTGGACGCAGTCGGCAGCCGAGGCGATGCATCGCGCTATGGAGCGTGACCTGCTGGACCAGGGCATCGCGTGGTTGGGGCGCCGGACGCAGTCGGCAGCCGCGGCAATGCATCACGCTATCGAGCGTGAGGGGTTTGAGCGGTTCATACGTGAGGTCGCGCAGTCGGTCAACGCGGCGGGCCGAGTGTTGCAGCGCTGGCATACCGGACGGTTGAGGGCGAACCTAAGGTGGGCCTTGGCCGCCCTCCTGATCGCTGTCGTGGCATTCAGTCTGTGGGGCTGGTAGATGACGCTGCTTGGAAGTGACGCAACTGAGAGGGAGCGAGACTATGTGGCCTGATATCTGCCTGGTTCTGGTTCTGGCGATTCCTATCGTTGTCGCGGTGGTCCTGGCAGTATTCCGGCGTGTGTTCGTCCGCGCCGCTGGCGCAATCGCTGCGGGCGCTGCTGTCCTTTCCCTATGCGCAGCGATCGTGTTGATGCCGGAGCTTTCTGCAGGAAGGTCGCCCGCCGTTGCTTTGGGCGTGCGCCCCATGCCTGGCGTCGATCTGAGCCTGCGTCTGGATTGGGTTTCGCTACCCTTCCTGCTGACCGAGATCGTGGTGACCTTGTTGGCAGTTGTCTATGGATGGGGGTACCACCGCCCACGTGCAAACACACCGTTGTTCTATGCGCTCCTCCTTGTGTTTGGGGCGGGCATGTCGGGCACGACGATCGCCGACGACACGGTGCTGTTCTACACTTTCTGGGAGCTGATGCTCGTCGCCTCGGTTGCGCTGATCCTTGTGTGGGGAGACGAGCCACCGGGTGGGCCGCGGCGGCAGGCGGTCGCCTTCAAATACGCGATATTCACGCATCTTGGCTCGCTGATGGTGCTTGTGGCGTTGCTCATCCTACATGATGCTGCGGGACACGACAGCTTTTCGGTGCTGCGGCAGGGCGTGACGTTGTCGCCTGGCCTAACCACAACGCTGATAACGCTGTTCCTTCTTGGCTTCGGCGTGAAGATGGCTGTCTTCCCGCTGCATATCTGGCTGCCGGATGCTCATACTGTCGCCCCGATGCCTGTGACAATCATGCTGGCTGCGGCGATGCTCAGCATGGGGATTTACGGGATTCTGCGTTTCCCAATGAGCATGTTCCCCATCGAGTCGCTGGCCCCCTTCTCGGCCCCAATGATGGTCGTCGGTGTGATCTCCGAGATCTATGGAGCGCTGATGGCGCTCGCCGAGCGAGATGTTAAGCGCATCATCGCCTACTCGAGTGTAAGCCAAATGGGCTACATTCTGTTCGGACTGGGGACGCTGAACGCCGACGGAATCGTTGGCGGTACTCTCCATGTCATCTACCACGCTATCGTCAAGGCGCTGCTGTTCGCGGTGGTGGGTATCATCATACACACAACGCGGCGCCGCCGTCTCGAGCAACTGGGAGGGCTGGGGCGGCTACTGCCCGTTACGGCCGCTTGCGCAGCGGTGGGTATCCTGGCAATCAGCGGTGTGCCGCTGCTCTGCGTGTTCGTCAGCGAGTGGATGATCTTTGCAGGGGGCTTTCACACAGGCAGGGTGGCGCTGTCGATAGCCTCGCTGTTTGGGTCGCTCCTTACCGTTGCTTATGCGCTCTGGTTCGGCAGCCAGGTGTTTCTGGGCATACAGCGTGAGGAGGTCGAGATGCTCCGAGCGCCGCGTGCTATGGTTGTGCCTACGGTTGTGTTGGCAGTTCTTGCTATCGCAGCAGGTCTCTTCCCGGGACCTGTAATCGGGTGGGTTTCCAAAGAACTCTCTATCCTGTTGGGAGGGATTGGATGACATCCGGGGACGTGTGGGTGCTGGCGCCCATGGCCCTGCTTCTAGGAGGCGCCCTTGCCGTGTATCTCGTCGGGCGGTTCATCACATCGCGAAATACGGTTCTGGCATGCGCGACGGCTCTGTTCTTCGCTGCGACACTGGCGTCTGTCGGGGTGCTGGCTCAACGCGTTGCGCTGGCCGGCCAGACGAACACAGCGCTACCTGTGTGGGGATGCCTCGGTGAAGGGGGGGCCTGCTTGCGCGCTGCCCGAGGGGGCCTGTACATGGTCGGCATGTCAGCAGGGATGGGAATCTACGTCTCGATCTATTCCGGTCGCTATCTGGCGCTCGATCGCCGCTACAGGACGTACTACCCGCTGCTCCTGTTGATGGTTGCGGGGCTCGTCGGTATGGTGATGACGACGGACCTGTTTAGCCTCTATCTGTTCTGTGAATTGATGAGCGTTGCCGCGTACGTGTTGGTCGCTTTTCGCCGACAGACTGATACGTCGATCGAGGCTGGCTACAAGTACCTCGTTATGGGCAGCGCAGGAACGTTGACGCTTCTCTTCGGGCTCAGTCTGGTCTATTGGGAGACCGGTGTCCTTTCGTTGCCGAACCCGATCAGCACACCGGGCCTCTGGGCCAGGGTAGGGCTGGCCTGTATCATCGTTGGGCTGGCGGTGAAGAGCGCGATTGTACCTGCTCATACCTGGTTACCTGATGCCTATGGACGCGCGCCCAGCAGTGTCAGCGCGATGTTCTCCGGCAGTGTCATCCAAAGCAGCTTCTTTGTGATGGTCAACGCCAGTCTGGGGCTTGGATTCCCCGAGCGAACCCTCGGGCTGATACTTATGGCTTGTGGCGTGCTGAACATGACGTTGGGCAATGTGATGGCCCTCGTGCAGGTGCATACCAAGCGTATGCTCGCCTACTCCACCATCGCCCAGATGGGCTACGCACTATTCAGCATCGGCGTTGGGCTCCGCCACGGCATCCCCGATGCCGTCAGGGCCGGGTTCTTCCTGATCCTAGCCCATGCAGCAATGAAGGCCCTCGCCTTTATGAGCAAGGGTATCTGCCACTTCTACTGTGGGACCTCGCTGATAGAGGAGCTAAAGGGGACCTATCAGCGTCTTCCCGTAGTGGCTGTGAGCTTCACGATCGCGCTGGTGGGCCTGGCGGGGGTCTCGCCTCTGGCCGGCTTCGCCGGAAAGTGGCTCATTCTGTCGGAGCTATACCGCACAGCAGATTGGGTCGTCTATGTTGGCATCGCTGTGTTCTTGCTCAACACGTTGGTGTCGTTGGGCTACTATCTGCCGGCGATTGCGATGCTGTTCACCCCTGCGCGTGAGGAGGTACCCGCGCGTATTCGGGTGTCCGGATGGATGGCTGTGCCGGTGGTAGGCTTGACGCTGCTGGTGCTAGCGCTTGGCGTTGCTCCGGGCCCCTGGTTGCGTTGGTCAGAGGGCCTGTTAGGGTTCTGGTGAGCCAGGAAGGCGAGATATGAACGATGTATGGTTGAGTCCGCCGGTTGCAGGAGCGCTGTTCCTGCTTGTGGCCTATGCGCTCTATCGCCTGGGTGGCGTGTTAGGCGCCAAGGGCGATGTGCATCCAAGCAAGCACTTGGCCTACACAGGCGGAGAACTGCCGGTTCCATTGCCACAGAGCCTCGCATATCATGCATTCTTCAGGCTTGCCCTGCTCTTTGGTATCCTGCACGTCGCAACACTCGTGATATCCACTTTGCCTCCTGACATGGCGTCATACCGTGTTGCCATGGTGTACTTGGGCGCGGCAGGCGTGAGTGTGTTGGTCCTTACCGGCAAGGAGGAGTAGGGCATGCAGATAACTGAGCCTACGGGTGTCTGGGGAGAGCTCGGGTTGCGTTGTGCGAATCTGGTGCGCTCCGTAGTGCGATGGGCTCGTCGCAAGTCGCTGTGGGTGCTGCATTTCAACAGCGGTGGCTGCAACGGTTGTGACATCGAGATCCTGGATTCGCTAACGCCCCGCTACGATGTAGAGCGTCTGGGAGTTCTCAAGGAGGCATCACCGCGACACGCGGACGTACTGCTGGTCACGGGACCAGTCACGCGCCAATCGCGCGACCGGCTGCGCCGCATCTATGAGCAGATCCCTGAGCCCAAGTGGGTCGTTGCGGTGGGGAGCTGTAGTTGCACCGGTGGCGTGTTTCAGGGCGGGCACAACGTGATCGGGGGGGTAGACCAGGTGCTTCCGGTGGATGTCTACACGCCAGGGTGTCCATGCCGCCCAGAAGCGATCATCGATGGCTTGCTGAAGGTTGTAGGGCAGATCGATGGGTGAGGTAGAGCACCAGGCGGCTTTGGGTAAGGCGCTCGTGCAAGGGCTGCGCGTGAAGTTCCCAGATGTGTCGTTTCGGGAACAGACCATGCCGGTGGATGAGACGGTTGTGATCATGCCTGCGTCTCTGTTGATACCCGCAGTGAAGGTGCTTATGGATGACCTGGGTATCTGGCACCTGTCGACGATCACGGCCGACGTTGCCGTGGACTCGGGTGGGAAGGCAGAGACCGGGGAACTGATCCGGCTCCTGTATCACTTTTGGTGCGGGGAGGGCGTGACGTTGTGCGTGGAGCTTCCGGGGCTATCGCCGGAGGTGACTACACTCACCGGGCTCATCCCCGGTGCCGCATACTACGAGCGTGAGATCTATGAGATGTTTGGAGTCACATTCGACGGGCATCCAGACTTGCGTCCACTGTTTCTCCCCGACGACTGGAATGAGGAACCTCCGATGCGTGACTCAACAGCGAAAGCCGCAGCGGCAAGAGGTGACCCATGAGCAAGTTGGTCGTGCCGATTGGACCACAGCACCCACTGCTGAAGGAGCCACTGTCGTTTAGGCTCACGGTAGAGGGGGAGCGTGTGACCGAGAGTGCGATGCGCCTTGGCTACGTGCACCGGGGCATCGAGCGTTTGTGCCAGACGCGAACTTATGTTCAGAATATCCATCTACTGGAGCGCGTGTGTGGTATCTGTTCTCACGTACACACCACGACCTATTGTCGCGCCGTTGAGGCGCTTGCCGGGCTCGAGCTCCCTCCCCGAGCGCTGCATCTGCGAGCGCTTCTGTGTGAGTTGGAGCGCATCCATAGCCACATGCTATGGCTGGGTGTGTTGGCTCGCAATGTGGGGTTCGATACGATCTTCATGTACGCCTGGCGGGATCGGGAGATCGTGCTCGATATCATGGAGGATCTTTCGGGTGGGCGGGTTTCTCACGCAGTGAACGTGATCGGAGGCGTGCGTATCGACCTGGACGACGCGCATCGCGATACGATTCTGCAACAGCTGGACCTCCTCGAGGATCAGGTAGAGTGGCTGCTCGGCGTCGTGGAGCACGAGAGGACCCTTCAGGCTCGGACGCGAGGCATTGGCGTCCTGACACTGGCGGATGTGCGCCGCTACTGCGTGGTAGGGCCCGTGGCGCGGGCATCCGGGCTCGATATTGATCTGCGCAGAGATGACCGCCAAGCCCCCTATGATCAGATGCACTATGAAGTCCCAGTCCACGATGCCGGCGACGTGTGGGCGCGTACGTTAGTGCGCGTGAAGGAAGCGGTTGAAAGCGTCCACTTGTGCCGTCAGATTCTCGATACATTACCGGCAGGGGCGGTCTCGGTAAGGGCTCCACGCCGGATCCCGGCCGGTGAGGCTGTGACCCGGTCCGAGGCGCCCCGAGGTGAGGTCATCTACTATGTGCGCAGTAACGGCAGCGATCATCCGGCACGCGTCAAGATCCGGACACCTACGCTGACGAGCCTAATCACGCTCCCGGACCAGCTCCGAGATGTCGCGATGGCGGATGTTTCGGTTGTTCTCTCGGGTGTGGACCTGTGCATTGCGTGTGCAGATAGGTGAGATTGGCGGGTGATGGAGCGAAGATGATGGCACTATACCGGCTCTTGGTGTTTCCGGGTTTTGGGTTTCTATTTGTCTGCGCCATGCTGTTCGACTGGATCGACCGGCGTGTGATCGCGCGTACCCAGGAGCGGGTAGGTCCGCCGTGGTATCAACCGCTGGCTGATTTCATCAAGTTGCTGGCTAAGGAAGATGTGCGGACCGAGGGCGTGCATGAGGTCGCAGCAGCCGGACTGCCGATTGTCTCGCTGGCATCAGTTCTGACAGCAGCGCTCTATGTTCCGGTCGGTGGGGTTGCCGCGGCTTCCTACGAAGGAGATCTCATCGTCGTGCTGTTCCTGCTGAGCGTGCCGGCACTGGCGTACTTTCTCGCGGGCTGGATCTCGCCGGGGGTCTACAGCGTGATCGGTGGGCATCGATCACTGCTGCAGTACTTCTCGTACGAGGTGCCTTTCATGATGGCGCTGGCCAGCCCGGCAGTGCTTGCCGGTTCGTGGCGCATTATGAGCATCGTTGCCTATCAGGGCCAGGCGACCTGGCTAGCCCTGATCCAGCCGCTGGGTTTCCTACTGGCGATCGTGGGCCTGATTGGGAAGCTGAAACGTGATCCGCTGGACATCCCCAAGGCCAAGTCTGAGGTGGTTGGGGGACCCTTGACGGAATACAGCGGGAGGAAAATGGCCATCTGGCATTTGGCTATGGATATGCAGACCGTGGTAGGCATCTTCTTGTTGGTCAATCTGTTCCTCGGCGAGAGCCGCTTTCTTGAGGCACTGCCAGCCTTCCCGGTTTTTGGGGCCAAAGCGCTGGCGATTCTGTTGTTGCTCTCTATGGCCAGCGCCCTCTATGCGCGGCTGAGGATCGACCAACTCGCCAACCTAGGCTGGCGGGTGCTGGCTCCCCTGGCCCTGCTGCAGGTGATGGCCACGTTGTGGGTCGGAGGCTAATCTCATGAAGGAAGCGTTTCGTTCTATCGCCTGTCTTGTGCCGCAGGTTTTCCGGGCGCTTTTTCGCGGCCCGCAGACCGTGGCTTTTCCCTTCGGAAGGGCTAACATCCCCGAGGGTTACCGTGGACGTCTGCGTATTCATGCCGACCAATGCCGTGGTTGTGGCCTGTGCGTTCGTGACTGTCCAGCCTCCGCGTTGGAGCTGCAGCGCGAAGGCCGCGGGCGGTTCCGGCTGCTCTACTACCCCCATCGATGCGCTTACTGTGGCCAGTGTGAGCTGAGCTGTACCAGTGAGGCGTTGTACCATGACAACAGCTTTGTCGGCGGCGTGGCATCGCTGGATGAGTTGGTTACAGTGATGGTGGAGCGGGAAGGGTAGACAGCGTTGGCAACGCTTGGGCTAGACTACTTGGCTAATATGAGTCTGGCCTTGTCTTGAGGATTCCCGATTTCGTGTTAGTATGGGCCCACACAAGCATGCACAATGATCCTCATCTAACGTAGTAGCTGAGGATACCTCGTTCCAGATTCCAACAACCCATCCGCGTGGGATCGAGTGGACGGGGTGGTGCGACTGGATTCCCTGATAGTTCTGTCGGAGTGCAGCCATGACCGGCGTGTCCAGGGTCACGACAGGCACTCCAGATGTCTAGCAGGAGGTGAAAGATGAAACACCGAGTCGCTAAGGTTGCGACCTTACTTCTGGGGGTGTTGTTAGCACTATCAATGGGGCAGGTGGCGCTTGCCCAGCAAGGGTCATACCTGTCGGAGTACCCAGTGCCGGGCCGACCTCAGTCCATTGCTGTGGAAGCTCCAAACCGGGTGTGGTTCACGCTGCCGGAGGAGAATCAGATTGGCAGGCTGGTCGTGACCTCCCCTGTGTCGTACACCGTTACGACGTACACCGTACCAACTGCAAACAGCCAACCCTACGACCTCAAGTACGCAGGCGGGTATATATGGTTCACGGAGCGGCTGGGTAACAAGATCGGGAGACTGGAAGTTGTGTCCGGCAATATCGCCGAGTATGCCTTGCCGACGAGCAGTGCTGAGCCCATGGGGATGGACGTGCTTGCCGGGTCGGTGACGAACGTGTGGTTCG
>JAXDDO010000060.1:0-28707 GCA_034676805.1 Anaerolineae bacterium | reverse complement strand
CCCCGGCTCAGCCCAGACTGGATGCCATATGGGATGGCCTCCCCCTTCTGGCGCGAACTTCGGAGGCGCATGCCTGTCTACTGGCGCGCCCCCGTCTGCCGTCTGAAGTCTGTCGACTGGCGCCGTTCCCAACACCGAAGACGAGCTCATGCGTTCCCGAGATACCTCCGGTAGCTTTCTGCAAGTTCCTCAGGGCGGTTGACGTAGAGCTGCGTGTACCCGCAATTCGCGCACACCCAGGCCTTGAGTGGATAGTGTCGCACCTGCTTCAGCGTGACATCCGGACGCTCATAGATACGGATCGATAGACTGTCGGTCTCCACTGCATCCGCGTTCGGGATGATGGTGGTGGACTGGCAGTTCGGACATACTTTCTTCATCATGGTGTCTCTCCTTTTCCAAACGATCCCCTGCCCCTACGAAGGGGACATTACCTCAGCGTACACCGGCAGCCGCGCCCCTTGCACCTTCAACGTCTGCAGCCGGTAGAGCAGCGCAGCACCTTCCATCATTCGCCACGCGACATCGGCAACCTGGCGTGCCTCAGGGGGCTCGAGACGACTGCCCCGCACCCAATCATTGAAGGCTCCCATCGCCGGGCCACACCAGATCTGATAGTCCAGCTCTCTGCCTGTCTCGCCGGTCACAGCCCAACGCGTGGCCAGGCCCAGATACCACCGGAACACCAGCGCCATCCTCCGCTTGGAGTCTTGCTGCGCCCGTGTGATCTGCTGGGGATCGCGCTCGCTGAAGAAGGCGACGCAGTCACCCCACACATCCCCCACACTGCGCCGCAGGATCTGTTTCTCCAGCTTTTCGAGTTCGGGTCCGGGGATCGCCTCTAGGCTGTCGTAGGCCTGGTAGAGTTCGTAGAGCTTGCGCGCTCGCAGAGGGAACATCGTCCCTCGTTTGAGCACCTGAAGGTTGACCCCCATCTCGAACATGTCGGCAGCCGGAGCCATCATCACGTCGGCCATGTCTGCTTGAGCCAGGATACGCTTGACGTAGCTCGAAGTGCCGGCCTCCACACAGCTATGGTTAACCGATCCTGTAACCACATAGGCAGCACCCATCATATAGGCAGCCAGTGCCGAGCTAGGTGTCCCGATGCCGCCGGCAGCGCCTACCCGTACTGTTGCCCCATACCCCTGCGCTGCCTGCACCTGATCTCGCAGGTCCATGATCGACGGAAGCAGGCAAACGAGCGGCCGATTGTCTGTGTGACCTCCAGAATCTGCCTCTACCGTGATGTCATCAGCCATCGGCACCTGTCTCGCCAGTGCCGCCTGTTGCGGCGTGATCATCCGCTGCTCCACAAGCGGCTGCAGCAGGCGATCTGGCGCGGGATTCAGGAACTGCGCCGCGACCTCACGCCGCGACACCTTGGCGATCACACGATTGCCGATACGCACCCCGCCCGTGCCATCAGGGCTCAGGCCAGCGGCGCGATAGCGTACCACGTGGGGGGTGAGCGCCAGATAGGCCGACGCCTCTACGACCTGCACCCCATGCTTGATATAGAGGTCCACAGTTCGGCTCTCGACAGCGGGCTCGTGCGGGCTGTGGATTAGGTTGAACGCGTAGGGCCCCTCGGGCAATGCCCGTTGGATCCTCACGATAGCCTCTTCGAGGCGCTGCGGTGTGAGCCCTCCTGCGCCGAACGACCCCAACAGCCCCGCGCGCCCCAGCGCGATCACCATCGCTTCGCTGCTGATAGCGTTGGCCATCGAACCCGCCATATAGGCTGCCTGCAAGCCATAGCACTGCAAGAACTCAGGATCGCCCAGTGCGCCGAGAGAGATTGGGGATGCAACCGCCACGACCGTGACCGCGCCGCCAGGGACCTCTGACGGCTTCAGTAGTTCTGACGGCTTCGCCAGCGGAACCAGCTCTCCGTCATTGGTCACCCCCACGCCGTGCCCGTTGCGGACGACAAAACACGGCATGTCCAGCCGGCGCACTCTGCCGGCAATGCCTTGTGGATCGAAGGCGACCGACAGCTCAGGGCCCCGCCATCCCAGGTGTGGAGCGATACTGAGCCCAGCCATAGCCACTGGGGTGCTGTCGCCTCCCGCTGCAGGTTCGGAGCCTGTCCGCCCTCGATCGGCGGGCGTATCCCATTCTCGGTTTTCCATGGCTGCAGCCTCTGCTTTCACGCTCAACACGCAACTCCCGTGACATCGCGGTCCAGCTGGACCGCTACGTTGTGCATTTCGTAGATGCGGAGCTGGCCTTTCCAGACGCTGGCGTCGCCAACGAGCACCAAACTCGTCCCATCGCGCACCACATCCGAAAGGTGCACGTCGAGCCACCACGCCCGGTCATCAGGCGTCACCTGACCACGGTAGCGCCACTCGAAGCGTCGCCCTGGAACCTGGTGAACCGCGGTATCCGAAAACGCTGGGTACTGCGCGCGACCATAGGCCCGCATGGCCTGCATAACCGCCTCAACGCCCAGCGAGCCGGGCATCACCGGATCCTCATAGAAGTGAGCTTGGAAGTACCAGTCCTGTGGCGATATGCGTCCCCGCGCACGCAGGTAACCCACGCCATTGTTGCCACCGGCAGGAATGACCCCAACTTCCTCCAGCAGGTGCAGTTGGGGCACGGTCGACTCAGTGCCCAGCAGCAGCGTGGGGAGTTCGCGCGCTGCCAATGGGCTTGGTGGGCAGCATGACAGGCCCTGGCCCTGTGCTGTCGCGCCGTTCTCTGCCGTCGCACCGTTGTCCAGGCCCACCTGGCGCTGCAGGGCTCCTTCAGGGAAGTACCCGAACGACGCCCAACCTTCGTAGAACGGCTCACCCTCACAGGAGAGGGCAAACGTGAACTTCTGCAGGATAATCCCCTGACTCCGTGTGGACGAAACGAGACACACCTCATCGCGAACCGTCTTCCCACGCAGGTCCAGTTCCCGGAGCACCTGCCCCTGCCCATCCAGATTGCGGAAGTAGAGATCCGCCCGCGGAGACTGGAGCGGCGAACCCAGGTAGGCCGACAGAAATCCACATGGCTGCAAGGCCATCTCCATCAGCACTGCATAGGGCGGGAGCGCAGGGAACAGCGTGTCCGTGGCCCGGTCCCCGCCACCTACTCGAACGCCCCGGTAGAACCACGCGTTCGGTGTCACATCGAACTCGCTGCTCAACTTTCCTGATGCGGCCAGCCCTGCCGGTCTTCCCTCGATATCGAGCACACGGCTCATCAGCAAGAGGTCACCGTTCGGGATACGGGGCAGCCGGTTCCCGCGGGACACAGCGAAGGCAGGGCCCAAACAGCGCGAAACGTCACCAACGGCGAACTCATGCAGATCATCTGGCCCAAAGAGGGGCTTTGGCTTCGGTGGCCTGCCAAGCATCAGCTCCGCCACGGCAAGCTGTAGCTCGATGACGGACCTGGCTCCTCGCTGTCCGTCGGCCCGCATGCGCAGGAAGGCGTCGTGCCCTTGTGCTCCAGAGCCGCGCAGGGGCAACGCGTCGAGAGTTCGCGTGGCCTCGTAGATCCCAACGGCGGTTGCCGGCGCGCCCGCGCCAGCTTCGGCGGCACCGGTAGTTCCGGCGGGTGCAGAGGTGCTGGCGGCTTCAGAAGTTCTGACGGCTTCAGAAGTTCTGACGGCTTCAGCACCTGGGATAGCTTCGGCTTCCCATGCCGCTGGCAACGCCATCGCCCGCTCAACCCTAACAGGATCGCCCGCTCGATCCACATTCTGCTGCGTGGCCTCAGCGTCGCCCGCGCTGACCACCCGCGGACGCACGTCCGCGGACGGATCGTGCACCGGTGAACGCAAATCACCCGGGACCGCAGCTTGTGCGGGCCCTGCCGCGGAGAGCGCACCGTGCAGAATGCCGAGATCAAGTGGCACGCGATGCGTGACCAGGCGTGCCAGCACGCCCAGAACCCCCTCCAGATCGCCAACGTTCGTGGGATTCATCGCCACAACCACGTGCGGCTTACCCCGCAAGATGCGCGAAATCCACCGCGTGCAGGTCCCCATTGGTCCGAGCTCGACAAACACCCGTGCACCGTCTGCATACACTCGGTTCACCAGTCGCGGAAAGTCAACGGGTTGGCAAGACATCAGCGCCATCGCGCGAGCCAGGGCGTCCTGCGCCAGATCCAACACCGCATAGTGCGCGGCGGAGTAGAACCGGATGGGGCATCGATCCTGACCGCCCGCACTCGCCCAGCTCGCGCTGTCGCCGCAGGGCCGGCCTGCCACCGGATGGGAGTAAAGATCGGCTAGCGCACTGTACTCCGAACGCATCGCGTCTGCGTGGATCGTGACTGCCGAAGGTACGCGCAGGGCATGGCAGCCAAGCGTATCGATGACGCGCTGGCATGCTGGCAGGTCCCCCGCGATCACGACCTCGTCGGCCAGGTTCACAAAGGTTACATACGCCTTGGGCTCGGCCTCCACGCACCGCTGAACCTCCACGGCGGGGGCCTTGAGCAGATAGCTCACCCAGAGGTCGTCGGCGGGGACGTGGTCTCCCTCTCGCCCGGCGTGTGCGTCCGACGGGGGCTCTACGCCCCAGAACTCACGGACCGCTAGCTTGGGGCCTGCCAACCGCGTCTTGAAAAGCTCTGCTGCTCGCAGGGCCGTGCCGGCCTCATCGCCATTCTGCCACACCCCCGCGGCCCATAGCATGCTCACCTCACCCAGGCTATAGCCCAGCGCCATATCCGGGTGCACCCCAAACATATCACGCAGAATCATCGTGTGAGCGATGGCAAATGCAGTTCCGGACTCGATCATGGCAACCGGATCCGTGCTCAGGCGCTCACGGTCGCGTGCCAGGATCTCGGGAGTAACCGGGCGCTGGTGCCTCGGATAGAGCCACTGCTCGGCGACCGCGCGGCTCAAGTCCGACGTGATCGCAGCCATCCGCTCGTGCAGACGTGGGAAGTGCTGCAGGAGCGTCTCGCCTAATCCGACGTAGGAGTTGAACGCGCCAGGATAGACAAAGGCGACGGCCTGTCCCCCCAAGGGCGTGACTGTGAAGGCGCTGCCGCGCGGCGTTTGCCAGTCGCGACTCGTGGCGAACGCCCGCGCGAGCCCCTCGACGGCGAATCCCAACTCAGCCAGCAGTTCGTCCCTGTCGTGCCCCACAAGCCCTAGAGCGTATCCCGGCAGTGGGCCACGGTCGGGCCCGGCCAGCGTATGGTCTGAACCGGCGAATGCCGCATACGCCCTGTGCGCACCATCGACGATCTCCTCGAGGGACACATCGCCCTCCAGCCGCTCACGCAGGGCCTCAAGACCTGCGACCAGGTACGCTTCGTCTGTGCCCGCCAACGGCAGCAGATAGCAGCGACGTGCACCTGCCTGGGGCGCATATGCAGGCGCGTTCCGGGCAGACCCGACTTCGGCCAACACGATTTGTGTCCGCCCACAGCAGGCTGCTTCGGCGTCGCCGTAGGAAGTGTTCGGTTGGTTCTTCTTATCTAGCGTGGCCTGAGACATCCCAGCGCCAGACGCCGATAGGCCGGTGCAGGCTAGAGCGCTCCGGTCTGGCGGCACCCCACACCCCAGATCCAACACCGCCATTCGCCTGCCGATATCGGAGTTGACGAACCATGTCCGGGACCTGGGCACGAGGTAGAAGGGCGTCCCTTCCCAGCTCGTGTTATCTGCCGGGAGCGCCCCAGCAACACCGGCGGTAGGGGCAGGCGAGGGTGCCAGGACACGATGCTCCAGACACAATACCGTCTTGATCAATGCAGCCATCGGAGATGCCACTCCGTAACTGGCCGCGAGGCTGCCGACAGCACACGTCAAACCCGCATCCGGCGAGCGATACGCACGCACGACCTCGTCCTCTGGCGGCCAGCACAGCGTTTCAAACAGGCTCACCCATCTTGCGGGGCCGGTGCGGCTGGCCTGGGGCGATTCCAGTGACTCAGGGCCTGGAGACACGATAACGGCGAGAGGACGACGACCGCCAGGCACCGCATTCGTGCCTAAGCGGTCCAGTCGCGCCAGCAGCACACCTCCCAAGCCTGACGGACCGTCCTCGATGATGGCGACATAGTCAACGGTCACTTCGACCAACCAGGTCCACGCGGTCGCCAGCGCCTGCCCAAGTTCTTGGAGGCCAAGATTCAGCACGAGGTCTGCGCTGGTACCCAGATTCGCTGCGCTCAGGTCCTTAGCCACGCTCTGCTCGGAACACACGATCACGCCGAGGCGAGTCTGCAGCGTGGGATCGTCAACTGGGTCCCCCCCCCTGACCTCCGAGACTCCCGCCGGACGCCACCTTACGGCAGAGCTTCCCACGTTGCATCCCGTTGATTCGCCGGGAGTACGCACTGGCATCTTGTCACACTGGTCAGTCGCCCTGGCAGCCTCGAACCGGTCCAGGCCGTCATCGCCGAGTAGGTCGCGGACAAGACTGTCGATAGAGGCACTCCGAGCCGCACGCCCCGGTGTTGCGCCTCCAGCATCGCTGGACGGTGGTCCATAGAGCACCGCTTGGGCAAACCCATCGACGTCAGACCACGGCCCTAGCGCACAGCTCAGACCCACGATGCCGATCTGGGCCACCCGCGCCTGGTCTTGATCGACACGAGTCTCTTCGGTCGCGTTAGCCATCGACGCCTGCGCCAAGCGTCTTCTGGGCAAACAGCTCATTGAGCCGCTCGCTCAACGTGATCTCCGCGCCACGGACCATCAGACAGACTTCCCCCTCCTCGTTTTGGACTCTCACATCCGCCACAAGGCTCCGGCTTGAACGCGAGCGCACCGCCATCGAAACATACGTGGATTCGTCAAACCGTGCCGGGCGATACTGAACAGCATCCTGAATGCACAGAGGAAGGCCGCCGTACCCATTGAAGTGCCTCGACCAGACCAGCAAGCTCTGTAGCTGCACATCAGCAATGTACGGATTGAAGGTCTGTACTGGGAACTGTCCTTGATCCTGGAGACTGAGCTTCGGCAGGCAGCAACGTAGCACCAACCCCCCTTCATCTAGTCTCAGGATCGACTCGATGCCTTGAAAGGTCGGCCCGTGAAAGAGTGTTCCATCCCGATACAGCGTGGCCCCTTCGAGGACCGGGGTTTCTACTGAAGGGAGCTCGAGCACAGGGGCGGCATCGGCGATTCGCCGGCGCACCGTCACTCGTCCACGATAGTGATACCTTTGAGGCGCTGAGGCCGGGCGGCTGGAGATCAGCGCGTCGCAGACCAACTCCCCCTTCCTTTCATCGCCCTCGACCGTCAGTTCCAGCAGATAGTCGCCCGGCTGATCGTCGTCGAAGACGATGCCCTTCAGGACCCGGTAACCCTCGATCCGCGCAAAGGCATAACCGGGATGAAGCTGCTCGCACGCATTGATCATCCAGGCAACCGCACACACCGTAGGCAAGACTGCCCGACCACCGATCACGTGATCGACCAGGAATGGATTGTCATCCAGCACCAGGCGGCGCCAAAGCCGGTAGACACGCCGCCCCTCGACCCCCCCAGAAAGCATGACCGGCATAGAGCTGCCAACCACTAACTGCGTCGAATCAAGATCCACGTCGGCTCGAGCCGAAGCGTACCCCAATGGGACAGTCGCAACAGCTCCCGAAGGGGTCGGTTTGGTCAACAGATCGGCAAGGATCTGCACGCCCTCCCGGACCGGAATCAGTGGGACTTGATGTGCGACCAGTTGTTTGCGCAGCTCGGGCGTGACCATCCCGCCGTCCCACGGACCCCAGTCCAGCGCCAGGACGCGACACGACGGGTGCCGGGCCTTCACCCAGTGTGCAACCTTGTTGAGAATCTCATTGGCTACGGCGTAGTCCGACTGGCCGGCGTTGCCGTAGAAACCCGCGACCGAAGAGAAGAGCACTAGGTAGGCCAACTGACCGTACGGCACACACGTCAGGAGGTTCTCCAGCCCATCGACCTTGACCGACACCACCCGCTCGAAGTCTTCCAAGGTTTTGTGCTGGATGAGCTTGTCGGCGAGCTGCCCAGCACCGTGGATGATGCCGCTGATGGGTCCCAACCGCTGGCTCCCCTGCTCGACAGCCGCCTGCAACGCAGCCACATCGGTCACGTCGGCAGACACATAGACGGCCTGTCCACCCGCTGCGACCACGGACTCCAGCGTGTGCTGGATCTCTCGCTGTGACGTTACATGCGCCACGAGGCTCCCAACTCGACGGGGAGTTACCTGTTCGCCAGATTGCGCCAGAAACGCCATCGCGGCGCGTCTGAGCCCCGCCTCCTCGTCAATGCCGGTAGCCCAATCCGGAAGCCCGTCAGGGACGTAGTCCGAGCGACCGATGAGCACGAAGCGACTGCCATAGCGGCGGGCAAGGCCCACGACACACTCGGCCGTGATCCCCTTGGCGCCGCCGCTTACCAGGAAGACTGTCTGCGCCGTAGGCTGGCGCGCGTCGAGTTCTCTCAACGCTGATGCATCCACAGTCATAGCTCGTCCTCACCCACGCCGACCGCCTCGAGCGTGATTCTGCCCAGCGGTCCATAGCCCACTTCCACTACGCGACGGTCAGGATCAAGGAGCTCGGCCAAGATGGCAACCGCAGCCTGCTCCGCGCCCATCGCCGGATCGAGATCTATCGCGCGGCAGAAGGTTTCGGGCCACTCCATCCGTAGCGTCTTCGTAAGGCCAATCGTGCCGCCGGCGTACGGGGCATCGCCGGCTGCCGGCGCATCGCCCAGTAGGCCACTCGTCCCCAGGACGCCGTCCATAAGCGTCACGGTGATGAAGGATGTCCGCACCCCACCTGCAGCCTTGGAAAACTCACGGCGCAGCAACTTCGCGAGGACAAACAGCGATCGCAGTCCTGGACGGTCGTTCGCGCCCACAATGGCCAAAGGACCATCTTCGCACTTTGATGGCGGATGCAGATAGACTACCGCGCCCACGGAACCATGTTCCCGCGTCACCGACTCGAGCGCGGTGGCGACGCTCGGCTCGTCACCTGCAGCCACGGATACCACAGGAACACCCTCGATCGATGGGGTCGTTCTCGAGATAGCAGACACAGCCGGAAAACGCAGGATCACCACCTTCCATCCCAGCCCTGCCAGCCCGCTCACCAGCGCCGCCGTCAGGTCGGTACCGCCATCAACGACAAGGCAGACATAGCCGTCAGGGAAGCTGTACTCCAGCGTATCAGGTGCGGGTAGCCGCCGCGTCCGAACCGGAAGCACCCGGGTCAGCGACGCCTCGCGGCGCACCCGCTCTACGCTTTTTTTGGCGCAACTCCGGCGGAGATAGCGTCAAGAATCTGCCCCAGCGTCCGAAGTTCTGCAAGCACCTCGGTCGCGACCTCGGGTAGGTCTGGGTGCCGGTCCTGGAGTTCGCCCAAGATCTCGACACGCTTGATGGAGTCGATCCCCAGGTCCGCCTCCATATCCATCTCCAACTCGAGCATCTCGGCAGGATAGCCGGTCTTGTCGCTCACAATCTCCAGAAGCTCCGTCCCCAACGTCGTAGCATCCAGCGAGCCCTCCTGTGGAGTAGACGTCACCTCGATCGGCCGCGCGGATTCGGCGCTTTGGGCCACCACCTCGCCAGGGTACGTCTGCATATGGTTCACAATCTGCGCCAGGGTCCGCAATTCCACCAGCACGTCGTTGTCCACGTCGGGGAGGTCGGGATATGCCTCCTGCAGTGCCCCCAGGATCTCGACGCGCTTGATAGAGTCGATCCCCAAGTCCGCCTCCATATCCATCTCCAACTCGAGCATCTCGGCGGGATAGCCGGTCTTGTCGCTCACGATGGAGAGGAGCGTTGCCGAAAGGTCACGGGCATCAGCCACCGGGGCCGCCATGACAGCGGCTTGGGTTTCCGCGGGTGGTGCGGTCTCCGTCCCGGTGAACGTCGTTGCCGTGGCTTCAGTCACCTCCGCACGACGTAGGTCAGGGCGTGCAACTGCTGCTACAGCGATCATAGCTTCATCAGAAGCGGATCGGCTGAGTGCACCCGCGGTCACCCCCTGCCTCGTATGTCCATCCGCTGCCGGGCCATCGTACCCGTTCTCAGCGGAGCTTCCGTTCCCATTTCCGTGATGCCCGTTGTGCCCGTTGCCGCCGCCGGGCTGCCCGAGCGCCACGCCATAGTGGCCTCGTAGCAAATCGACGAACGATTCGGCGTAGGCGGCCTGCTGGTTGAGGAACTGGTGATGCACGGTCAATGTCTCCGACTGGTGGTCGTGGAATTGCTCAATGCTGTGCGATAGGCTCTCCAGGATCCTCAGTACGATCTGCGATTGCTCGGGCGCCAGTTCCCGCCCGTTGAACAACGCGCTCTGGCCCTGCATCAACTGTGCGAATATGCTGGCGTAGGCCGCTTCATTGCTGAGATAGGACTGGTGCACTTTCAGGGTTTCGCTCTGGTGATCGTAAGACCGAGCAAGACCGCGCTCCAGGCTCTCTAGCAGATGACCCAGGTCCCGACCTGGCACTGCGGGCGCTGGGGTTGCCGGTCGTGGCGCCAGTGGCGTCGCGTTCGCGGGAACCCCGTGAGCCTGAGCGCCGTTGGAGTTCGGTGCTGCAGCCTGACCGCTGGAAGGATGACCGTTGCCGCCTGCCTCTCCCTTTCGGCTGCCGCCTTGCAGGGCGGCCTCGAATGTGGCCTTCCGGTCCTGACTGACGTAATTGGCGCCGCTAAGCGCTACTTTGAATGCCATAGCATACCTCCTCTGCCCTGATCTCTCTGCTGCTACAGACTAACCATGCCGACTGGGTCACACGCTGGCTTCGTATGGGTCCACGTAAGCCAGGGCTAGGCCCACCACTCGCAGCTGCACAAAGGCGTCTCGCAACTGGCGGTCGCTCGACTTGCTGCGGCTCCCGTTCAGGGCGATTCCGATGTGTGGGCGATCGGCCAGGATATCGACAACCAGGTTTGTTGTGATGCGCCGTGGTCCGAATTCTATGAAGACTCGTCCGCCAGCTCCGTAGATGCCCTCGATCTGCCGCTTGAAGAGCACGGGATTGAGGATATGTTTGGCCAGCAGATCCCTGGCGGCGTCGGGCTCGTGGGGATAGGGCTCGCCCGTTGTGTTGGAATAGACCTTGGCGTTAGGTATCTGGAACTCTGCATGCGCCACCGCGGCCGCGAACGGTTCCGACGCGTGCCCCACCAACGGCGTGTGGAAAGCCGCCGAAACCGGTAGCAGGGTGGCTTTGTACCCCTTGGCGCCGAGCACCTCGGCAGCCCGACGGATCTCCGCCGTTGGCCCAGCCAGCACCACTTGCGAGTTCGAGTTCTGGTTTGCGATAATGACGTCCTGGAAGGCCGGCAATTCCTGCTCTACAGCCTTCAGCGCCCCTTGGACAGCCAGCATTGCTCCGGCATCAAACGTTGGGTCATCGGGGGGACGCATCGCTTGACCACGAGCCTTCACAAGTCGCAAGAACGTGTCATCGCTGAGCATCCCACCAGCCCATAGTGCCGAGAGCTCGCCGAAACTATGACCCGCCGTGAAGTCGGGCCGAAAACCGGCTTGCCGGAAAAGGTTGAACAGCCCGGCGCTGAACACCCCGATGGCCGCCTGAGCGTAGTCCGTGGCCTGTAGGGCGGCCTCTTGCTGTCGTTCCGCATCTGCACTGAATACCGGCGAGGGAAAGACGACCGCAGAGAGAGGTTCGGCATCTTCATCGGCAAACAACGCATCCATACGCCCATACATCGCGCGCAGCGGTGGGAAGTTCGCCGCCAGCTCCAACCCCATGTTGAGGTACTGGGCGCCCTGACCCGGGAAGAGCGCGACCAGCCCCCCTTCAGCATTGAAGGCTTCACGGCGGTAGCTGATGCCCTTCGGATGCTCCCACGCGTCGGCATCAGGTCTGGCCGTGAGCATAGCCACTGCACCACCGAGCAGATCTCGGGCCTCGGCTACGGACTCCGCGGTGAAGCCGAGACGTGGGGCACCCGACGGAATGTCGATCGCTTTGCTGCGGCTCGCGAGTTCGCCGAAAACTAGCTCCGCACCCTCACCTACCAGGTCGGCGAGCAGCTTCTCGCAGTGGGCCACCAACTCGCCGGTCGACGCTCCTGTCAGCAACACAGGCTGGGCCACACGCTGCAGCCGATAAGGGCTGGTGTGGTCCGGCAGGTACTCCTCCAGCACAACGTGGTAGTTCGTGCCGCCAAATCCAAAGGCGCTAACGCCCGCCCGTCGGGGCTCCGCACCCGCCGGCACGATCCACGGACGGCTCTCGGTGTTGACGTAGAAAGGCGAGTCTTCCAGGCCCAGTCTTGGGTTGGGCTGAGCGACGTTGATGGTCGGAGGCAGTACCTTCTGATCCAGGGCCAGCGCGGCCTTCAGCAAACCAGCCGCCCCCGCGGCAGCCTTGGTGTGCCCAATCTGGGATTTCACGCTCCCGATGGCAATGTGCTGACCTTGCCCGTTGGCGTGCCCAAAGACCTGCAACAGCCCCTCGAACTCGGCCGGATCGCCCGCCCGCGTTCCCGTGCCGTGCGCCTCGATCAGCCCCACACTCAGCGGTGAAACGCCGGCCTCCGCGTACGCGCGCCGTAGCGCCAGCGCCTGCCCCTCGGGCCGCGGCGCGTAGATGCTCTTGAACCGCCCATCGCCTGAAGCGCCGATGCCGCGCAGGACCGCGTAGATCCGGTCGCCATCGCGCTCGGCGTCGTCCAGTCGCTTGAGAAGCACCATGCCGATGCCCTCTCCGACCATCATCCCGTCAGCTTCAGCATCAAAAGGCCGCGGTACGTCACCTTGCGAGAAGGCCGGAGTCTTGCTGAAGCACATGTAGCTGAAGACGGAGTTGTCGGTATCGACGCCCCCCGTGATCATCATGTCTGCGCTGCCCTCGACCAACTGGCTTACCGCCATTTTCACCGCACCAAGGCTGCTCGCGCAGGCGGCATCGACAACGCAGTTCAGCCCGCCCAGGTCAAAGCGATTCGCGATGCGACCGGCGATGACGTTGCCCAACAGGCCTGGAAAAGCGTTCTCATTCCACTCAATGTAGGCTAGCTTCAGTTTGGCCGTGATCTCAGTGATCTGCTCTTCAGGCAGGCCTGAGCTCCGCAACACGCGTTCCCAGACAGGGTACTGCAGACGAGCGGTAAGCGGCGTGATCAGCTTCAGCCCCCCGGCAACTCCCAGCGTGACCCCGACACGCTCCCGATCGAAGGCCCGACCGCCATATTCCTCGGCATAGCCCGCATCGATCAGGACATCGCGGGCCACCAACAAGCCGAGCAGTTGGGATGTATCAGTGACCTCCAGCATCGTGGGCGGGATGCCAAACTCCATTGGGTCGAAGTCGATGTCGGGTATGAACCCCCCACGCTTGCAGTAGACCTTGTCAGGCGCCTTGGGGTCGGGATCGTAGTAATCCTCGATGCGCCACCGTGATTCCGGTACTTCGGTGATGCAATCAACCTTCCGCAGGATGTTCCCCCAATACTCCTGTGCGTTGCGTGCCTTCGCGAAGATACCGGCCATGCCGACAATGGCTACCGGCGTAGATTGCAGGGTCTTGGTCTCCATACAGGCTGAGTCCTCCGTCTTTCCTCAAGAAGCGGTTAGCCAGCACCAGCTAGAGTCGAGCGCGGGCGTACATAACGATCGCGGCACACACCACCTTGATCAAATCACCCACGACAAACGGCAGCAGGCCCAGGGCCAGAACCGCCCCCGGGCCCACGAAACGTGCGAGCCACAGCAGTCCAAAGACGTAGATCACCATCGCGCCCCCCAGAGACGTAAGAAATGCTGTCACCGGATGGCGATCCCATCCTCGCTCGGCCATTAGGCCGGTGAAGAACGCAGCAGGTACGAAGCCGACGAGGTAGCCGCCCGTGGGCCCTGCCAGCCCGGCGCCCGCGAAGAATGGCAGTCCAATGGCGCCGGCGAGAAGATAGCCTACGAGCGTCCCGACCGCACGCCGGCGTCCTAGAAACGCTCCAATGAGCAAGACGGCAAGGGTCTGAGCAGTGACCGGCACAGGGCTAAACCGCACGCTCACGCGAATCTGCGCACTGACGCCGAGCACGTAGATCGCCACGATCGACACCATGACTTCGACAGCCCAGTGATGCTGACCCATGCGGACATCCTGGACGAGTTCGCTTCTCCGGGATCCTGGGCAGATCGCCTCGACCGCTCCGGCACCGGTGACGCCAGCACGAGCTGGTACGTGTTTCCCTGGCATTGATGGATCTCCTTGTCGATAGGACAGTGACCGCGCCAGCCTGCCCCGCCGGCGGGCTCGGAAGTTGTAACACCCGATCACGCGCAGAGTTACGCACGCCTGGCTACACGGAGGCCTCAGCGACGCGTGCCAACAGCATCCCCTTGCCCACTTGTTCTCCGACGGTCACGTGAATAGACTCTACGCGGCCTGCACATGGAGCCCTGAGTTGCATCTGCATTTTCATGGATTCCTGTACCACCAGCACATCACCCCGGCCTACCACCTGTCCTGGTGCAACCTGCACCTCCACAACCAGACCCGGCATAGGCGCTCTCAGCTCTCCGGCGCGCTCGTCGGCAACCGCTCGAGCAACCCGGTGGGCTGGATCGACCCGCACGACGAGATAACGACCTTTGACCAACACCTCGTAGTCATCCCCGGGCACAGCTTTCAGATACAGCTCGGTCGTGTGTGTGCCGTCGCGGAACAAGTGGAGCCCATTACCGTTCAACGAGGTGAGTTCAAAGGTTACGGGCTCGCCGTCCACCAGCAGGCGCGGCTTCTCCCCTTGGCCGTCAGCCTCTGAGGCGCCGACCGATGCCACCTCAACGTGAAAGCGGCGCTCCCCCACTGCGACTGCGTATCTGGTCATGCTATCGGCTCCTCATCCATGGTTATGCGGTGCCCCTGACTCGGGTCGCCATCGATCAGAGCACACGTTCGGGCATAAAGGCAGAGCTGACGGGATCGAGGCCTACATCTGCTCGCGCCAAGCAGTCGCGCGCCAGTCCCCGGCTTGAGCATGGTCATTGACGCTGCGCGCCAACGAGCGCTTCCTATGCGCCAACATCGCCACAGCCACGGCCACAATCCGCTCGAGTTGAGCGCCGGTGTCAGGCTGTCGAGGTTCGAAGCGATCGAGGAACGTCGTGTCGATGTCGCCGCAGATAAACGGCACGCTGTGCAAGACCTGGACGAGGAACCCCAGGTCTGTCGTCACGCCGCCAATCTGAAACTCACCCAGGGCCCGCCGGAGGCGCAACAGCGCCGCCACCCGGGTTTCTCCCCAGGCGATCACCTTGGCGAGCAACGAGTCATAATCTGTCGTCACCGTCATCCCCTGATAGAGAGCGCTGTCGACCCGAATGCCGGGGCCGCCAGGTTCCTTGAGGTAGGTGATCTCACCGGTCGTCGGCAGAAAGGATTCCTCAGGCTTCTCCGCCAATACGCGAGCCTCGATCGCTGCACCGCGCAGCGCCACGGCGTCCTCGCGATACGCCAACGCGCACCCTGCTGCGAGCCGCAACTGCTCTCTGACAAGGTCGACACCGCTCACCATCTCAGTAACCGGGTGTTCCACCTGGATGCGCGGGTTGATCTCGATGAAGTGGAACACACCGTCCGAGCCGAGAAGGAACTCGACGGTGCCCAGGCTCCGGTAAGCCAGAGCCCCGCCCAGACGCACCGCTGCCTCGGCAACGTAAGCTCGTTGGACAGCGCTCAGACCAGGTGCGGGCGCCTCCTCGATGAGCTTCTGCCGGCGCCGCTGAACGGAGCACTCCCGATCGCCCAGACACATCACCCTTCCTTCCCCGTCCCCCAGGATCTGCACCTCAATATGACGGGCGTGTGGCACCAGCGGCTCGAGATAGACGCCGTCGTCACCGAAGGCCATCTGCGCCTCCTTCCGCGCCGCAGCCACCATTGAAGCCAATTCGCCTTGTTCCTTCACCAGGCGGATGCCGCGTCCCCCCCCGCCAGCAACGGCTTTGACCAATAGAGGGAACAGCAAGCCGTCGATCCCCTGAGCCAACGTGGGATCGGCGCCCGCCTGCCCCGCCCTGAGCGGCCGATCCGGTCCCGGCAGCACCGGTAAGCCCACGTCGCGAGCGAACTTGCGGGCAGCCAGCTTATCGCCTGTCAGCGCTAGCGTTTTCGGGTTCGGCCCGATGAACACCATCCCGGCATCCTCGACCGCCTGCGCGAATGCGGCGTTCTCGGACAGGAAACCATAGCCTGGATGGACAGCCTCTGCGCCGCTGCCGCGGGCCGCCTCCAAGATGGCCGGAATGCTCAGGTAGCTCTCTCGGGCCGCCGCCGGTCCGATGTGCACAGCCTCGTCTGCGTACCGGGTATGAAGCGCTTCGCGGTCGGCCTCTGAATAGACGGCAACGCTCGCCAACCCGAGTTCTCGGCACGCCCGCAGAATCCTGACAGCGATCTCGCCACGGTTGGCAACCAACACCTTCATCGAGCTGACTCCACGGTCCAGGGTCTCACAGAGGGATGTTCCCGTGTTTGCGTCGGGGTGTGCCTTCGCGCTTGTTACGCAATAGGCGCAGGGCCGCAACAATGCGGGCTCGGCTTTCCTCTGGGTGGATGACGTCATCCAGATAGCCACGGCTCGCCGCGACATAGGGGTTGGCCAGTTCCTTGCGATAGGCGTCGATCAGAGCGACCCGCTGTGCGGAGGGGTCAAGTGCCTCCGCGAGTTCCCGTCTGAAGACGATGTTGACGGCGCCTTCTGGCCCCATCACGGCGATCTCAGCACCAGGCCACGCCAGGTTGACATCGCCCCCCAGATGCTTGGAGCTCATCACGATGTAAGCTCCGCCATAGGCTTTGCGCAGGGTCAACGAGATCTTGGGCACCGTGGCCTCGGCATATGCATAGAGCAGCTTCGCGCCATGCCGGATGACGCCTCCGTGCTCCTGATCGACACCTGGAAGGAAGCCCGGCGTGTCGATCAGCGTCACCAGCGGAATGTGGAACGCATCGCAGCAGCGGATGAACCGGGCCCCCTTGTCGCTGGCATTGATGTCCAGCACCCCAGCCAGAATCTCTGGTTGGTTGGCCACGATACCGACGGATTGGCCATCAAATCGCCCAAACCCCACCACCAGATTCTGCGCGAAGGCAGGTTGGATCTCCAGGAACTCCCCGTCGTCGACAAGTGCCTCGATGACGGCTCGAACATCGTAGGGGTGCTGGGGATGCGCCGGGACGAGAGCATTCAGCTCCGGTGTGGCACGACGCGGATCATCTGTACTGACCACGCACGGCGGCGGGTCAAGATTGTTCTGAGGCAGGTAGGCGAGCAACCAGCGGACCTGTGCGAAAGCGGCATCCTCATCCTTGGCCACTAGATGCGCGATGCCGCTGACCTCCGAGTGAACGTGTGCGCCTCCCAGCGATTCGAAGTCGATCTCTTCGTGAGTGACTGCTTTGATAACCTCGGGGCCAGTGATGAACATGTGTGCGATCCCCTCCGTCATCACGATGAAGTCGGTGATTGCCGGCGAATAGACGGCGCCGCCCGCGCAGGGGCCAAGAATCACCGAGATCTGTGGCACAACCCCAGACGCGCGAACGTTGCGATAGAAGACATCGCCATACGCTGCAAGCGCGTCGACGCCTTCCTGGATACGCGCGCCCCCGGAGTCGTTGAGACCGATCACCGGTACCCCGGTCCGCACTGCCAGGTCGATGACCCCTGCAATCTTGCGCCCATGCGCTTCACCGACCGATCCGCCAAGAACTGTGAAGTCCTGAGCAAAGACACAGACCGGGCGTCCATCGATCTCGCCGGTCCCCGCGATGACGCCATCGCCCGCCGGGTGCGAGCGCTCTAGCTCGAAGCCCGTAGCCCGATGCGTCACGAACATCCCAATCTCGGTGAACGTGTCGTGATCGAGCAATGCCAGTACCCTCTCGCGGGCGGTCCGCTTGCCCTTGGCGTGCTGCCGCTCGATCCGTGCTTGGCCGCCGCCAAATCGGGCATCTACCCTCCGCTCCTCCAACTGCTGAGACCTCATGGCCTGCGATGCGGCATGGGCGTCGCCGCCTGTAGGCTCTGCCCCAGCCTCAACTGCGACCGAGTCAGAGAGCGACGTTGATTCACACCGCGTAGACTCTGCCATTGGCCCGCTTGCCCTCTTTCTGTTGCCCAGACTGCCAGCCTTGTTCCCTCTTCCCCATCGGAGCGGGTTCCAGCAGGGCTGCCAGTCGGTGATGTGTCGGTGGTCTTGGGTAGCGCCTGAGCGCGCACGTTATGACCTTAATACACGCGGGTTAGCAAAGGGTTACGATCCATGGGGTTGCGAAACCATCGAAGGCGCCGGCAGGAGGGGTTCCTGCCGGCGCCGGTGTATCTAGTAAAGGGCAACCTGATCGATAGACTCCGCTAGAGCCGGGCCCCCCTGCGCGATCCGATCTGGATGCGCTTCCACGCGGCGACCACGACCAGTGTAAGAATCGCCGACGCTACGGCTTCCGGCAGCCCGTTCACCAAGGCGATGGCGGGAAGGGCCTGCCAGGGCAGCAGCCCCAGAATCCCGATCATGCCAAGAACCAGGATGGTGTTGGTCAAACTGCCGGCGATCCCCGCCCCCACAAATGCGGTCTCGGCTCGCTCGCTCACGATCTGCCAGCCCAGCAGCACGAGCAGAACGTTCTCGATGAGGACGAGAAGCAGGGCCACCCAGAGCTGGTAGCCAAGGATCTGAACCATAGCGACAACAAACAACGGCCCAACGATGACGGCCGCCACGATACTCCACCTGGGACGGCGCTCCATCAACAAATAGACCAGCCAGGCCACGGGCCCGATGGCGAGACGCGGAACTATGGCCAACAGCGGATTGGTGAACCATACGTCCGTGGGTCCTGTGGGTGCAATTGCGGCCTGCAGCATACTAAAGGCCCCGAAGATCAATCCCACCGCGGCACCTACCCACGGCCCTTCCAGCACGGCTCCGATGATGACCGGCACGTGCATAATCGTCAAGGCCGCACCCGAGAACCAGGGGATGAAGCCCAGCCGCGTCCATCCCAGCAGGGCCGAGATTGCCCCCAGCACACCAGCCACCACGATCTTACGCGTTCTGTCGCTCGACGATGTCGGTGTCAGTGCCATTCTCCAGACTCCCTTCCTCCAGAAAACCGTGGGCGCCATCTCGCTGCGGAGCGACCGTTCGCCGGCGCTCCTCACCGCGTTGGCACAGATCCTTGTAACCTTGACGCCTATTATACTCGACTGAGCCATTATGCTGCGCCGGCAATCGACCGGTGGCTTGGCCGGATCGTGCGGGCACGCCCGTTGACCCCACACCAACGACCTTTATACTTCGTCGCATGGCACCCTTCATCGTCGTTGAGAACGTCTCATACACATACGGTGCGCGAAGCGCTGCCACCCGTAAGCCCCAGACCTCTGGAGCATCTGTAGGCCGCGGGACGACGGGTTCCGCCGCTCCGTCGCCAAGCACCCCGGCTCTACACGGTATTTCCCTCGAGGTTACAGCGGGGGAATACCTGGCGCTCATCGGTGCCAACGGTTCCGGTAAATCCACGTTGGCGCGTCATCTCAACGCGCTCCTCATCCCCGATGAAGGTCGCGTGCTCGTAGCGGGCATGGACACGCGCGACGTGGCCCAGCATCCGGCGATCCGCCGCCTCGTGGGCATGGTCTTCCAACGCCCCGAGGATCAGACCGTGGCCACAGTCGTCGAGCACGATGTCGCTTTCGGCCCCGAGAACCTGGGACTGCCGCGCGACGAGATCCGAGCGCGCGTTCGCGCCGCGCTCGAAACGGTAGGTCTCTGGGATGAGCGGGACCGTCCCCCGCACATGCTCTCGGTAGGCCAGATGCAGCGCTTGGCCTTGGCGGGCGTGTTGGCCGTACGGCCGCAGTGCATCATCTTTGACGAGGCTACGGCCATGCTAGATCCCGCCGGAAGGCACACCGTCCACACGTTGATGCGCGACCTGAACCAGGAGGGCATTACCATCATTGCCATCACGCATCTCATGGAAGAAGCTGTCCACGCTCGTCGGGTCATTGCGCTGCACGCTGGTAGTGTGGCCCTGGACGGTCCTCCAGACATCGTCTTCGGCGACGCCACACGCCTGAGCAACATCGGGCTCGGTCTCCCCGGCGCGGCAGCCATTGCGCTCGCGTTGCAGTCCGCGCTACCCGACCTGCCCCGGGCCCTGCTAACACCCGACGCGCTGGCCGCGGCCCTGCAGAAGTACGCGCCGGCAGCCACGAGCCAGCCCCGGCCCGATCGCACACACGCTGCCCCACGCGTTCCGGTGGACGGCGGAGCCATGCCAGTACCCCCAGATTCGGGGCCACACATCATTGAGGCAAGCGGCCTGGGGCACGTGTACATGCGTGATACGCCCTTTGCTCGCCGGGCGATCGAGAATGCGGATCTGTCAGTCGCGGAATCGGGCGCTCACGGTCTTGTCGGCGCTACCGGATCCGGCAAGTCGACGCTGTTACAGCATCTCAACGGTCTCCTAAGGCCCCAGGAAGGCACACTTCAGGTAGGTCAGTACGCCCTGCACGACGCGGCTACCGACCTCCGCGCTGTAAGGCGCTTGGTTGGTCTGGTATTCCAGACGCCTGAGAACCAGATCTTCGAGCAATACGTCGGCGATGAGATCGCCTATGGACCTCGGCTGGCCGGCCTCGACGGCGAACCCCTGCGCGAACGCGTTCGCTGGGCCATGGACCTCGTTGGTCTCGATTTCGAGGGGTTCAAGGACCGGTTCACCTTCGCCCTGAGCGGGGGGGAGAAACGCAAAGTCGCGCTGGCGAGCACTTTGGCCCTTCGGCCACAGGTGCTTCTGCTGGATGAACCAACTGCAGGACTCGATCCAGCCTCACGCACCGAACTACTCCAACATCTGCACCAACTCCGCCAGACAGGCGTCACCATCGTGCTCTCTTCACACCAGATGGAAGATGTCGCCGAGTTGGTCACCCACGTCACCGTGTTGGCAAATGGCAGATCGGTGTCGGAGGGCCCTGTCGCCGACATCCTCGGTGAGGCGCATCGCCTCGCCGATTGGGGATTGGAGCAGCCGCTCGCGTCACGGGTTGCCCGAGCCCTACAGGCACAAGGCTGGCCGCTTGTTCCTGGCATCGTGACCGAGTCACAGTTGGTCGCCGGCATCCGCCGGTGCCTGGAGCTCACCCATTGAGCGAGTTCGAGTTTCAGCGGTTCGTCACCATCGGACAGTACCTGCCAACCGGCTCTGCAGTCCACCGGCTGGATCCCCGCACCCGTCTGCTGGGCGGTCTCTTTCTCCTGCTCGCCATCACCCTCACACCGCGATTATCAGGCTTGGCGCTCGGGCTCATCGCCGTCCTCACGATCACGGTGCTCGCGCGGGTCCCCCTTGGCTACGCGCTCAGGGGGGTGGTTCCTTCACTCCCATTCATACTCTTCCTCGCCCTGCTTCAGGTCCTACTCGGTCCAGGCTCGGCTGCGACCACGCCCCTCTTCAGTTGGGGGCCAATCCACATCTCGGTAACCAGCCTCATCAGCGGGGCCACCATCCCCCCGAGATTCGGCGGGCTGATCCTGCTGCTCACCATCCTCTCAGCCTCTACATCCACCACGGAGATGGTGCTCGGCCTGGAGCGGCTCTTGCGACCGGTCGGGAGATTGGGACTGCCGATTCAGGATTTCGTCCTCATGATCCAGGTGGCTCTGCGGTTCCTTCCTTTGCTGGCGCGTGAAGCTGAAAGGATCGCCAAGTCACAGGCATCGCGCGGGGCCGAGTGGGGTACGGGGCGTGGCGGCCTTCTGCGCAGGACCCGCCAGGCGCTGCCGATCCTGGTCCCCTTGTTTCTGGTCAGCCTCCAGCGCGCGGAAGCACTGGCGATGGCGATGGAAGCCCGCGGCTATAGGAGCGATGGCCGTCGAACCTCGATGGTCGCACTCAACTTCCGACGCGGAGACTACCTGGCGTTACTGCTGTCGCTTATCGCTTCCGCGGTCATCCTCGTGGCCTAAGCCGCGTTCCCGGCACCGGCGTCTACGCATACAGCGCTGCGTACGCGGAGACCGGGTAGCCAGCCACTCCCGTATCAGCGCAGGGCCGCACACCCCCCTCGCATGAGCCACGATCCGTTCGATCGTCGCGCACACCCTCGAGCGCTCGGTCGTAACCCAACGCCGCAAGGCTGTCCGTATCTGCTACAATATAGCTACGACGTCACATTCGGCCCTCGCACCAACGAGGGATTTCACGATCAAAGAGGTTCGGTCGGCCTAGTTCGGTCCTGCTGTCAGAACCTACCACGACGACCCGGAGCTACCAATGGCAGATACGCCCGTTGCCGATACTGGCAGACACCCCGAGCAACTGCACGAGGTATACGGCGTCCAACTCAGACTGGCTCAGTACCCAATCCTGGCACCCAAGGTGCGGGAGCTGATGCGCCGCGAGCTCTTCGCCAAGGGCATCATCAGTGTCCAGGCATTTGAGGCCGAGGTTCGGCAGAAGGCCATCATCTCCCAGCACCGCGAGGGGCTGGCAGACCCGTTCGGCCAGGAGTCGGAACGCGTGTGGAACGAGCGCCTCGCAATTGTGCGTGACCAACTCACAGACTTCTACTTTGCCTACAATTTCCCACCCGAGCGGCTTAGCCTTCTGATTCAGCGCACGCTGTCCGAGCCCACGTATGCCAGCGACCCCTCACTCACACTGGGCTTCAACCCTGAACTCGCGCCATTGGACCTTCTGTTCACTCAGGGGCAGGCCTACGAGGCCCTACCTGCCCAGCAGCGGGAACAAGTCCGACATCATCTACGCGAGATCATCGTCGTTCTGATCAAGGGCATGCTCAGCGACCAGTTGGAGTTCGTGGGCATCGCCAAAGAGGTCTTCACGGTCAGAGATCTGCGCGAGGTGCGACGCCGGCTCATCGGACACGGCAAGATCGGTGGCAAGGCCGCCGGGCTCCTACTGGCCCGAAAGATTATGGAGACGCCGGATCCAGACGATCCCGTCAACCTTAGCGACCATGTGCGTATCCCCGACTCGTACTTCATCGGTGCCGATGTCTTCTACGATTTCCAGCTGATGAACGGCTTTACCCGCTACATGAATCAGAAGTACCGGCGGGCTGAGGAGATCACCACCGACTACCCCAAGATCCTTGAGTCCTATGCCGAAGGGCAGTTCCCCGATGACATCGTCTATGGTCTGCAACGTATGCTGGATGAAGTCGGTACAGTGCCGCTCATCGTGCGATCGTCGAGTCTGCTCGAGGTCCATTTCGGCGCAGCGCTGGCAGGCAAATACGAGAGCATCTTCTGCCCTAACCAGGGAACGCCAGAAGAGAACCTGAACGCGCTGCTCAGAGCCGTCAGCCGGGTTTACGCCAGCACCCTTAGCCCTGACGCGTTGCTCTACCGGCAGCACATGGGCCTTGTCGACTACGACGAGCGAATGGCGGTCCTCATCCAGAAAGTGCAGGGGACGCGCTATCGTAACTATCTGTTCCCTGCGGTGGCAGGCGTGGGTTATAGTCGCAATCCCTTCCGCTGGAACCCTAAGATTCGTCGTGATGTCGGCTTTCTTCGCCTCGTCACGGGATTCGGCACGCGGGCAGTGGAGCGCGTGGGCAACGACTACCCGCGCATCGTTGCCCTGAGTCATCCCGAACTGCGCCCCTTCATTGGATCCGACAAGGTGCGCAAGTACTCGCAGCGCTATATGGACGTGCTCGATTTGGAGGACCACCGCATGAAGACGGTGCCGGTGAAGCGCGTCATCCAACACGACTTCCCTGGACTACGCTACCTGGCAGCGCTCGACCGCGGCGACTATATTGCGCCGATTCTCGCGCGCGTGCCGCAGAGCGAGTCCAACCAGTTGATCCTAACCTTCGACCGGCTCGTCCAGGATCAGCGCTTCACGACACTGATGCAGGCAATTCTGAACAAACTCGAACGCTACCACCAATGGCCTGTTGATATCGAGTTCACAGTCGACTTCGGCGTTAGCGAGCCCACGCCCGATCTCTCAACGCCCAAACGCGCCGACGCACCAGCATCCCACCATTCTGCGGCTGCCGCGGCTTCAGACCTTGGATCATCCGAGATCGCTCCCTCAGGCTGGGAAGCGCCGAGATTGATCGTCAATCTATTACAGTGTCGGCCCCAGGTAAGCCGGAAGGAGCAGCAGACAGTCCACATCCCGGATAACATCCCACCTTCGGACATCATCATCCAGACGACACAGCTCGTGCCGCGTGGCGTTGTTTCGGGGATCAGCCACATCGTCTACGTCAAACCCGAGAGCTACCGCGATGCTCCAACCTACGCCGTCCGGCTCGAGATCGCGCGTGTTATCGGTCGCTTGAACCGCAAGCTGGCGGGCACAAGCTTCATCCTGATTGGCCCCGGGCGTTGGGGCAGCTCCGACGTCGACCTGGGGGTCAAGGTCACCTACGCCGATATCTACAACACCAAAATGCTCGTCGAGGTCTCATCGGTCGCCATTGGCACCGGTTCCGAGCCGTCGTACGGCACGCACTTCTTCCAGGACCTGGTCGAAGCGGGCATCTATCCGCTGCCCGTGGCGTTGGGCGACAAGAATGCGATCCTCAACACCCATTTCCTCAATACGGCGCCAAATCTACTTCCCCAACTGCTACCTGAGGATGCAGACTACAGCGCCTATATCAGGGTCATCGACGTACCGGCAGTCACTCAGGGCCGGACGCTTGAGGTTGTCATGAACGATGAGCAGGAACGCGCGGTGGGCTATCTCAAGGACCCATCCAGAAAGGGCAGCAGGGTCTGACGGCCTACGTTCGGACATCGAGACGGTAGACAGCAAGCCTGTGGGGACAGGCCCTGTCTACCGTCTTTTGGTGTTGCGTATCGAGTGGACGACCAGGCTGGGCCTACACCCAGCCACGCAGCTTGCAGGCCTCGGCGACGCGACCTACAGCGACAATGTAGGCCGCCATGCGGTTGTTCACGCGGTAGTTGCTGGCGGCCTCCGCAACCGAAATGAACGCTGCCGTCATCTTCTCATCCAGCAATTCATGGACCGCGGCTTCCTTCCAGTAGAAGCCGTACGCGTTCTGAACCTGTTCGAAGTACGATACCGTCACGCCCCCGGCGTTGCACAGGAAGTCGGGGATCACATAGACGCCATTGCCGAAGAGGACATCATCCGCATCGGGTGTGGTTGGGCCGTTGGCCAACTCAGCACAGATCTTTGCCTTGATCCGATCCACGTTCTGCGTCGTGATCTGGTTCTCCAGCGCGGCCGGCGCAAGGATGTCGACGTCGAGCTCCAGCAGTTCCTCGTTGGTCACGTTGTCTGCACTTGGGAATCCAACAACGGCGCCGGTCTCACGTTTGTGATCGATCAAGGCCTGCGGATCGAGCCCGATGGCGTTGTAGACCCCACCTTGCGAGTCCGAAACGGCCACCACGCGGGCTCCCAACAGCTTGCCCGCCAGGAGAGCGGCGTACTGGCCGGCGTTCCCAAACCCTTGGATCGCCAGTGAGGCACCATCGGTCTTGAGGCCGATGAGCTTGGCCGCCTCACGGATGCAGTACATGCCCCCACGCGCCGTCGCGTCGCCCCGCCCAGCGGAGCCTCCGAGAGGAAGCGGTTTCCCCGTGATGACGCCAGGCACGTTATGCCCCCGCATGAACGAGTACTCGTCCATCATCCACGCCATGATCTGGGGCGTGGTATAGACGTCGGGAGCGGGAACGTCCATATCCTCTCCGAGAATACGGCCGACCTGGCGGATATAGGCCCGGCTCAGTCGTTCCAGCTCGCCTGGAGACATGACCTTGGGATTACAGATGATGCCACCCTTACCGCCGCCCAGGGGAATGTCCATCACAGCGGTTTTCCAGGTCATCCACGCAGCCAATGCCCGGACGGTGTCGACCGTCTCATGAGGATGAAAACGCAGCCCACCTTTTGTTGGGCCTCGCGCATCGTTGTATTGAACGCGGAAGCCGTGAAAGATCTGGGCGCTACCGTCATCCATGTGCACCGGAAGGGTCACATGGAGCTCGCGAATCGGCCAGCGCAGAAGCTCGTGAACGGCAGGCTCGAGCTGCATGATCGCGGCAGCCGTGTCGAGTTGCCGTTGAGCAATCTCAAACGGGTTCAGTCCTTCAGCCATCGCTCTCCTCCGTGTCAGTCATCTGCTCGACAGCCCCCACTGTCAAGGCAGTATCGAGTATCATACATCAAGACGGGCGCGACTACAAGACTGAGCCAAAAAGTGATATTCGTCGCGATTGTACTTGACATATGACTCAGGCTCCTGTATAATCTCCCTAACTCAGGGATCATACACAGACAATGGATTACGGTAAACTGGTCGTCGTTCTGCTGCGCAACATCCTTGTCCTTATTGGGCAGGATGCTTAACGCGTTGGGCAGAGCCTCCAGTACAACCTAGTACACGCCAGAGCCGCCCAACAGGGCGGCTCAAGTTTTTCAGATCCAGACGTCCGCCCTAGATGAATTCGAACCGGTATCAGGCCTAGTTGTGAGTTGAGATGATGAACCAGCATCGCAGTCAGCGCAGCATCACCAGGCGAATGCAGCTTGTGCAAGCAGCTCGAGCTGTCGTGACCATGTCGTCAGGACAACCTTCCGTTGCCGTCCTCACGCGGTCCGCCATCGCCGAAAGCCAAGAGCTGTCCGGCCTTCTGCTGGTCCTTGTCGTCCTGATTATTGTTGTGCTCCTGCTTACAAGCGGGAGCGCGGGCGGCTAGGTTGGCGAGAGGAAACCAGAAACCAGAACCACGGATACCAGAAAAGCCAAGAGAAGCCGCCCACAAGGCGGCTTTTTTGTTTCATCGGGCTGATTGGGGAATCACGCCGAACTCCGAAGTAGTTCGCAGCGCTCATTATGGATCGGGAGGAGATCGCATGAAGAAGACAGGTGCTGAGATTGTGTGGGATATGTTCAGGCGGGAAGGTGTCAAAGTCGCCTTCGGCATACCCGGAGGTGCCATTATGCACACGTACCACCCCCGGCAGGACTACGGCATCCACCACGTTCTGATGCGTCACGAGCAGTGTGCGGCCCATGCTGCCGATGGCTATGCCCGCGTCTCGGGCCAGGTCGGCGTGGCGATAGCGACATCGGGGCCAGGCGCGACCAACCTGGTGACGGGCATTGCCACGGCCATGATGGATTCGTCCCCAATCGTCTGTCTCACGGGGCAGGTCTCGTCCGAACTCATCGGCACCGATGCCTTCCAGGAAATCGACATCACAGGCATCACACTCCCCATCACCAAACACAACTACCTGGTCACAGATGTCGACGAACTGGCCCAGACCATCCACGAGGCCTTCTACATCGCCCGGAGCGGACGCCCCGGTCCCGTCCTCATCGATCTCCCGAAAGATATCCAGAAGGCAACCACCGAATATGTTCCCGCCGAAGGCGAAGTGCATCTCCCGGGCTACCGTCCCACCGGCGAGGGAGACCCCAACTTGGTCAGTCGCGCGGCCCACCTCATCAATCAAGCACAGCGTCCAATGATTCTAGCGGGGCATGGTGTGCTTATGTCGGGGGCTATGAATGCCCTAAGGGCCTTTGTCGAGAAGACGCAGACGCCCGTCGGACTCACGCTACTTGGCAAGGGCGGCTTCCCAGAGTCGCACCCCCTCGCCCTGGGTATGATGGGAATGCACGGCGAAGCCTTCGTCAACAAGGCAATCCAGGAGGCCGACCTCATCCTCGCATTCGGCATGCGCTTCGATGATCGTGTGACGGGTGAACTAGCCTCTTACGTCCCCAACGCGCGCCGGGTTCACGTCGACGCTGACGCTGCCGAGCTGAACAAAGTGGTTCAGGTTGATGTGCCAATCCTTGGGGACCTGCGGCAGGTTCTGGAACAACTGCTGCCCCAGGTCGAAAAAACGACCCATCCGGAATGGATCAACGCAATCAATGAATGGCGCAGTGAGAGCCGCAGCCGCGACATCCTTCACCGCCCCGAGAACGGTCGCCTGGTGGCAGCGCACTTCATCAACGAGATCTGGGAAGCCACACAGGGAGATGCCATCATCGTCAGCGACGTGGGGCAGCATCAGATGTGGACCGCCCAGTACTACCTAAACGACAAGCCTTACTCGGTCGTCACGTCCGGCGGGTTGGGCACGATGGGCTTCGGTCTGCCCGCAGCCATTGGCGCTCAGTTTGGGCAGCCCGATCGCGAAGTCTGGATGGTTGCTGGGGACGGCGGCTTCCAGATGACGATGCACGATCTGGCCACGGTCGTCCAGGAGGACCTCCCAATCCACATCGCGCTGTCGAATAATAACTACCTCGGTATGGTGCGCCAGTGGCAGGAGTTCTTCTACGACAAGCGCTATGAGGCCACACGCCTGCGGAACCCTGATTTCGTGAAGCTGGTGGATGCCTACGGCATCCGCACGTGGCGTGCAAAGACGCGATCAGAGGCCCGTCAGGCCGTCGCCGAGGCACGCGAGCACAACGGTCCCACGTTCATCGAGTTCCAGATCGCCGAAGAGGGCGAAGACGCCAACGTCTACCCGATGGTGCCCACCGGCGCGGCGCTGCACGAGATGATCCGGCGGCCCGAAGCCGTCAATGAAGAAGCATAGAGAGGGGGAGGAGAGGATGAACAGCACACTGATCGCCCTTGTTGAGGATAAGCCTGGCGTGCTGAACCGGGTCGCAAGTCTGTTCCGGCGCCGAGCCTTTAATATCGAGAGTCTGGCCGTGGGGCACACCGAGCAGCCTGGGG
>JAXDDO010000057.1:0-35652 GCA_034676805.1 Anaerolineae bacterium | reverse complement strand
ATACGGCTGCTGCGCACGGGTTCGCCCGCCCAATGCACCGTTCTGGTGAAGACGCGGACCTCGAAGCCTCTCGCCACGCCCAGCCGCTTAAGGTACTGGGCGTCACCTTCACGGTTTCGGCCCAGATTAATGTCTGGGCCTATCCACAGCTCGGTCAGCGCAAGACGGCGCGTCAGAAGGCTCACGAAGTCCGCAGCGGACATTGCCATCATCTCGGCGTCGAAGGGAAGCACCACCGTGCCGGTGACCCCGATGGCCTCAATGAGCGCAATGCGGTCGTCCAGATCGCACAGTTGGCCGTAGCCCTGGCGGTTCAGGACCGCCCCGGGGAGAGGATCAAATGTCACGACCACCGACCGCATCTGGTGCTGCCGCGCGGTCGTGACCATTTGCTGGATGAGTGCTCGATGCCCCAGGTGGACGCCGTCGAAGGCGCCGACGGTGATGCTGCTGAGACCATCCAGCTCCAGACCTGTGATGTCGTGTTCTACCCACATACGCTGACGACCTATTATACCGCAACCGTTCTCTTCCTGGTTGCCTCTGTCGGCTTGACGGCCCGTTGCCGGTGCCTATAATGCTCCCCGCTGGCGATGATGCCTTCGCCATTGTGCTGCGGCCAATGGGCCGTGAGGGCGCCGGCAAGCAGTTCCGTCCTTGGGCTGAATGTGCGTCGAACGTTCGCGAAGAACAGGAGAGAGAATGACCGAAACTGAACACACGCCTATGGCAGCAGCGGTCTGGGAGGCGTACGAGCGGGGCGAAGAGGATGAGGCGCTCGAGCCGCTGGTTCGTGTAGACGCGTCGGGCGAGCCTGTTGGGCGGATTCGCGATGGCGACTATGTGATCTTCTACGATCTGCGTGGCGAGCGTGAGGTCGAACTCACTAGCGTGTTTGCTGGGGAAGCGTTTCCCCACTTCCCGCGCCACGACATGACGGTCGGCTTTGTCACGCTCATCGAGTACGCTCAGGATCTACCCGTCAAGGTCGCGTTCCCGCCAGAAGGCGAGATCCGCAACACGCTTAGCGAAATCGTGAGCCAGCACGGTTTGGAGCAGGTGAAGATCACCGAGTCGGAGAAGGCCGTCCATGTCGGCTACTTCCTGAATGGCAAGCGTGATCGCCCCTTCCCCGGTGAGCGGACCGTCTTCGTTCCCTCCCCTGAGGTCGATGACTATGGGGAGACGCCTGAGATGAGCGCTGCCAAGGTCGCCGAGGCGGTGATTGAAGCCATAGGTGATCCGGCACTCAACTTCATTGTGGCCAATTTCGTCAACGTCGATGTTGTGGGACACATCGAGAATCGTGAGGCGGTGCTACACGCGGTTGAGGAGGTCGATCGCTGTATTGGCAAGGTGGTAGCAGCCGCGCAGGCCGCAGGCGTTGTATGTGTCGTTACAGCCGATCACGGGACAGTGGAGCGCTGGCTCTACCCTGACGGCACCGTCGACACAGGCCACACCGACAGTCTTGTGCCCATCATCGTGGTCGATCCCGATCTACGCGATCTTACGCTGCGCGAAGGCGCTTCGCTGACAGCGGTGGCGCCCACCGTGTTGCAGCTGATGGGGCTTCCTAAGCCCGAGGAGATGACCGGCGCCAGCCTGCTGCCGGCCACGGTCGCGAATCGAAGGCGCCGGGTCTTGCTCGTCATCGCGGATGGGTGGGGTGCCCGCGACGAGCGCTACGGCAACATGATCTTCGAGGCCAATACGCCGGTGATGGATGCGCTACAGCGCGAGTGGCCAGCCACGCGTCTCGAGGCTGCCGGAAAAGCTGTCGGAATGCCAACGGGGACGGTGGGGAACTCGGAGTCCGGACACACGCACATCGGCGCAGGGCGGCGAATCCTGGCGGATCGCGTGCGTGTTAGCGAGGCTATCGAGGACGGTTCGTTCTTTGAGAATGATGCCTTCCTGTGGGCTATGCGGGGCGCCAAGCGTGATGGAACCCGCCTGCATCTGCTTGGCATCGTTTCTTTCTACAGCTCCCATGGGTCTGTCGAGCATTTGAACGCGCTCCTGGAATTGGCGCTTCGCGAGGGGGTAGCCGAGGTCTATCATCACGCGATGCTCGGGCGTCGGGGTGAGCGAGTAGGTAGCGGCGCTCACTACATCGAGGGTGTCGAGCGGGAAATGGCCCGGCTGGGGGTAGGGGTCCAGGCTTCGGTCATTGGCCGCTTCTGGAGCCTCGATCGCGAGGAGAACTGGGACCGTATCGAGAAGACCTACCGCTGGCTGGTCGAGGGGCAAGGTCGTCCGGTCAAGATCGTGGCGCCCTAGTCCTCATGCGAGGTGGGCCTATGACTGGAAGGTTGTGCGGATCTGCGCTCATACTGTGCTGGTGCTGCGATCCCCGGCCGTTCAGCGTCGCTGGAACAGCACGGTGCTGCATCCTCTCTGGCGCTTGCGTTTGACAGTCCGCAGGACGCCGTTGAGCAACTGGGACTTCAACACGCGCGTTACGGGCGTAGAGGTACCGGCGATCAACATGAATCCACCAGCCTGCATCTGTTCCGCCGCTTCTGCCAATCCGCTTTCGATAGCCTGAGGCCCCTCGTCCTCTCGCAATACGCCGACCACCAAGTCGTGGGCAGTGCCCGCCGGCGTCAGTGCTACCTGGTGATGCAGCAAGACAGCATCTTCGCTACACCCGTTTGATGCCAGATTGAGCCGGGCGGCGCGAAGGCTGAGCAGATCACGGTCGACCAGATCCAGCACCTCTGGCGAGAAGATCCGCCACAAAAGAACGGGAATGTGACCCTGCCCCGGGTTGAAGACGGCGGCGCGCTGCACGTGATCCAGCGTCAGCTCTTCCAATGCTTTGATCATGAGTTCGGACTCGTAGCTCAGCGTATCGAACTCGGCGAGACCCCGGACGGTGACCATCGGAAGCGTCAGTTCGTCTACGATGAAGGCGATGTCCTCGCGGTCGTACAGTCCCTGCTCGAAGCCCCCTGGCGTTGGCGCGTCCCGGTTCGCGGCAAAGCGATAGTGAAACACGGCGTGTGCCGAGGTAGTCTGGTGGAAGAGAATCTCGACGCCCGGCGTTGCTAGAATCTCATAGATTACCGCCTCGAGGGGCAGGACGGCGACGATGGCAACGAAGCCCCGTGGGCTGAGGAGGCCTCCGGCATCGAGGAGCAAGGCTCTGATCACGGGCTCGCCGGCTTTGCCGGGGATATTGGAGGCGATCAGGTCGAAATCCCGTTCAACCACATTGTCGTATCCGAGACTTCCATACGCTTCTACATTGGTGATGCCATTCAGCCTGGCATTGTGCTGTGCAAAGTCCACGGCGAGCGCATCGCGATCCACCAAGTGTCCTATGCTCGCCTCGTTGAGACGACCAAGGGCCAGACCAATCGGCCCATAGCCACAGCCAAGATCCAGGAACTTGCGCCCCTGGCTGAGGAATTCTGCTGCATGATCGAGCTGGGTGTCCTGGAGCGACTTGAGCAGATGCATGGTCCCGATATCGACCTGGTGGCTGCTAAAGAGCGTCTGCGAAACGCTCAGACGGAGCCGGGACCCGCCGTGGAGCGGAAGGTCTACAGTTTTCTTCAGGTATGTATCTAGCGATCGGGAGCCAATGTCGCTCATGCCCGCGAATCCCCAGCCTCGTCGATTGATGGTGTCAGAACCAGGATGGGACGGTAGGAACCGTCCTCCAATCTACGCAACACCGCCACGAGTTGGCCCGCCTGGTTGTGGGCCTGAAGACGGTCCGGGTTTCCAGGGGGCTCCAGCGCGACCACCTGCCCGTAGCGCACGACTTGCTCCTCTGCGGGCGTAAGCGCGACCATAGGCATGTCGCTGAGGGCAGCGTGGGGTGGCAGAAGCGCTTCCGCAAAACGCCCTTCGGCCCTGAGTTCTTCGAGACCCTCGATGGTCCGGGCGTCTTCCAACGTGAAGTGACCGGTCGCAGTCCTTCGGAGCCCAAGGAGATGTGCGCCGCTGCCGGCCTTCTGGCCCAGATCGTGGGCCAGGCTCCGGATGTAGGTCCCGGGAGAACAGACGACCTCGATGGTGAGGTCTGGTGAGTTCCATTTCAGGACTTCGATGGTATGGATCGTGACCGGACGTGGTTCCAGGGCAACTTCGTGGCCCTGGCGCGCCAGGGCGTAGGCGCGCTTGCCCCGAACCTTGACCGCAGCGTATGCCGGTGGGATCTGCAGAATCTCGCCGTGGAAGTGCGGAAGCAGCGCGCGGACGGTCGCAAGGTCGAGGTCGACGGGCCGTCGCTCGACGATCTCCCCATCGGCATCGTAGGTCGTGGTGGTTTCGCCAAAACGGACGACACCTCGATAGACCTTGGTCGACTCGGTGACAAACCGGGATAGCCGCGTGGCTGGCCCCACCAAGAGGACAAGCACGCCGGTCGCCAGCGGGTCGAGGGTCCCCGTGTGGCCTACGCGGCGCGTGCGTGCCAGCCTGCGCACAATGTCAACGACATCGTGCGACGTCATGCCGGAAGGCTTGTCGACAACCAGCACGCCATTCATCGTGCGGTGGTCCCCACTATGCCATCGACACTGTCTCGCGCAGTCGGGCGAGTACTTGCTCGACGACGTGATCAAGCGGGCCATCGAGCGTACAACCCGCGGCCTGCCGATGTCCGCCGCCGCCGAGTTCGTAGGCCACTGTGGCGACGTTGTATCCGGGGCGTGCTCGCATACTGACCTTGACTGTGTGATCGCGCATCTCGACGAAGGCCGCGATGACCTTCGCTTCGGCGACCCGGCTGAGAAGGTTGCCCAGATCGAGGTCGTCGTGGTCTTCGATCCCCAGCGCCTCCTTGTGAGAGACGGGAAACGTCGTCCAAGCAAGGCTATCCTCGAGTTGCAGCCGGTTGAGGGCGATTCCCCATCCGCGCATCTGCAGATAGGGCACCGCATCCATTGTACGCTGCATGACCTGCAAGTAGTCGCCTCCAGCCTCGATTAGCTGGCCGACGATGCGTAGCACTTCGGGCGTGGTAGTCTCCGTACGCAGCCCGCGCGTGTCGGTGAGCAAGCCCACCAACAGGCACGTGGCGATCTCATCTCTGGGCGCGACGCCCAGGGCCTGGATGACGTCGATCAACGGTACGGCGGTCGCGGCGGCAGCGGCTACGACCAGGTTGACGTCTCCAAACTCCTCGTTAGTCTCATGGTGATCAATGACCAGCAAGGGGTAGCGCCTACGCCAGCTTTCCTTGTAGATGCCTCCCGTCCGTTTGAGATCGCTCATATCGACTGCAACTACGAGGTCGATGTCGGCATCTTCGGGCACGTCTGCCACAAAGGCCCCGGCCCCCGGCAGGTATTCCAGATTCGTGGGCAAGGGATGGACGCAGGCAATGATCGGGTCCTTGCCGAGCTCAAGGAGTGCCAAGCGCAGAGCTAGGGTGGATCCGATCGTATCACCATCGGGGCGAGGGTGAGCAATCAGGAGTGGATGGTTACTCCTCGCCAACAGCGCGATCGTCTGTTCTAGTGGTGTCGTGGTCTGGGTCATAGCCCCCATCTTCTTCATGAAGTTGATGAAGCAGCGCCTCAATTCGCGCTCCGTGCTCCAGCGAAGGATCGTAGGAGAACACGAGTGCCGGTATATTGCGCAAGCGCAGTGCCGGTGCCATCCGGCTTCGCAGCCACCCCGCAGCACGGTTCAGGGCCTGCTCTGTTTCGGCGACCTCCTCAGGAGTCCCGATGATGCTGAAGTAGACTTCGGCGCGCGTGGTATCACGATTGACGTCGACGTCGGTGATCGTGACGAGAGCGAGCCGCGGGTCGTTGCTTTCCTCAAGTAGCAGTTGCGTCACCATACGCTGGATCAACTGATTGACGCGTTGCATATATTTCTTGCCCATAGATCTCCTCCGTGTGCCTGTCTGGTGGTCAAACCACCAGACAGGCGCACCCTTAGCCAGAACAGGCAGCGCTCGCGTCCTAGGCCCCGACGCGGCGCATCACGTAGAACTGTAGGCGGTCTCCGGGCTGCACCGCATTGAACCCCGCGAGCTTGATGCCACACTCGAAGTTCTGCCGGACCTCGCGCACATCCTCGGTGAAGCGCTTCAGCGAATCGATTTCTCCTTCGTGCAAGACGGTGCCATCGCGAACCACCCGCGCCCTGGCGTTGCGGCGCACGATCCCGCGCGTCACGTAGCAGCCTGCAATCGTGCCCAGGCTCGAAATGTCGAAGGTCTGGCGTACCTCGGCTTCTCCGATGAGCACCTGCTCGTATGTGGGTTCGAGCAAGCCCTTGAGCGCCTTTTCGACGTCATCGACCAGCTCGTAGATGATCTCGTAGATCTGGATCTCCATCCCTTCCATGTCTGCCATGCGCCGCGCCGGAGCGTCGGCGACGACGCGGAAGCCCAACACGATGGCATCGGACGCCAACGCCAGGTTGATGTCCGACTCGGAGATGTTACCCGCGGCAGCGTGGATCACGTTGACTTTCAGATCACTCGTGCTCAGCCGCTCGATGCTGTTGACGATGGGCTCGATCGATCCCTGTACGTCGGTCTTGAGCACGACGCTGAGTTCCTTGGCCTCGCCCTCCCGAATGGCCGAGGAGAACTCGTCGAGCGATAGCGGGCGACTCTGTCGCGACAACTCACGCTGTCTGGCCTCTTGCTCCCGTTTCTCCGCAATGGCGCGCGCCGTGCGTTCGTCTTTCGCTACCTCCAGCAAATCACCGGCTTGGGGGACATCGTGCAACCCAATGACGACAGTGGGCGTTGCCGGCGGCGCAGTTCGATGACGGGCGTTGTTTTCGTCCTCCAGTGAACGAATCTTGCCCCATGTTCTGCCGACCACGACCACGTCTCCTGTCTCAAGCGTTCCGTTCTGAACCAAGACAGTCGCAATCGGACCTCGCCGCTTGTCCAGCCGACCTTCGAGGACAGTCCCGACGGCTTCGCGCTCTGGATTGGCCTGGACGCCAATCTCGTCGGCAACCAGGACGATCGCTTCCAGAAGGTCTTCCAAGCCGGTCTTCATCTTGGCTGAGACGGGGATGACCATCGTCTTGCCCCCCCAATCGTCCGGGGTCAGGCCCAAGTCAGACAGCTCTTGTTTCACCATCTCGGGTCGCGCGTTGGGTTTGTCGATCTTGTTGAGCGCTACGATAATGGGGACGTGGGCCGCGCGTGCGTGGTTCACGGCTTCGATCGTCTGGGGCTTGACACCATCGTCCGCGGCCACTACAAGGACCGCGATGTCGGTCGTATGGGCGCCTCGTGCGCGCATCGCCGTGAACGCCTCGTGACCCGGGGTATCAAGGAATGTGATACGGCGCCCGCCATGCTTGATCTGATAGGCGCCGATATGCTGGGTGATCCCGCCACTCTCCTCACCGACGACGTTGGTGTGACGGATGGCGTCAAGGAGTGATGTCTTGCCGTGGTCCACGTGACCCAGTACGGTAACGACAGGGGGGCGGCTCTGCAGGTCCTCCGGTTTCTCGCTCGCGAGCAGGATCTGCCAGGCCGACAACTCGCTCTCGGCCTCTTCCTCTAGTTCCGCGTACGGCTGCTTGGCCTCGTATCCAAACTCCGAAGCGATAATCGCGGCGGTGTCGAAATCCACCTGCTGGTTTATGCTGGCCAGCACACCACTGTTCATCAGGCTCTTGATCACCTTGATGGGAGTCTCGCCGAGCAAATCGGCGAGATCGCGCACCGTAATGACCTCTGGAACAACGACTTCTTTTTCGGCCATATGCATTCCTCCTTGGTCCAATAACGCCTAACCGGCAGCAGCTACACTGCCGCGCTCAAGCCTCTTCCGGTTTCTCCGGTAGGGACTCGGCATAATCTCTCAGTAACGCGATATCCTCCGAGCTTAGGGAGCTGCGCAGCGCCCGGCTGAGACTCTCTCGCCGGAGCGCTTCCTGCCAGCAGAGACGTTGTCGGCATAGATAGGCACCGCGGCCACTCCTCTTGCCCGACTCGTCAATGGCGATGCCGCCTTCTGGCAGCAGCACCACGCGGATCAGCTCCCGTTTCGGCTTTTCCTCGCGACAGGCTACGCACGTGCGCATCGGGATGTGCTTCTGTCTTGGTCTCGGTTTCTGTTTTGCCATATCCGTGACTTACATGAAAGATGGGACGCCGTTGAACTCCCGGGCGTCCCATCCTCCAAGACTAAGCGTCCTGCGATAGGCAACGGTCTATCGGCGTCGCAGTCGTCTCAGCATTTCAGTTGATGTCCTGATGAGCATCTAGCGATCAGGACGGGACTTACCGAGAAGCTCATTGCTTTACACTCTGTCGGGTCAGCGACCATCGTCGAAATCGTCCCACCCCGTTCCGCCGCGACGCCGGTGCTTGCGTACGACGAACGTTTCGCCCGAAGAATCGTCATAGACTACCGTCCGCCGTCGCTGCCTCCGGCCCTTGCTCTTGGTACGCGTGGGGGCTGACTCACCTGGTTCTACCTCTTCCTCATCCTCGAAGAGCTCTTCCTCGATGATCTCCACAATCTCTGGTAATGCCGTCACATCGCCGAACACGGCCGCCGCTTCCTGAACTTCCTCGGCCGGTGGCGCCTCAGTTTCTGTCTCCGAAGAGGCCGCTTCTGCTTCGTCTCCTGCTTCAGCTTCCTCAGTTGCCACTGCCTCGGGAAGCTGGGCCTCCCCAGCCTCGACAGCCACGCCGGCGACTTCGGGCGCCTCGGCCTCTTCCGGCTCTGCTTCGAGCGTTTCCTCGGCGGCGGGCTCGGGCTCGGCGATTTCCTCAACCGCGACCAGGTCCTCCTCTTCGGCAGCCCCACCTTCCTCAAGGAGGTTGAGCTCGCTTTTGTCAATAGCGTCTTTGATTTCACGGAGGGCCTTGACGCCAACACCATTCAGCACCAGCAAGGCCTCATCGCCCAGCGCTACACGCTCCATAACCTCTCCGACACTTGCGAGGCCGTTGGCAATGAGATTGCTGTATACTTTCGTCGATAGCTGCAGATCGGCGAGAGGTACGTCGTAGGCACCCTTAGGTACGCGGGCCTGAGCGGTTTCCTTGGCCTTCGCGCGCTCTGCCTCAACGGTACGCTGCGCGCGTTCTCGCGCACGCGCCTGGCTACTGCCCGGTCGCTCGGCTTCACGACGCGCGATGATCGCCTCTCGCACGCCCTTGATCACCGTCGCCATGATGGTGCGCTCTTCATCGGTGTAGGGGTAATGACTCTCTTCGTGCGTGCGAATGATTCCTGCCAGACGCGGGATGAGCGTCGCCGTGCCGCGTAGGGCGTCCAGCAACTCGGGCGTCTGGTTGACCTGTTCCAGCGCCCAGATACTGGCCTCAGTGGCGCCCTGGATGTCGACGCGCCAGTTGGTAAGTTTCGCAGCCAGCCGGGCGTTCTGTCCCGAACGACCAATCGCCAGTGAGAGATGCTCATCCAATACGACTACAGATGCAGTCCTGCCTCCCGGGTTATTCTCATCCAGCGTCACGCACAGAATCGCCGGCAGGCTCAGTGCGTTGCTGATGAAGGTTTCCGGATCTTTGCTCCACTCGACGACATCGATCCGTTCCTCGTGCAGTTCGCGCGAGATCGTCTGGATGCGAATGCCCCGCATACCCACACATGCGCCGACCGGGTCGACCCCTGGCTGGCGTGCGGAAACTGCCACCTTGGCGCGTGCGCCTGCCTCACGGGCAATCGCGTTGATCTCCACCTGACCGGTTCGAACCTCCGGAACCTCGAGTTCCAGCAGTCTGCGCAGCATCAGGGGGTGACTCCGGCTGACAATGATCTCCGGGCCACGCGGCGTGCGCCGCACCTCGAGCACGTAGACGCGAATCTTCTGGTGCAGCACGTAACGCTCCCCGGGGATCTGCTCTCGCCGGGGCATAAGCGCTTCCTCCGTGCGCTCCAGATGCAGGGTTACGCCCTGCGGGCTGATGGACTGCACGGTGCCAATGATGATCTCGTGCTCTTGTCTACTGAAGCGGTTGAACTGGCTTTCGCGTTCAGCCTCTCTAAGCCGCTGGGTGATGACCTGCTTTGCCGTCTGAGCCGCGATCCGCCCGAAGTCCCGCGGCGTCACGTCGACCATCACCACGTCGCCGATCTCCGCGTCAGGCCTCACGCGTCGCGCCTCCGGGAGGCCGATCTCGATCTGAGGATCCTCAACGTTTTCAACGACTGCTTGCTCAACGTAGATGCGCGCCAACCCTGTCTCGAGACTGATTTCCGCAGCGACGTTCTGGGTGGCTGGTATTCTCCAGTCGCGTCGGTACGCAGTCGCCAGAGCGGCCCGGACAGCGTCCAGGACCACCTCTTTGGGTAAGCTGTACTCAGCACAGATCTGGTTAAAAGCCAGGGCGAACTCGCTCTTCATCTAGGATTCTGCCTCCCGATCCTCTCGGCGCGATCTACAAAGAAAAGTGGGGCTCGCCCCACTTTTCAGTGCGCAACTATAAGTCTGTTGAGAGCATTATAACATAGTTGGCAGTATTAGACAAGGTCGGCGACACCGGATTTTGGGCAAGCGATGCGGCCTTTGAGCGTGCTCCAGCGCGGGCATGTGGCCCATCACGGCGATCGAGCGCTCGCCCTTGTCCGGGGATGTGAAACCGTCACGCGTTGCGCTCGCCCGGTTGGTATGTTATACTGCTAACGGTTCTTTCAGTCAACCATCAGCACCACAACACGTATTTATGTGGTCTGTGCCCGTTTCCTCGCTGCATTCACACCGGGGGGGCCGCTGTCGCGGGGTGTGGGGCGCAGGTCGAGCCATCAAGCGTGTGGGACGGAGACGGTGACCGAGAAGCTCTACTTCAACGGCGTCAATGGTGCCACCGGCGACTACGGGCTGTCACCGCTTGCGGTGGAGGCATTTGCCGGGCGCATTCTGGGTGCCCGCTACGCTCAAGCACGCCAGTTGCGCGACCTCCAACGTGAGTTAGCACGCCACACCGCGAACGACCGCAAGCTCCTTGCCCTCGTTGAACTGCTGGCGACCGATCTGGTCCGGGCGTTGGATAGAGCTGCGGCTGGCGCGCCGTTCGATTGGCATCGCGAGACCGCCGGCGAAGTCCTGAGCATCCTGCTGGGAGAGGGTGCCCAGCCGCGCTTCGGCGATGTCAGCATCCTGGCTGAACGGTTGAGGCAGCAGCCTGTGGAGACGATTGTGCGCATCGCCCGGCTGTTGAGTGAGGGACAGGGGGGCATCCTCGCGCAGTGGCTGCTGGCTGAGGAAGGGCCGAGCATGGGCGCCCTCAGAAGCAGCCTGGAGTCGCGCCTCGACCAGACTTTGGCGGCGATCCAACGGACCTATCTCAGCGCTGAAGAGAGTGCGGACCGCGACGGGGGGCCGGTATGGGCGACGGATCTGCTCCGAGTCTTGGGCGGGGCGCCGGTGGACTCGGTCAGGGCGCTTCCGGGTGCCGTGTCCATCATCGGTGGGGTGCGAGCGTTAGCCCAGGGGCTGCGCGCAAACGCTCCTGACCATCCCGCATTGCAGCAGCGTCTCACGACTCTCGGTGCCCTGGATGCTTCAGCAACATGGCGGGAGGTGATTTCCACCCTGCGCGGTGTTCTGGAGGATCTCGTAGGGAGCCCCGTGCCGGTGGCGTGGTCCGCCGTGCGCGGAGCACTCCACGCCTGGATCGACGATCTCCGGCGAACGCTGACCGGTCAGTTGGGGACGGTACCGTGGGTTGATCCCACCAAGCTCGAGGAGGCAGGGTGGGCCGTGGTCTTCCCAGCAACGATGTCTGAGCCGCGCTTTCGAGCGATTTCGGAGGCGCTTGGCCCCTTGTTGGCACTGCGGCAAGCGCAGGCAGGTGAGCTCTACCGGTTCTACGCGGGCAGGGACGGTTACAGGCCGGCTGATACGGCTGCCGCGTTCCTGCACCGTCCGCCGCGCAAGGCAGAGGCGGCCAACCCAGCCGACCCTCAGAGCACTGGCGTGCCCTACTATCTGATGCTGATTGGAGGTCCCGAGGAAATCCCGTTCGAGTTTCAGTATCAGCTCGATGTTCAGTACGCCGTCGGTCGGCTGGACTTCGGCGACGATCTGGTGGCCTATGGCAACTACGCACAGAACGTCGTCGCAGCGGAGACGACGCCTCCGGTTACGGCATCCCATGTGGTCTTCTTCGGCGTTGAACATCAGGGTGATGAGGCTACCCGGTTGAGTGCCAACCACCTCGTGACGCCGCTCTACGAACACTTCCAGGCCCGGGCTGCGGCGATGCCGTGGCGCCCGCTTCGCGTTTCTCCGAAGAAGGCCACCAAGGCGAATCTGCTCAAGCTTCTGCGGCTCGACCCGCCGCCGGCCCTGCTGTTCACCGCTACCCACGGGCTGGAGTTTGAGCGCGGCGACGCGCGACAGGCCGCGACCCAGGGCGCGCTGCTGTGCCGCGAATGGCCTGGCGTGCCCGGCGAGATCCCGACTGACTGTTACCTCGCTGCGCGTGATGTTACGTCAGCGATGAACCTCCGGGGCATGATCCTGTTCTTTTTTGCCTGCTATGGCCTGGGTACACCCCAGTTCGACGGCTACACCCGGCACGAGTTCAGGGAAGACGCACAGGCTATCGCTGAGCAGCCTTTCACCGCTGCATTGCCCAAGGCGATGCTGGCTCTACGCGATCGCGGGGCGCTCGCCGTCGTGGGGCATATCGACCGTGCTTGGGGGCTCTCTTTTCTCTCGCCGATGGCTGCCCGCCCCGAGGGTGTGGAGAACCGGACCCAAGAACACGTCGAGGTCTTCGCGGCGGCTATCGATCGCCTGCTCAATGGACACCCGGTGGGCTCGGCGCTGGACTACTTCAACACACGTTACGCCGCGATCACGACCGAGTTGAGTTATCTTTATGAAAGCATCACTGACCCGCCCTCCCTCGAAGAGACATACCGACTTGCCGAGCTGTGGACCGCCAGTAACGATGCGCGCGGCTATGTGGTGCTCGGCGACCCGGCGGTGCGGCTTCGGACCAAGGCTGGCGGGGCCGGCTGACAGCGCGGCGATCCAGGCCGGTTCTGACCGAAAGGAGTCTGACGATGCCCGACGATCTGAAATCATTGTTTGAGGCCGATCTGGTGTTCAACGGTGTGAACGCCGTCACCGGGGAATATGGGCAGCCGCCGCTCTCGAGCCGGCAACTGGCGCGCCTCATTCGTGGGCAGCCCCTGCCCGAGGACTACCGCGAGTTCGTGGAGCGGCAGCGCCACCTGGGCGCCTTGACGAACGTGCAGGACCGGCTGCAGCGCGTGACCGATGTGGAGTTCACCTTGCACGAGCAAGCTATGGCTGCGCGCCTGGAGGAGCTCAAGTTCAAAGCGCGTTCCCAGATGCAGTGGCCCGTCAAGCCCGGCGCAGGCGATATCTCGCGCGTGGAGGACGTCGGCTGGGCGGTCATCTTCCCCGCTGCGATGAACCCCGCGCTGCGCGAGGAGATCAAGGAAGCGCTGGGTCCGCTCCTGAACCACCGCCGGGCACAGGCCGGCGACTTGTTCCGTGTCTGTGAGGGCAGTGACGCCTATCGCACCGGTGAACGGAAAGACCAGTATTTCCGACGGGTGGGCATCGGCGCAGGTCTGGCCGATCCCGATGAGTTTCCTTTCTACGTCCTTCTCGTCGGCACACCGGACGAGATTCCCTTTGCCTTCCAGTACCAGTTGGACGTGATGCGCGGCGTCGGGCGGCTCGACTTCGGGAGCGACGTCGAAGCCTATGCTGACTATGCCCGTGCCGTCGTCGCGGCGGAGACTGGTCAGGTGGTACTGCCGCGCCGCGCGGCTTTCTTTGCGCCTGCCAATCCCGGCGACAAAGCCACAGAACTGAGCTCCGAGTACCTGGTGCAGCCGGTCTTCGAGAACCTCTCGGTGGCTTCGCCGGAGAACGAGTTAGCCTTGCTGCACGAGTGGGAGCTCTTGTCCCCCTTCGTCGGTGATGGGCAGGCCACGCACTCCCAGTTGGGTCAGTTACTGGGGGGCGCCCCTGGACTGACGCCAGCTCTGTTGTTCACGGCTAGCCACGGCATCGAGTTCCCGGCCAACCATCCTGCACAGCTCAGGCACCAGGGGGCCTTGTTGTGCCAGGACTGGCCCGGCCCTGGCGAGACCGTGCGCCGCGAGCATTACTTCACCGGGGAGGACATCGATGAGGAAGCCAACCTGACCGGGATGGTAGCTTTTCTCTTCGCCTGCTACGGTGCGGGAACTCCCGAGCTCGACCAGTTTGCCGCGACTGCCTTCAAAGTGCGCGAGAAGATCGCGCCGCGCAACTTCACAGCGGCGCTTCCCCAGCGGTTGCTGCGCTATGGCATGTTGGCCGTCATCGGTCATGTCGAGCGCGCGTGGGGTTACTCGTTCATCTCACCCGGGGGGCGGCTGGAGCACCAAACGTTCATCACCTCGCTGAGGACGCTGATGAATGGCGATCCGATCGGCCTGGCCACAGACGCCAGCTTCAACATGCGCTACGCAGAGCTGAGTTCGGACCTCGCCGCGGATCTTGATGAGTTGCAGTGGAACCCGGACTACATCAGCGACTATGAGTTGGCGCACCGGTGGACCGCGAACAACGACGCCCGGAGCTATGTCGTGTTGGGCGATCCCGCAGTGCGGATCCCCTTCGAGCGCGAGGCCGTAGTTGACGAGGGGCCCGTGGATCTTGGCACGATCACGGCGGAGGTCCCAGCCGCCGAGGGGCCTCAGGTTCCACCGCCACTGCCGGAGATTGCCGGCGAGGGACGTGTCAAGGAGGGCGCCGCCGAAGCGCCCCAAGAGGAGGGGGGCGTGGTGGTCGAGATGCCCCCGCCATTGCCCGACACGCCACCCGATGAGATCAAGATCGAGGCGCAGCCGGAAGCGCCAACCCCTCTGGCTGAGGCAGAGGAGCTGGTAGCCGAGAGGGCCGGGCCATCGGTTGCCACGCCTCAACAGGCTGGGGATGCGCCCTCTGCGGGAGGAGGCGCCCCGACAATCGGTGTCGCGCCGGCCGTGATTCCAACGACGCCTGGCGTCGTGCCGCCGGCGCAGGGTCCCCGGCAGTTGGTTCGGGTCCAGCCGGTTTACGTCGAGGGAGAGGCGGCCTACGTGGCCTTCGGTCTGAGCGACCAGTTTGAGAAACTCAAGGTCTCGCTGCGGAGGTTCACCGACCAACTCGCGACGTCGTTGGGGCACGCAGCCGAGGATATTGTGACGCTTGACGTTCGCACTTACTCTGCGCGCGACATCCGTGCAGTTGCGGCAGCGCTTGACGCGCACCAGGACCCGGACGCTACCCTGAGGGCGCTGACGCGAGTCGACTTCGATGGTGACGTCCAAGTTTACATCCCTGAGAAGGCCGACAGCGGCTTCGCACAATTGGTCTTGGCGGTCCACAAGGCTATGGTTGAGGAGGCGCAGACGAGCCGCGCACGTTTCCTCGCGACAATGGCCGAGTTGGCGACGAGTCTCTTGAATAGTCTGCGCATTGGCTCCTGATGAACGGGAGTGCGTTTGTGTTAAGCGGCATGGCGCTGCCTGGGGGTAAGGATCCCCTGGGGATTTGGGCCACGGATGGCCCGGCGGCTACGCCGTTTGCTGCCGGACAGGCCGAAGATGTCATGGTCTGGCGGGTCGAGCTGCCCAGTTCTGGGTTTGATGCGCGATCATTGCTCGGTGCGCGAACGGCCGCGGTATCCGCGCGGGTGTCTGCCCTGGCCGATGTCGAGGCCAGGCTTGCGGCGCTGGAGCCAACTGCACCACACTATGCTATGGGGGAGACGACCGGACCCGAGGCGGCGCTGATGGCCACCATCCAACAGTTGGCCATGCCGGCGGTAGCCTTCGACACCGATGCGGACGCGGCGGAAAGGTTCCGGGGGATCTACGCCGAGTGCCAGGCGCTGCTGGAACAGTTCCGCCGGTTAGTCGAGCATTACGCGTGGGTCGTCACCACGCAGGGCGGGATTGACGTCGCGTTGACCGTGGTGGCGTGGTCGGGTGATTATGACACCACGTGGCTCGATGGCGTGACCGAGCCACAGATGCAGCTGCACCGCGATGCGGTGCACCTGGCGCTAGCATCGCGCGACGCGTTGCTACGGCTGATCAACGTCGTTGGGACGGGTGCACTGACACTCGCCCTGAAGGCATCGGTGCCGGGCGGACAGATCCTGTTGCTACCGGCGGTCTACCAGTATGTGCGAGACGTGTTAGAGGCATTGGAGCAGTTCCGGATTCGTGAGTAGCTTCGGCTCAGGAGAAGGAGATAACGATGTCAGAGAGCGACTTGAGGAGTGCGATTGAGAAGTTTGCCAAAGACCTGGCGGCCAAGGCGGAGTCCTTCGTTGGCGACATTGCCACTGTAGAGGTGCGGACTTTCACAACGCCGAGTTCGGGCTTCACGTCCCTTGCGGGGCAGAGACTGGACCTTACTGACCCTACTGCACTACAACAGCTGCAGCTGCGTGCCTATACCAAGGTCGACTTCGACTGCGACACTACGGTCTGCATCCCGGTTGACGCCAACGATCAGATCGATCGCTCGGTCTGGGACATGCACCAGACCATGGTCAACCAGGCGCTCAAGACCCGCGAGACGATGCTGCGCACGATGGGTGATGCGCTCTCGTCGGCACTGGAGGCGCTGCAGCGAGTGGTGGGATAGCGCGGCGCGGAGCCTGATTCGCCCATGCGGTCAGTGAGCGCGTGTAGCCCCGGGCCGGCCTCGACTCACAGCGATGGCAGGGCACGCGGCTGCCCGGCTTGACGAATCCCTGAGACCACGTACCAGGATAGCGTTGACCAAGGGGCCGGCCATCTGGGCCGGCCCCCCCATCAGGGAGGGCCCGGACGCCTGTGGCGTGAGACGTCGCCACGTTGCTAGCTTTCCTGCGGGCATCGCCATCTACACCTACCATCCTATCCCAATTGTTGTTTGGGTATTGACAAGCCGGCTGAATTGTTTACTATAGAACTAATATCAGGTGAACGAACAACTATGAGTAAACCACTGGATTCTGCCAACAGCTTCATGTTTGTCTACTCCTATTTTGGCTGGCCAACGCGCCGGCGGCTTCACATTGCCAGGGAGAAGATCTAGATTCAGCAGAGTCCCCCAAACAGCAAACATGAACGTGGAGCCCATCCGGCTCCACGTTTTTTATTGTCACAATGGGAGGTGATCCGTGGGGGTGTGTGGCGTGCGCGGCGCGACGACGGTGAAGGAGAACACGCGGTTGGCGATTCTGGAGGCGACACGAGAGCTGCTCGCCGAGATTGTCGCGGCAAATGGTATAGAGACGGAGGCGATGGCCAGCGTGATCTTCACGGCTACGCCGGATCTGGATGCTGTGTACCCGGCAGTCGCTGCCCGCGAGCTCGGCTGGACGCAGACGCCGCTCCTCTGCATGCAAGAGATGGCGGTGCGGGGCAGCCTGGCGATGTGCATTCGGGTACTGATCCACTGGAACACCGACAGGGCGCAGCAGGAGATTCACCACTGCTATCTGCGGGGAGCGCGCGTACTGAGGCCGGATCTGGGGAGAGCGGGCGATGGCGATAGTCGCATTTCAGGGTGAGGCGGGGGCATACTCCGAGGAGGCGGTTCGGCAGTACTTCGGCGCCGAGGTCAAGACGCTGCCCTGCCGGACGTTGGAGGAGGTGTTTCCGGAGGTCGAGAAGGGGCGTGCAGACTACGCGATGGTCCCGGTCGAGAACGCAGTCGCCGGCTCGGTCGCCGGAGCGCTGGAGCTATTGTTGCAGCGTGATCTGCGCATCAATGGCGAGGTGATCCTGCGGGTACATCACATGCTGCTGGCGCTTCCGGGCAGCGAGTTGGGTGCCATCCGGCGGGTGCGCTCGCACCCCCAGGCATTGGCGCAGTGCCAGCGGTATCTCACCCGCCATGGCCTGGAGCCGGAGCCAGCGTTTGACACGGCGGGCAGCGCGCGGGAGCTGGCGGCCACACCGGAACCCGATGTGGCCGTCATTGCGAGTGGGCTCGCGGCAGAGCTCTATGGGCTTCAGATCCTGGACCGGGCGATCGAGGACTTCCACTTTAACTACACTCGATTTCTGGTGATGGGGACGGAGGACCCGCCTCGGGCTCAGCGCACGAAGACCTCGGTGGTCTTCTCGACACGTCACAGCCCGGGGGCGCTCTACCGGTGTATGGGCGAGTTCGCCAACCGCGGCATCAACCTAACCAAGATCGAGTCTCGCCCGCGCCTGAACCAGCCGTGGCGCTACACCTTCTACCTTGACTTTGAGGGCCATTGCCAGGACCTGGTGGTCGAGGCGGCGTTGATGGGCCTGCTGCGTCACGCATCCTTCGTAAAGTTGCTGGGGTCGTACCCGGCGGCGACGACACCGATGCCCGAGGATGCGACGCTGTGGGAGACTGCCATGGAGCTCTATCCCGGTGCCCCCGCGAGGCCAGAGCCGGGGAACCTTGACCACAGGCTCGAGGAGGAGAAATGATCATCATCATGAAGCACAGTGCATCGACAGCGGAGATCGCGAATGTTGCCGCTCGCGTGGAACAGATGGGGTGTCAGGCTCACCTCTCGGAGGGCCAGGAGCGCACGATCATCGGCGTGGTCGGCAATGGGCGCCCCATCGATCGCGAGCAACTCGAACGGATGTCGGGGGTGGAGCGAACGGTGCCGGTGCTGCGTCCCTTCAAGCTCGCCAGCCGTGAATTCCATCCCCAAGATTCGGTCTTCCCGATCAACGGCGTCTCGATCGGAGGCCCGCAGGTGATCGTTATGGCCGGTCCCTGCGCGGTTGAAAGCCGGGAGCAACTGGAGGAGACCGCACAGGCTGTCAAGGCTGCCGGCGCGCAGGTGCTCCGAGGCGGGGCATTCAAGCCCCGCACCTCGCCCTATAGTTTCCAGGGCTTAGGCGATGAGGCGCTACGGCTGCTGGCTGAGGCGCGTGCACAGACCGGTCTGCCGATCGTAACAGAGGTGATGGCCCCGGAGCAGGTTCCGCTGGTAACGACCTTCGCCGACATCCTACAGATTGGGGCGCGGAGCATGCAGAACTACGCGCTGCTCCACGCTGTCGGCGAGTCCCAGCGTCCTGTTCTGCTCAAGCGCGGCATGATGTCGACGATCGAGGAGTTGCTGATGTCGGCGGAGTACATTCTCTCGCACGGGAACCACCGCGTGATCCTCTGCGAGCGGGGTATTCGTACGTTCGAGACCTACACACGCAACACGCTCGACATCAGCGCAGTTCCCCTGCTCAAGCAGCTCAGCCACCTGCCGGTGCTGGTCGATCCCAGCCACGGAACCGGGAAGTGGGAGCTGGTCGCGCCTGTTGCGCGCGCTGCGATCGCGGCCGGGGCTGACGGCCTGATCGTGGAGGTCCACCCGGAGCCGGAGAAGGCGCTGTCGGACGGCGCGCAATCGCTGAAGCCGCAGCGCTTCGCCGACCTGATGGCCTCGTTACGCCCTATCGCCGCGGCGGTTGGGCGCACCCTCTAGGCGGGGCGTAATGTCATCGCTGAAGGAGTGCAAGATGGAGACAGGGGCGTCCCCGGCGCCCGAGTCACCGGCGGGTGCCGAGGTCCCCGCGGACTTTGCGACGCCCTCGCGGGCGCTGTCGACGTGCACCATTGCCGTCGTAGGCCTGGGCCTGATGGGCGGATCGCTGGCCGGGGCGCTCAAGGGCCACTGCCATAAGGTCGTCGGCGTCGACCCAGCCACCACGGCTCGCGAGGGTGCGCTGAGCTGTGGCTACGTGGACCGTGCCACGGCCTCGCTAGCCGAGGGTGTGCGGGATGCCGACGTTGTCGTGCTTGCAGCGCCGGTGCGCACCATCATACAGTTGATTGGGACCATCGGGCCGCTGCTTTCGCCGGGGACTGTTCTGATGGATCTGGGCAGTACCAAGACCGACGTCCTGGCGGCAATGGCTGGCCTGCCATCGCACGTCCAGCCCCTGGGGGGGCATCCGATGTGTGGCAAAGAGACCTCGGGGATCGCCGCGGCTGACCCCGAGCTCTTTCGGGGTCGGACCTTCATCCTGTCGCCGCTTGCGCGGACGTCGACCGGCACACTGGCCTTGGGAAAGGCGTTGGTCCAGGCCGTGGGCGCCAGGCCACTCGTCATCGATGGGCCTCGACAGGACTACCTGGTCGCGACGCTCAGCCATCTGCCGTACCTGCTGGCCTGCGCGCTTATCAGCACGGCCGATGCTACGACCTCAAACGATCCGCTAGCTTGGGAGATCATCGCAGGGGGGTTCCGCGATACTTCGCGGGTGGCCGGCAGCGACGTGACAATGATGGTGGATATCCTGACGACCAATCGCGAGGAGGTGCTCAAAGCCGCGCGATCCTGCCTGACCCATCTGGAGCGCCTGATCGGGCTGGTAGACCACGGCGATGCGGGGCAGCTTCAGGACGTCCTCTCGCGTATCCGCGACACGCGGAAGGAGATGTATCCATGACGTGGCTGATCGTTGAGGGATGTGCGACGCCGCCATCCTGTCGGTTGGGTGGCACGGTCAGCGTGCCCGGCGATAAATCGATGTCTCACCGCGCCCTGATGCTGGGTGCTCTATCGGAGGGGACGCACCGTGTCGAGGGGTTTCTGCCCTCGGGCGACTGCCTGGCCACACTGGAGTGTGTGCGCAGTCTGGGCGTCCGGATCGAACACAGCGACGCGGCCGGGGAAACGACGTTGGTGATCCACGGACAGGGGCTGCGCGGCTTGCAGTCGCCCGGTGCGGCTCTGGATTGCCAGCGCTCAGGGACGACGATGAGGCTCCTGGCCGGGATTCTGGCCGGCCAAGCGTTCAACAGCGTGCTCACCGGCGACCCCCAATTGCTCCGCCGGCCGATGCGGCGCGTGACCGAGCCGCTGAGACAGATGGGGGCGCGGATCGCCGACACCGGTGGTCACGGCCCACTGCTGATCGATGGGGGCGCGCAGTTACACGGCGGGGAGCATGGCCTCGCGGTCGCCAGCGCCCAGGTGAAGAGCGCAGTCTTGCTGGCGGGGCTCTACGCCGACGGGCCTGTCGTGGTGCGTCAGCCCGGGCCTGCGCGCGACCACACCGAGCGCATGCTCGCCGCGCAGATCGAGCCCCGTGATGCCACGGTAACGCCGCTGGTCTATGATACCTTGGGCGCAACGCTCGATCCCGCCGCGATCGCGTACCTGCGCCCGCTCGACAGGGTGATCCCGGGCGACGTGTCCTCCGCTGCTTTCCCCCTGGTGGCCGCGCTGTTGGTGCCGGAATCTGACGTCCTGCTGGTTGGGGTAGGCGTTAACCCGACCCGGACCGGGCTCTTTGATGTGCTGCGGGCGATGGGGGGAGATATCGCGCCGGTGAACTCGCGTGACCAGGGCGGGGAACCCGTGGCGGACCTACGAGTCCGGGCGTCCGCGTTGAGCGGCGCGGAGGTCCAGGGCGAGACCGTCGTGCGGATGATCGATGAGTTCCCGATCCTGGCTGTGGCTGCGACGCAGGCCGCGGGCACCACGGTCGTGCGCGACGCAGCCGAATTGCGCGTGAAGGAGACTGATCGGATTGCCACGGTGGTGGCAGAGCTACGAAAGCTGGGCGCCCGGATCGAGCCGCGTCCCGACGGCTTCGTTGTCGAAGGGCCGACGGCGCTCAAGGGTGCCGAGGTGGACAGCCACGGCGACCATCGGCTGGCGATGGCCCTGGTGGTTGCCGGTCTGGTCGCCGAAGGCAAGACACGGGTGTTCGGCGCGGAGCGTATTCCAGACTCGTTCCCTGGTTTCGTCGAGTTGATGGAGATTCTCGGCGCCCGTATTCGGCACGGGATGTGAGGAGGCTGGAGGTGAGTTCGGGGACAGGGGCGCGGGGCGGGCGCGCGGGAACCGAGATCGGCGGGGAGACGCGCCTGCTGGGCGTGATGGGGTGGCCCGTCGCCCACAGTCTATCGCCCGCGATGCACAACGCCGTGCTCCGCGCGGCTGGGTTGGCCTGGCGCTACGTGCCCTTGCCGGTTCACCCGGCGCGTGTGGCGGAGGCCGTGCGCGGGGCCGCCGCGTTGGGCTTCCAGGGCTTCAACATCACGGTCCCGCACAAACAGGTCGTCATAGGCATGCTGGACGAGGTGACCTTCGAGGCACGCGCCGTTGGCGCTGTGAACACCGTGGTTATCCGGAGTGAGGCTGACGGCTCTAGCACGATGGTAGGCCACAACACCGACGTGGCTGGCTTCATCGCGTCGCTGCGCGCTGGGGGCTTTGACCCTGCAGGAGGTGGTCGCGCCGTTGTGTTGGGAGCCGGGGGCGCCGCGAGATCCGTGGTGTACGGGCTCGCGACAATGGGGATGGATGTCGTGGTCCTCAACCGCACGCCAGAGCGGGCGGCAGCGCTGGCCGCGGAACTCCGGCCTGCCCTGCCTGCCACGGCGGCGCTTGTAACGGGAGAGCTGGCGGCGCATACGCTTCGCGATGCGGTCCAGCAGGCCATGCTCCTGGTGAACACGACGACCGTTGGCATGTGGCCCGCCGTCGATGGGTGCCCCTGGCCAACGGAGCTTCCCTTGCCTTCAGGGTTGACGGTCTGCGATCTCGTCTATAATCCCCTGGAGACCCGCCTGCTGCGGGTGGCCCGCCACGCCGGGGCGCGCGTCATTGATGGACTGGGGATGCTGGCACGGCAGGGCGCGCTTGCGCTATCGCTGTGGCTCGAGGATCCGCTGGACATCGAGGCCACGACCGCGATGATGCGTAGCGTATGTGAGGACGCGCTCATTCGGGCTGAGGGATCCTCGAATCCCGCAAAGCCGGTTGATGGACGGCGTGATAGGAACTGAACTGCCCCAATTGGTGGGCTCAGATGCAGAAGGAGGATGGGTTATGGCGTCTGGTAATGTATTCGATGAATTCAAGTGGCGCGGACTCGTGTTTGATTTCACGGAAGGGCTCCCGGACCTGCTCGCGACCGAAAAGATCACGGCCTACATAGGGTTCGATCCCTCTTCCGATAGCCTGCAAGTCGGCAACCTTCTGGCGTTGATGGGGCTTGCGCGTCTGCAGCGCTTTGGACACACGCCCATCGCGGTCGCGGGCGGGGGCACAGGAATGATCGGTGACCCGAGCGGCAAGACAAGCGAGCGGCAGTTTCTGCCCTCCGAGCAGGTGGAAGCCAACGTTGCAGCGATCAAGCTCCAATTGGCACGCTTTCTGGATTTCGACGCCAAGGACAATGCAGCGCTGATCGTGAACAACGCCGACTGGCTGCTGAAGATCACGATGATGGAGTTCCTACGTGATGTGGGTAAGCACTTCACGATCAACTACATGACCGCCAAGGACTCGGTCAAGACGCGCCTCGAGCGCGAAGAGGGTATCTCGTACACGGAGTTCAGCTACATGCTGCTCCAGGCCTACGATTTCCTCCGTCTGTTCGAGGATCATCATTGCGTCCTCCAGGCCGGAGGCAGCGATCAGTGGGGCAATATCACCGCCGGCGTGGAGCTGATCCGCCGTAAGTTGGGCGAACGCGTTCACGGTCTGGTCTACCCGCTCGTCCTCAGCGCCGATGGCACCAAGTTGGGCAAGACGGAGCAGGGCACGGTCTGGCTCGATGCGCACAAGACGTCACCCTACCGCTTCTACCAGTTCTGGCTGAACCAGACGGACGCAGTCGTCATTGACTACCTCAAGTTTTTCACGTGGCTTGACCAAATGGCGATCGAAGACCTGAGCCAGAAGCTGGCGGAGCACCCGGAGCGTCGTGAGGCTCAGCGGAAGCTGGCGCAGGAGATGACGCGGATGACGCATGGCGAGGCGGCGCTGGCGCAAGCCGAGCAGGCTGCTGAGGTCCTGTTTGGTGGCGAAATCGTGGGACTGGGGGCCGACGATATTGCCGACATCTTCGCCGATGTCCCGTCGAGCGAGGTGCCGCGCTCCCGCTTCGAGGGTGCGGGCCTGCCGTTGGCAGACCTGCTGACCGAGACCGGCGTGACACGCTCCAAGGCCGAGGCGCGGCGCCTGTTGCAGAGCGGAGGCGTCTACGTCAACAATGGTCGTGTGGAAGGTGACGACGCGACCGTGGCGCTGAATGACGCTATCGAAGGACGCTTCGTGATCCTGCGGCGTGGCAAGAAGCAATACCACCTGGTGCGGCTGACAGGCTGATCCGATGGAGATTCTCGGGGGGCCCCTGTTTTCGGTCGCGGGTGCGGGCGAGTCGCATGGCCCGGGCTACACCACGATTGTCTTCGGGTGTCCCCCGGGGCTGTGGATTGACCGCGGCGCGGTACAGGTCTATCTGGATCGACGGCGACCGGGAGGAAGCCGGTACGGGACGCCGCGGGCCGAGTCGGATCAGTTGCTGTTGCTCTCCGGGCTCTATGACCCGGATCCGGACGTGTTGCTGGGAGGGCCGGAGGTAGCGATACCGGTGGGTGAAGGCCTCGAAGCGGCTCGTACTTACGAGGGGGGTTACACGACGGGCGAGCCGATTGCCGCGGTGGTGCTATCGACCGCCAAGCGCTCGGGCGACTACGCGCAGGTCACCGGGCCTGCCGGGGCGGCGCGACCAGGCCATGCCGACCTCGTCAAATACCACCAGTCGCGCGGCTTTGCGGACCCACGGGGTGGCGGGCGCGCCAGCTATCGCGCGACGATCTCCGACGTGATAGGCGGATCGATCGCCAGGCTCTACCTGACGCACCACTTTCAGACGGTCATCCTGTCGTCGGTGCTACGGGTTGGGCCGCTGGCGGCGTCGCGCAGCCTTTCGACAGAGCTCGAGGCGCTGGTCGCGCAGCACACGCTTGCACGTCCGGTTCCACCGGCGGCTCTGGCCGAAGTCGCGGAGCGGTTGGCGCAGGTTGAGATTCCCACGCTTGACCCTGACTTCGCAGAGCGCGCTGCGGCGCTCATCGAGCAGGTGAGAGACGAAGGCGATTCCCTGGGCTCGATGGTCGAGGTCGTCGCGGTCAACGTGCCGCCGTTGGTGGGGCAACCGTTGTACCAGAGCCTCAAGCTCCGGCTGATGGGGGCCTTGGGCGGGCTGAACGCGGCGCAGTCGTGTGAGGTAGGTGCCGGTCTCGAGGTGATCAGTCGTCGCGGCAGCGAGAACAACGATCCGATTCGACATAACGGTTTCCTGTCCAACCACCATGGCGGCTTGCTGGGTGGCATCACAACGGGTATGCCGCTGGTCTGCCGCGTCGGCTTCAAGCCGACTTCCTCGATCCGGAAGCCCCAGAAGTCTGTGCGTAACGATCTGACAGAGATCGACTTCGCACTGGAGAAGGGCCGTCACGACCCCTGCGCTGGCGTGCGGGCCGGCATCACGCTCGAATCGCGCATGGCGATCGAGCTCATGAACGCCGTTCTGATGCACCAGGCGGGCCATCTGGACCCCGATCGCTTCAGGCTGTTCACGGAAGGCCAGGGCCAATGAGGCTCAGCGCCATTCACGAAGGGGTGTTGTGCGCGCGCGGCCTGGAGCTATGCGCCATGCACAGCCTTGACCAGCGGAGGTCTGGTGTTGTCGTGAGAAGCACACCGGAGCGGCGCCGCTCGTGGTTGGAGGCTCTGGCGGGACTGGCTGATGCGACCCTCGCGCCAGGGACGGGGTAGGCCAGGAGGAGAAGATGCGCAACCTGGTGCTGACCGGGTTTATGGGTACGGGCAAGACGTCTGTGGGCCGCCTCGTGGCGGAGCGGCTCGGGCGACCGTTCGTTGATATGGATGCGCTGGTCGAGGTACGCGCCGGAAAGCCGATCACGCGGATCTTCGCTGAAGAAGGCGAACCGCACTTCCGGGCGATTGAGGCGGCCCTGTGCCGGGAGCTGAGCGAGCGATCGGATTTGGTGATTGCGACCGGTGGCGGGGCGCTCATCGACCCCGAGAATCGCGCTGTGATGGCTGAGCGTGGTATTCTCGTCTGTCTGAGGGCCGACGCGGAGGCGGTGCTGTCGCGTGTGGGTTCCAGCACGGACCGCCCGCTGCTACAGTCGCTCGATCCCCAAGCTGCGATCGCGCGCCTACTGGCCAGCCGCGAGGAGGCGTACGCGGCGATCCCGTGGCAGGTCAACACGACCGGGCGCTCGCTGGAAGAGATAGCCGAGGCGGTCGCCGGGCTGGCAGACGTGCAGACCCTGCGCGTTCCGCACCACGAGGGCGCCTATGAGATCCACATCGGCAGCGGCGTGTTGGCGTATCTGGGCGCCATCTTGCGGGCCACAGGCGTCACACCGGGCGCGCGCGTCGTCGTGGTGACCAACACCGTGGTCGAGCCGCTGTATGCCGAGCAGGTGGAGACGGCTCTGAGATCGGCTGAACTGCGGACGACCCGAGTTGTCATCCCGGATGGCGAGGCGCACAAGATCCTGGCGACCGTGGAGCAGCTCTATGACGCCTTCCTGGCGGCGGACCTGGACCGGAGCGGGTTGGTCGTGGCGCTCGGTGGCGGCGTCACCGGGGATATCTCGGGTTTTGCCGCCGCGACCTATATGCGCGGTGTGCGGCTGGTCCAGGTCCCCACGACGTTGCTGGCGATGACAGATTCCAGTGTGGGTGGCAAGACGGGCGTGGATCTGCCCCAGGGCAAGAACCTGGTTGGGGCGTTCAAGCATCCCGAACTGGTGTTCATCGACGTTCGGGTGCTGGACACGCTGCCGGCAGTCGAGTACCGGTCGGGTCTGGCGGAGGTCATCAAGCACGGCGTGGTTGGCGATCCGGTGTTGTTCGATGCACTGGGCCGCCGGCTGCGAGATGGCGACGTACCCGTTACGCCTGAACTGTTGGCCCGCTCGATCCTGACCAAGGTTGGCGTTGTGAGCGAGGACCCGCACGAGATGGGGCGGCGTGCCGTGCTCAACTTGGGGCACACCACGGCCCACGCACTGGAGCGGCTCAGCAGGTACACGCTACGCCACGGCGAGGCGGTTTCCATCGGCATGGTGGCCGCCAGCAAGTTGGCGGTAGCGCTGGAGATCGCGGATCACGGTGTGTCAGCGGCGATCGAGAACGTCCTGAACGTTGCAGGTCTTCCAGTCCGCTGCCCGGCACTGCCCGTGGCGTCGATCCTGGGGGCGATGCGGCACGACAAGAAACGCCGGGGCGCGGGGCTGCGCTGGATCTTGCCACAGGCGATTGGGGCTGTGGGTATTTACGACGACGTGCCGCAGCGGGCGGTGGCGTCGGTCCTCGCACAGATGGGAGCGATTGCAGATGATCGATGATCGACCACAGGGTGAACCCTCACTGGAGATGACGGTGCGGATCCTGGTCTTGCATGGGCCCAACCTTAACCTGCTCGGACGCCGTGAGCCGTCAACTTACGGGTCCGTGACGCTGCCGGAGATCAACAGCCGGCTCACGGAGCTCGCCGCCGACCTCGGCGCGGAGCTGCGCATCATCCAATCCAACAGCGAGGGCGCGTTGATCGACGCGGTCCAGGAGGCGATGGACTGGGCCGACGCCCTGCTCATCAACCCCGGCGGCTATACCCACACCAGCGTCGCGCTGCGAGATGCCATCGCCGGCGTGGGCTTGCCCGCCGTCGAGGTGCACCTATCAAATGTCCACGCCCGCGAGAGCTTTCGTCACACGTCCCTCATCGCGCCGGTCTGCGTAGGGCAGATCAGCGGCTTCGGGTGGCGCAGCTACACGCTGGGCCTTACTGCGCTGGTGGAACGCTTGTATGACTCGATGGGTCAGGAGAACCGTGATGAAGATCGCCCGGCGACTCGCTAACCTTCCCCCTTATCCCTTTGCGCGCTGGTCGGCGGCGGTGACGGCTGCCCAGAAGCGCGGCCTTGACGTGATCCGGCTGGACATCGGCAATCCGGACCCCGCACCGCCGGAGGTCGTGATCGAGACGTTGTGTACATCGGCGAGCGTGGCCGAGCACCACGGCTACTCCGGCTACCGTGGGTTGCCGGCGCTACGAAGCGCGATCGCGGAGTACTACGCGCGGCGGTTCGGCGTCTCACTCGATCCGGATCGCGAGGTCGTGCCGCTCATCGGGTCCAAGGAAGGTATCGTCAACCTGGCGTTGGCGCTCCTGGACCCCGGCGATCTGGTCCTCGTGCCGGACCCAGGCTACGCGCCCTACAGGATGGGGGCAATGCTGGCGGGCGCACGGGTCGTGACCTTCCCACTCCTGGCCTCTAACGACTTTCTCCCTGACCTCGACGCCATACCCGAAACGATCGTTTCGCGGGCGAAGCTGCTGTGGCTCAACTATCCCAATAACCCGACCGGGGCGGTTGCGGACCTGGCCTTCCTGCAGCGCGCGGTCGACTTCGCAAGCCGCCACGATCTACTGATCTGCTATGATGCGCCCTACTCCGACGTCACCTACGATGGCTATGTGGCTCCCAGCATTCTCCAGATCGAGGGGGCTATGGACGTGGTGGTCGAGTTCAACTCGCTTTCGAAGACGTACAACATGGCCGGTTGGCGGATAGGCATGGCCCTGGGCAACGCCGCAGTGTTGAACGCGCTGGCTCAGGTCAAGTCGAACGTGGATTCGGGCATGTTCCACCCGCTGCAGGAGGCAGCGATTCGGGCGTTGACGGTCGACGAGGCCTGGATTGCCGCCCGCAATGCCATCTTCCGCGAGCGATTGCAGATCCTGGTGGATGGGCTGGCGTCGCTGGGGATCGCGGCGCCGCTACCGCGGGCTGCGCTGTACTTGTGGGCCCCGGTGCCCGTGGGTGAGGCGGCAGAGGCATTGGCGCGGCGCTGGCTGGAAGAAGCAGGGGTCGCCGTGGCCCCCGGCTCGTTTTTCGGGCCGGCAGGCGGGGCCTACATACGCATCTCCATCACGGCCCCCACGGCCCGAATTCACGAGGCCATCGCGCGGCTGCAGCAGCTGGGCTGATCTACCCGCTGCTTGCCAGCGTGTGGCTAGAACCCCGCGTCTACAGCACCGGGCAGGATGAGTTCGGCGTAGGGCACCGTCCATACAACCGGGTGGCTAAGGCGGTGTCCAAAGTATCTATCCTCGCCATAGGCAGTGCCGTGGTCCGAACAGACGACCAGCAGGCAGGGGCCCCGCCGGCGCAGCGCGGCGAACAGTGGCGGCAGCTGGCGATCCACGTAGACCAGCGCCGCCCGGTGGGTCTCCAGGCTGTCGTCCTTGGCGCCGGGCAGATAGAAACTGTTCGGAGGGTGGATCGCGGAGACGTTGAGAAACAGGAACACGCGCCGGCCCTTGGGGATCTGCCCGAGCCGCTCGACGGCCAAGCGCACCTGATGTTCGGTGGAGCGCCGCCCGTTGATACCCATCTCGGCGCTCCAGTGACTTTCCGCGAAGAAGCCCGGAAGCACGGACCCCAAGGGGCTCTGCTTGTCGAAGAAGTTCACGCCCCCAATGCACAGCGTGTGGTAGCCGACGCCCCCCAGGCCCGTCACGATGTCGGGCGCGTCGAAGACGTACGTCACCTCGGTCGTCGTACCGCTCCCCGGGAAGCGTGCGGCGAAGAGCCGCGGATGGTGTCCCGGCGCGATGGGCGTCGGCAGGAACCCCCCGAAGAACGCGTGGTGCGCGGCGTAGGTGAAATTGCCGGGTGTGTGCCGCATCTCCCACTGTCCCCCGGGGAGAATGGCGGCCAGGTTAGGAGTCTGGCCTGCGCGTAGCGCGTCCACTGCAACATCGTAGCGCAGCGTGTCGAGCACGATGAAGGCAATATCGTGCGTGCCCACGATATAGTTGGCGTTGATCATAGCTTCGAGTATCCCTCAGACGGTCGTTTCCACAAACAGGGGCGACCGCTCCCGCGCGTTACCAAATCTGTGGGGAGTCTCTCGGCTCTCTCGGGAAGTGCCGTCCTCGGCGGGCAGTCACGCCTTGATGCGATAGTTTCGCATCATGCCCATATCCTCGTGCTCGAGGTTGTGGCAGTGGTAAAGGTATAGGCCCTCGTAGTGCTCGAATTTGAGCAGGATCCGGACGCGTTCCCCGGGCATAACGAGGACCGTGTCTTTCCAGCCCTCGTCGACGAGACTGCCGGCGACAGCCTGGTACTGGCCCTCGAACTGGGGCAGCACCAACTCACGCCCGATGACCTGGAACTGCACGTTATGGACGTGCATCGGGTGCGGCATAGCCATATGAGGGCTCTCGTTGACGAACTCCCAGATCTCAAGATCGCCCAGGCGGACCACCTCATTGCGCGCGACCTTCGCCATCTCGAACTCCCGCCCGTTGAGGAGCCAGCGCCCCCGGACTAGCTCCATGGGGAACGCTCGTGGACGTCCGCGGTTGACGGCATCGGCCTCGGAGTGCGGCTGGCTCACCGATAGCGGGTCGGGTAACGCTGCCGGTGCGGTCTCGCTGCGTGCGATCTGCAGGCGCGCAACCGGGAACGATTCACCGCTCGGATAGTCCTGGTTCTCGAGAACGAGCTCCGAGCCCACTGGCTCAGGTCCCAAATCGACCCATAGCTCGATCCGTTCTCCGGGAGACAGCACCACCTGGTGGCGTGTAAGGGCGCGTTCCAGGAGCCCGCCGTCGGTGCCGATGACCTGAAGGGGGCGGCCGTCCTGCCACCCCAACCGATAGATGCGGGCATTGGAACCGTTCAGTATCCGCAGCCGGTAGGGCCGCGTCGCGACCGGCAGCGCGAAGTCGGGTCTGCCGTTGACCAGGATCCGATCGCCTATGACGCCGACCATCTGACCGTGCATTCCCTGGACCGGGTAACTGAACTGATTGTCGGCTGTGAAGAGCCGGTCCTGAAGCACGAGGGACACGTCTTGTTCGCCGGAGGGCAGCCCCGCGGCCTGCTCTTCGGCATCACTCACGATGAGCAGCCCTGCCAGTCCGGCATAGACCTGCGGACCGGTCGTGCCGTGGGGATGCGGGTGGTACCAGTAGGTGCCCGCACGGTTGATCACTTGGAAATCGTAGGTATAGGTCTCGCCGGGCGCGATTGCCAGCCGGGGGTGACCGTCGGCCTCCTCCGGAAGGTGCAGCCCGTGCCAGTGAACGATCGTCGGCTCGGGTAGCTCGTTGGTCAGGTGAATGCGGACGCGTTCTCCGTGGTTGAGCCGCAACGTCGGGCCCAAGTAGGAACCGGGAAGCACGGCCAGCGCATCGGCGCGGCCCCGCACGACCTCTCCGGAGTAGCGCCATACGCCGGTCTCGCGCCCCGGGAGGATCGCGGCCTGTCCAGGCGCTGCTCTCAACGCCAGGACAAGGTCAGGAGGTGTCGTCTCGTCGTTGGGCACGGCCGACCCGGATACATGGTCAGCGCGAGCTATTGTGCATCCAGTCAGTGAGCCAGCCAGGCTGCCAGCGGCCAGCACTGCGAGGCCGGCGCCGGCCTGGCGCAGGAAGTCGCGCCGGCTCAGGCGGGAGCCGGATGAAGTCGAGTAGTGTGGCATAGATACTCCCTATCGCTAACGATGGTGGTCGATTCCGCGGTACGCCTCGATGAACTTAACGACACGGCGCTCATCGAAGTCCTCGAAGGCGTCGAGCCGCCCCCAAGCGGTCAGGGCGATCCGCGTGTCCATATCGGGGTAGGGCGCGAGGATCACATACTGTGGATAGCGCCCAACGACCTCAGCCAGTTGCGCCACGAGGTCTGGGCACCCTTCCGGGCAGTTGTATTGCACCATCACGCCCCCGTCCTCCAGGTTGTGGACCTGCAGCTCGTTTTGGATGGGTTCGGTGTGAATGCCCCACGGCGCCAAGTTGACGTAGTGGGGCCCAGACGTGGGTGGGCGCGTGTTGTAGGTTGCCGTGGCAGGAGGCGTGATGTGCTCATTACCCAGATCGGGTTGGGCCAAGCCGGGCATGGGCCGCACGGCCTCATAGATCAGCAGCCCGACGACCACGACAGCACCCATGATCAGTAGTAGCAAGACACGATCGGACTTCGGCGACCAGCGGCGGTTGCGGTATGGCTTGCGGCGAGTACGTTGGGTCATAGGTCTAGGCCCTCCGGGAGGTTAACCCCCATTCGTGGGGGTTAGACATGTTTTGAGCCGGATGCACGGGCGTATGCCGGGCGGATGTCGACCCGCCGCAACAGATTGGCGTTGGTCACGACGGTTATCGAACTGGTTGCCATCGCGATCTCGGCCAGGACGGGATGCATCCAGCCCACCACCGCCAGTGGCACCATGATGACGTTGTAGAAGAACGCCCAGAAGAGATTCTGGCGGATCTTCTTGAATGTGGCGCGGCTCAGGTTGATGGCCTCGACGACGCCGGTCAGCGCGCCGCGAACCAGCGTCACGTCGCTGGCCTCGATCGCGATGTCGGTGCCGGTGCCAATGGCAAGTCCCACATCGGCTTTGGTCAGGGCAGGGGCGTCGTTGATGCCGTCGCCGACAAAGGCGACCATCCCGAACCGCTCTTGCAGGCGCTCGACCTCGGCGACCTTGCCGTCGGGCAAGACCTCGGCCACAACGTGGTCGATCCCAACGCGACGGGCGATTGCCTCCGCCGTGCGGCGGTTGTCGCCGGTGATCATTGCCGTCTGAAGACCTAACCGGTGAAGCTGGGCGATGGCCTCTACGGAGTCATCCTTGAGCGTGTCGGCCACGGCAATCAGACCCTGGAGCTGGCCGTCGACGGCGGTCAGCATCACAGTCTTGCCTTCGCCTTCCAGCGAGTCGATCGCGAGGTCGAGGTCCTCTGTTGCGAGGGGCGCCGCGTCAGCGATCCAGCGCCTGGACCCCACGCGCACCTCGTGTCCCTCGATCTGCGCGACGATCCCTTGCCCACGCATCGCTCTGAACGCCTGCGGATCGCTCAGGCGCAGGCCTTTCGTGCGCGCCCGATTCACGATCGCCCGCCCGAGAGGGTGTTCGGAGCCCAGTTCAGCGCTGGCCGCCCAGGCCAGCATATCCCGGTCCGCTATGGCCAGGCCTGGAGCGACGACGACCTCGGTCACCTCTGGCTTGCCCTTGGTGATGGTGCCGGTCTTGTCGAAGACCACCACCGCGACGTCCTTGAGCATCTGGATCGCCTCGCCACTGCGAATGAGGATGCCGTGTTCAGCTCCGATGCCGCTCCCCACCATCAGCGCAGTGGGCGTTGCCAGTCCCAGGGCACACGGGCAGGCGATGACGAAGACCGCAACCATAGAGACGATCGCGAGTGTCAACACACCCAGGTTTGGGTTCACCCATGGCAGAAAGCTGCCAAGCTCGGTGAGGGCTTGTGTTGCCCCGGGGAAGAGCAAGCGCGAGAGGAACGTCAGCACCGCGATGGTGATAATGATGGGCACAAAGACGGCGGTTACCTTGTCGGCAAATGCCTGGATCGGCACCTTGGTTCCCTGCGCCTGTTCGACCAACTTGACGACCTGGGCCAGGAACGTGTCCTTGCCCACGCGCGTTGCCTTGACCCTGAGCAGGCCTTCCTGGTTCAGGGTCGCCCCGATTACCTCGTCGCCGGCGTGCTTGGTCACGGGCATCGACTCACCGGTCGCCATCGACTCGTCCACGGCGCTCTCGCCCTTCACGACGACGCCGTCGGTCGGGATCTTCTCGCCCGGGCGCACGATCATCACATCGCCAATCCGCACATCGCTGATGGGAACCTCGACCTCGGTCCCGTCGCGGTCGAGGCGCGCGGTCTTGGCCCCGAGCTCGAGGAGCTTGCGGATCGCCTGGGAGGCTCGCCCCTTGGCGGATTCCTCGATATAGCGGCCTGTCAAATGAAACGCCATGATCATCGCGGAGACGCCGGCGTAGTTCGCGACCGGCGCGAAGAACGAAGCCGGGCCGGTGAGCAGCGACGCGCCGGTCCCTAGCGTGATCAGCGTGTCCATATTGGCATAGCCGTGGAGCGCGGCACGGATGCCACTGCTGTAGGTCTTGCGCCCCACCCAGAAGAGCACCGGCAGCGCCAATAGGATCATACCTAGGTTGAAGATCGTGTGGGTGGGCCACATGATGCCGAAGAACATCTCGGGGATCATCCACACGACAACGATGGCCGTGAACGCCCACGCGATGACCATCCTGCGTCGCGCTTCTGCCACCTTGCGATCGGCCTCTTCGTCGGTATCACGCGCTGCCTGGGCCGCTGTCTCATCGACCTGGTCGATGACCTCGTAACCGGCCTTCGCGACAGCGGCTTTGAAGTCCGCCAACCCGACGGTGCCGGGCACAAAGGTCACGGTGGCCCGCTCGGTCGCGAGGTTGACGTTGGCCTCCACGACTCCAGGGACCTTGTTCAACGCTTTTCCCACGTGGGCGACGCACGCCGCGCAGGTCATACCCCCGATCGTGAGGTCGACGGTATCGGTTGTAACCTCGTACCCCGTCTCGCGCACGGCTTTGACCAGCTCGGATGTGGGGACGCTGGTGTCGAACCAGAGACTGGCCTTCTCGGTAGCCAGGTTCACGTTGACATCAGCCACGCCGTCCACCCGTCCCAGAGCTTTCTGGACGTGGTTGACGCACGAGGCGCACGTCATCCCCTGGACGGGGATGTCCATCTGCCGCGTTTCCCTGGTTGGCGTCGCAACCTTCGTTTGTGTCATAAATGCCGCCTTTCAAGCAACCCGGACCCGCCGGGGTCGCTCAGTTGACTCTATATAGTATACACAAATATTCTAAATAGTGCCAGTGAATGCCCGATTCCTGGCAGAAAAAGGCCCCGGTGCTTCTACAGAAGCACCGGGGCCAAAGGATCAATTCTCAGTCAGCGAGAGCGCAGTTACTTCGTCTCCCGGTAGATCACGTGCTTGCGCACAAATGGGTCATACTTGCGCAGCTCCAGCCGCTGGGTGTCGTTGCGGCGGTTCTTCTGCGTGTAGTACATATGCCCACTCTCTGTGCTCTTCATCTTGACCAGGATTCGGGTGCCCTTCTTTGCCATAGTCCATCCTCCTCATTATGCGACGCGAACGGCTGCTTGAGACAGCAGCCGGCAAGCGCTTAAATCATGACAGGCGCATTATAGCTGGGTTGGGGTGAGTGTCAAGCGGGTTACACGGCTATCGCATTGGGCACGTCCTGAATCGCGGATGCGGCTTAGGCAGAGGCTCTCGCCGATATGCCGGCCCAAGACGGCCCTGGGCGGGACCAGCGACTGGCCTCCATAGGCCTTGGGGGTTGGGGAGCGGTCGAACATCCTCGTATATGCGCCTGCCTCCACGGATGACGGGCGCAGTGCGATAGCCCAAGCGAATCGCGTGGCGTGCGGCGGGCCAGGTATGAGAGGTGTCGCAACACATTATGCGCTTCACTGGTATACATCCACCTCACTGATAGTTGACAGGGCGCGGTTGCGAGTGTATACTGTCGTGATAGTTTTGGACCCTCATAGTGTGGTGCGCGGTCGCCTCAGCATCCTTGTCCGTCAGCAAACAGGAGCCAGACCATGTCACGTGCCACTGCCCGCCGTCTGTGGAGACGCAGCCTCTCGGTGATTGTTGTGTTCGTCATGCTATGATGGAGTGGACGGGGACGCAACGGGGGGCGTTCGGGTACGACGGGCTGGACCGGCTGACGAGCGCGGCAGTGACGGAGAACGGGGCGGGGCTGTACACTCGCACCTACACCTACGACGCCCTGGGCAACCTGACGGGCAAGACCGGGGTGGGGAGCTACACCTACGGGGCGGCCAGCCCGGGGTCGGGCTGCACGGCGGGCACGCCGCCGAGCAAGCCGCACGCGGTGGCGGGGGTGGCGGGGCGCAGCTTCGGCTACGACTGCAACGGGAACATGGTCTCGCGTCCCGTGAACGGGACGGCTTACACGCTGGTGTACAACGTCGAGAACCAACTGACGGCGTA
>JAXDDO010000055.1:0-63083 GCA_034676805.1 Anaerolineae bacterium | reverse complement strand
ATCCCCACCGCGGTCGTGCTGCATACCGCAGATGGCAGTCAGGTCAGCGTCCCTGCGGATCCAGAAGCGCTGAGTCTTCAACGCGATCTTGATACAAGCATCTCGTTAGTATTGACGAATGAAGCGGAAGTGCACGCCGTTATCTTGCCGCGAGTCGACGGGCAAGGAATCGGGGGGCGGCGTCTTCTGGAAGTCGAGTTGCTTGGCGGCCACTCAGAAGCTGTATCGATAGTCCTCACGGATTCCGGTAGCAGTGCGGTCACATTGCCTCTGCCGCAGCCGGCTCTCCTCAGGGTCGATTCCTTCTATGATCTGACACTACGGGTGCTGGAGGGAGAGCCTGTTCAACTCCAGACCTCTGTGATAGCCAATGAGCACTGGGACGATGCATTGCCACTGCGTGTCGATGGTGCTGATCCCTTCAGGAATTGGTACGCGGACCTCAAGAGCAGTCCCTCCGGTCAGATGAACCACTATGACAACGATTCGCCTGCCAAACGCAGGGAGCTGTTGAACTGGCTCAACGAAGCTGACTACATCATCCTGTCCAGTAACCGGTTGTACGCGTCGATTCCACGGCTTCCGAAACGTTACCCTCTCACGACTGCATACTACGAACGGCTGTTCGAAGGAAGTCTTGGTTTCAAACTTGCCGCGACCTTTCACTCCTATCCGGCATTGGGAGCGTGTGAGTTCCCCGATCAGGAGCAGCCCTTTTCGCCCATGGCCTCGGAGTTCACGACTGCCCGTCCTTGTTCAATTCGGCTGCCCGCTGCCGAAGAAGCCTTCAGTGTGTATGACCATCCATCAGTCGCTGTGTTCGCCAAAACCGCCGAGTACTCGCGCGAACTGGTTGAGGCCATGCTGCCGCCAAACCTTGTGGAGAATGTCCAGTGGATGACTCCCAAAGAGGTCGGTCGGACCAGCGACAAAGATCCGGATTCGTTGCTGATGACGCCCAAGATGCGAGCCCAGCAGGAAGGCGGCGGCACTTGGTCGGGCCTGTTCCACACATCCTCTCTCTGGAATAGGCTGCAACCGCTGACGGTGCTGCTCTGGGCTGCTATGATGACGCTCCTAGGTTGGAGTGTCTTCCCGCTTATCTACCATGTCTTTCCCGACCTGCGCCTGCGAGGCTACGGCATTGCGCGCGCGCTGGGACTGCTGCTGTGGTCGTACCTGGCGTGGCTCTTGGCAAGCCTAAGGTTACTTCCCTTCACTCGTGCCGTACTGTGGCTATTGGTTTTCCTACTGGCCGGGCTGAGCATAGCTGTAGGCCACCGGCATCGTGCTTCATTGCGGGGCTTCGTGAGCCGACACTGGCGGGCGCTGGTGTCCGTCGATGTGATCTTCCTCATCCTCTATCTGGTCTGGGTGATGGTTCGCTGGTTCAACCCGGACCTGTGGCATCCAGTCACAGGCGGGGAGAAACCGATGGACTTTGCCTATCTCAACGCTGTGATCAAGTCCACGTGGTTTCCTCCATACGATCCATGGTTTGCTGGCGGGAAGCTCAATTACTACTACTTCGGCTTCGTCGTTGTGGCTAGCCTGACCAAGGCTCTGGGGATCGTGCCCAGCGTTGCCTACAACCTTGCGGTTCCCTCGCTCTTCGCCTTGACCGGGGTGGGGGCCTACAGTTTGGCCAGCAATCTGGCGGGGGGGGATTGGCGCCGAGGCCACCGTGCCGGCATCTGGGGCCTGCTCTTCGTGGCTGTGCTTGGCAACCTGGGTGAGGCTCGGTTTCTGGCGAACGGGTTTGCAGAGGTCGGCAACGTTAGCTTTGAGAGCCTGATTCCAGGTTACCAGAAGCTCATCTCTATGCTGGTGGGGCTGTGGAGAGTCGTCATAGAGGGCGCGGCGCTGCCTTTCCGACCTGAGTCGTGGTATTGGGATGCAACGCGCATCATACCCGTCTTGCCAGGTGAAGTGGGCCCTATCAATGAGTTTCCAGCGTTCACGTTCCTGTACGCGGATCTGCACGCGCACATGATGGCCCTCCCGATCACGCAGTTGGCACTGGCAGTGGCGCTCCAGTGGGGGCTGGGCGCTGTGAGGCACCCACAGACCAGTGTGCAGGCAGACTGTCCATGGTGGAAGAAGGGCTGGGCGCGGGCATGTGCTGCTCTGCCCTCGCCTGTCGGGAGTCTCGTGATCGCGGCGCTGGTCGCCGGTGCCTTGCGAGCCACAAACACGTGGGACTATCCTACCTACCTTGCGCTCATGTCTGCCGGCTTTGTGATTGGCCGGGCATCTCTAGCGTTCTCCGCCGCCCGGGCCGGAGCGGTAGGAACTGAGCCTGTCGCAAGTGGCCACGGCGCCGGCTCCCTGAACCGGCAAACGCATCGTGCAGACGTGTCAGCGGTACCCAGTAGCGTGGACACCCCTGGCGGAGGTATACTGGCGATGGCCGAGGCCGCATCGGTGAGTGGGGCTTCCTCGCTGCCCGCCACCGTGCAAGAGCGGGCACCGGGGCAGAGCGGGCCGTGGTGGCTGGCGTTTGGTGCACCTCTGGTGTTGCTCTTGAGTGCTGAACTGCTGTTCAGACCGTTCACGGCGAACTACGCTGGTGCGTATGCCGCATTCGACGCCTGGGAGGGCAGCCGAACTCCGCTGTGGACTTACCTCGTGATGCACGGGCACTTCCTGTGGCCGATCGTCGCAGCGGGCCTGGCGTCCCTTGTGGGGATCGTGTGGTCCAAGCGTCGGACTCTCATTGTTGATGACCTTCTCTGGCCTCTGGTGATCATTCTGACCGTGCTGGTGATACTGGTTCTGCTTGTCGGCTTCCTCAGGGTGGACATCGCATGGCTTGCCGTTCCGCTTGGGGGCTTAGCCGTGTTTTTGGCCACAGCCGGCAGTATGCCGGTGCGATTCCGACTGCTGTGGTTCTGGATTGGTACCGCGCTCGCCCTAAGCCTCCTGGTTGAGGAGGCAGTACTCAAGGGTGATATTGGCAGGATGAACACTGTGTTCAAGTTCTACCTGCAGGTCTGGATGCTTCTCGCGCTTGGCGCCGCGGTCTTCACCGAGCGGATCATCCACGCCCCAGCGGGCCTCCTTGCATTGGCGGGGTGGGGGAGTGCCGAGGCATTTCCCGTGAGCCCGTCCGATGCAGCGACGAACACACCGGTCAGCCCGCCCGTGGCGACTTCTGCCGCCGAAAACGACGGGACTGCAGGGCGGATCGGCGCCCGAGGATCCGCGTGGCTCACTACAGTTAGTGAGATCGTAGCAACCGGGGTGGCACTGCTGGCCTTTCTTGCCGGGCTCTATCCCGCACTAGCCATCCCGGCGAAAGCACGTGACAGGTGGACATCGGCTGCGCCTCAAACGCTCGATGGCATGGCGTACATGCAGCACGCAACGCAGTATGAGCACGGCAGCGAGATCGAGTTAGCTGGGGACTACCACGTCATCCGCTGGCTCCAGGAGAACGTCGCCGGCAGCCCCACGATCATTGAAGCTCAGGCCGATCGCGAATACCTATGGGGGAACCGGGTAAGCACCTACACGGGACTCCCATCGGTTGCGGGTTGGCGGTGGCATCAGGTACAACAGCGGATGGTGATGCCACCTGGCACCGTTGAGGAGCGACAGCAGGCGATCCGCGTCTTCTACAATACGCCCAACCCGGAACAGGCTCTGTCTATTCTACGGGAGTATGACGTTCAATACGTGGTCTTGACACAGTATGAGCGTGCCTATATGGTGCCCGGAGGCGTGCCCAAGTTTGCCATGATGGTCGAACGGGGCTATCTCGAGATCGTCTACCAGGATGGCACCGGTACCGTATATCGCGTCACCGGTCAGGGGTAGTCGTAGCGTCGCGGGGCGTGGCTGGCGCACACAACCTGGCGAGTCGATGCTAGACGCCTGATGCCGCTATGCGTTCCAGCACGGCATACAGCGTGAGGTCGTTGGTGTGCCCATCGGCGTAGAACAGCCGGACCACCGTGAAGCCGGCGGCGTCAGCCAAGCTGTGCATTTCGGCCTCGCTGATGAGATGCACGTAGCGCAAGCCATGACCCTCTCGCTGCCAATCGAGCAGGTAGTCGCCCGCCTCGACGTCTGAATCCTGCAGTCCCAGCACAGACCAAGGCACCACACGCTGCCGTAGACGGGCGATCTTCATAAATTGCCAGTTCGCGACTACCACGCGCCCGCCAGGTGCCAGCAAGCGCTTGGCGCGCCTGAGCACGGCGAGCCGGCTATCGCAGGCTGGGATGTGGTGAAGCACAGCCCTTAGAATGATCCAGTCATAGCCCGTTCTCAGCGCCAGATCCCAGGTCTCGCCGGTCAAGTCAGCCTGAACGAATTGGACCTTGATGCCTCCGTCCACTGCGTTCGTCGCTGCAATCCGCAGCATCTCCGGCGAGTAATCCAGACCGGTGTAGACTGTGCCCGCTGGCAACAACGCTGCCAATCGACCCTGTCCGCAGCCCAAATCGAGCACCTGATCCCCGGACGCGACCTCACAGAGCACTCGCTCGAGTCCTGGCTCTGTTGAGGCGCGCGATGCGGCGAAGACATCGGCAAAGGTGTCGTAGAACTTGCGGTTGAGATCGGCTAACAGTGTTGCGATCTTGTCATTCATACGCAGATTATAGCTTTCTCCTAATGAAGGTCACGACCCACTGGGAGGCATGCTATAATTGTCTTATGGTTAAGGGAGGCGTACCAGAACCTGTCGATCTCAGCCAACGCGAAGAGCGCATGCGCATCGTCGCGATCTTGGCGGCATGCCGGGATACCCCCGCGGATGAGTGGAACCTCATGGCATTGCTGCGCCGCTATCCCCGGAGCAACGGTACCTACGCAAAGTCTCAGCTGTTGCATGCCTATCGCGCGCTGGTGGAGGAGGGCGCCTTCGAAGCCAGTGCGACGGTTGAGCGGCGGCTGCGCGGACGACCGGTTCGTACTCTCTCGGGCGTTGCGCCTGTGGCTGTGTTGACCGAGCCCTATCCGTGTCCTGGAGCGTGCATCTTCTGTCCCGATCAAAAGGGCGCCCCCAAGAGCTATCTCGATGGCGAGCCGGGCGTCCTGCGTGCGCTGCAGAATGAGTACGACCCATACGAGCAGACGTGGGCGAGGGTCTCGGCCCTTGAGGCAATAGGCCACGCAACCGACAAGGTAGAGCTGTTGGTGTTGGGCGGCACATGGTCCGCGTACCCTGCTCCCTACCAGGATCATTTCCTGCGTCGGTGCTTTGATGCTATGAATGGGACTACGTCGGCGTCGCTGGACGAGGCGCTGCGCCTGAACGAAGTGGCGCCGCGCCGAAATGTGGGGCTGGTCATCGAGACTCGTCCTGACTGCATCACACCCGCTGAGGTGGCCCGCCTGCGGCGTCAAGGCGTTACCAAGGTGCAGCTAGGTGCACAGAGCTTCGATGACCGGATCCTGACTCAGAATCGGCGAGGTCACACCGTCGATGATACCCGGCGCGCAGTGCGGTTGCTGCGGCTGGCGGGGTTCAAGTTGGTGCTCCACTGGATGCCCAACTTGCACGGGGCAACGCCGGAGTCCGACCTGGCAGACTTCGCCCGGATGTTCGATGATCTCAGCCTCCGCCCCGATGAGATCAAGATCTATCCCACCGCGTTACTGGAAGGCACGGAACTGCACCGGCTATGGCTTCAGGGGGCCTATACGCCCTATTCTGAGGAGACGCTGGTCAGCTTGCTTCAGACGTGCAAGCAGCGTGTGCCACCATACTGCCGTATCAACCGGCTCATGCGCGATATCCCGGCCGGGTACATCGTCGAGGGCACCACCAAGAGCAACTTGAGGCAGATCGTCCAGCAGCGGATGGCACAGCAAGGCCAGGTATGTCAGTGTATTCGATGCAGGGAGGTGCGCGCACGAGAGCTTGGGGAATCCGCGGTATTCACATTGGACGTCATCTCGTACGCCACCGATGTGACCGATGAGCTCTTCCTTCAGTATCTCACGCCCACTGGGCAGCTTGCGGCGTTCTTGCGTCTCTCACTGCCCCACGCCTCCAGACGCGAACTCCCGATCCCCGAGATCGGGGACGCTGCCATAGTGCGTGAGTTGCACGTCTATGGCCCTGCCCAGGCGCTTGGGCAGCGGCTCAGGGGTATTCAGCACAGGGGCCTAGGCACCCAATTGCTCGAGGATGCGGCATCAAGGGCGCGGGACTCGGGCTTCGATGCTCTGGCGGTGATTGCGGCTGCGGGGACACGGGTGTATTATCGCGAGAGGGGATTCGTGGCTGGCGATCTATACCCAATTCGGCGATTGTGATGTCCTCCGGCACGAGCAGGGTGGGGGGCTAGGGAGCAGGCGCAACAATGTTTGATGCAGTACTGTTTCTCGCCGGCGCGGTGCTATTCTTCCTGGCCGTGCTGTTCTTTGTGTTCTTGTGGCGAGATCGGTTGTCGCTGGCACGGCGCAGGGAGGAACTGGAATCCGAGGCGGCCTCGATGAAAGAGCATCGGGTCGAGCTGGATATCTGGGAGCGCGAGCTGCAGGTGTGGGCGGGCAGTCTGGAGCACGAGCAACTGGCGCTCGTGCAGGCGCGCGAGGAGCTTCGAATGCTCACTGCCTCCAAGCAAGGTGTCCCCGTAGCAATGGAGAGCAGCGCGGCGGCCGCTGCTAACGATGGCAGCGAGTCATTTGACACATCAACAGCCAGCTCGCACGGCGCGAAGAATCGGAAACGAGACGGGCCGCGGCTTAAGCTGTAAGTCGCGGGGTTGGCCAGCAAGGCTATGATGGATTCCTGAGTATTGCCACCCTTTCCCGCTCTCAGGGGCCCAATTTTACATAACATATATAGTCGGAAGTTCGTGACACCCGGTGTGGCACCTCTTCTGCAGCACTTCATCGTTCCATTTATCCGCAGCGTAACACGAGAAGCCGCGACGGTATGCAGCTCAGGCTGCGCAGATTGTCTCGGGCGTCAACTGTGATAAAATAGGGATCTGTTGATGAATCGATCCGTGGGGCCCTCGTGGGCGCTGGCCGGCAGGCCCCCTACCCTACCGTACCGGCCGATTGGCTGAGGAGAAGACTGATGAGGCGAGGACTGATTATCGTCGGCGCGATTGTACTGCTGGGCGCTCTGGTAGTGACAGCCTTCGCGGGCGGCATCTTCGTTGGGCGTCTGGGCGCCCGGCGCCCGGCTGCAGCGATCGAGGCGATGACGCCAGAGGTACCGGTGGAGGCGGAGGAGCTCTCGCCTACGCCCACAGAGCCGGGCGCCGACGGCGAACCTGCCGAGGCCACGCCTGCGCCGCCACCCACACCCACTGCGGTCGACGATTCGCAGGGGCGCGGCGAGACGCAGGCACTCGAGGACTTCGATTACGATCTCCTGAGAACTGTCCTGGAGATCATCGACGAGCAGTACTATGGCGAAATCCCTGACGGGTCAGAGCTGGCCTATGGCGCAATCCGCGGCATGCTGACTGCCTTGGGTGATCCCTATACGTCGTTCGTCGAGCCTGATATCTCGGCAGTGATCAATGAAGATGCCAGTGGTGAGTTCGAGGGCATCGGGGCGATGGTGCAAATGCGTGAGGATGGTTACCTGGAGATCGCGAGCCTGCTCCCCGGCCAGCCAGCCGAGGCGGCAGGCGTCCGTCCGGGCGATATCGTTGTAGCTGTGGGCGATCAGTCCATCGTAGGACTGGGTCTCTACGAGGCGATCAGCTACATTCGGGGTCCGGCCGGGACCGATGCGGAACTGGAGATCATCCGCCCAGGAGAGAGCGACCCAGTCTTCATCACAGTGACGCGTGCCCGCATCGACAACCCTATCATCGAGTCGCGGATGCTGGACAACGACATCGCATACCTTCGCTTGACAGAGTTCGATGCCAGTGCAGAAGCGCGCGTCGAGTCGGCCCTGCGGGACTTGTTCGAAGAGAATCCGCGCGCGCTGATCTTCGATCTCCGCAACAACCCCGGCGGTTGGCTGAACCAAGCCATTGGCGTGGCCGATCTCTTCCTCGACCGGGGTCTCGTCGCGACACAACGCGACGCCGAGGGGCGCGAGCAGCAGTTCTCGTCGCGCTCGGGTGACCTGGCTGAGGATATTCCGCTGATCGTGCTGGTCAACGGCGGTAGCGCAAGCGCCTCCGAGATTGTGGCCGGCGCCATTCAGGACCGTGGCCGGGGCTTGCTGCTGGGCACGACGACCCTAGGTAAGGGTTCGGTGCAACTCCCGAACGACTTGGCTGATGGTTCACAGCTGCGCGTCACCATAGCGCGTTGGTACACGCCAGGCGAACAGGACTTGCATGGCAACGGGCTGACGCCCAATATCGAAGTCGACTATCCAGTCGATACACCTGCCGGTGAGGATCCCCAACTCGATAGTGCAGTCGAGTACGTCATAGAGAACAACTATGGCACCCGATGATTTCAAGGTTGTCGCGACGAACCGCAAGGCGCGCTTCGAATACACCATCGAGGATCGTTACGAGGCGGGAATCGCACTAACAGGCACTGAGATCAAGTCTGTCCGCGCGGGTGCCGTCAGCCTCGGGGAAGGCTTCGTCATTGTGCGCAACGGGGAGCTGTGGTTGATGGACGTTCACATCGCGACTTACGAGCAAGCCGGACAGTCAACCCACGACGCGCGCCGACCGCGTAAGCTCCTCATGCACCGTGATGAGATCAGCCGTATCCAGCGAGCCGTGCAGGAGCGCGGCTATACCATCGTGCCGCTGCGGATGTACATCAAGGGACGATATGCGAAGGTAGAGATCGCGGTCGCCAAGGGGAAGGCGCAATACGACAAACGAGAGGCCATCGCTGAGCGGGACGCCAAGCGCCGCGTGCGGCGGGAGCTGAAGGAGTATGCGCGCGAGCGCGATTGACATTCAGGGTCGTTGCACTATAATAGACGATTGTTGCAGTGAAGCTGCATTACAGATTCAGATTCCCAAGGAGTGAGTGAGCGAATGCCGGAAGAGACGACACAACAACCCACATCCATCGAGAACCTCGAGCCGAAGATGCGCCTTGAGGGGAAGGTCACGCGTACCGAACTCTATGGCGCCTTCGTTGATGTGGGGTTGGACCGCGAGGGGTTGATCCACATTTCCCGCCTGGCCCCCGGCAGGGTCAGAAAAGTCACTGACGTCGTGAACGTGGGTGACAAGGTCAATGTCTGGGTTCAGAGCGTCGATCCTGAACGTGGACGCATTGCCCTAACGATGGTAGAGCCTCCCGATGTTGAGTGGAATGATCTCGAGGCCGGGCAGGTTCACAAGGGCGAGGTCGTGCGAATCGAGCGCTACGGGGCTTTCGTCGACATAGGTGCGGAACGCCCTGGGTTGCTCCACGTTCGGGAGATGGGCACCTACGTGCACCGCCCGGAGGAAGTCGTTCGGATGGGCGATACCGTAGAGGTCGAGATCCGTAGCGTGGATCGACGAAAGCGGCAGATCGACTTGGCCCTGTACACGGAAGAGGCTGAGGCCGAGGAGGTCGAGGAGCCAGAGGAGGCAGGGCTCTCGCCCATGGAGATCGCGTTCCTCCAGGCCCAGGCGCAGGCTCAGACCGAGGAGGGCCGTCGCTTCCGTACCCGCGGCAGTGGCAGCAGAAAACGCTCGGGTCGGGACGATATGGAGGACATCTACCGGCGCACGCTCAAGGATAGCTAGAACCATCCCGTTGGTTTCCGTGCCAGGCGGGGCAGTGCCTCATACACTGCCCCGCCTGATCGCAATCCTCTGATGGGGCCCCCGTCTATCACCTCACAAGAACGGGTTGGCACAAGATCACCGAGTCAGCACGTCCTCCGCACTCCGCGCTGATTATCGGTAACCGTCGGTTGTCCTCGAGCGTGTACAGGCCTGTAACGAGAAGGTAAGGGCCAGGGCGCACACCGTCCGGTATGATGAGCCTGTGTTCGTCCGAGATGTAACGATCAGTCGGCCAGAGATTCGTCGGAAAACCCCCTGGGTTGAGGTGATCTGACTGACTCCAGATCTCACCCTCCGGGTAGACCAGGTGCACAAATGACTGGTACGTACGTGTCATGGGACGCTGGGCCATCCAGTACACTGTGACTTCCACCACGTCGCCGGAAGCGGCTCGCGTGCTGGAGAGATCGTAGCCCAGCAGCAGCGCCTCGCCAGCAAGATTCGCCTTCTGGCTATAGCCAGCGATCAGCGCCTCTCCAATGGGCGATATGATGCGGAACCAACCAAGCGGATCAAGGAGCGTGACCTTCAGCATCACGAATGCGAGCATGATCGCTCCCATGCTGATACTCACCCTTGATATCGGGCGGCGTCTGACGCCATCTGTGCCGTGTATCTCCGCGCTCCTGTCTTCCTGTGTCTCCTCTTGCTGGTTGTGCAGGGTTACCAATACCCCGATGAGCATCGCAAGTCCCAGGGCCGAAAGCACCCACCCCCAGCTGCGGGCAGGCGTCGTGCCAAATCGAACCTCAACCTCGTGTGACCCCTCAGGTACCTGCAGTGTGACAAACCCCTCGGGATCGGCAATCTCGATGGGCGTCTCGATACCGTCGACGTAGGCCCGCCAGCCGGGAAAGTAGAACAGGTAGAGTCGCAGCAGGAACGGCTTCGGCGTCGTCACGGTCAGGTGCGTGATCCACGGATCGCTCGCCACCGTGGTGACGGATGCCCCATCGGGCAGGGTGTAACGGTTCACGCGATCCACAGTCTCTTGCTGCCTGTATGACTCAATGACACTCACGGTAGGGCCCGGAATCATGTCGACCGTCGTTGGCACGAAATCGTTCGTGGACGTCGTGCCGCGCCACCGACCTCTTAGCTCTGTCTCGATCATCGTCAGCGGTGTCACGCTCTCCAGTTCAGACTCCCACGGCGTAACGTAGAAATGTGGGAGAGCTGCTAACAGCACCAACACAAACGCAAGGGGCACAACACAAGATCTCAGAAGCGTCTGGACACGCCCCGGCTCGATGCCGCCAGCATGAGATGCGCCCGCGCCGTCCAGCCCGATACTGCCGAGGCTCGCGACCGGTGGGATTAGCAGCGCTGCCAGGGGTCCAAGAAAGCGCCAAGGGAACTGGAAGTAAGCCATGGGCGCAATGAGTTCCCAGAGCGGCAGACTACCGCGGAGGGTCAGCCAGCCAGCAAGGGCTGCGCTGGCTATGTATAAGCCTAAAGTTCTGAAGCCCCGCCGGGCGAGACACCACACAGTTCCACACAGAGCGAGTAGAACCGTGACCGGGCCTGCTGACATGGGCACGTTCATCGTGGCCGATCGCCAGTCTATTAGCTCCGATGGCGCCAGGAGCTCCTGAAGGAGCAGAAAGTGGTTGCGGAAGTCATAGTGACCGTCACCAGCCACATCGAGGCGTACATGGCCTCGTTCGGCGAGAAAGGGCAACCAGAAGAACGCCGTCAACAGGACAAACAGAAATCCTGTCACTACCGCGTGCCCTGTGTGCTGTGCTCTGCGCGAGATAACCCATCGCCATACTGACAACGCTCCCACCAGAGCAACAACAGTCAGCCCGGTGAGGTTGTGGCTGAGGAAGACCGCAGACGTAGCCAGAACACTTGCCAGGACGTATCGCGCTTTGCCATCCTGCCAAAGCCGTTCCCAGGCCCACAGAGCCCAGGGCAAGAACGCCAGTGCAAGGCTCTCCGGAAGGTCACCCCGGATATGAGGGTTTACGATGTGCACGTAAGGAGACAGGCTGAAGGTGAGGGCACTCAGTAGCCCCCCACCCTGCCTGCCAAAGACGTGGCCCAGGCAATAGGCACCAGCCGCCCCGACGATGTGGGCGAAGATGAAGCAGAACCGGGCTGCCTCGACGGCTTTCTGAGGGTGACCTAGAGACACCCAATGGCCAAGATGATAGGTCAGGGGCGCATAGTAGTTGAAAATGGGGTATCCGTAGCCGTGAAAGAAGTCAGGTGCCCAACGAGGGTATGGATTACCGGCTTGGAGGCTGTACCCAAGCTCGGCTATGCGAAACACATGTAGCTCCGCGTCTGTACCAGCCGGAAGTCCTGGATACTCCAGGTACGGCCACGCGGCCAACAGGCCCGCCGAAAGCACCAGAACCAAGACGCCAAGTCTACCCACCAAGCGACCAGGCCCGGCATTCTGACGCTGACTGGTCATGCCTTGCTGGGACCATGAAGACGAGGCTTGACCCTCGCCAATGTCCACCGTTCCTCTCAACCGGACGGGTGTGCCACGAACCTGAAACCGTGCCCGCGCACAGTGACGACGTAGTTGTGGTCGGGATCTAGTTCTGCCAGCCGCTCCCGCAGCCGGTAGACCAACGCGTCGAGTGCCTGATCAGTTACACCACCGACGGCATCGGGCCAGACGGCCTGTATGACCTCGTCGCGTGTCACAACGTCGCCATGGGCGTCTATTAGGAGCACAATCAGAGCGAACTGAGCTGGTGAAAGGGGAGGATCGAGGATCTGGCGGCCGAAGCAGACCTGCCGGGCAGCCCTGTTGAGTTGAAGCTCGTTCTTCAACGGTATTGGGTCGGCGACCGTCATGTCTGTTAGTGGCAAGGTCGCTTCTCCTGCGACAAACCCCAACTGCAGCACTGTGGCTAGCTCGATTTCATCTCCATCACGCAAGCGGTAGGGCTGACCGTGGACCGGTTCGCCATTGACGAACGTGCCGTTCTTGCTCCCGAGGTCCCGTAGGACGAAGCCGCCCGCATCACGCTCGATCCGTGCATGGTGACGGGAGACCTGGCGCTCCGGAAGCACGATGTCACAGTCCTTGGCACGCCCCAGCGTCACAGAATCACCGGACACCGGCCAGCGCGTACCAGCAAGCGCCCCTTTGTAGATCACGAGCAGAGGGTTGTTGCTGCTTTCCTGCATCCGTTGTCACCTCTTTCACTGAACGACTCCTTGACATTATACCAGCCCCGCGCTATCATCAAGCGGATGGCTAAGCTGCTTGAACCCCAAACAGTCTTGAAGGATCGCTATCTGATCGCTGGCCCCATCGGCCAAGGCGGGATGGGTGCCGTGTACCGCGCCGAGGACACGCTCCTGGCAGGGCGTATCTGTGCCGTCAAGGAGATCGCCCCAGATGCCGACGTGGCCCTTGAGGCGCTCACGCAGCTCCAAGATCAGTTCAGGCGAGAGGCCTCAGTGTTGGCGCGTCTTGACCATCCCAATCTGCCCAAGGTGTCCGATTATTTCACTCACGAGGGACGTGAGTACCTGGTGATGGACTATGTGCCGGGCCACAACCTGCGTGAACACCTAGAGGAAGCGGCGAGCCGGCACGAGCTGCTGGAGGAGTCCCAAGTCCTCGACTGGGCAGATCAGCTCTGCGGCGCGCTGGCCTATCTGCATAGCCAGGACCCGCCGGTGCTCCACCGAGATATCAAGCCTTCGAACATCAAGATGATGCCGTCGGGATTGCTGAAACTCGTGGATTTTGGGTTGGTCAAGCTTCTAACCAGCGACGACGCCCGTACAATCACGGTCGTCCAGGGCCAAGGGACTGCAGCCTACACCCCCCTAGAGCAGTACGGAGGGGACGACACGCATACCGATACCCGTACTGACATCTATTCGCTCGGTGCAACGCTCTACCATCTGCTCACCGGTCGGCCGCCGGTCACAGCGCGCGAGCGGTTCTTGCGGCCTGAAGCACTCATTATGCCACGGGAACTCAACCCGCGGATATCGCCCGGAGTCGAGTACGCCATCGTCCAAGCGCTGGCGTTGCATCCCGATGGCAGACCTCAGGACGTCACCACGTTTCAACGAGCGCTCAGTGAAGCCACGGTTCCATCACCCATCGCCCCACTTGTTCTGACTCGCGATGAACTACAGACCACCTGGTCGAGAAACGCCCTCCTAATCATTGCTGTTGGCGCTCTCCTCGTTGCAGCACTGATCTTGACGCCCTGACTCGCCCTGACCAGGATGCCCCCCACCCCCACGTGAAAGGCCCGAGACCCCGGTGATCAGATCGTGCTCACGACCGTGAGCGCGAATAGGACTCTATGTTGCTGTGGTGGGGATCGGCCTCGACTGTGAGTTCGGCCAAGCGATCGCTGACCTGCCAGAAGGCTATTGCCAGTGCAATGCTGCCTACTCCGAGCGCGGTCACGGCAGCCAGATACTCCCGTCCAACTAGGACGTACCGTAGCACAGGCATGAGCCATCGTGCCAAGACCATAAACATGCTGTAGCCAGCCAAGCTGCCTACAGCGCTCCACAGCGCGACTCGTGCCGCGATGTCAGGCGTGAGCGGGCGCCCACGGGCCCACACGAACGCCACCATGAAGATACCCGCAGTGGAAACGAGCGCCCACCGTATCAGACGACCTCGGCTCGGCGTCGGAAGTGTGAGGTGGTCTGGCAGGTCATCAGTCTTGGCGGGCGGCACACTCGGCGTTGGCGTCGGGTCGGGCGTGGGTGTCGGGCTTGGGGTCTCTGTTGGCCTGGGGGTCGACGTTGGCTCGACCTCCGTGATTGTTACTCCGTCGTCCCGGATTGTGAGCTCCAGGCGCACTGAGGAGACTGCAGGCTCGGCCTGAACCGTGATGTCCAGTTGCCCCACACGATCGAGGGTCACCGAAGTCGCGGCGATACCATCCAGAGTGTCAGCAACGATGCGGCGTTGGTTCGAATCCTGCGGGTAGTTCAGTGTGAACTGGACCTGGGTGCCATCGGGCACAACATGGTCGTTCCGATCAAGGATGACGCCCGTGCGGAGATTGATGACATCACCGTTTCGAATGTCTGATTTGGCGGTAGCCGTCAGCTCTTCTCCGTGGTCGTCGACGACGAAGAGAGAGATCGTCTGTTCCTGTTTCGGCATTGTTTGCTGGAAAATGGTGTAGTTCAAGGCAGGGACATCAACCGGGGAGTCTCCAGGCGCTGCGAGACCACCGAACAGCGCCCGGACGCCGGCCTCAACGAACGCGTCGCCAGTGGAGTAGAGTGCATAGTAAGCCGCCAGCTTGCTTACCTCCGTGCTGTCCAGGTCATAGGGTGCGCCGAAAGCCAGAACCGCGATCCGTGCCTCCAGGACATTGGCCTCGGAGGCCAGGAACCGCTTCAGTGTCATGGAGCTGGGCACGCTGGCGTCCAGTCCTGTTGTCGCGAAGACGATCCAGCTTGCGCGGCGCAAGGCGGAAAACACCGCCAAAGCTTCAGCAGGCAGATCGGGATCATCCGTGCTGTCGAGGGCAACCGATAGCTCATCGAAGGAGAAACTCTGGACCGCTCCCCGGTCGATAATGCCTGTGCCGTCGGGGCCATAGAAGCGCTGTAACGCATCGACCAGAGACTCCTGAGTGAGCAGCAAAACGGGGTCAGTGCCATCGCCCGCGTTGGCCTCGCGCTCGTCGGCGATAATCACGATCGACTCCCCGTTCTGCGGCGGTGAGGGCAGCAGATCGTCTTGCAGTGGAAAGACCAGCGTTAGTGCATTCATCGCGACCTGCGCAGTAACCAACTCCCCTTCGCCCAACGTATCTTCGGCGACGTCCGGATCGCGCGTCACCTCGTCGATGCTGAACTGGGGCTGGACCCTGAGCTTCATAGCTAGAATCCGATAAACAGCAGCGTCAACCACAGCCCGAATAGCAGGATCGTCGTTGTAGCGCGAGGCCATGTAGCTCAACGTATCTCGGATGTTGGTGAAATGTACGCCCCAGTCGTCAACTGAACCGAAGCGGTCGAGGATGAGCAAATCATTCCCGGCCCCCAGGGCATCCAGTGTGACGCGCCGAGGGTTAAACGTGAGCCCGCGTGGGTCGTAGAACCGGTAGATCGACTGCATCCCGAGGTTGTCGGCAATGAGCACCCCACCCGCTTCGCGCCAGGGAGCGACCTCTTCGAGGCTGGTAACCAGTTGTAGCGCTGAAGCGTCGAGGCTGATGGGGCGCGTCGTCTGTCGGATGTTGTTACCCTGGAACCCCCGGTAGCGTATATGAGTCACGAGGAACCCATCGGCCGCCCTGAGCGCACCCGGCAGTTCCTTGGACGCGGCGAAGAAGGGCACCAACTCGATCTGTTTTAGCTGCTCCAATGGTTTCTGAACGGTCGGCACCTCGTTCTCCAGTGGCCGGTCCGCACTGCCCAACCCAGGGAGATGGCGAGGCACGACCAACAGCCGTCCCTCACTGCCGGTGTGCAACCCCTCGATATAGGCGGTTCCCATCTCCCCAACCCAGAACGGATCTCCACCGAACACTCGCGTGCTCAGGTCGGCAGGATCGCCGGGCCGCGGTGTATAGAGGACGTCAAGGTCGGGGCCCAAGTAGACATTGATGCCAAGCGCCACGAGTTCTCGGCCCAATACGTCGCCGGTGGCTTTGGAGAGCGCTGGATTCCACGTGGCGCCCAGAGAGAGCGGCGTGGGCAATCGGGTGGTTCCGGAGATGTATGAGAATGGCGCCAACCCAGTGTCACTCGCCTGAATGGCGATAAGCAGCGGTATGAAGGGCGTCGAAGACTGAACGATTTCCTCGTCAGGGGGCGCCGCAGAGGTCGGAAACGCTGACTCCCAGGCAACGGTTTGGAGCCTGGTCGTCATAGAGACCATATCGGTGGCACTGATTCCCGATGGTCCGAAGTTGCCGTTGCCAGGACGGAGCAGAACCCCCCCGACCTGATAGTTCCGGATGAGGGTGAGGATCTCGGACTCATCGGTCAGCTCTGTCCCCGGGAAGGTGACCAGGACCAGTTGGCCAACCTTCGCCTCCGGCGACATCTGTCCCATGAGGTCCAGGACGGGATCGGACGCTGGCTCCTGTGCTCTCAACGGTGGGACGACCGTGATCAGGACGACTAGAAGCAGTGCCAGGATCCCGTGGCGCATCGCACGGGCTTTCATCAATGAACTCTCCTCCGCTCACATTGTAACGCAGGCTTGCGGCTAGGCAAATGACCTGCCTGAAAAGTCGTCGCCGGTAGCAGCCCTGATTTGTAATCCTGACAGAGTCTGGTAGACTGCCCTCGCAACTGGAGATGTCGATGACATACATTGTTGAGAAGACGCACTCTCCGATCCACAAGGTTCACCAGCAGACCTCGGCACGTCGCGGTTCGCGATGGTTGCGGTTGTTCTTGGCGCTCTGCCTGCCAGTTTTGGTGGGAGCGCTGCTCGCGTCGTGTGGGCCTCGAGCCGTTTTGAGCGAGGTGTCGGTCAGCCCGTCGGTGATCACGCCTAACGCTGACGGCGAGACGGACTTGGCGAGGGTGGAGTTCCTGTTAACGCGCAATGCAGCGGTCAGCTTCACGTTGGCCGACGCTGCGGGCGAATCCTATGTGTTTCGTCCTGCCCGCACGTTAGGGGCCAGTGAAGACCCCTATGTAGTCTACTTCGGCGGCGTTGTTGACGGATACCTCAGAACGCCCGATGAGGACCTGGATTATCAGGTCCTGAAGCGGATGCTGCCCGATGGTGAGTACACGTGGGCGATCACCGCGGAGGCACCTGGCCGGCCGGCGGAGGTCGTGACAGGCGCGCTGACGATCGTCGACGCGGACGTCCTCCTGCCCGGGATTCGGGGCTTCACCGTCTTCCCACCCAAGTTCTCGCCTAACCAGGATGGGATTGACGACCGTGTCACCATCAATTTGGTCTTGGAGAAAGACGTCGAAGAATTGCGCGTCTATCTTCTGGGCGCCAATGGCGTGGAACACCACATCGCGGAAGACGAGCGCGTCACGAGAGCCAACCAGCGTGGCTGGCATACGTATGATTACGATGGCGGCATCGATGCTGGCAGCGAGCCACCTCCGGACGGGGTCTACACGCTGTACGCTGAGGCGCGCGATGCGATGGGCCAGCACGTCGCAGTGACAAACATGCTGGAGATCGTCGACGCAGGCCTCCCACGAGCCTATATTGTCAACGGCGAGGTGGAATACTCAGCAACCACGTTGGTGCTATCCGACACCCTCTGCTTCACTCTGACGGTCGAGAACGATAGCGATACCTATCTCCGAACAACTGGCCCATGGCCCGGCGCTGTCTACCGCAGCGATCAAAACGTCAACACGTTGGGATGGTCGGAGGAGTCGGGGGCCTTCCGTGTCGGGATGGACTTCGATACAGCGCTGCGCGACTACCCGTTCCGGTGGGGCATTGGCCAACCTGATGTCGACCTGGTACGGATCGACGAGTACTGGTATCTTCCTCCCCGAGCCCGATCGCTGGTTAGTGGTTGTGTCCAGGTCGTGGAGATGCCGGTCCGCAATCCGCTCTACTTCTGGACAGGCCTGATCCATGAGGATGTTGGCATAGCGAGTGTGAACAGCCGCGTCGATCCCAACTTCGTCACGATCTGGAAGCCCTAGACCGCGATGAGCGCCGACCAGACCGACCTGGTAGTGGCGATCGTCTCGTGGAATGTACGCGAACTCCTCGACCAGTGCCTTGGTGCACTGTGGCCGGCGCTTGAGAACGCAGCAATCACGTCCGAAGTATGGGTTGTCGACAATGCCTCAACCGATGGTTCAGTTACCTGGGTAAGGGATCGTCACCCTTGGGTGCGAGTCGTCGCCAGTCCCGAGAACCTCGGTTTCGTGCGCGCCAACAACATACTGCTGGACCGGTATCAGGACTCAGCCCGTTACATCTGGCTGCTCAATCCTGACACTGTCGTCCATCCTGCTGCGGTCGGCCACTTGCTGGAGTTCCTTGACCGCCATCCACAGGCCGGGCTGATCGGACCCAAGCTTCTCAATACCGACGGAACACTGCAGGAAAGCGCCTTCGGCTTCCCCGGCTTGTTGCAGGCGCTCTTCGCCCTGGGCCTCATGCCAGCCAGGCTCTATCACACCCGTCTGAATGGACGCTACACGCCCCAGCTCTACGCTCAACCCGCGCCTTTTCCGGTTGACCACCCCTTGGGTGCGGCAATGATGGTGCGTGGTGAAGCCGTCCGCGATGTCGGCTTGCTGGATGAACGGTACTTTATGTACTGCGAGGAGATCGACTGGGCTTGGCGCATGCAGCGGGCCGGCTGGGAACGTTGGTTGATCCCTGCGGCCGAGGTCGTGCACGTTGGGGGTGCGAGCACGCGGCAGGCCAAGCCCGAAACGACAGGACACCTATGGGTGAGCCGCGCGCGGCTGTACCGGACGCATAGACCCCGTCTGGAAGCCGCCGTGACGGGGTTGGCAGTCCGGGCTGTCTTCCGTCATCATCTGGTCAGGGCGGATTCCGATGCGTGGCGGTTAGCCTATTCGCGGATCTTGGAGGCTTGGCGTTAGGGCGCATCTGTACCGATGACGACCGTCAAAGGCGTGATCTTGACACGAAACGAGGCCCGCCACATCCAGGCGTGCATCGAGAGCCTGCAGTGGACTGACGGTGTCGTGGTCGTGGACTGCTACAGCACCGATGCGACCATCGAGCTGGCGCAGTCCGCTGGCGCTGTCGTTCTCGAGCATCCATGGGAAAACTTCGCGGCGCAGCGCAACGTGGCGCTTGCGCGTGTCGATGCCGACTGGGTGCTCTTTGTGGATGCCGATGAGCGTGCAACCCCGGAGTTGGCTGAGGAGGTCCGCGCGGTGATCGCGGAGCACAACATAGCTGGATGGTGGATCCCACGCCACAACCACATCTTCGGCCATCGCATGCGGGCCACCGGATGGTACCCGGACTACCAGATGCGCCTTCTGCGACGTGACCGCGCGCACTACGACCCGGACCGTGGCGTCCACGAGCTAGTCGTGCTAGATGGTGAGGCTGACTACCTTAAGTCACACTTGATACACTACAACTACGAGACGCTGAGGCAGTTTGTGGACAAACAGCAGCGGTACCTGGCCTACGATGTGGGGATCTTGCTGCAATCGGGCGCCGCGCCTGGTGTGCACACCCCCTATACTCAGGCCCTGCGCCAGTTCTGGTGGCGTTTTGTGACCCTACAGGGATGGCGCGATACGGCGTGGGGGCTCTTGCTCAGCGCGCTGATGGGGTACTACGAGATGCTCAAGTACCGGCGAGTCTGGCAAGCGCGCCGGTCGGCGGCGCAGGAGTCTCGGTAATGCTCCGCAGTCGGGCATCCCGCGCTTCACAATCCTCGCCAAGGGGCTGGTCGCGCCGTGTTCTCTTTATCGCTTGCCCGATTCTCCTGGTCATCGGTTCTGCGTTGCTCACAGCCTCATACGCCACTCGCGGGCAGCTTGCAGAGAACCCGATAGAGCCTGTTGCCATCGCTGTGCCACCACGCCCGTCCCCTACCTGGGGCCCGATGCCCACCCGTGCGGTTACCCCGGAGCCACTTGAGACGCCCGATCTCACCGCGCTCCACCGGGCGTTACTGAGACGCGATCTCGTCTCAGCCGAGAGGGCATGGACTGACGCTTTGGTTCTCGTGTCCACCCTGCCAGAAGGCGCCTATCCCGACAAGTCCGAGCTCTTCAGGGCCGGGGCGCGGCTGGCGCTGATGCAGAACAACCTCACAGACGCTGAGGAGCGGATCCGACGCGTCATCCGTGTCGCCCCAACCGATGCGCGGGCATGGTCGCTCCTGGGCGTCGTACTCGACCGCGCCGGCGACACCGGCGGCGCCAAGCAAGCGCTTGATACAGCGCTGGCCCTGGATCTGACACTGGCCCCCGAGCTCTTCAGCGAGCAGTGGGCCATCGCACGCGCGCTTCAGGACTCGGATGCGCTGGTGGCGCTGGCGGATCTGTACAGCCTTCATAACCCCGATACCCAGCTCGAACCCTATTACCGCGGCGAGGCACTGCTTGCCATCGGGGATCACCGGGGGGCAATCGAGGTCCTGGTGGGGGCCCTGACGGAGGAACCCACAGCGCCAGCACTCCTCTGGTACACCTTGGGCAATGCTTACCTCGCCGGCGATGCCTACCGTGAGGCCGCGATGGTCCTCGAAGTGGCTGCAGTCGAGGTTGCGGGAGGAGACACAAGCCTAACGCTTGTGACCGACGACGCTATTATCGACCTCAATGTCAGGCTGGCCCGGGCCTATCTGGCCACCCAACGGTGCGCAGAGGCAGAAGACATCTTCCGCCGGCTTAGCTCGCAGGATCCGGATCTTCAGCAGTGGCTCGACGAGGCAATCACGTGCCAGACGCCTACCCCCACCCTAACCCCCTGGATCCCACGTCAGGTGACTGCTACCCCCAGGTGGTAAGCCCCTGTCGCGGGTGTAGCTCCGCCGCACCAGAGACCGCCGGGCGCCCGTCGCTTCGAGACGACCGGTGCTCATAGCTGGCGCGCCCGCAAGCTGGTGCGCTTCGCCTGACATGGCTCGTGACTCGCGATGCGGTGTAGCCACGGTCCACGGCAAACCGTCAGAACCGTGGCTACACCCTAGGTCATTCTGCGCCAGCCGGCACGACGAGTTCGCGATCTACGCCGTAGGCACGCTCGCGCTCCCGACGGAACCGCCGCGTGTAGAGCTCGAAGTAGTGGCCACGGGCACGGATCAACGACTCGTGAGTGCCCATCTCCGTGATCTGGCCGTCACGGATCAGCAGAATGCGATCGGCGCGCTTGATGGTCGAAAGACGGTGGGCGACGACGAAGCTGGTTCTACCGCGCATCACTGCTTCGATGCCCTGCTGAATGCGGGCCTCGGTAAGCGTGTCGACTGAGCTGGTAGCCTCGTCGAGAATCAGTATGTCAGGATCGGCGAGGATAGCACGCGCGATGCTCACGAGCTGCTTCTGCCCCACTGAGAGCAAACCGCCCCCCTCCCCCACTTCTTCGTCATAGCCGCGGTCCATATCCACGATGAACTCATGGGCGTGGGCTAGCCGTGCTGCGTTCTCGACCTCCTCATCCGTGGCGTCCAGCCGCCCATAGCGGATGTTCTCGCGGATGGTGCCGGAGAAAAGATGGGGGGTTTGGAGCACCATACCGATCCGCGACTGAATGGCGTGCTGTGTCAGCTCGGTGTAGTCCCGACCGTCAATCCGCAAGACGCCTTCGGTGGGCTCGTAGAACCGGCAGATCAGGTTGACGATCGTGGACTTGCCACCACCTGTGGGGCCGACCAGCGCGATGTGTTCGCCAGGAGCCACCGACAGGCTGAAATCGGTAAGCACGTCCTTGCCCTCTTCATACCTGAACGATACCCGTTCAAACTCCACGCGACCCTCGATCGCGCCGACCTCGACCGCCCCTGGCCGGTCGACGACATCAGGTTGCGCGTCGATGAGTGAGAAAATGCGCTCCGCAGAGGCCACCGACCGCTGCATCTCCGCATAGACCCGGGCCATGTCCTGGATTGGCCACATCATGAACGCGAGATAGCTCAAGAAGGCCTGAAGGCCACCGATTGTCATCCCGGCGATCTCGACCCTAAGCCCCCCATACCACACGACAGCGGCCGTGCCCAACGCGCCCACGAGCTGGATGATCGGCAAGAAGAGGGCGGACAGCCAGGCGGCTCTGTATGCGGCATGGTACATACCGCTGCTCTTGCGGTTGAATTCCTGCAGGTTGCGCCGCTCCCGAACGTGAGCCTTGACCACTCGCACCCCGCTGATGTTCTCGTTGAAGGCGCCGGTTACCATCGAGTTCAGCTTGCGCACCTCGCGATACTGCACCAGAATGCGCTGGCGGAACCAGAAGGCGATGAACAGCATCGCCGGGACGATGGCTACGACGATCAAGGTCAAGCGCCAGTTGATCGTCATCATGAAGATGACGGACGTGACAACGTTGAGAATCGCCCACGTGATGTCGATCAGCCCCCACGTCACCAGTTCCGCGATGCGCTCCGAGTCTGACGTCACTCTCGACATGATCCAGCCGACCGGAGTCTTGTCGAAATAGGAGAAGGAGAGCGTCTGCAGATGGGTGAACAGCTTGCGGCGCATGTCGTACTGCACCCGCTCGCCCAGAACACCAGCCAAGGCGATGAAGCCGAAGACTGTCAGTGCCTGACCAATGGCGAGTCCTCCGTACAGCGTCAGTAGCTGCCTCAAGCGTTCAGCATCTCCACTCAGGATCCCATCGTCCACGATCAGTTTGCTCAAGTATGTGAAGTACGAGTCGGTGAAGGACGTGATCGCGATAAGCACGATGAAACCGGCTACTCCATACCAGTAGGGCTGAACCTGCTTCAGCACACGCAGCACAACGCGTCCGTTGAACGAAGTGGTGAACTCCTCTTCCTCGAATTGGTAACTCATGCCAACGTTCCTCCTGGTGTGCAGTGCTACACGAGTTGCCCGTCAAGTGCGGGCTCCGCTTCCGCTGCAACCTCCTGTTGCACTTCAGCGTCAATCCGGGATTGGATCTCGTAGATCTCTCTGTAGAGGCCTTCTTGGTTGACTAGGTCGGCGTGAGTGCCCGACTGCACAATGCGCCCCCTGTCAAGAACCAAGATGAGGTCGGCGGCCATGACGCTCTGGATGCGGTGAGCCACGATGAACGTGGTGCGCCCCTCCATCAGCTTGGCCAATGCCTCCCGGATGAGCTCTTCAGTTTCTGTGTCTACTGATGATGTGGCGTCGTCCAACACCAGAATCCGTGGATCCTTGAGCAGTGCTCGGGCGATGGCTACGCGCTGCCGCTGACCACCGGAGAGCGTCACCCCTTTCTCTCCAACGATGGTGTTGTAGCCGTCTGGAAACGTAACGATGATGGCGTGGATAGCCGCTGCCCGGGCTGCGGCTTCGATCTCTTCCTGAGAAACGTCGCGCTCCACGCCATAGGCGATGTTCTCGCGAATGCTCCGCGAGAACAGGAATGGCTCCTGTTCGACGATGCCGATGCTGCGTCTCAGCAGCGCTCGCGGATAGTCGAGCAGCTCGATTCCGTCCAGAGTGATGTGGCCCTCTTGATAGTCGTAAAAGCGCAAGAGCAGGTTGATGATGCTGGTCTTGCCTGAGCCGGTTGAGCCTAGCAGCGCTACGACCTCCCCTGGGGCACAACTGAACGTGATGTCGTGAAGCACCTCGACTGATGGCGCTGGCTCGCCCTGCGCGGCAGGCTTGGGCTCGCTCTCCTTCGCAGGCGCTTTCTCCCCTCTGCGGCTCCTGGCGCGCTTGGGCTCCGGATCTTCGAGAACCGCTCGCGGCTCATAGGCGAAACCCACATTCTCGAACTCGAGCGCGCCGCGGATAGCAGCCCCGGGAGCCACAGTGCCCTCGTCGATGTCCTCGCGGTCCTCGGCGATCACATCCGCAACCCGCTGGTACGAGACCAAGCCCGTCGAGACGTTGACGATGAGGCGGCCGAGATTCCGTATTGGCCAGATGATCCACACGACCATACCCATCGCGGCCATGTACGTGCCGACCGTGATCTGGCCCCGCAGCGCCATGGACGCGCCGGTTGCCATCGCCAGGACTGTCTGAGCTGCACATATGACGTCGGAGAGCGGCCAATACAGGGCGTGCATGAAGGTGAGCCTCCGGCCACGGTGATACTTGCCGAGATTCTCACGGTCGAACTTGTCGGTCTCGTAGTCCTGGCGGGCGAAGGCGCGCACGACGCGCACGCCCGACAGGTTCTCCTGCAAGACTGTGGAGAGCTTGGCCTCCTGCTCCTGGTACGCTTCGTAAGCCTTCGAGACACGCCCGAAGAAGAAGTATGACATGGCCACGATCACCGGCATCACTGCGATCGATGTGAGCGCCAGGCGCAGGTCCAGTGTCACCAACATGGCCAGGTTGACCAGAAAGAGTGCGACGATGCGCCCGATGCCCAGTGCCTGATCGGCGAAAAACCGGCGCACGGCATCGACATCCGAGGTAGACCGCTGGATGAGTTCACCGGTCTTGACATAGTCGTGGAAGCCGAACGGCAGACGCTGGATGTGATCGAAGAGGTAGTTACGAAGCCGTAACGTAATGCCCTCAGCTGTCTTCGCCGACCATGTGCCACGCATGTACGCGAAGAGCCCCTCGAGCGCTGCTAGCCCCACAAAGGCGCCAGCGATCCACGGCAGCTGGTTCGCCGCGCCTGGATCACCAAGGACGTTGTCAACGGTGTGCCTAACCAGGCGGTAGAAGAGAGTTCGGACGTAAGCCCCTATGGTTACGGCGACCAGCGCGCCAAGGTACAGCCATCGGAACCCCGCCATCAGCCGGTAGAGTCCCACCAGCCGCCGGGGCGTCAGGATGGTCTTCAGATCTAGTGCTAGTTTGCTCGCAAGACTGTGATCAAGTGTCTCTGACATGTCTTAGTACGTTGGGTCCTCTGCCCTTCTAACAGAGCGCAACAGCCAGGTTCTACCCAGGACTGCCCAGCTGCCCGCACGGCAGGCGGCCTGCGCCACCTTCCCAGAGACGCAAAACGAGCGGGTGTCTTCTCCGCAGTCGGTCGTGTGATCAGAGGATGCACACAACCGCGATATGCTTTGACCCGCTCGCCGGTGAGTTGCGCTGCTATTCGCCTGTCTTGCCCCGTGCTGGCTACGGCGGAGGCTGTCTGCTCCATCCCGCGGCCGACTGGGCTTCGTGAAGGCGGAAGCGCGCTATCCCGGCGGCTCCAGGCCAGTTGGATGATTGGGCTTAACCATATACACCTCTCCCCACTGCATCACATGGTCGTTACGTGTTGCCATCGTCTCCTCCTTGGTTCACATACAAGAAACCATTGTCCCAGCGGCGCCGGCTCGATGGAGCAGTGGCGCCCGGGCAAACTCATGCATCATAGCACACTAGCGCATTTCCGCAACTCACTTGGGCCTGCGGAGCCCCCCACCCGTCAGGGGCGCGCGATACACGATTCCGCCATGACCGAGTCTGGCGGATTCCCGTTCGCAATCCGGCTCGACAATGGTATCATGGGTGGGCCACGGCGCCGTGTGCCGTGGACTTGAGGGAGTCTCAGCTATGGCCCGCACTACCAAAAACAGGGATTCGACGTTTCGCCTGATAGGCGTCATCTTGCTGGCGTTGGTCTTCTGCGTTCTGTCGCCAGCTTTCGCACGGTTCTATGCCGAGCTGCTCTGGTTCGACAGCCTCGACTTCACAGCCGTCTTCATCAAACGGATCACCGCTTCTGTGGGCCTTGCCACAGCCGCCGCGGTTGTCTGTGGCGTCTTCCTGCTGGCCAACTGGGCTCTCGTGCCGCACTGGATTGCTCCCAAGGCCCGATTGACCGGGCGGAATCCATTCGCGACGTCTCGCTCAGGTCGGCCGAGTCAGGTCGAAGTATCGAGCCGCCCACTGCGGATCGTTTTTGCTGTCATGGCCCTTATCGCAGGCATCATCCTGGGCGTTACGTTCGGCCAGCTGTGGCGAACCTATTTGCTCTCGACGCATGGCATCGCCTTTGGCCTGAGTGATCCCATCTTTGGGCGCGACGTTGGATTCTACGTCTTCCGTCTCCCGTGGTATCAGGAGCTGGTCGCGCGTGCCCAGGCGCTCATCGCGCTGGCGCTTGTGGGCGTGCTGGCGCGCTATGCGCTCTTTGGTCAACTGCAGACCCGAGGCGTCACGGCGCATCTATCGCTGTTGGGAGCCGTCTGGCTACTCACAATGGGCCTCGATCGCCTTCTAGGTCGCTTCGGCTTGCTGCAGTCGCGGGGCGGCCTCATCTTCGGTGCGAGCTACACCGACATCCATGCTCGCCTGCCTCTCTTCACGGTAGAGATTGCCCTCTTTTTTGCGGCAGCAGTCGTACTCATTGCCAATCTGTTTACTCGCCAGTGGAAGCTGCTTGTCGCGATTGGGTTCTTCTGGCTGGGTCTGGTCCTCATCGGCCCACTCTATCCCGCCATTGTTCAGCAGTTCACGGTCGAGCCGAACGAGTCGTTCTATGAGCAGCCGTACATCGAGCACAACATCACCTATACGCGCTATGCCTATGGACTTGACGGTGTTGAGGAACGCGACTACGCCGCCAGCGGCGAGATCGACGCGAACGACTTGGAAGCTAACGCCGATGTGCTGCGCAATGTCAGGCTCTGGGATTACCGTCCGCTGCGCCGTACCTATGGCCAACTGCAGGAGATTCGTCTCTACTACACTTTTGACAATGTCGACGTGGATCGGTACGTTGTGGACGGGGCGCTGACTCAGGTTATGCTGAGCGCGCGCGAGCTGGATGTTGACGAGTTGGCCGAACAGGCGCAAACGTGGGTCAACCGGCATCTCGTTTTCACCCATGGCTATGGCCTGGCGATGAACGCCGCCAGCGGCGTGACCGTCGACGGACTCCCCGATCTGCTGATTCGCGACATTCCGCCCGTTAGCCAGGACCCGACGCTGTCGATCTCGCAGCCCGCGATCTACTTCGGCGAGCGCACGCACGAGTACGTGGTCATCAACACATCCGAGGAGGAGTTCGACTTCCCTCAAGGCGATGCCAATGTCTACACGACATACGGTGGGCCCGACGGCGTGCGGCTGGGGAGCGCACTGCGACGCCTGCTGCTGGCCACGCGGTTCGGTAGCACGCAGTTGCTGCTCTCCTCTGCCCTCTCAAGCGACAGTCGCATCCTCTTCCACCGCACGATCCGTGATCGTGCGCAGACGATCGCGCCCATGCTCACCTATGACGAAGACCCCTATCCCGTCATCGTCGATGGCCGCCTGATGTGGCTGCTCGACGCCTACACGTCGACCGAGCACTTCCCCTACGCCCAGCCGACCAATGGCGTGAACTACATCCGCAACAGCGTGAAGGTGACAGTGGATGCTTACACAGGTGAGATCCAGTTCTATCTGATTGATCCTGGCGATCCCGTGGCTGCGACCTATGCACGCATCTTCCCGGACATATTCCGACCGCGTGAGGCCATGCCTGAAGCGCTTCGTTCACACTGGCGGTACCCGGAAACCTTGTTTCGCATCCAGTCCGAACTCTATGCCACCTATCATATGCGCGACCCACAGGTGTTCTACAACCGAGAGGATCTCTGGGACATCCCTCAGGAACTGGTTGAGACCTCCCAGCAGGTTATGGAACCCTACTACGTGACGATGCGCTTGCCAGACTCCGACGAGCTGGAGTTCATGCTGATCCGTCCGTTCGTTCCCAGCCAGAAACAGAACATGGTCGCCTGGCTATATGCACGGTGTGACGGTGACAACTACGGCGAGCTGGGTGTCTTCAAGCTTTCCAAGGACCGGCTCGTCTACGGCCCATTGCAGGTAGAGGGTCGCATAGACCAGGACCCCCTCATAGCCCAGCAGTTGTCTCTGTGGAACCAGCGTGGTTCACACGTGCTCCGTGGGAACCTACTGGTAATCCCGATCAGCGGGGCGTTCTTGTATGTCGAGCCCCTCTATCTAGAGTCCGAGTCGGGCCAGCTTCCCGAGCTGACGCGGATCATCGTTGCTTACGCCGATGGTGTAACAATGACGCCGACCCTGGAAGCGTCGCTAGCTCAGATCTTCGGCACTGCTTCCGGTGTCGCTCTGCAGCCGGGTGCAACGTCTACGTTCGATGAGCTGGCCCAACGTGCCTGGCAGCACTATCAGGCTGCGCAGGCCTGCCTCAGCACCGGTGATTGGGCCTGCTATGGCGCCGAACAGGCTGCCCTCGAGGCAACGTTGAGGTCACTGGTCGGCGAGGAGGCCGATCAGTGAGCCAAACCCGTGCCCAGTTGTTTCTCAAGCCGCAGCGTGAGGCCTCCGTCCTGCGGCGTCATCCGTGGGTGTTCTCAGGGAGCGTTGCCCGTGTGGAAGGCACGCCGTCTGGCGGCGATCTGGTCGGTGTCTTCTCTGCGCAGGGGCGATTCCTGGCGTGGGGGCACTTTAGCCCCAATTCCCAGATTCGCGTGCGGTTAGTCTCCTGGGTTGAAGATCCTGTCCCCGAAGGGCCGGACTTCTGGCGCGCCCGGATCAAGACATCGGTGCAACTCAGGAACGACGTGTTGGTGGGAGGAGATACCACGGCGTGCCGGCTTGTCAACGCGGAGTCTGACGGCGTGCCCGGCCTGATCGTTGATCGCTACGCCGACACGGTTGTGGTGCAGTACCTGACTGCCGGCACAGATGCCCGGCGTCCGCTTTTTGCTGACGTTCTGTGGGACCTGCTCGAACCCCGTACGCTCTACGAGCGCAGCGATGTTGACGTACGCGAGCGCGAAGGGCTGCATGGCGAGTCAGGACTCCTGCGCGGCACACCGCCTCCCGAGCGGATCACGATATCGGAGCACGGGCTTGCCTTTACCGTCGATGTCCGTCACGGCCACAAGACCGGCTTCTACCTAGACCAACGTGACAATCGGCAGTCGCTGCGTGAGGCGTTGGCCCGGCGTGCCATGGCCAACACATCGTCCCGACTGCTGAATGTCTTTGCTTACACGGGCGGCTTTGCCGTTTATGGCCTGGCGGCTGGCGCTGGTGCCGTAACCAACGTCGATACATCCGCCGACTCCCTGGCACTGGGGCGAGACAACCTCGCGCTCAACAAGCTCCCGGTCACACGGGCCGAAGACATCACCGGCGACGCGTTTGATGTGATGCGGAGGCTCCGCGATGCGGGGCAGCGCTATGATCTGGTCGTGCTTGATCCGCCCAAGTTCGCTTCTACGCAGCGCGACGTGCAGCGGGCGGCTCGCGGCTACAAAGACATCAATATGCAGGCGATACACCTGCTGGTGCCAGGAGGATTGCTCTTCACCTTCTCATGCTCAGGAGCGGTCTCCGACGATCTCTTCCAGAAAATCGTCTTCGGCGCCGCGCTCGATACAGGTCGATCGGTTCAGATTGTGCGGCGCATGATGCAGGCGAGCGACCATCCAGTCGCACTGACCTTCCCGGAGGGTGCTTACCTGAAGGGCCTGGTCTGCCGGGTCGTCGACTGATTGGCCAAAACCTCTCTCACAAGTGCCCGAACGTAACTACCACAAGAACAGGAGCAGGGACTATGCGCGTATTCCGGATTATCGGCAAAGCAGCAGTCGCTTTCTACGACGAGCTGTTTTTCTTCTTCCTTGTCGGCCTGATCCACACCGCTTGCTGGCTGCTGATCATCCCGGGGCCTTTTGCCCTCGCGGGTGTCTACATAGTCGGCCAGCGGGCTGTGCGCGGCATGGGCGTTAGCTGGGGCCTGATTTGGGGCGGAGTGAAGGAATTCGGAGGGCGCGCGTTTCTGCTTTTCCTGATCGTACTTCTTGGTTACGGCATTCTGGCGAGTAACCTGTGGTTCTACGCGACGCCCGAGGTCTCGCCTTTCCCGACCTCGGTCACGACTTGGCTCATTCCCATCTGGATCGTGCTGGGCTTACTCTGGACCGGCGTGGTGTTCTATGCTCAGTCCTTCCTAATGGAACTGGAGGAGCCACGGATGCTCCTCGTACTGCGGAACAGCCTCTTCCTGACGATCTTGCATCCAATCCAGACCCTGATCTTGGTGATTGTCTCGATTCTGGCCCTGGTCCTATCGATCGTGCTACCGGTTTTGTTGACGGTCTATCCGGGATTCGTCTCGGTACTATCACTGACCGCGGTGCGGACGCTGGTAGCTGATCTTGCCGAGCGTGCGGACGCTCTGAAGCAGTCTTCTGAGGAAGAGGGAGACGAAGAGGCCCCGACAGCCGCAGAAGAGACCCAAGAGGACGACGAGGACGAGTCTCTGTTCGTCGATTCCGATGTCTGAGGCTGCCCCGTACTGCTACGAATATCCGCGCCCAGCACTGACGGTCGACGTTGTGATTCTGCGTCTATCGAACTATGCTGACTGCTCATCGGCCGAGTGCCATGAGATACTGCTGATTCAGAGGGCACACCCGCCCTTTCCGGGGCACTGGGCCCTGCCGGGCGGTTTTGTGGACGAGGGGGAGACGCCGCAGGCTGCGGCGATGCGTGAGGCCCGGGAAGAGACGGGCTTGGCGGTAACGGCGCTGCAAGAGGTCGGGGTCTTCGCGGAGCCCGGCCGCGACCCCCGGGGGTGGGTCGTGTCGGTGGCTTTCGTCACACGGCTTTCGGGTGGTAGTGATGCCGAAGCCGGTGATGATGCCAGGGCGTTGCGCTGGTGGCCTCTTGCGGGCCTGCCGCCTCTGGCCTTCGATCACGCGTCCATCATCGATGCGGCGCTGGACAAACTTGGGCTTCGCCAGACCAGACTGCGGGCGACTTGACGTCGGCTACGCTCCTCTCCGCTGCCGGTAGGCCTCAAAGAGCAGGATGGACGCTGCTACTGCAGCGTTCAGCGATTCGACACCAGGTGCCATAGGGATGTGTACGTACTCGGCGCCGCTACGCGCGCCTCTGCCGGCGCCTGTCGCCTCCCCTCCCACGACCAGAGCCGTTTCCCCACGCCAGTCAACCGTTTCATAGGATTGCCCGCGTCTCGCTTCTGCGAGCCAAACCCTCGCGGAAGCCAGGCGCTCCCAAATCTCGGTCCAATCCAGTGTGTGGATTGGCAGGTGGAAGTGAGCACCCATACCGGCCCGTACGACCTTCGGGTTCGTGTAGTCTACGGTCCCATGAGGAAGCAGGATCTGAGTTACGCCTGCAGCCCACGCAGTCCTGAGCATCGTGCCGAGGTTCCCCGGGTCGCGAACCTGGTCCGGGATGAGCGTGAAAGCCTCTCCTGCAACAGGAGCAAGATCGGGAATCGATGACACCGCGAGGATCCCCTGAGGCGTCACCGTCTCTGCCATTGCCGCCATCACCTCGTCGGACACTTCGACAATGACCGCTGCCGGGGCAAGCGTGTCTACCAGAGAGGCGGCCTCGGGGGTGCCGCGGAGATACTCCGATGTGACAAACACTTCCAAGATCGGCACGCACGAACGCGCCACCTCGGCTACCAGGCGCAGCCCCTCGGTGACCATCAGTCCCTCACGAAATCGACGGCGGGTGCTGCGCTGTAACGCCAGCACCCGCCGGACGCGGTCGTTTCCGAGGCTGTGAACCCGAATCATCAGACCTTAGTCGCCTAGCCGACTACCCCCCCCCACCCTAGGGAATGCAAATACTCTGCCCAACGTAGACGAGCGATGGGTTCTCGATGCCATTGATCTGAGCCAGGTAGTGCTGGCTGTAGTTGAACCGCAGCGCAATTCGGAACAGGTTGTCGCCCCGTTGGACGATGTAGACCGTCTTGCACTGGCCTGTCGTGGGTTGCTCGGGAGTCGTGGGCGTGCTGCCGCCCTCGCACGGAATCGTGATCTGTTGGCCCACACTGATCAGCGATGGGTTGGTGATGCTGTTCGCTTGCGCTAGCGCGGGAACGGTAAGGTTGTGACGCAGCGCGATTCGGAAGAGGTTGTCGCCAGGCTGCACGACGTAGGTGCCACACGCGGTACCCGTCGTTGTGGTTGGCGCGGCAGCCGTCGGCTCAGTGGTGATCTCCGTAACAGGTTGCTCGACCACCGGTTGAGTCGTAGGCGTCGGAGCGACGGTGGGTTCCACAGTCTCGACAGTCTCCGCAGTTTCCTCGGTCGGGGGTTCCGTCACCTCTGCCGTTGGTGCTACTGTGGCGACCGGTGATTCCATGTCGTCGGTGTTGTCCTCCGCTTCCTGCATCGCTGCAGTCGCTTCCTCTTCCGGGGTTAGCTCGTCCACCGGCGGGGCTGCTGATCTTCGGCAGCCTGCCAACATGGCCGAAAGGATCAAAAGACCGATCAAGACTAGGGCAAGTGGTTGTCGGCGCATCGGAACGCTCCTTCCTAGGGATTTATCTACGATTATACATAAAAAAGTGGTTTGCAGCAAGTCGCACCGTGCTCTATAGAAATTATGTCGCCTGCCGCGCTGGATTACTATGTACCTTGACGTTCGAGGGCCTCAACATATAATAGACTCGCAGACGAGAGATTGAGGAGGCCCCATGATCAATGCCAATGAGTTACGCAAGGGCACGACCTTCCTGCTGGATGGCGAGCTCTTTGAGGTGCTGGAATACCAGCACTATAAGCCGGGCCGTGGTAACGCCATTATCCGTACAAAGATTCGCAATATGCGGACCGGGTCGATCATTCCCAGAAACTTCCTCGACGGTCACCGGTTCGAAGATGCCGCGGTAGAGCGACGCGACGCACAGTATCTCTATAACGATGGCGAGTACTATTACTTCATGGACTCCGAGTCCTACGAGCAACAGCGTGTGCACGCAGATCAGCTGGGCAAGAGGGCTGGCTTCCTCAAGGATGGTATGGAGATCACGCTGACGGTCTATGGCACGGAAGTTCTGGGTGTGGAGATGCCTGCGACGGTCGAACTTGAGGTCGTGGAGTCTGAAATGGCGGTGGCTGGCGACACAGCCACTGGGGCCAACAAGACCGTGGTGTGCGAGACAGGGCTAAAGGTCCAGGTGCCACTCTTTATTGCGGTGGGCGATGTCATCCGCGTTGATACGGACGCGGGTGAGTATCAGACGCGCGTCTAGCGGCCTGAGAGGGTTTTCGCGGTTGCTCGGAGATCTCTGACTTGATCGGTGCGGCGCATCATCGAGGGGCGCCGCACCTATGCTGTATACCTCGGTCCTCAGCCGACCCTGGAGTTGATGAATGCCGGACTTGTCACATTACGGCGGGCGCTGGGTAGGGCTGGCCGAAGACAAGAGCGTTGTAGCCGTCGCGGAGTCCAGCGCTGAGGTTCGCCGCATGGCGTCTTCCGTACGGCCGAAAGGACACGTGTCTCCGGTCTGGATCTCTCCCCATCCGCCGCACATCGCTTTGCCTGCGTGGCCCTTGGAGCTCCTGCGTGATCTCCTGCCGGCCGAGGGTATCTGGCTTGCCGGTGGTGCGGTGCGAGATTTGCTCATGGATCGTGCCCCGCGAGACTGGGACTTCGTGGCTGCCCGTGGGAGTCTATCCCTCGCGCGCTCGGTGGCCGATGCGCTGGGCGGCGCGTACTATCCATTGGACGTGACCCGTGGTACGGGACGGGCGTTGGTCAGTTCGCCCGGCACGGGCGAGCCCGTGACATTGGATTTCGCGGACCTGCGCGGCCCAGATATCGAGAGCGACCTCGCCGTGCGGGATTTCACAGTGAACGCAATGGCGCTGACCCTGGACGGGCGGCTCGTTGATCCCCTGGGTGGACAGCGCGATCTTGCGGTGCATCGCCTCCGTATGACGGGCGACCGGTGTTTTCGAGACGATCCTGCTCGGCTGCTGCGCGCGGTCCGTCTTGCGACCGAGCGGGGGTTTGAGATCGAGCCGGCGACCCTGGCGCGCGTTTCGGCGCATGGTGAGTTGATTACAACGATCGCAGCAGAGCGCGTTCACGCCGAGCTGGTCAAGATCATGGCGCTGCCTAAGGCCCCCGAGGGGCTGGAATGCCTGCGGTCATTGGGGCTCCTCGCATACGTAGTCCCCGAAGCTGGGCGCCTTGCGGCTGCCGGCGCTCTGGACTTGGCGAAACCCAGAGAGTGGGAATTGGTGCTGGCGACGCTGGCTGCCCTGATCGATATCGTGTCGGTTCTGAGCGGCAGCGCACTGCCTCACGAGCGTCACCGCAGCGCTCTACCCCGTCATCGGTGGGCAGCTCTTGTGGATCACTTTTCCGCATTTCAGACCCGTCTCTTGACGTATCTATCCGAGCCGCTGAGTGCTGAGCTCACCCGGTGCGATCTGCTCAAGTGGGCCGCGCTGCTGAGCAGGTCCTGTGCCGCCATTCTTACACAGGCCGCTGCGCCACCGTCACGCGCAGAGACGGCCGGTTGCGCCGAGTCCCGCATGTTCGAACTGCGCTTCTCCAGGTCAGCGATTGACTTTGTGGCCACGGTGGTGCGCGAGGCAGGGGCTTTTGGGCAGTTTTCGGCAGAGGTACTGCGTACTCAATCAGATGAGGATAGCCCGTTTGTGCGCCGGGCAGTGTATCGTTACTTCCGCGCGTCTGGAGACGCTGGTATAGGGATTGTTCTGCTTGCGCTGGCAAGGACGATTGCCCTATGGCGAGCCCATCCTGGCGACGGAACCACGAAGTGGCAAGCGCGTTGGACGCGGCAGGTGGCCGCAACGCAAGTACTTCTCCGGAGTTACTTTGATCGGCACTCCGAAGTGATCGATCCCGGACTCCTCATTACCGGCCGGGACGTGATGGCGCTTGGAATATCTCGCGGGCCTGCGGTCGGCCGAGTTCTGGAGAAGGTACGCGAGGCGCAAGCGGTCGGCGAGGTCCGCTCGCGTGAGGACGCCCTGGACCTGGTCAGGAGCTGCGGCACCGTATGAGAAGCCCGAATGTGTCGACACCGCCTCAGGTGAGTGGCCGGCGTGCGCATCATCGCCGGAACGCCCGTTCCCCTCGCCCGAGACGTCCCGTCGTGTGGGCCGTGCTCGTGGCTGTGATAGCGCCCCTCGTCCTGCTAGGTTGCCAGCCCTCGCCGCCAGCTCCCACGCCCACTGCCACTCGTACACCGATCCTTCCAACGGCCACGCCGACGCCGATTCCCACATCGACGCCCACCCCTACCGCGACGCCAACGCTGACCCCTTCGCCTACACTCCCCCCCGAGTTGAGGTTGCCGCCTACGGCTGTGCCTGCCGATATCTGTCCTGCGCTTCCGGAGGATCTGCTCTTCCTGCGCGAAGGGCAACTGTGGCTGTGCACGACTGAGGGCGGTGCGCCTGTGGCAGTGCGAGTGCCCGATACGGCCAAGAGCCAGGCTGTGGCAGACTACACCGTCGGTGCCGACGGACGCTACGTGGTGACCATAACGGCGGCTGGCGAAGCATTTGTCCTGGACCGGGTACTTGGCGAGCATACCCTGCTGTCGACCGCCGGTCGTCTCATCGATGAGGACGGGATCCACATGGACCTCACGGCAGATGGCCCGCGTCTGCTCTATCTGGCGTGGGATGTGCAGCCAACGCTATCCTCGGCGCAACTGGAACAGAGCAGTGGGACCCTGATGATGCTCGATGTGAGCAATCCCACGCTCCGTCAGCAGCATCTGGCTTTCTGTAGAGGACTTGACGATCGGCCCTGCCTCGGATTTGCGCTGGCACCCGATGAGAACGCGGTCGTACTCGCCGACAGCCGCGGCATCTGGTGGATTGGGCTTGACCAGCCTGGCGACCCTCGGCTCCTGGGCCATACTGATGACACGATCGTGGGCGTTCGTGCGTGGGCGCCTGACGGGCAGTCTGTCTTGGTGGAGGTGGACGCGGGTGCGGGCCCAGCGCTGGTCTTGTTGTCGGTGGAGGCTGCCGATGTGCCCATAGCCGCCAGCCCTGTTTGTGTTGCCCCATGCGAGCTCCAGACCGACTGGGATGAACTGGGTCAGCTTTGGGTGGCGTGGAACACGCCCGCACAGGGGTGCGTTGCAGCTGCAGTTGCGCGCGATGCTGGTTCGCCCTCGCAGCCTGTTGGCGTCGCGGCATCGGTGTGCGAGGTCTTGGGGACGCCAATGCGCCCGAGATCGCTGAATGTGGTGCCCGACTTGGGCGCGACTTTCTTGCAGCCAGCGGGGAGAGCGTCCTACGCCGGCATCTACGCCTTGCCCTCGGGAGGAGGTCCCTACCCCATTGCCCTGATACCCGGGGCTGACGGGACGGCGCTCTGGTCGAGGGATGGCGGCGCGTTTCTCTACGCGGATGCCACGGGGCTAGCAACTCAAATCGGCGTCTTGTCCAGCGGCTTGATCTGGGATGTGGCTGGGCTGCTTAGTGGAGCACACACCTTCACGTGGTGCGCCGGCGTGATCGAGTGATGCCAGGACGGGTATACGCAGGGGAGCTGGCTGTGAGACGCGCTCTGCTTGCCTTAGTCATCTTATTGCTGAGCGTACTGGCTGCGTGTGCGCCCCCCACTATGCCACCTTATAGAAACCGGGTGACGCTCGTCGCCGATGGCACACGGCAGCGTCTGGACACGGATGCGACCACCGTTCAGGCCCTACTTGACGAAGTTGGCGTCGTGCTTTCCGGCCTCGATAGGGTTACGCCTGCGGAGGTCACTGCGATCCACGACGGCATGACTGTGAGCGTTGTCCGCGTGCTTCAAGAAACATACACGGTCACGCAGACCCTGCCCTTCGAGCGGCAAGTGGTGCGGGACGCCACCGTGCCCGATGGGGAGTCTCGTCTGCTTCAGTCAGGCCATCCGGGGACCCAGGAGCGCGAATACCGCATCACCTATGAAGACGGTCAGGAGACGGAACGCGTGCTGCTTCGCGATACGATCGTCCAGGAGCCCCGCGACGAGATTCGGCTGATCGGTGCCAAGCCGCAACTGATGAACACCCCTATCACGGGCACTCTGGCCTATCTCGGCAACCAAGATGCATGGGTCATGCGTCGTAGCTCCTTCGAACGGCGCCGGCTAACGCAGTTGGGTGACCTTGACGGCAGGGTCTTCAGCCTCTCCCATGATGGACAGCGCTTGTTGTTTACCCGCACTGCCACAGAGACCGATCACCTCAATGGGCTATGGCTGGTGCGCACGACCGAAGCGTCGCCCAACCCCGTCGCGCTGGGGCTTCAGGACGTGCTTTGGGCTGATTGGGCGCCGGACGATCGCGCACTAGCGTGGACTACGGCTGAAGTCGTCGAGCCAGCGCCCGGCTGGCGGGGCATAAACGATCTGTGGAGAGCTGTGCTCACCGAAAACGACCTGTTGACTGCGCGGCGGGAGGTTCTCGAGCCTGAGGCCGGCGGAGGATATGGCTGGTGGGGCACACGCTATGCGTGGTCGCCGGCAGGTGACCTGATCGCCTACAGCCGCCCGGAGAGTGTTGGTCTGGTCGAGATTGCGAGCGGCGAACGCGCGGAGCTCATCCGCTTTCCGGGGTTTCGCACCTTCAGCAGTTGGGCATGGAATCCTGCACTCACCTGGTCGCCTGATGGGCAGTTCCTCGCAGGCGCCGTACACATACCCAACGGGACCGAGGCGCCTGAGGAGAGCCCGGTGTTCAGCATAGTGATGCTCGAAGCTGCTGGTGCCTACAGCGCCACGCTTGCTACCGAGTCCGGCATGTGGGCCACGCCAAGGTTCTCACCTGACGGCGAATGCGTGCTGTTTGGCCGCGCTGTCATACCTTACCAGAGCGCGACGAGCTTCTACGCGCTCTACCTGATCGACCGGGATGGCTCCGACCAACGGCTGCTGCTGTCCCACGACGCCGCGGTAGGCATCGAGTTGCCCCAATGGACGTGGAGCCCGGACGGGACGACCATCGCGTTTGTTAGGCTCGGCGACGTTCGCCTGTTGGCGGTGGAAGACCTTCTTTCTGGTGAGGCGCGTGTCGAGGAGTTAGTGGAAGAGGCTGTGACCGACGAAGGCGGCGTGACGCAGGTCGTCTGGCGCTGACAGCCTACTCTGGCGGCCCGAGTGAACTGGTAGACGGTGCCGGTCCCGGCTGGCTCCCGCAGACGTAGCAGTTGGCTGCAGTCGCGCTGAGGCTATAATGGTGTCAGAGGGGCGGGCCGGAGGCCGACCATGGGCAGTTCCGGCAAGCGCCTGTAACTGCAACGAGCTGAAGGAAGAGGCACAGGCATGCGGGTACTGATCACCGGTGCGACGGGCTTCGTGGGCACGCACCTGCGGGACTATCTTCTCGCTGAAACGGACTGGGCCGTTGTCGGCACCGCGTTTCCACAGCTCCCGCCGGACCTTGCTGTTCGCCCTCGCGAAATCCTGGTCGAACTGGATCTGCGTGACCGCCGGGCTACGGAAGCCGCGCTTTCCGACGTCAAGCCCGACGCGATTGTACATCTGGCTGCGCAATCCCACGTTCCTACGGCCTACCGAGACCCGTGGCTCACACTGGAGACCAACATCCTCTGCCAGGTGAATCTCCTTGAGGGGTGTGTGGCACTGGGGCTCAGCCCGCGAACCCTCGTTATCGGATCAGGCGATGAGTATGGTCGCGTTGGTGAAGATGCGTTGCCGATTCACGAGATGCACCCCTTGCGCCCTGAGAACCCCTACAGCGTCAGTAAGGTCACGCAAGACGTGATGGGATACCAGTACTTCATCAGCTATGGGCTGCCGGTACTTCGTGTTCGTCCCTTCAACCACATCGGGCCGGGACAGTCGGCCCGATTTGCCTTGCCGGCCTTTGCCAGCCAGGTCGCGGAGATCGAGCTGGGATTGAGGGAACCGACACTCTACGTGGGTAACCTCACGCCCGAACGCGACTTCACTGATGTTCGCGATGTCGTCCGGGCCTACGAGCTGCTCCTCCGCCGCGGTCGCCCGGGTGAGGTCTACAATGTTGCGTCAGGTGTCCCCTGCTCGATCGCACAGATCGTGGAGCAGCTCTTGGCGTTGGCCAGCGTCGCGATTCGGGTAAGGGCTGACCCTGATCGCTACCGTCCGGCTGATGTTCCCGTTATCTACGGTAGCGCGGAGAAGCTCCACGCTGATACAGGCTGGCAGCCTGCTATACCACTCAGTCAGTCGATCTCCGATGTTCTTGCGGAGTGGCGCCGGCGTGTGAAGCAGCGCATTGCAGAGCCCTCCACCCGCCAAGGGCCTGATGACTAGCGAAGAGGAGGCGCGCAAACCTATGGAAAGACGACGTGCCTTGATAACGGGTATCACGGGGCAAGACGGCTCCTACCTGGCAGAGTTTCTGCTGGATCGCGACTATGATGTGATTGGGGTGGTCCGGCGGACCAGCACGATAAACTTCTCGCGCATTCAGCACATACAGGACGACATCGAGTTGGTCTCCGCTGACCTCCTGGATCAGGGTTCGCTGATCTCAACGATTGCCGACTGCCGGCCGCACGAAATCTACAACCTCGCTGCGCAGTCCTTTGTGCCTGCATCGTGGAAACAGCCTGTGTTCACGGGAGACGTTACGGCTCTCGGCGTCACGCGGATGCTCGAGGCGATTCGCGCTGTAGATCCCACAATCAGGTTCTACCAGGCCAGTTCTTCGGAAATGTTCGGCAAAGTTCGAGAGGTGCCTCAGACGGAAGATACGCCTTTCTACCCGCGATCGCCGTACGGGGTGGCCAAAGTCTACGGACACTGGATTACGGTCAACTACCGGGAATCGTACGGCCTGTTTGCCTGTTCTGGCATCCTTTTCAACCATGAGAGCCCACGCCGGGGACTGGAGTTTGTCACTCGTAAGGTCACCTACAACGCTGCCAAGATCAAGCTTGGGTTGGCCGATAAGGTTGCGCTCGGCAACCTTGACGCCAAGCGTGACTGGGGCTTTGCTGGCGACTACGTTCGTGCGATGTGGTTGATGCTACAACAAGACCATGCCGACGACTACGTCGTGGGCACCGGCACAACGCACGCTGTCCAGGAGCTGTGTGAGGTCGCGTTTGAGTGCGTGGGGCTGGACTGGCGGGACTATGTTGTACAGGACCCGCGCTTCATGCGGCCAGCCGAGGTTGATCTTTTGGTATCCAATCCAGCGAAGGCACGCACGGTGCTCGGTTGGGCGCCCGATGTGAGTTTTCCACGCCTCATCCAGATGATGGTAGAAGCCGATTTGGCGCTTCTCAGACAAGAGCACGACTTATGACTGACGTGAGCGAAGGAGGATAGCTGTGGCCAAGATCAGATTCGGGACCGACGGCTGGCGGGCGAGGATTGCCGAAGAATACACCTTCGACAATGTCCGGCGCGTCGCGCAGGGGTTTGCCGAGTACCTAAAACAGAACGGCTTGGCGGATCGTGGTGTTGTCGTCGGCTACGACCGTCGCTTCGCCTCGAACGACTTCGCCGCTGCCGCGGCGGAGGTGATGGCTGGCAATGGCATCGGCGTGTGGTTGACCCATCGCTACTGCCCCACCCCGATTGTCAGCTACACGATCAAGGAGCGTGGGGCGGGCGGCGCGATCAACATCACGGCGAGCCACAACCCGCCAACCGACAACGGCTTCAAGGTCCGTGATGCCGATGGCGCGGCCATCGCGCCTGAGGGCCTTGCCGAGATTGAGAGCCATATCCCTGAGACTGGTGAGGATGTGAACTATATGGCGATCGATCAAGCCGAGCAGAAAGGGCTGGTTCGACGCTGGGATCCAGACCCGGCATACATTGCCCATCTGGGCGAACTGGTCGACCTCGACCAGTTGCGCCATGCCGGTCGCAAGATCCTGGTCGACCCGATGTGGGGGAACGCCGCTGGATGGTTCCCCAGGCTCCTGGGGAACGGCACCAACACGATCTGGGAAATGCATGCCGACCATAACCCGCTCTTTCCCGGTATGACCCGGCCGGAGCCGATTGAACCCAACATTGATCCTGCTCTCGCCCGCACGGTGGAACTGGGTGCCGATGTCTGCCTGATCTGTGATGGTGACGCGGACCGGATGGGCATCGGTGACGAGCATGGCGTCTACATCGATCAGCTACGCGCGTATGCCCTGCTTGCCTACTACCTGCTGGAGGTCCGCGGTGAACGCGGCCCCATCGTGAAGACGATTTCGACAACGTCGATGCTCAACCGGCTTGCTGAGATCTATGGCGTCGAGATCTACGAGACCGGAGTCGGGTTCAAGTACGTGGCACCGAAGTTTGTGGAAGTTGACGCGCTCATTGGCGGCGAAGAGAGCGGCGGTTACGCTTTCCGCGGCAATGTCCCTGAGCGCGACGGTATCCTTGGAAACCTCTATTTCCTCGACTTTATGCTGAAGACTGGTAAGTCCCCCTCGCAACTGGTTCAGGCCCTGTTCGACAAGCTTGGGCAGGCCTACTACTACGATCGAATCGACGTTCGCTTCCCTTCTGAGAAACGGCCCCAGGTGCGAGCCCGCTTGGAGGGCGAGTGCCCCGAGACTCTGGCCGGGCTGGCTCTTACTGGGCGCGACACGACCGATGGGTTCAAATACGAGTTCGGTGACAAAGGGTGGCTGTTGATCCGTTTCTCTGGTACGGAACCGATCATCCGCATCTACTGCGAGGTCACCGATCGCAAACTGGTAAAGCCCGTCCTACAGGGAGGCTTGGCATTAGCGGGTCTTGACTGAGATCTAGCCTGCGTCCGTTGCGTCGTGGGGCCGAGGCGGTTCAGGTCGCCGTCTCGGCCCCACAGCATGCTGATTTCGTTTAACCAAACTGTAACTGGCTAGAAACCCCTGTCGCCAGCGTTGGTGGTATGCTAGGGATAGACAGGGGGCGATGCAGAATGCACTGGTTACTATCGGTACCGGACACGTTCTCACTGCGTGAGGTCGTACGCCGATCCGGGTGGTTCCTGTACCCGCCATACCACGTCCTGGGCAGTGGTGATCAGCTCCAGCGTATCGAAACGCTTGGCACCGATCACACAGTAGGCCTGACGGTGTACCAGGCCCCTGCAGGCCTGGTGCTGCAGACCGATCCCCATCTCTCGGGCCAGGAGATAGAGGAGGCCAGCCAGAAGGTATGGCGCTTACTGCGGCTCGAGGAGAATCTGCAGGCGTTTCTGCGCATGGCGCGTCGCTCGCCAGCGCTCGAATCGGTCTCGCGCCTGGGAGCGCGGCTGGTGCGTGGCGCTACGCTCTACGAGGATGTCCTTACCGCTGCCGCCATTGCCTGGCGCGTCGATGGCACGCTTGACCGCGACCGCGTTGCGACGTTGGTCAACCGGCTCGGCGATCCGCTGCCCGCCAACCCCACCCTGCACAGCTTTCCCAGGCCATCCCACGTGCTCGACAATGCAGCTCTGCTCGATGAGTTGTTTGGGGCCGCTTTGGCCGAAACCTTCTCGTGGGTTGCCCGTGTGTTTGCCGAACACGACCGCCACGTCGAGGCGCTTGTCCGTCGTCCGATATCCTCTGGCGAGCTGGAGGCCCGGCTTGCTCACACCCTGCATCTCGGGCCTGCGAGCATGGGGTTGCTTATGCTCAACATCGGCCGCTACGATTACGTCCCAACGGATGCTGCAGCCCGCTATCGCCTGAAGCAGCGCTTGCAGATCGCGGACGAGGTCTCCCGCCAGGACGTGCAGCGATTCTTCGAACCCTGGCAGCCCTGGGGAGGGTTGGCTTACTGGCTCTGGGATTGGTCGAAGGTGCCCGAGTCGGACGAACTCAGGTTCAGATAGCGCTGATCCGTTATCAATGCGTGCCATGTACGAGCGGCACGAACACCTCCTCCACGTCGACCTCGAAGTTGATCCAATCGCACCAGGGGCCCACATTTCCTGCGGCGTCGACTGCCCTCACGCGCCAGGCATGGGTCCCCTCTCTCGCAGCAGCTACATAGGGCGTCACAGCCGTGGTGTAGGTCCGTGTGTCTATCGCCAACTCAAATGAGAGAGGCGACCCGCTATCGCTTGGCACGGTCCACCAGAAGACGACAGCGGGTGTCGTGATTAGGCTCCCCTCCGCGGGGGCCAATGGATTGGGCAGACCTGGTGGGATCCGGTCGAGCGTAAAGACGACCTCAGCAGGCGTCTCGTCGACCGCGACCCCCACGGCGCGCGCCCGCAAGGTATAGCGCCCGTCCGCCAGCGCGGGCAGGCCTACGTAAGACCAGGCCTGCACCCCTGTCGCTCCGAGCCACACGGTCGAACCGGTCCAGGCGCTGCCGTTCCAGTAGAGCCCATCGCTGCTACGCACTACCTGCACTTGCACACTTGTGAGGCCAGAACCCGTAGCCGTTCCGTTCACGGTTGGCATTGTGTTGTAGTAACCGTTGGCGGTTGGGCTGATGATCGTCGTATCGATGCCCCCGCACGCATCCAGATAGGCGAGCGCTGCGGCCATAGCGGGTCCTCGTTCAGCAGGTCGCAATGCCTCGAAGGGAAACCCCAGCACAAGCAGCCTCTGACACCCGTTGGCGTACTGAGTTGCTGCCGTCCCCCCCACCCCTGCCGCATAGGTCAGGGCTGTCTGCGCACCCGCGAACGGAGCGAGGACGTCCGGGTAGTCGACATCGTACTCACCGGGTGCATCGAAGTGTAGGTCACTCAGTCCTTGGAAGGCTCCGCCCGCGACCGGGCGCGCGGTACAGGTCGCGGCATCGTCTGCGACGTAATCCGCACGCAGGACGGTGCGCATAAAACTGGGATCTGTGCCGGCGCCAACTAGATCCCATCCAAACTCCGAGCCGCTGACCATCAGCGCGTTCCCGGCATTCACGTATGCCGTGACGCGCGCGCGCTCCGTGGCGTTGAAAGAGAAGTCCTCAACAGTGGATTCCTCACCGAGGATCCAGTCGACCACATCATAGGCGCCCAGGGTCACATGGCCGGCGGCAACGGCCTCGTTACTCGCGCTGTCCCACGCATATCCCGTAGGCACAGCTTGTCCGTGGTGAACAACGTAGGCGCGGCTGTTCATCCGATCCAGCCACATCCGTAGATTTTCACCCATTTGTGGGTCGGCCTCGGTCACCAGCCCGAAGCGATTCAGCTTGTCAAAGCCGTTGACCAGCAGCAGCCGGGCATCCCCCACTCTGGCGCCCAGCACTTCTGTCGGCAACGACTCTCCACCGGCGTTTGTGGCGGTCACACGAACGTAGACGGTCTCGCCCGCCCCCAGACCTGTCAACAATGTCTCTGTGCCGGAGGTTGTGGTGGGGTCGCGCCAGGCGAATCCATCGGGGCTGGTATACACGCGGTACCCGGTGGCTGCCTCGCCACGTAGTCCGACTCCGTCGGTCGGTGGCGACTGCCACGCCACCCGCAGTGTGCCTGGTGTCGTGTTCTCCACGCGCAGATGCGTTGGCGGCTCTGGTGCCAGGGTCAGGTTCGTCCCGTCACGCGCCTCGAAGTACTTGACGATTCCCTGGTAGACGGCGCGAGCCGCCAGTTGGTTGAACGCCGGTTCCTTGAGTGCTAGCGCATCTTCGTAGTTGTCGTGGAACGCGATCTCCAGAAGCACACCCGGGATTCGGGCGTGCGCGTAGTCCGCATCCCACAACATCCTCAGTTCGCCCAGGTTCAGTTGGCCCTGACCACGGTCCTTCCATGCCGGATCCCATCCCGCGTGGATGTCGTGAATCAGCTCGTTGTGGACTGCGGCCTGTAGCTCTGTGCTGCCCGGCGTGCGTGGGTAGGTGTCATTGTTGTGAACGTACGAGACGGTGCCCCGGGCTGCGGCGTCGGGCGCGCCGGTGGACCCGTTGGTGTGCCACGAGATATAGACAGCATCCTCAGCGCTCGCTGCACCGCTGGCTCGCTGATTCCAGCGTGCGTATATGGGTCGCGCCACGACGTCATTGAGATAGGGCCACTCGGACGGCCTCAAGCCCATCCACTGGCTCCAGTAGAACGTCGCTGTCTCCCACCAAGGTTTGTAGGGCGGCGCTCCCGGTGCTGGCAGAGGGGTATCGGATGTCGGCACCAGCAGGCTTAGGCCGCTCAGCGTGTCGAACTGACCTCCGCCCAGGCGGATTGCGTCGGCAATCACGGCCCGCGTCTCCGGACTGGCTGACCGGTTGTCGAGAGTCACGCTGGCCGCGCCGGCGTTGAATGGAAAGGTACCCAGGTAGCGCCACGTCTGTGGGTAGATTAACTGGTCAATCGTCACGAGCGTCGCGCCGCCTGCGTGGTGGACCGTGTAGTGTGCGTCCCGCGATCGATTGCTGCTCGGGTAGACCCACGCGTAGACCGCGTATCGGCCCGCAGCCGGTACGTTCAGCGTCCAGGTCGCAACCGCCGAAGGCGTTGCGCTGTTGACGGTGGTGGCAAACCGGTAGGTCAGCCCTGCATAGCCGGTCCCGCTGCTGGTAGGCCAGTCGCCGACAACCGTGAAAACAGGTGCCCCTTGATCGTTGTCTGCTATCACCCGTGCCGCGCTCCAGTCCCGCTCGCGTACAGGGATGACCGTTGCCCCGGCGTTTTCCAGGTATGGGATGAGGTACTGCGTCACGACTTCGGCGTTGTTGTGGTCTTCGATAAACCCTTGATAGACGATGCGTTGCGTCTTCCAGGAGCTCCCAGTCCAGTTCCAGCCGTGCCCCGCGCTCAGATACACGGTCTTGCCCTTGAGCGAACCGAATGTGCTCGCACCAGACACGGTTCCGTCGTAGGGCGCCAGCTCGGTACCGGAGGCTCTGGGCAGGATGTCGGAGGGTGCCTGATCCAGACCTTCGAGTGCTGGCGCTGCGCTCGGGGCGTAATCTGATAGGGGCGTGCAAAGCCCGCTCGCCGGATCGTGGCGCTGCACAGACAGCTGCTGCCACGGCAGCGAGGTCAGTGTGCGCGCGACTTCCGCTTGGATGAGTTCGATCCCCAGCCAACCCTCTGCGGCCAGGGCGTCCAGTGACACTTCAAGGCATACAGTCAACCCACTACCATCGGCCACCACGCTGTGCAGCGCTGCATCCGTGGGCGGGACCTCGTCGAGAAGAGCCCTCGCGGCGTGTTCTAGGTCGGTGCCTGCTCCGGCTGCACTGGGCGTTGGGAGCGCAGCGGCCGCGTCGGCAGGCGGTGCGGGCTCTAGGTGGCCCACCCCGGCATCCAACTGGCCTGCTGCCAGGCCTGTCCACAACAGGACGACGAGAAGGGTCGCGCGTCTGAGACAGCGCACGATCATGGCTCACCTCCTTATGGGGAGTATCACCGTTATACCACAACTGCCCGGAGGCACACTTTCTTGGCCTCACTTGCTCTATAGCGCTTCCTGCGTTCTCGGTGCTCGCATTCCATACCATGGTAGCCACTTGCCTGCATATATCGTTGCGCAAGGCGGCGATCGACACGTTATATTTGCGTGTTGTTAAGAAATGTGCTAAACTAGGTCGAATTAGGTCGCTGGGGGCTGCTCGTACCTGCTCGCGCAGGCCGGGCTGGTGCTACTCTGGTTCATTGGAGGATGTGACGTCGTGGCCACCCTGATCGTGCAGCACGCGGACCTTCTGGTCACCATGGATGATGATCGACGTCGGATCCCGGACGGTGGGGTGTACCTACGGGACAACGTCATCGAGGCAGTTGGCCCAACCGACTCGCTACCTCAAGAGGCTGACCAGGTCATTGATGCACACGGCATGCTCCTCCTTCCAGGCCTTGTCAACACGCATCATCATCTCTATCAGACGCTGACTCGTGCCGTTCCCGCTGCGCAGAACGCCGGTCTCTTTGACTGGCTAAAGACGCTGTATCCGATATGGGCGCGGCTTGACAGCGAGGCTATCTATGTCAGCGCTCTGATCGGGCTCGCCGAACTCATCCTGTCGGGTTGTACGACCGCCTCTGACCACCTCTACATCTTCCCCAACGATGTGACGCTCGAGGACGAGATCCGTGCAGCGGAAGAGGTCGGGATTCGGTTCCAGGCGACCCGTGGGTCGATGAGCCGTGGAGAGAGTCAGGGAGGACTGCCACCCGATAGCGTCGTCGAGCGCGAAGCCGACATCCTGAAGGACACTCGGCGCGTGATCGAAGCTTACCACGATCCCCAACCGTATGCGATGCTGCGGATCGCCGTGGCTCCCTGCTCGCCCTTCTCTGTTACCGAGTCGTTGATGCGTGAGTCCGCTACGTTGGCCCGCGCCTACGGCGTGCAGCTACATACCCATCTGGCCGAGACAGTGGACGAGGAAGCCTATTGTCTTGCCACAGTGGGAAAGCGGCCTGTCGCCTACGCTGAGTCACTCGACTGGATCGGCGATGACGTCTGGTTTGCTCATGGGGTTCACGTTAACCCCAACGAGGTGCATCGCCTTGCTGCTACCAGAACCGGCATCGCCCACTGTCCGTCGAGCAACATGCGTCTTGCTTCGGGGATCGCTCCTATCCGTGCGTTTCTCGACGCCGGCGTCCCCGTGGGTCTCGGTGTCGATGGTTCGGCGAGCAACGATGGGAGCCACCTGCTAGCCGAAGCGCGGACGGCTATGCTTCTGCAGCGGGTTATGGGCAACCCCGCGGGGCTCTCGGCAGAAGAGGCCCTGTGGATGGCGACTCGCGGCGGCGCCGAGGTCTTGGGAAGGGACGATATTGGGCAGCTCGCGCCGGGCAAAGCAGCCGATGTGATCGGCCTGCGCCTGGACCATCTTTCTTACGCAGGTGCCGCCATACACGACCCCCTTGCCGCCACTATGTTTTGTGCGCCCCAACAGGTCGATCTTGCACTGATCAATGGCCACATCGTGGTAGACGATGGGCATCTCCTTACCGCCGAAGTCCCCGGTCTCGTGGAACGTCACAACCAGATTGCTCGGCGGATCTTGGGCTGATTTGCTCGATGGAGACTGATCGTATGAGTGCGCCGCAGACGCCCGTGCCCCTCCACCGCCAACCGAACCGTTCCGACCGGGCGCTGATGGCCCTGAGCCGCGTGAGTCAGGCTATCCTGCGGGTGCGCGAAGACCGCTCGCGATTGCTTTCCGATGTCTGCAGCATCATCCACGAAGAGCTTGCCTATGAGCTGGTCGTGGTCAGCGAATGGACCTCGGGAGGCGAGATACGCCTACGCGCCTGTGCCGGTGCCTGCACGAGTGAGTGGTTGCAGCCCGATGCGGAATCCGCGCATCCCACGGTAGCCCACGCACACATCCGGATTGTCACCCGCCGCGTCGTCGAAGGGCGCGAGGTCGTGGTCGAGCCCGTCGGCGGTGCACAGACTGAGGTTGGGGCGTCGGCGCCCTGGGCGTTGGCCGGTATTCCCGTCTTGACAGGTGATGGTGTCGAGTGGGTCATGCACGTTGCTACGCCTGGTCACGACGCGTTCGGCAGTGAGGAACTGGGCCTGCTGCGAGAGCTCGCGCGCGATCTCGGCTTTGCCATCGAGACGATGGAGATCGAGCAGCGCACGCGCCAGGCTGAACAGGCGTTGCGAATGTCTGAGGAGCGCTTCCGGCGCCTGGCTGAGCACTCGCTCGTCGGGATTGTCATGATCCAGAACGATCTCTACCGCTACGTCAATCCTGCCTTCGCCGAGATGTTCGGTTACACATCCCCTCTCGACATCATCGACAAGCTGGGCCCGGTGGACCTCGCGGCCCCCGAGAGCCAGGGCCTTGTGGCTGACAATCTCCGCCGGCGGGTGCTGGGCCAGGTGCGGGCCGTGCGATACCAGTACCGTGGCGTGCGCCGCGACGGCACGATCTTCGACGTGGAGGAACACGGCGCGCGAACTATACACGCCCAGCGACTTGGGGTTGTGGCCACGGTTCTTGATGTCACGGCGCGCGAGGCATCGCGACGCAGGCTCGAGGCCCTATCCAGGGCTGCCCTAGCCCTGTCGACGGCACGGAGCCCCCAGCAGGCTCTGGACCGCGCCGTGGAGCAGTTGGCCACGATCCTTCCCTGTAGCGGGGCAAGCATCGTGCTGCTGGAGGACCTTGGGCCGCGCCTCTCCGCGCACGTGGGGTCGGACCATCTTGCAAGGGAACTGGCTGCGGCGCTCGAGTCAGGGGCCGATGGACGGAATGTCGCGATACTGAGCCGCATCGTCGAGTCGCGCGAGGCCTTCGTGAGGTCGGACCTCTGGGAGGAGGATGGCGGGGTGCTCATCGCTGTGCCGCTTGTTGTACGCGATGAGGTCATTGGCGTGATCAGCGTCCAAACTGCGCACCCAAACGTCTTCTCGGACGATGATGTTCAGCACTTGCGCCTGTTCGCCGATCATTTGGCCGCTACGCTTCAGCACCTGCGCCTCATCTCTTCCCTTGAAGACGAACGGAACCGCCTCCAAATCCTCAACAGGCTCTCGCAGACGCTCTCGGAGACTCTCAGTCTTCAGGAGGTGGCCTCTCGCGCCTTGCGCCAGATCGGCGAGGCACTGCACGCCGATCATAGCTTCCTCTACCTGTGGGACCAGGCGACCGAGAGCCTCAGAGCCGCTGCCGCCGAGGGGCTCACTGTGTGCTCTCAGGAAGCACTCGGCGTTGAGTGGAACGACTCGCGCCCGGATCTTGACGACTGGGTTCAGGTGTGGCGCGACGGCCTCCATGGCGACGACGTGGCGCAACGGGTGCGCTGGGACTCTCTGCAGGCCGACGTTGAGGGCGTCAGGTCAGTCCTCGACGTGCCCTTGGCGGCCCGTGGCGAGCTGATCGGCGTACTCACCTTTCTGAGTTGCCTGGACCATGCCTTCGGCGATGCCGATGCTGATTGGGTGACAGCGCTCAGCGTGCCCGTGGCTTTGGCTATCCAGAACACGCGTTTCTATGAGCGCACAGCCCGGCAGGCCGAGCTAATGGGAGATGCGCTTCATCGCCAGGAAGAGCTCGACCGGATGAAGGACGAGTTGATCCAGAACATCTCCCACGAGCTCAGGACCCCGCTCGCCCTGGTGATGGGATACGCCGAGATGCTTGACAGTGGTCAACTCGGGTCGCTGTCTGACGAGCAGTCGGGGGCCATCAACGTCATCACCCGGCGCAGCCGCATGTTGCGCAGTCTCGTTGAGGACATCGCGCTCCTGTGGCACCTTGAACGCAGGGTCGAAGCGCGCGAGTTTGTGGATCTGCCCGAACTCATCGTCACAGCGGTCACCGAGTTCGAGTCGCAGGCTCGCGACCGGGGCCTCAGTCTGGCGGGCCGCATCGAGCCACCTGAGCTGCCTGCAACCATCTTAGGTGTGCCCCTCCAGATACGTCGGGTATTCGACAACCTCATCGGGAACTCCCTGAAGTTCACGCCCGCTGGGGGTAGCATTGACGTGTCGCTGGCCATCGACAATGGCTGGGCTCGGATCTCGGTTTCCGATACCGGCGTTGGGGTGCCGCAAGAGAGACTCCAGCGCATCTTCGACCGCTTCTACCAGGTAGAAGGCGCTCCCCGGCGCAAGTATGGCGGTACGGGGCTGGGCTTGGCCTTGGTGAAAGCCATCGTGGATACGCACAATGGATCCATCCGGGCCTATAGTCCAATCACGGATGATCCTGAACATCCTGGGACGCGTGTCGAAGTCACGCTCCCGCTGTCGGACAAGCCCGCATAGCCCACCTCGGTCGAAGGCGACGTTGCTGGATGACTGCGCGACCTCAGCCCTGGTTCTGACGGCCCTCGAGGCCGACAAGGACATCGAGTGCGCGCGACCAGGAAGTCTCTTCCTCCGGCGTCATTCTCTCGTGCGTGAACCGGTAGTCGTTCTTGCGTATGAACTCCTCCAACTCACCCAGCAGTTGCCCCCACGCCTCACGATGCACCCGGATCAGCGTACCGGCGTGCCGGCCGGCTCCCCGAAGCCTGAGGGTGTCACGCAGATGGGGCAGACACAGCCCCCCCGCGGATCGCAGCAGTTTCTGCACTTCTGGGTCCTCAATGTCCTTGGCCAGCAGGCCCCCGAACCTCTCCACGGCGCCGCGCGCGATCTCGCATGCCGGACACGGCCCCGATGGCTCCAACGTCTCCGCCGCATCGGGCCCACGGCCCTTGCGTCGGAACAGCGCTCGGCTAGGGCTCACATTCGGCTCGGTGTCCCTGAGCAGGTCGAGGAGCGAGACGCGGTAGACAATGGCAAGCCCCAGAGCCGAGCCCTGCAGGCGTTGCCAGACGCGCGTGTGGTGTGCGCATAGGCCCCTGGATGCCTTGAGCGCATCGCGAGTCTTCAGGTCCAGCACGCGCTCATAGCTTAGCGACGCGATGAAAGCGTGTTCAGCTTTCTGAGACAGACGGCACAACGGACATCCCCATTGCCCCATTGCCTCACGCAGCTCCATCTGCAGGGGCGCCAGTTCGTGACGGCTATCGCGAGCGCGAGTAGTCACAGGATCGACCTCATCACGTCGCTTCCTAACTGAGCAAGTCTCCCGGCAGGAAGTCCACACGGTTCAGGTACAACAACAGCACCCTGTTCCCGTCCTGGTCATCCTCTTGAAGGCGCAGATGGGTCACCGATGTGTTCCTGGCGGCAAACCATACGCTCTCTGTGTCGGGTAGCGACAGGACAACTCGCATGAAGTGATTGAAGAAACCGCCATGGCTTACGAGGATGACGCCGTCATCAGTGTCGCCGTGGCGCTCTAGCAGTTCGACCAGAACCCTTTGCGCACGGGGCGTGCGCGCCTCGTGCAGCTCGAAAGGCCGGTTCCACCATCCGTCTTCGCTCGCACCCTCGGGGAGCACGATGCGCGGGTAAGTGGCCCTCAAGTAGCTTCTCGACCGGCCCGGCTGTGGGACACGCATGCCGGTAGCTTTGTCGTCCTGAAACATGCCGCCGGTCTCATGAAGGTCGATCCACCCCAACAGCGGCAAGTCCAGCGCTTCAGCGATGGTGTGCCCGGTTGCCACCGCCCGTTCCATCAGGCTGGTGTAGCAGTGAGTCACCTTCACGTCATTCACATTCTGTGAATCTCCGTCACCCCAGGACTCGGCCCCTCCAGTCCGGGCCAAGAACCGCGCCACCAGCGCTGCCTGCTCGTGGCCTTTAGCTGTAAGTGCGGGGTCGGCTACCCGCCCCTCCGATCCTCCCGTCTGCGCATACAGCAAGTTGTTCTCTGATTGTCCGTGTCGTACGAAGTACAAATGCACTGCGAGACTCCTTCTCCCTGAATGCTGTGTTCTGTCTGCGTAGCACTCAGTAAGATACACCGCTTCCCGCTGGGCGCCACCCGGCAGCCGAACTTGCGGCAAGCACGCTGCACGGTATCATAGGACCGTTACCACCTGTTGCACCCGGTTGGATTATCGGCGCTGATTCTTACCATTTGACGACCAAATAGCGACGATTTACCGACTTTTAAGGTTTGTTGCGTATGGTTTTGGTAAGGAACTCCGTCTAGGTATATAGGAGCGTCGCCTGATGACATCCGAGTTAGAATTGCTGGCACGTGCGAAGGATGCCGACAAACGGGCGATCGCCGACCTATACGATCAGTACGCGCACCGGATCTATGGGTATCTCTATCGTCGCGTGGGGAACGCCCAGGTGGCTGAGGATCTCACGGGAGATGTATTCGTCAAAGTACTGGAAGCGATCCGGGCGCGGCAGTTGTGGCAGGTTTCGTTTCGGGCCTGGCTCTACCGAATCGCCCATAACACGGTTGTCGACTGGTATCGCCGCCACGGGGCCGATGGATATGACTCGGTCGATGATGGGCAGTTCGAAGCGGTTACCCGCGAGCCGGGTGGTGCCCTGTTAGCAGACTCCTGGTCGCACCACGAACTCCGGGCGGCGCTGCGATCACTGAGTGAGGGACAGCAACAGGTCATCATTCTGCGCTTTGGTGAAGGACTCAAGACCCGTGAAGTGGCCGAAGTTCTGGGCAAGAGCGTTGGTGCGGTCGAGGCATTGCAGCATCGGGCGCTAACATCGTTGCGACAGCTGTTGGAGGGGTGATCCCGATATGTCATTGGGAAGCAAGGGGTTCAGGCGTCATACCAAGTACCAGGCGCTCGCTCAGGGGCTGGACGCCGTCGTGGGTGCTGATGATCCGGAAGCCGCGGTTGATGAGGTGCTCACCTGGTACCCGCGACATTCAGGGACACTGCGTCCCCTGCTGCAGCTGGGGAGCAATCTTGAGCGTGCCCTTCGCCAGCCAACGCCGCAGCCTCCGTTCGCGCTGCAGCCCGGGCGCGCACGTTTGCTCGCCGCGGCGTCCTCCCTGTCGCCACACTCTGCGGGCATCCTGGGGCTGCCCGGCAGGCTCGGCGCTCAAGTCCGGATGGCAGCCAAAATGGTCGCTGCGCTCGCTCTCATTGTGATCTTCCTGGCACCACTCAGCCGCCAAGTTGTGGGCGCGTCGCGCCACAGTGTGCCGGGTCAGCTCCTCTACCCCCTGAAGATCCATGTCGAGCGGGTCCAGTATTCCGGCGCCACACTTCCCGATGTGCGGGTAGCGCTCGGCCTGGCATTTCTGGGTGAGCGGGTCGCCGAGATCCAGGTGCTCGTTGGGCAGCAAGAGCCCATCGATTACGAGATGATCGTCGAGGTTCAGCAGTTGGTCAACCAGCTGCTGTACTCCGCAGCGCAGGCGCCTGAGGCCACGATGCCCGATACGCTTGAGTACGTGTCGCTGCAGTTGCAGGGCTATCTGGAGGTGCTCGATTCGTTGGCGGGGGCGACAACGACTGTCAATGCCGCCGCGCTGAGTCGTGTTCGCGCCGTCTGTGATCGGGGCGCGATGATCTCGCACTACGCACTCGGGAATCCGTTATCCTATCGAGAGGCCTATCACGCTGGCCGGCCGGAGCTCTTTCTGCTGCCAGGGGAGAACCCGCTGGAAGGACCACCGCTGCCTGTGCGCGACAACGTGGCTACGCAAGGGGGTATGGGGGAATGACAGGTGTCAGACGCCGACTTCTTGGGCAGGGGCTGGTCGAGTTTGCGTTACTCCTGCCGTTGCTCATGCTCATCCTGGTCGGTACCATAGAGTTTGGCCGGGTGATGTTTATCTACGTCAACATTGCCAACGCCGCTCGCGAAGGGGCCCGCTACGGCATGGTTAACCCCAAGGACCAGAACGGTATCATCAACAACGTCACCGAGACCCTGCAGATGGTCACGTCGAATGACATTACGATGAACATCACCTACGACAAGGGCCCGGACACCACCACCGTTCCGGCGAGCGCCGTCGCCGCGGGCGACCGCGTCATTATCACGATCGAGTATACCGTTCAACCGATTACGCCCCTGATGCAGCCTTTCATGCCGGGCGGCATGCTCCTGCGCACCGAGAACAGGCGCACCATCCAGACCAGCCGCGCTGATGCCGCGAGCACCCTCGCGGCGCCCGCGCCCCCGCCGATCCCGCCGACACACACAGCAACCCCTGCACCCAGCAACGTGACACGCACCTCGACACCGCGTCCTTCCGCAACTGTGCCCAACACCATGACTAGCACGAACACGCCCGGGCCGACATCAACGTTGTCTCCGTCGCCCACTAGTGTCCCTGCGACGGCAACCGCAACGCCACTGCCAGGCATCGACATCGACGCGATCTGGGCAGAAGACACAGTGGTAACCGGGCATGCCGCCGCGGGCTATGGTGTTACGTTGCGAGTTGTGCAGACCGGGTTCCAGCGCAGTGTGGCCGTCGGCGCCGATGGACGGTTCAGCTTCTCGGGGCTTCCAGAGATGGTTGCCGGCTACACGGTCGTCGTTCAGGGATATGGGCAACAGGCGTTCGAGATTGTGCGCGAGCGCCCCACCCCCACCCCGTCGCTCACACCGACTCCCGGCAACCCCTACGTCTTCGTCAATCTGTCCGCCCCGTGTCTCGAGCCCGGCGTTCAGACCGTCACTGTGAGCGGGCGGCAGTGGCCGGTGGGCGGCAATCCAGTCGAGACGGTCCGCTTTCTGTGGAATGGCCAGCCCTTCTCGCCGGAGAAGACGGTCTCTCACAATGGTACTGCCAGTTTCGATGTCCAGGTCCAGGTGAACCTCACAGTGGCTGGGCCGAACCGGATCGGTGCGGAGGGGTACTACCACTGGAACAAGGGGGGAAGTCAGAGGCTTGTCCAACCTTTGGTCGAGGCCGTCATCCCTGTCTGCAACGCCACCCCTACGCCAACCGCTACGCCCACATCGCTGCCCGATCTCGTGATCAGCAACCTCGTGGTGACGGATGACCCGCTGCCCGGAACCTACGAGCGTATCCGGCTGGTTGCCAGTGTTCACAACGCCGGCGTGGCTGACGTCACGTCGCTCTTCTGGGTCGATCTGTTTGCGGATGCCGACCTTGGTGTGCCGCTGGCGCAGCAGGCGAGTGTGGACTACGTGGCTGTCGGCGCCCTGGGTGCCGGTTCCACGATCAGCTTCACGATGTACGTCCCCACCGGCTTCGAAGCCGTCGGTGCGCACACGCTGGTCGCAATGGTCGACACCTGGAACCAGGTCTTCGAGCGGGACGAGGACAATAATCTCAGTACGGTACAGGCGATCACGCTCTCGGTTGCCAATTCGACACCGACGCCCACGCCCATCGTCACGCCCGGCCCCACGGGCGACCTGGGGGGCATCACGTCCATTGGAGCGTTGCCTCAGGGATTCGTTATGCTCTACCTCTACGATGACGAGGACCGGCTTGTTGCCTCCGGTCGCTCCGACGGTGACGGCCTCTATGAGATGGCTGACATCCCCGTGGGTGACTACGTGATCATGGGGCAACTCCGGCTGGGCAACGTCGTGTACTTGGCGGTGCAGCCGGTGATCGTCACTGACTCCGGATACACTGTTGCCAACCTATACCTGTCGGAGCTCTGATATGCGAATACCTTGTGTAAAGCACGTCGTCCGGGCCGCGCTGCTGGCGCTGCTCGTGGTGTCCACCGCCACGGCCGAAGCATGGTCTGCAACCTGGGTTGGGGCTACCAACCTGTCGCAGAGTGCGCCGATTCTACAGCAGGACAACGTGGACATCGCTATCGGCACGGCTGGCGTGGTTGTGGCGTGGGCCAAGGGAAGTCCCGACTACGGCATGGCACTCAGCAAGAAGTCGGATGGCACCTGGACAACGTCGTACGTTAGTCCGCAGGTCATTGGACAGATGGCCTGGTCACCCAGTGTGGTCTACTCAGGCAGCCAGTTGTCCGCTGTCTGGGCGGAAGGCACGAGCAGGGGGAACTGCACCACCAAGCATAAGGTCCGCCAGTACGATCAGGGCGGCGGCACGCGGACGATCCTCGATAACCTCTACAGCCCCGCCACGGCTCCGGACCTGGCCGTGGGCACCAGCGGCTGGCACTTGGTATTCGCTGCGGCCTCGTCGGCGAGCGATTGCACGTCCTCCAGGGTGGACCTCTACTACACGTATCGCCCGTCTCTGGCTCAGGCCTGGTCGGCGCCGGTACCCATCGTCACGCACAACGCGGTCCTCGCCCCGGGTGCTGTTGGCGGCGGCGTTTGGTATCCGCGTGTCGCTACGCTGGGCACCAAGGTGTACGTCGTCTGGGAGCAACTCCAGCAGTATGCCACCGCCGTCGACAGTGACGTGTGGTACGTCGTCGGAACGATGCAGACCGGCGGCCCTGTGTGGTCGGCCCCGGTCAGGCTCTCGCCAGCCGAGCAACAGGACGCCGTACGTCCCAACGTTGCGGTCGGAGCAGACGGTAAGGTGCACGTTGTCTGGACGAACCTCGTAGGGAGCAGGAGCCAGCCCCAGGCCCAGTATGTCTACTACAGGCAGTTCGCGTCGAGCACCGTGGTCCCCCTGAATCCGGCGCCCATCTGGGTCACCGGGAACTTTCCCACCCTTGCGGCATCCTCCGTCTCGGTGAGCGGACAACAGGTCTGCGTCTCGTGGCACGGCTATACGGATGCGGTCGGCTCCGGCCGGGAGGAGATCACGACCCGGTGTTCGCTCAACGGAGGCGCGTCCTGGCAGAGCCCCGTGAACGTTTCGGATAGTATGACTTGGCTCTCCATCTTCCCCAGCACGGCGATTGGTTCGGATGGTCTCTTGCACTTCGCCTGGGTCGAATACCAACTCGTGAACAACGTGACACTGCCTTTGGCCGTGTTCTATCGTGATAGTCAGGAGCCGGACACCCAGGTCTTCCTGCCCCTGGTGATGAGGTTGAGGTGACCGGTCCAGTGAATGCACGTGCGCCGTCCCGGGCAGGGCTATTCGTCGCGATCGTTCTGTTGACCGCGATCCTGATCGTGCTGCTGCTGAACCTTATCCCGCTGGTTGCGGAAGCACGTATCGTGCCGGACGAGCGACGTTCGATCAACCGGGGTGTCACGTCGTATGTTGGTCTTGCCGACGCGGCTCACCGCGCGCGCGAACGGGCCCAGGCTTGGGCCGGAGATGCCGAGCTGGTTCGGGCGGAGGCCGCCTGGTATATAGCACCAGGATGGGAGTCGGTTGACTCGCCACCGGTGGCCTGGGTGTTCAACTACTACTCCTCTGCGTCGAGCAGCCTGGCCTCCGTCGTCATCGATGACGATAATCTGCTCTGGGTACCTGCTTTTGAGATCCCTGTGGTGCCAGCGGCGCTCGCTGCGTTTCCCCCTGCCCAGGGCGTTGATGTAGCGTGGCTTTCGTTCCTTGCGGCTGGGGGAGAGACCTTTCTCTATGCGCATAGTGACGCACAGGTCAGCTTCCGGCTGCAACAGAAAGCCGCTGGGCCCTCCTGGACGGTCACAGCATACGGCGGTGACGAGCTCATGCAGGTGGTGCTGAACGCTCAGACCGGGGTTGTGGCGCTCTCCGACGTGGAGAGGCCGGAGTGAAGGGTGAACGGGGTTTGCAGCGGAGGATACGTAGGTATGCGTCAACGACGTGACAAAGGTCAGAGCATCGTAGAGGTGGCGCTGGTATTGCCGGTGGTGGTGATGCTGATGCTGGGGTTGCTCGACTTCGGGCGTGCTTACTACGCGATCGTCGCGCTGCGCGATGCCGCGGATGAGGGAGCCAGCTACGCCGCAATGAACCCGACGGATGTAGATGGAATCTGCCGGCGTGCGGTGGAAGCGTCGCGTCAGCTAGTGCAGATCCGCGAAGATGGCGTTGCTATCACGTACTCGCCCGCACTGACCGTGGTATGTCCAGAGCGCCCGGGAGACGGCAACCTCGTCCGGCCAACGCTGTTTGTGGGAGGGCCGGTCACCGTCACGACCTCTCTTGCGCTGGAGCTGTATACACCCTTCGCCAGCTCGTTCATTCCCGGTGATCTACTGACGCTGCGCGGACGTGCGACTCACGCGCTCATCACAGCTCAATAGGTCGTGAGTGCCGCGCGCTCTGCTGGGTTGGACTGACTGACAAAGCGCTCGAAATGGATAGATGGAAGGGGGCCGCAGACAGGCGTTGGCACGCTGGATGCTGCATCTGGTTGATGGTCGGGCTGCAGGAAAATAGACATCGTCTCTAGCTAATGGTGCGATTCAGGAGGATCAGATGGCCAAGCAGGAAAAGGGGCAGGCGCTTATCATCATGGTATTCGGCGTCATTGCGCTGGCAGCAGTGGTGGGGCTGGCGATTGACAGTGGCAGGTTGTACTCTCAGAAGCGACAGACGCAGAACGCGGCAGATGCTGCCTCGATGGCGGGTGCCCTGCAGCTATCCAATGTGATTATGAGCTGTAGCTCGGGTAATGCAGCAGACGATGCGGCAGTCCGGACCGCGGTCATAGACTTGGCTCGGCAGAATGGCGTTGACTATACCTCGGCCAATGCGGCGATTCAGGCTGCCTACGTGGATGGCAGTCTGCAGCACCTCGGTTGGGTCGGTGCTGGCAGCATCCCCAACGGCGCTACGGCGGTCTCTGTCACGATGGTCACCTCCGACACGACTACGTTTCTGAAGATCGTAGGACAGGAGCGGATCCGCGCGGCAGCTGCTTCGACGGGCATGGTCGGCGTGGTCAAGGACCTGCCCCCCACCCCCGGCGGCATCTTGCCGATCGCGGTTCCCCTGGAGGTCGTTCAGGCGCTCAGCCCAGGCCAAACATTCTATGTCATGGAGAACAATCAGCACCATGGCGGGATGTACTGTCTGGACGGCGACGGGAGCAACTGCATCGGCGACCCGGCCAACCACAATGCGCATCGCGGCTGGCTCAACTTCAACTTCATCTACAACACGGCGCACCTCTCGGCCTCTGATCCGAACAACCGCTCGTTTGAGACCAACGTCGCGAATCGGGGGTGCGGGAACGACCCGACCAAGTCAGTCGACGACGGGTTGCAGGGTTGGGCCGGAGACGACAAGAACGGGGACGGGATGCCCGATTGTCCCTACCCCTTCACGGTCTACTCCGGCAGCGTCGGCGGAATCGATGGCGATTTCATCCATGGCGATCCGGGCGCCCGGCAGAGCTCCCTGATGGACGTGATCAACACCTACAACAACAAGATCGTGGTCGTGCCCATCTTCGATTTCATCTACATGAGTGACTATATGGCTGACCACTTCACGCCACCGGAGGAGCCTCCCGACGGCAATCTGGGCGGCAACGTGTGGCCCAGGGCAGGCGGTGGCGGCCATGCGTTTCTCTATCACATTGTGGGGTTCGCCGCCGTCCGCATCAACGACAACAACCTACACGACCACATCCTGGTCGGCGACTTCCAGCGCTATACCCTGGGCCAGTACAGCGACCTGGTTCCTACTGCTGGCGTGGGCAACACTTGCGATCTGACGCTCAAGGCGATCTCGCTGTGGCAGTAGCGTAGGGTCTGACTGGCTCGCTGCCAACGAGGCTACAACAGGGCCCGGTGACTGCAGTCACCGGGCCCTGGCTCGTTCACTACAGAGTGATCACCCTCCCTTCACGCCGCGCCTGCTCCGCCGCGAACACCATCAGGTGTGATGCCAGCGTCTCCTCAGGCCCGGATAGGATATGTTGCGGGTCGTTCTCCGCCACGGCCCGCACGAAGCTATCCATGAGCCCGTAGTCACCGCCTCCGTGCCCACCCAGGATGGAACTCTCTGTAAGTTCAGTATCGATCCGCTCGGTCATGTCAGTCAAGAAGTCGTAGTGGTCGATGAATCGCCCGTCGCCCGTCAATTCCCCCCGCGTTCCGAAGATTCGGGTATCGCGATGGCGCATCCGGGTGAAGGCCATCATCGTGAAAGAGGCCGTGCGTTCGCCCTCGAAGTCCATCGTCACAACCTGATGGTCGACGACATCGTTGTCGCACGCATACACACAGCGCCCATACGGCCCGCTGCGCAGTGCGTCGAGCACATCGTCGTCCGTGGGGTTCGGTATCAGCACGTCAATGGGCCAGCCTCCGTAGCCACGGCGCAGCGCCTCCAGATAGATCCGCTTAGCTGAGTAGGGACATGTCGCTTCGATCTCGCACTCCAGACAGCGAGCCCCCGCGCCTGGTGGCGCTTCATCCGCTCGGAAGTGCTTCAGTGAGCCAAACGACGCCACCGCGGTGCACGCGCACCCCATGATGTGCTGGATCCAGTCCAGGTCGTGGCACGACTTCGTCAACAACATCGGCCCCGATTCCCCCTCGTTCCGCCAGTTACCGCGCACGAACGAATGCGCCATGTGCCAGAATCCGACGGGTTCGAGGCGTTCGATCCCAACAAGCTCGCCGATCGCCCCACTGTCGATCAGCGCCTTCATCCCTCGGGTAAAGCTCGTGTAGCGCAGAACGTGGCACACGCCGAAGAGAACGCCCGCCTGGGTCACCGCGTTCACGATCTGGTGGCATTCCTCTGCGTTGGGAGCCATCGGCTTCTCCAACAAGATGTGATACCCTCGATCGGCGAAGGCAATGGCAGGCTCCGTGTGCATGTGGTCCTGGGTCGCGACGATCACGGCGTCTGCCATGCGCGGCCGGTCCGCCAGCTCTCGCCAGTCCTTGAACACTGCCTCTGAGGCGATTCCATGCTCGGCAACGAGCCGCTCGCGATAGGCATCGCGTGGTTCGGCTACGCCTACCACCTTGGCGCGCTTCGGATATGCCAGTGCGAATCGGGCATAGGTGCTGCCCCTGCCCCCTGCCCCAACAATGATCAGCGTTACGGGTTTCATCGAGCCATTCCTCCTTGGATGTCTGTATCCGCCGGTGTACCGACCCCCGGCGTCCCTGTGTAGGCCAGCTCTGGTGCGACTCTGAACAACCGTTCGAGTACGGGCAACGTTAGCAGGTTGATGGCTGCCAGCAGCCAGAAGACCTGCCGGAAGCCGAGGTTGTCGCTCAGGCCGGTGGCCGCCCCGTCGGCAACCGCCGACCCGAGGTTCGAAATGCCCATCATGATGGCGAACATCGAGGCTGCAATCCGACTGTCCGCGATGTCCATAGCTAGCGCGAAGAATACTGTCTCCTGGAAGGCCCAGGCTAGTCCCCAGATGAGTCCCAGCGCAACGGTCATTCTGGAGCTGGTAGCGGATCCGATCAGCGCTGCCCCCAACGTGATACCGACGGCTGCGACGATTGCGCCACGACGCCTCGACAGGCGACTGAGCAGCGCGCCTCCGCCAATCGCTCCAACGATTGCTCCCAGGCCGCGAAGCGCACCATACTGGCCGATGATTGTCTCCGGCGCCCGGAACTGCTCGCTCAGGAAGTAGGTCACCAGCCCGTCGACCCCGAACGAGCCAATCGAGTAGACTACGGCAAAGACGGCGAAGACCAGAAAGCGCGGTTGCCCCAACGCACGAAACGCGTGCCAGTCAAACGTCTGTGAAGCATTCCGGGTCTTCGGCTCGCGCACCATTGTGACCCACGCGAGGGGGAACAGCATGCTCAATCCTATCACGAGAAAGACCGGCCGATATCCCCAACGTTCCACAACCGCCCCAAACACCAGCGAGAGCAGGATAAAGGCCCCGGCGCGACTCGCGACCATCAAGCCTTGCACCGTGCCCTGATCTTGCCGTGGTGTGATGTCGATCGCCAATCCATCGGTTGCCGAATCGAACAGGGTGACGCTGAAGCTTCCCAGCGTGACAACGAGTGCGAACAACGGGAAGCTCACATCAGGTGGCACGACTGCGGCGCTGGCGAATGCTGCTCCTGCCAGGATAAGGCCCAGGATAATGTAAGGCTTGCGATGCCCTAGCCCTAGCAGGCTAACGCGGTCACTGACCATGCCGATGAATATCTTTAGCACGAAGGGAAGCTGCAGGATCAGGGTAAGCCATCCGATGCTGTCTGCATCGATACCCAATGTGTCCAGATAGGGTTTCTGAAAGTTTCGGAAATACGCCAGGCCTACGCCTTGCACCACATACAGTGCCGCAAACATGGAGAAACGAAAACGTCGGGTCGTGGAGGAAGTGTCAGTCATCGGCGTCTCCTGAGTCGATCTATGGTCTGCACTCTCGGCACTTATATATCGAATCCCGGCGTTTCCAAGTGCGTTTGCTCGCATGTCACGTCTATGAAAGAGCTGGAACGACCGAATAGTCTGCGGAAGTGCCGCGGCATCTTGACGAGTCGCTAAGGCGGTGCTACAACCGCTCTATTGTGACAACCACTTCTCACACGTGAAAGGACATCATCATGAGAACCGCTATCCGGACAACCGCCGCCCCCGCCGCTGTGGGTCCCTACTCCCAGGCTATCCGGGCCGGGAATGTGATCTTCTCAGCCGGTCAACTCGGTATTGATCCTCGGACTGGGAAGTTCGCCGGCGACAATGTAGTCAGCCAGGCCCAACAGGTACTGCAGAACGTCAAGGCTGTCCTGGAGGCAGCCGGCGCCGATGTGCGCAGCATCGTCAAGACGACGATCTTCGTGGTCGATATGGATGCGTTCAAGGAGGTCAACCAGGTCTACGGTGCGTTTATGGAGAGCGAAGGTGTTGTCGAGCCCCCTGCCCGCTCAACCGTTGAGGTGTCGGCGCTTCCTCTCGGCGGGCTCGTCGAAATTGAGGCGATCGCTGTCGTCGAATCCGAATAGTCCCGCCGTAGACGCTGGTCGGTTCACTTCGCATAGCCAGTTTCCATTTTCACTGACAACGATATGGATCGGCGAACGCTGGGCGTTATGACTACGCGAAGTGATTCAGCAAGCCGCTGAAGTGAGCGCCCCAGTGCCTGAGTCGGATCAACACAGGGGCGCTCACATCGGTGCTACCAGGCCCCGGCTAGATGCGGAT
>JAXDDO010000047.1:0-69419 GCA_034676805.1 Anaerolineae bacterium | reverse complement strand
ACGTGATGGTCTCATACTACGAGATCTACAAGAACGGAGCGCCCTACACCAAGGTTTCGACGGGAACGTATTGCTTCGACGATGCCGGCACGCTGGAGGATGAGTACCAGGTGCGCGCCGTCGACGGCGATGGCAACGCGTCTGGCTTTGGGACTGCTGTGTGATCCTCCAAAGGAAGAAGAAGGGAGTGACATGATCCGCAAGACTGATAAGGGTTTGGTCATCGAATCAGGCACCACGGTCGTGGAGATCAATGAGGGTCGCCTGGTCTCCATCCGAAATGCCAAGACCGGCGAGGAGTTTCTCGATCGGGGTCTGCAAGAGGGTGTTCCTCTGTTTGAGCTGTTGCACCAGAACGGCAAGCTCACACCTCTCGGCCTCAACGCCCTTGCCAGTGAGTTCCATTACACGATCCTGACCGACCGGATCGCCGAGATGGTGGTCAATGACTGGGAGTGTGATGTCTCCGTTCGCATCGCCATCGACGAGACGAATGGTGACATACTGCTGGAACCTTCGGCATGGACGATGCAGGCTGGGGTCGCGGGTCTGAGCATGAATGTACCGGGTATCCGTCAAGATCTGCAGGTCGTCGGTCCATTCCAACAGGGTGTCAGACTGCCCATGAATCATCCCCAGATGCAGGGTAAGTACGCCCTCTGGCCAAGCGGATGGGAAGCAGGATTCCTGATCTTTGATGGCGGTAAGTCCGGATTCACGGTCCAGACCTGGGATAGCCATCGACTCTACAAGGCAGTGAAAATCGGGCGCGACGAGAACAGTCAGGTTGTCGGGTTCTTCACGCTTGCCCCCGGCCCTCTCGAGCAGAATCGTAGCGTCGGCAACGTATGCTGGCGGATCTCAGCCTATGAGGGGGACTGGAAGGTCCCGGCCAAACGCTATCGCGACTGGTACTGGGAAGCATTCTCTCTCGATGAAGCCGCAAAGCTAAGACCCGACTGGCTCGATGAACTCCGGTTGGGCATCTCATGGTGCCCGACGGAACCCGCTTTGCTGGATGCGTTGGCGAAGAAGATCGACCCTCACTCTGTGTTCGTGCACCTTCCTGGCTGGCGTCCCTACGAGTACGATGAGGATTACCCGAGTTTCGAGCCCGGTGAGGCGGGAAAGGCCTTCGTCCTCAAGGCACGGGAGATGGGTTTTCACGTCGCTCCCCATACAAACACCTGCCAGATGAGCCCCGACCATCCGTTCTTCTTCCAGGCGCGGGACTTCTGCACGCGCGGTCCCATGGATCTGCGCTGGGGTGGCTGGTCCTGGCTGCCGGTAGAGGGCTGGCGCAACTTCGGTCCTCCACAAAGCTACTCCCACATGACGGCCCACAAGGAATGGAAGATCCTGGTCAACGTTCACCTGGCTTGGTCTCCGTGGCGGAGACAGCTTACCCGACAGATCGCCAGCCTCATCGACCAGCTAGGACTGGATAGTGTCTTCATCGATGTGTCACAACTGATTCACAACAGCGATAATGCCGTAGTAGAGGGCCTCTCTTACGCAGAAGGGTCACTGAAGTTGATTCGTGAGTTGACTGAGCTGACTCCCGGCTTCTGCGTCTCAGGCGAGGCACGCAATGAGATCTCCACCCAGTTCCTGTCGGTGGTCCAATTCCACCTCTACAACTTCGCCCACCAAAGAGCCAGCGATGGGGAGGAGATGTCTTGGCTGATGGAGGGCACGCTGCCGGTGAATGAGGTCCTATTCAAGGGCCTCTCGCGGGGTGTAGGCTATCACTACGGTCGTGGTGCCAACCGCCGGCACACGATCGACGCGGCTCTTAAGCAGGGCGCGCTACCGACCCTGATCTTCAAGACCAGTGATCCGGTCTCCGAGCTGGAAGATGAGGAGTGCCAATACATCCTTCGGCACGCCACTGCGGGCTGAGATTGATGTTTTCGAGGTCAGGGCTAAGCTAGCCCTGTGCTGGTCACGGCCTGCCGCCTCGAGCTCCTATGTGCCGGTGGAGGTAACCCTCTCAGGCACCCGGAGCATCTCGTTGGCGTATGGTAGGAGCGATATCGCCTTCGTGTGAAATCGCGTGGTTACAGTGTGGTTCCATTCATATGAGGAGAAGGGTATGACGCATAACGTACGAGCCTGGGAAGAGAAGGTCACCTTTCCAACCTACACTCCGCCCCTGCCTGACAGGAACCCGATGTTCCTGGAGAAACGAGTGAACCAAGGCACGAGCGGACGGGTGTACCCCAACCCGTTTCTCGACCAGCTCTCCAGCGAGAGCGAACCACGAGAGTACACCGCGGTCTACCTGGAGAACGAATACATTCGGCTGATGATGCTGCCGGAGATTGGCGGGCGCATCCACGAGGCGCTGGACAAGACCACTGGCTACCACTTCATCTATCGTCAGCATGTCATCAAGCCCGCGTTGATCGGGCTCTTCGGTTCGTGGGCTTCGGGCGGCATCGAGTTCAACTGGCCTCAGCACCACCGTCCATCGACCTTTATGCCGACAACCCATCTGATCGAGGAAGCAGACGATGGCAGCGTGACGGTCTGGTTGAGCGAGAACGATCCTATACAGCGCATGAAGGGTATGGTGGGTCTCTGTCTCTACCCGGGCAGGGCCTTCTTCGAGATGAAAGTGCAGCTCTACAACCGTACCCCTGAGGTGCAGACCTTCCTGTGGTGGATCAATATAGCCGTACACGTGCACGACGACTATCAGGTGGTCTTCCCTCTCGATGTGACGATCGTGACGGATCACTCCAAGCGTTCGATGTCCCACTTCCCGATTTCCCACGAGCGTTACTACGGCGTGGACTACGACAAGGGCGGCGTGGGCACGGATATCTCGTGGTACAAGAACGTCCCCGGCTCGACGTCCTACTTCGTCTGGGACACCGACTACGATTACTTCGGGGGGTACGACCATCGTGCCGATGCGGGCATCATCCACGTTGCCAACCGGTACGTTGCGCCAGGGAAGAAGATGTTCACCTGGGGCACCGGTGAGTTCGCCAAGGGGTGGGAGGCCAACCTCACGGACGCCGACGGCCCGTATATCGAGCTGATGGCAGGTGTCTACACGGACAACCAGCCGGACTTCTCCTGGATGCAGCCCTACGAGACCAAGACCTTCAGCCAGTTCTTGTTTCCTGTGCAGAAGATCGGCCCGGCGAAGAATGCCAACCGGCGCGCGGCGTTGAACCTGGAGGCAGCGGACGGCACGGCCAAGGTCGGCGTCGCGGTGACGGAGGCTATGCGCGGCGCCAAGGTGACGTTGCGTTGCGGTAATGCCGCTCTCCTCGAACAGGCCGTCGATCTCGCGCCAGGCCAACCGTTCGTCTCCAACGTAGCCTTGCCTGGTGGTGCACGAGAGACTGATCTACTCCTGACGTTACAGGATGGCGATGGGCGCGAGGTGATTCGGTACGCGCCCCAGACCATCGAGATCCCTCCGCTGCCCGAAGCGCTGACGCCCCCACCACCGCCAGAGACGTTCGAGACTGTAGAGGAGCTCTTCCTCACAGGGCTGCACTTGGAGCAGTACCGGCATCCCACGATCGAGCCTGAGCCCTACTGGTTGGCTGCCCTCGCCAGGGACCCCACAGATGTCCGGAGCAACAATGCCATGGGCCTGGTCTACCACCGGCGGGGTCAGTTCGACCTGGCCGAGCGCCATTTCCGCGCTGCGATCGACAAACTCACCCGCCGAAACCCAAATCCGCGCGATGGCGAGCCCTTCTTCAACCTGGGTGCGATGCTCAAGATGTCGGGCGATCTTGATAGGGCCTACGCTGCGTTCTACAAGGCGATCTGGAGCTATGCGTGGCAGGCAGCGGGGTACTACGCCCTCGCCGAGATCGATTTGCACCGCGGCAATCTGGTGCTGGCGCTGGACCATCTGGAGCGGTCGCTGCAGACTAATACGCTCAACGTGAAGGCGCGTAATCTCAAGACGGCGGTTCTGCGCCGGTTGGCGCGGCTTGACGAGGCCGCGCAGATGACGTGTGAGACGGTGGCTATGGATCCGCTCGACGTGGGATCGCGCAATGAGGCTGTGCTCATCAGCCGCGCTCAGGGCAAGGGCTTAGCCGCCGAGAGCCAGCTTGCGGAACTCAAGGGCCTGATGCACGTGCCCAACCGGCTCTCGGAGATCCAGGCGTACCTCGACCTGGCTTTCGACTACGCTAACGCCGGGCTCTGGGAAGAAGCGTCCGATCTGCTGGACCGCCTTGTCGATCCGGATGATCGCAGCGCGTTTCCGATGGTGCTCTACGCGTTGGGCTACTGGGCGCACCGGCAGGGACGCGAGACAGAGGCTCAGGCGCTGTATGCGCGTGGATCGGCTATGCCCACCGAGTACTGCTTCCCTGTCCGGCTGGAAGAGATGGTGATCCTGCAGCACGTGCAGTCCGTACGGCCCGACGATGGGTTGGTGGCCTACTATCTGGGCAATCTCTACTACGACAAGAAGCGCTATCCAGAGGCTATCGCCCAATGGGAGCGCGCCACCCAACTCGTGCCGAGCTTTGCTACGCCCTGGCGCAACCTCGGCATCGCGTACTACAACTTCCTTCACGAACCCGAAAAGGCTATCGCGTCGTACGAGCGGGCTTTCGAGCTCAACCCGCGGGACGGGCGGGTTCTCTCGGAGCTGGATCAGCTGCGCAGTCGTACGGGCGTCATGGCGCAAGACCGGCTGCCGCTGCTCGAGTCCCACATCGGCCTGGTGCGTGACCGTGATGACCTCTCGGTGGAGCTGGCTACGCTGTACAACCAGACCGATCAGCCGAAGAAGGCACTGGACTACGTGCTCTCGCGCCGGTTCCATCCTTGGGAGGGGGGCACCGGGCGGGTCTCGGCCCAGTACGTCAGGGCGCACTTGCTGTTGGGACGCAAAGCGCTGGACGCCGGGGATCCTGTCACCGCCCTCGAGCACTTCGAGACGGCGCAGGCGCCCTATCCGGCGAATCTGGGCGAGCGCAAGAACCTGATGTGGCCCGACGCTGACGTGCTGTATTATGCCGGTCTGGCGCAGCAGGCGCTAGGCGATAACGCCGCAGCCGCGGCCGGCTTCGAGCAGGTGCTGCAGGCGCGCAGTTGGCGTGCCTCCGACGTTGATTACTATCAGGCCTTGGCGCTAAGGGCCTTGGGCCGTGAGGCAGAGGCCGAGACCAAGCTGAACGAGATGCTGGAGGGGGCTCGGGCTGCGTTGGGGGAGCAAGCGAAGCGAGGCTTTGCCACATCGGTGCCCGAGTTCGTCTTCGCCGAGGCCGACATGGCGACGCGGCGGCGGATCCATCTGCAGTACGTCATCGGGCTCGCGTATATGGGCCTGGGCGAGGTGGCAAACGCCCGGGAGGCCCTTGAAGCGGTGCTGAAGGTGGAACCCAATCACGCCGAGGCCTTCGCGCGTCTCGGAGAGCTGGAGTAGCGTAGGCTGGAGCGCGGGTCGTTGGGCGCGCGCTCGGCGACCTCGCGCCTTGTGTCGGCGTCAGAGGCGTTGCACCGTGTGGGCGAATCAGGCGCGTCAAGCTGCGCTAGACTACTGCATCCAGCATGATGGGCATGCGCAAGACCACGGCGATGAGCCACGGTCGTCAAGTGTTAGGGCAGGGTTGATCGCCTGACGCTCACAAGCTCTTAGTATCTGGCGCCTCCCCAACGGGAGGCGCCTCTTTGCGTGCATCGGAGGAGGTGCTGCTATGCCTGACAGGTATCCGGATTAGGCTCGGCGGGGGCAAAACCCATGCTTGCGTAAGCAATGCCTGTGGACCACCGGGATCCTCGCCAGCAGACATCGGTCGTGGGTTTACTCCTTGGCTGCCAGGACGATCATCTGCGCGGCGATCTCGGCTGGGATCCGCCCCGTATCGATGGCCAGATGGTAGTACTTGAGGTTGCGCCAGTCGGCGTTGTTGAACATGTGACGAACATACTGCCTCTTTCGCTCGTCAGATTGCTCCACAAGACGCAAGGCTTGGGCCTCGGACACACGCTCGCGCTCAGTGATGCGCTGGGCGCGGACCTTGACGTCGGCGAACAGCCGGATGTGGAGCGCGGTGGGCCACGCTTGCAGGACCATCTGCCCCCCGCGTCCGACAACGACGAAGTTGTCCCTGGCGGCGTACTCCTCCAGGGTCTCCTTGAGGACCTCGCCGTAGGTCTTCTCGTCCATTACACCGCGGCCCTCGAAGGCAGATCTCTGTTTACGATACAATGAGGTCATTTCGTCGCTGACGAGCCTTGCCCGTTGCGTGAAGCTCTCTTCGAGTTGGCGGACGGCCTCGACGTCGACGCCCGCCTCCTCGGCAATCTCCATCAACACGGCCTTGTCAACCCGGGAGTATCCTAGCTTCTCACAGACGAGATCGGCGATTCTGTCACCGTCGCTTCCCAGTTCGCGGGAGATGGTGATGACTGCCATACTGCACCTCCATATGGTTGGGGTCGCGCTGCTCTGGTCCAACGTCCGTGCTGAAGGGGCGATGCATCGATGTCGTGAGTGTCACTCAGCACTCATACTCTACAGGCGTAGGCTCGGATTGTCAAAAGCCTCCTTTGTGGTGCTTGGAAAGCGGTATAGAATCGTCTCCGGAGGACATGACGCCTATGCTCATCTCTGCGACGTATGACTGGGTCAATCTGACTCCTGACCCCGGTCACTTCATGTTTGGTTACTACGATCGTTGTGCCTGGGACGCCACGAACAGTTACCACCTCGCACTGCGAATCCCACAGCAAGCCCATCTGCCGGAGCCGGGTGAGACCGCCGAGGTCGGGTACGTGGACCGGATCACGCGCTGCTTCAACAGAGTTGCCGACACCCTGGCCTGGTGCCACCAACAGGGCGCGATGACGCTATGGCTCAAGCACCGGCCGCGGAGCTTTGTGTACAACGACTTCGACCGGGTTAGCGGCACCTGGCATCCCATTTCGCGCATCTTCGATCTGGACGCAGGTGAAGTAGGACGCTACGATGTGCCCCTCTACGCGATGTCGCGCGATGGGCGGTGGGGGGTCACGCTGAACTTCAGCCGCATTCCGAGACGTGGCTATTCCTACGCGCTCGCTACCCTGCCGGCGGACACGGATCCGGACCTCGATGGCGATGGCCTCTTCCTGGTGGATCTGCATACGGGCGAGGTACGGCTGATCGCCAGCTACCGGACGCTGATCGAGACGCATCCCTTGCCCTACGATCTGGATGGCGTCTACATGTGGCTGAACCACGCGATTTTCAACTGCGACGCCAGCCGCGTGATGGTCCTCTTCCGCTACGCGCCTCAGGCCGTGCCCCCCGTCCCGTGGCGCACATACATGTACACCATGCGCCTGGACGGTAGCGACCTGCGCTGCAGCCTGTCTGATCTGTACTGGCGCGGCGCAATTTCGCACCAGATCTGGGGTCGCACGCCCGGAGAAATCCTGGTTGACGCGAACTGGTGTGGCCGTGGAAGCGAGTACGTGGTCTTTGATGAGACCCACCACCCGTTCCAGGCGCAGCGTATCTCAAAGGGAATGGGACCGGCCGGGCACCTCAACTTCTCGCCTGATGGACGGTGGATGGTCGCCGACACATATCCCGACAGTGAGGGGATTCAGCGCTTGGCCTTGGTCGATGTTGCGAGTGGCGATTGGGTCGAGCTGGGCCGTTTTCAACACCGCGCCCCCGGTGCTCAAGGTGATGTGCGCTGTGATCTGCATCCTCGCTGGTCTGAAGATGGGCGCTGGTTGACCGTTGACACGCTCCACGAGGGCGACCGCAAGATCTATATGCTTGACATGAGAGGTGGGATCCGCAAGGAGTGACCTATGCAAATCACCGAGGTGGTGCTGTTCAAGGTGCACGGGACCTATTGGGACCCGGGCTTCCCGCCCGGCGACCGGCAAGCTCAGGCGACGGACGTTTACCCCGAGTTCAACGCGCGGAGCTGGGCCGGAGCATCCGCCGGGCCACATCCGATCAGCGACATCTACGTAGAGATCCAGACGGATGAAGGCGTTTCCGGGCTCTTCGGCCCCATCGAAGAGTATCAGGCCTATGTCATCGGCGCGTTCCTCCGGCCCTATCTTGTGGGTCGAGACCCCCTCGCGACGGAGTTGCTGCACGACCAAATGCTGCGCCTGCACCGGCACGGACGATCCGGCATGTTTATGACGGGGCTCAGTCCTGTGGACTGCGCGCTCTGGGACCTCAAGGGCAAGGCGTGGGGAAAGCCTATTTACCGGCTGCTTGGCGGACCGACGCGGCCTGCGGTCGCGGCTTACGCCAGCATGCTCGGTTACTCCGTTGACCCGGAGGCGGCGGTCGAGGTTGCGCTGGAGTTCAAGGCTCAAGGGTTCGCGGCGCAGAAGTGGTTCTTTCGCTATGGACCGGGCGACGGGGAGGCAGGCGAGGAGAAAAACGTGGCCCTGGCTCGTAGCCTCCGTGAGGCGCTTGGCCCCTTCTATACGCTTATGTTCGATGCGTATATGGGGTGGGACGGACACTATGCCGTTGAGATGGCAAGGGCGCTGGAGCCCTATAACCTGACGTGGCTCGAAGAGCCGTTGCAGCCGGAGCGAGTCGGCGCTTTCCAGAAGCTCAAGCGTGCTTCGGGGGTGCCTCTCGCTACTGGCGAGCACGTCTACACCCGTTGGCAGGTCAAGGAGTTGCTCAGCGCGGGCGCGGTTGACGTTGTACAGACCGATCCCGACTGGACCGGCGGCATCACCGAGTTAGTGAAGATCTGTGCGTTGGCCTCGGCTTTTGAGACACCGGTCGTTGCGCACGGACATTCGCTGCTGGCTGCGCTGCACGTCGCGGGCGCGCAGTCGCCCAACGCTGTGCCCTATGTTGAGTATTTGTTCCGTCATCAGGCTCGCAAACAGGCGTTTCACAAGCCGGTGTACACCCCGGAGCGGGGCGAGATCAAGCTCCCTGATTTGCCGGGGCTGGGACTCGTGCTTGATCCCGACAGAATCGAGAGACGCGAGCCGCTGTGACCTGTGCCCTAACAGCAGTCAAGGAGGATCGTATATGACACCGTTCAGAGTTGGTATCATTGGCACGGGACGTCCCTGGAAAACGGCAGGTGCCACCGGGTTCGGAATGGCGCACTTGCACGCGGCAGGCTATGAGGCCTCGCCTGATGCAGAGATCGTAGCGGCAGCGGATATCAACCCGACCAATCTCGAGGCGTTCTGCAGCCGGCACAATGTACCGCGTCGCTATCTCAGTGTCGACGAGATGTTCGCCAGTGAGAGGCTCGACATCGTCAGTATCTGTCTGTGGCCCCATCTGCACGCGCCCATTACGATCAAGGCGGCTGAGGCTGGCGTCAAGGCCATCCACTGTGAGAAGCCCATGGCTCTGACTTATGGCGAGGCGAAGGCGATGGTGGCAGCGTGTGAGGCCAACAACGTCCAGCTCACGTTCAACCATATGCGGCGCTTTGGCCCACCGTTCCGCAAGGCGAAATCGCTGCTCAAGGAGGGCGTTATTGGGGAGCTGGAGCGGTTGGAAGCCTACACCTCCAATCTCTACGACTGGGGGACGCACTGGTTCGATATGCTCTTCTACTACAATGACGAAACCCCGGTGGACTGGGTGATCGGCCAGTTCGAGCCGCGCGGCAGCCACCAGATCTTCGGCGCTCTCGTCGAGGGCCAGGGACTGTCGCTATACAAGTTTCGTAACGGGGTCGCCGGTCTGATGGTCACCGGCGGGCGGGATGTCTTCGAGCGTGACGTGCCGCTCAGGAGCACGGGCTGCGCCAACCGGTTGATCGGTTCTAGGGGCGTTATCGAAGTCGGCGTGCAGGGTATGCCTGGAGATCCGGGGCCAGACCTTCGCTACCGAAATGATGCGACCGGCGGCGTCTGGCGAAATGTCGAGGTCGAGGGAGGCATGCACGGCGAAGATCTGCACGCGCAGGCCGTTCTAGACCTGATCGATGCGTTGAAGACAGGCCGCGAGCCAGAAGCCTCAGGACGCAGGGCCTTGCAGACCACGGAGCTGATTTTCGCGACCTACGAGTCTAGCCGGCGGCGTGGCCGGGTCGACCTCCCTCTGACGATCGAGGACTCGCCGTTCATCACGATGCTGAATCGCGGCGATATCACGACCTGGCCCGATAGCTATGTGAAGGCCAACGGCATCGACATGCACTACTGGCGCACGGGCGACGGGACCAAACCGGCGCTGGTGCTCTGCCACGGGTTCAGTGACAACGGCTTGTGTTGGACGCCGATCGCCCGCGCCCTGGAAGGCGACTATGACATCGTTATGGCCGACGCCCGGGGGCATGGCCTATCCGAGGCGCCGGAGGCCGGTTACACCACCCAGGATCGTGCTGCGGACGTGGCTGGGCTGGTCAAGGCGTTGGGCCTGCATAAGCCGGCTATCCTGGGGCATTCGATGGGCGCTTCCACGGCGGCTGAAGCTGCGGCGACCTACCCCGACCTGTTTGGCAGAGTGCTGCTGGAGGACCCGGCGTGGTTCAGCGAGGAGAGCCCCAGGGCTACGATGACACCGGAAGAGCGCGAGCTACGGCTCAAGGAGCGGAAGGAACAGATCGTGGCACAGAACAGACTGTCGCGCGAGGCCTTGATCGCGTTGTGTCGCGAGCAGTCACCGACGTGGCAGGAGGCGGAGCTCGGCAATTGGGCGATCTCCAAGCAACAGCTAAGCCCCAACGTCGTAACGGGATGGGAGGGGCGGCCCAAGTCCTGGCAAGAGGTGGCTTCAGCGATTACCGTTCCAACGTTGTTGATCACGGCTGATGTGGAGAAGGGTGCAATCGTGAGCCCGGAGATCGCCGAGGAAGCCGGTGAACTGAACCCAAAGATCCGGGTTGTGCAGATCGCGGGCGTGGGCCACAACATCCGCCGGGAGGCTTGCGCTGCCTATCTGGAGGCCGTGAAAGCCTTCTTGGCCGAATGAGTGTGCGGAGATCGATCAAGGAGCAAGCGAGATGAAGAACTGGTTGATCGGCTGTGGATCGCTCACGTGGCCACGTTCGATGCCGCGCGAGCAGGTGTGGGCGGAGATCGCAGAGGCTGGATACGATGGGCTTCCCGTTGGGCCGCACCTGGGCACTCCCGAAGAGACGTTGGCCTTTGCGGCGCGGTTCGGGCTCAAGCCGGCGCCCGGCTATCTGGCGGGTGACTTCTGGAAGCCGGAGGAGGAGGCCGCGATCGTGGAGCGCGCTGAGGTCCAGGCGAGGTTCATGCGCGACGTAGGATGCACCGAGCTCTATCTGGGCCCCGGCGGGTTCGAAGGGTATGTCACGAGCTCGGGCCTCAACCGGCGTCAGGTGGCGGGTCACGTGCGCCCCCAGGATATGATGACCGGCCCCGAGTTCGAGCAATTCGCCAGAGCGGTCAACCGGGTTGGCGAGGTCACGCTGAAGTATGGCGTGAAGAGTTGCTTCCACAATCACGTGGGTAGCGTCATCGAGACCCGTGAGGAGATCGACCGCCTGTTCGCCATGGTCGACCGGAGCGTTGTCTTCCAGGGACCGGATATCGGCCATCTTCTCTGGGCAGGCGTCGACCCCGTGGCGTTCTGCCGCGACTACGCCGCCGATATCAAGTCGGTGCACATCAAGGATATCGCGCCCGACGTTCTGCAGCAAGGCGTTGCTGCGAAGTGGGACTACGGCCAGTTCTCGGAGGCCGGAATCTTTTCCGAACTCGGCGAGGGATGCGTGGACTTCCCGGCGCTCTTCTCGGTACTCGAGGACGCCGGGTATGAGGGGTGGATCATCGTCGAGACCGACCGGACGATGAAGCCGACAGCCTTCGAGAGCGCGAAGATCAGCCGGATGTATCTGGAGAGCCTTGGGCTCTGACTAGGTCGAGATCATGGGACAGCCAATGGGCAGCGTGTAGTCCCGCCAAACCTGAAGGAGAACCGATGAGTCAGAACACACGCGTCAAGATTGGATTTGTGCCTTCGTACCGCTTCAGGTTCACGCCCTGGTGTCAGAAGATGCGTGATGATAGCCTGGCAGCCTTTGCCCAGGTGAAGGGGATGGAGGTTGTGGTGCCGCAGCCAGCGCCGGACGGTACGACGTTGGATGCCGAGAAGGGCTTGACCCCCAATGGCACGGTGTCGACGCTGGACCAGGCGCAGGTGGTCGCCGAGTACTTCCGACGTCAGAATGTGGACGGCGTGATCCTCTGCCCTCTGGACTTCGGAGACGAGCGGTCGGCTGTGAAGGTAGCGGAATTGCTTGGCGTGCCGGTGATGCTCTATGCCACGAAGGAGCCCCCCGGACGGGACGACGCCGGCCTGACACGGGTTTCCGATTCCTACTGCGGGAACCTTTCCATGGCCTCGGGGTTGTACCGGAGGAAGATCCCATTCCGTTATGCGGGGCTCTTCTTTCCTGACGAGCCGGCGTTCCTGCCGGAGGTTCAGGACTTCGTGCGCGCCGTGGCTGTGGCCAAAGGGCTGAAGGGGGCGCGAATCGGGCAGGTCGGCGTACGGCCTCCCACGTTCGAGACCGTCGGATACGATGAAGTGGCGCTGATCCAGAAGTTCGGCCAGAACCTCATCTACACGAATCTATCGGACATCGTGGACACAGCCCTGGTGTACGCTGACGATGCTCCCGAGGTACAGGCGGTCATCGACGATTTCCGCGCTTCGTATGCGGAGATCACTGTCTCCGACCAGTATCTGGTGAACGCGGCCAAGCTGGAGGTGGCGCTTACAGGGTTCTGGGAGACCAATCGCCTTTCCGCGATGGCGATGCAGTGCTGGCCCTCGATCCAGCGACTGATGGGCATCTCCGTCTGCACGACCTATGGTCGGCTCACAGGCAAGGGGATGCTCACGGCGTGCGAGGCCGACATCCTGGGCGCGCTTTCGATGCTGGTCTGCCACAGCGCAGCGCTGGGCGAGACGGTGCCCCACTTCATCGATTGGACGATCCAGCATCGCGAGAACCCGAACCAGCTTCTGGCCTGGCATTGCGGCAATGCCCCCACCTGTCTTGCCTGTGACCCGGAGAAGACGGCACTTCGTTCGCGCCGTGATATGACGGGGAAGGAGCCGGCGACCGAGGACGATGTGCAGGCGGGACTGAGCCAGTTCCAACTCAAGCCCGGGCCGGTCACATTCGTCCGGCTTGCCGAATATGACAACGCGTGGAAGATGCTCATTGCAACGGGCGAAATCAAGCCCAGCGATGAGACGCTCGCCGGCACCTGGTCCTGGGTCGAGGTCGCTGACCACGAGCGGCTCTATCGTACCCTGGTCGAGGAAGGGTTTGTCCACCACGCTAGCATGATCCACGGCGACTATACTCAGCCCTTGCTGCAGGCATGTAAGTTCTTGGGTATCGAACCAGTCGTCGTCTAGCGGCGCGAGGCGGCGCCACGGGCCCAGTGGGGTGTGAGAGGGGCCGTGGCGCCCTCGCCTTCATCAGCTTTCTGGCCCGTTCTTGAGTCTATGGAGGTTGTTATGCCTTTTGCGATAAAGCGCGGCACCAATATCTCGCACTGGCTCAGTCAGAGCCGACATCGCGGTGCCAAGCGGCGGAGCTATTTCACCCGCGTCGATGTACTGAGGCTCGCGGAAATGGGGGGCGGACGCCTGGACCACCTTCGCATTCCCATTGACGAGGAGCAGATGTGGGATGAGGACGGTAATCTCGAGTCCCAGGCTTTCGACTTGCTCGATGCGGCCATCGATTGGTGCGCCGAGGCTGGTCTGCGGGTGATCGTCGATCTACATCTCCTGCGCAGCCACCATTTCCTCGCCACCGAAGACCCGCCACTGTTTGCCGATCCGGCTGAGGAGGATCGATTTGCCAACTTGTGGCTCCAGCTCTCCGAGCGCCTGGATCGTTGGCCGACAGACCACGTCGCCTATGAGTTGCTCAACGAGGCCGTGGCCCGCGATCCGGAGGACTGGAACCGGGTGGCGATGACCGCTTACAGCGCCATCCGCGGTAGGGAGCCGGAACGCATGATCGTGGTGGGCTCTAACTGGTTTAACCAGCACCAGACCTTTCTGAAGTTGCGGGTCCCCGAGGATGACGACACGATTCTTACCTTTCACTACTACCTACCTATGTTCGTCACCCACTATACCGCGAGCTGGTGGGCGGTCGGCGGTGCTTACCGTGGTCCGATACACTATCCCGGGGCTCCCATTGCCGAGGAAGACCTGCGGAAGCTGGATCCCGATCTCAGGCGTGCCATTGAAGAAGGTAACTGGAATCGCCCCTTTGGCCCCGAGGCGATGATCGAGGATCTAGCACAACCACTGGCGGTCCGTGAGCGGACGGGCTTGCCGCTGTACTGCGGCGAGTTCGGATGCTATGACCGGACGCCCGATGCGCTGCGCGTCGCCTGGTATCGCGATATCCTCTCCGTCTTCGAGGAATATGACATCGCCTGGGCCAATTGGGACTACAAGGGGGCGTTTGGCATCGTCAGTAACACCGGAGACAAGACGGCGATCGCTGACGTTTTGTTCGGCTGAAGCGCAACCAGCGAAGCCAAATCCACAGATGAGGTTCTAAATGACTGACATCGTGTCTGATCCCGGCACAGGCTCGCTGAACGGGGCGTCACAGGCCGGCAAGCCGCGGCAGGTGCATCTGGTCTGCAATGCACATCTCGACCCGGTCTGGCTGTGGGAGTGGGAGGAGGGCGCTGCAGAGACGCTGTCGACCTTCCGCACGGCAGCCGATCTTTGCGAGGCTTTCGATGGGTTCGTCTTCAACCATAACGAGGCGGTCCTCTATCAGTGGGTCGAGCTCTACGAGCCTGCGCTCTTTGCACGGATCCAGCGCCTCGTGCGCCAAGGCAAGTGGCACATCATGGGCGGCTGGTACCTGCAACCCGACTGCAATATGCCCAGCGGCGAGTCCTTCGTTCGCCAAATCCTTGTCGGGCGGCGTTACTTCGCCGAGAAGTTCGGGGCACGCCCTACCACAGCCATCAACCTCGATCCATTCGGCCACACGCGCGGCCTGGTGCAGATCATGGCCAAGAGTGGCTATGATAGCTATCTGTTCTGCCGCCCCTCCGAAGCTGACTGCCATCTGCCCGGTCATGACTTCATCTGGGTTGGTTATGATGGCTCGGAGATCATCGGCCACCGCAGCATGACGTGGTACAACTCTCCGCTGGGCCGGGCACGCGCCAAGGTTGAGCTATGGCTGGCAGACCATCCGGAACGCGAGACAAGCCTGGTGCTCTGGGGCGTAGGCAACCACGGAGGTGGCGCCTCGCGCGCAGACCTGGAGGACCTGCAGGCCCTGATTGCCGAGATCACGCAGGCGGTCGGAGCACAGGGCGGCCCAGACGGGGCCACCGGTGCCGTCGAGGTTCTACATTCCACACCGGATGACTATTTCGCCGAACTGCGGAATCGGGGCGTGGCTGGGGCAGGGCGCCCGTCCGCGACACCTCTGGCAGAGCTTGATCTCCCGCGCCACGAACGTGACATCAATCCGTGGGCCGTAGGGTGCTACACCTCACAGGTGCGCATCAAGCAGCGTCATCGCCAACTTGAGTCAATGCTGTACGCTACAGAGAAGATGGCAGCGACGGCAGCCCTGCAGGGGCTTGTGCCTTACCCGCGCGAAGCTCTCGCCGCTGCGCAGCAGGACTTGCTCTTTGCGGAGTTCCACGACATCCTGCCGGGTTCGTCGATCCAGCCTGTGGAAGATACCTCGCTACGCCTGCTGGATCACGGGCTGGAGATGGTCTCGCGTACGCGAGCTCAGGTCTTCTTCGCTCTGGCCCAAGGCCAGCCCAAGGCCGCTGAAGGAGAGATCCCCATCCTGGTCTACAACCCGCACCCGTTCCCCATCCAGGCGACCGTGGCGTGCGAGTTCCAACTCGCGGATCAGAACTGGGAAGACGAGTTCACGCAGGTAACAGTGACACGAGATGGTGCCGGGGTCCCGACACAGGTCGAGAAGGAACTGGCCAACCTCAACCTCGACTGGCGCAAACGCGTCATCTTCGAGGTCGAACTGGCACCCAGTCAGATGAACCGTTTCGATTGCCGGATGGAAGTGCTCGCTGAGAAGCCACCGCTGAGTCTGGCGACCGAGGACGGCTTAATTCACTTCGTGACGGATTCGCTGGATGTTCTGGTCAACACAGAGACGGGGCTCATCGACCGGTATCGGATCAGACAGGCGGGTGCTCAATCCGCGGACCAGTTTGTGGACGTGCTTGCGCCAGGAGCCTTTGCCGCTCTGGTGATCCGCGACGACGAGGATCCCTGGGGGATGCGCACACGCAGCTATCGCGATGTGATCGGGCGTTTCCGGCTGATGACGCCCGGCGAGAGCGCGGCCTTCTCGGGCGTGCGCCGTGACGCGCTGCCGGCGGTCAGGGTGATCGAGGATGGTGCCGTGCGCACGGTGATTGAGTCGGTGTTCACCTACGGGCGCTCCAGCTTGTGCGTGCACTATTTGCTACCCAAGCATGGTACGGAGCTGGGCCTGGAAGTGCGCGTCCTGTGGAATGAGAAAGACCGTATGCTGAAGCTCTCAGTGCCGACCGTGATGGACGGCGCGCGGTACATAGGACAGGTCGCCTACGGTGTGGGCGAGTTGCCTGCCAATGGCGACGAAGCCGTCGCTCAGAAGTGGGTTGCGGTCGTCGATGACGTAGCAGACCTGGCCTTGACCTGTATCAACGATGGGATCTACGGATCGGACTTTGCGGAGGGTGAGCTGCGCCTGTCGCTGCTGCGCTCGCCCGCCTATTCTGGACACCCGATTGGCGAGCGTCCCGTGGTGCCTCAGGACCGCTTCACGCCGCGGATCGATCAGGGAGAGCGCCAATATCGCTTCTGGTTCAACGCCGGGCCCTATGACGAACGCCGGGTGGCCATCGACCGTGAGGCTCTGGCGCGTAGCGAGGCGCCTTTTGCGCTCTCGTTCTTCCCCCACGGCGGTGGCACAACACCGCGGCCCGGGCCGATCCTGAGCGATGATACCGTGCAAGTGACAGCCTTCAAACAAGCGGAAGATGGCGTGGACTGGATCATCCGCCTCTATGAGCCCTCGGGACTGGCCCGCTCGACCGAGCTGTCGGTTACTTCATTGGGCCTCAAGGTGTCCATCTCGCTTGGCGCCTATGAGATCAAGACCTTGCGCCTTGACTCGCAGTCCGGTGCGGTGACTGAAGTGGATCTCACGGAGCAGTAATGCGCGGGATGTGGCACTACGGGGGACAGCAGACGGCATAATGAACACCGTTGGGGCCAAGTGGCGGAGGTGACAGGTATGAACATTATTCTGATCGTGGTTGACACGCTGCGTTACGACTGTGTTCACGCTCACGGAGCCAACGACTGGATCCAGACGCCCAACCTGGACAGCCTGGCGTCGCGGTCGCTGGTCTTCGACCGTGCCTATGCTGCCAGCTACCCCACGATCCCGCATCGCACCGATGTGATGACGGGAGAGTACGCCTGGGCCTACAGGGGGCCCTTCCATCCCTGGATGCCGCTGCGCTTTGATGTCCCCGTGCTGCCGCGTTTGCTGCAGCAGGAGGGATACGCCACGCAGCTAATCCACGACACGCCGCACCTCGTCAACGGTGGGCACGCCTTCGACTGGCCCTTCGCCGCGTGGACGTTCGTGCGCGGCGCGGAGGTCGACCGGCCATGGATCGATGACCGCGGTGTGGAACGCCTCGATAACTGGGCGCGGGATCCCCTCTTTGACTTCGTGGATGAAGCTGCCCTCACGGGCGGATCCCGGCGTCTGCACCTCACGTATTCCCGCGCCAACCGGAAGCGTCAACGCCCCGAGGACTGGAATGCGGCCAAACTGTTCCTCAAGGGAGCGGAGTTTCTACGTGATAACGCCGGGCGCGGAGACCGGCGTGAGGGGAGCTTCTTCCTGTGGCTCGACTGCTTCGATCCACACGAGCCGTGGGACGTGCCACCCGAATATGTGAAGCTGTACGACCAGACGCCCGGCTACGATGGGAGGATCGACCCCCGGTCCTTTCTTGGCGAGGCGCGGCACGCGGCGGATGGTGTCTTCCCTCCCGGCGTCAAGGAGCGGCTGACCGCTTTCTATGCTGCGAAGGTCACCTGGGTAGACACGTGGTTGGGTCGGGTGCTCGAGACACTGGAGGCGACAGGACTGGATCGCAAGACTGCCATCATCGTTACAGCGGACCACGGCACAAGCTTGGGAGAACGGGGCGGGTTTGGCAAGACCAGCACTGTCTGCGAGCAGGAGGCTCACGTTCCGCTGATGCTCCACCTTCCCGACGGTCCGATTGGCAGGTCGGACGCCATCGTGCAGCCTCAGGACATCTCGGCGACGATTCTCTCGATGGCGGGCGTGGTGCCTCCGGCAGCGTGGCCCGGGCACGATCTCCTCGATGTGGCACCCGATGGTGTGGGAGGGCGCGAAGTTGCGTTAGCGGGGCAAGGCGTGAATAGCTGGCGCGGTGAGCCCGACCGCACCCTGTTCACGGTCTTTGACGCCGAATGGTACCTCAACGTTGCAGCGAGGCCCGAAGCCTGCCGGCTCTTCCGCTATGGCTCGGTTGACAATGTGACTACGGAGCACCCGGAGGTGGTGGCCCGCCTCCGCGATGCAGGGCTTTCCGAAGTTGAGCAGCGTGGCATCGACCCGATGCTCCTGGCCTGGCTGCGTAGCGAAGGTAAGGGCGCGTTTCCGGTGGTTTGCACCCAATGGACCGGGCCGTCCCACTGGCAGCTGTATTGGGAGCGTGTCTATGAAGAGTGACTGTCGTAGACAGGCCGTGTTGGCCTCGAATGGGATTGCGTCGAATCCTGGTGGCTATTGGGAAGCGAGGACACGCGATGAACAGGGCGATAGGAATCGGCCTTCGGAAGTGGGGCGCCAGCAGACTGGGCGCCAGCAGACTGGCGGGGGCGTTGAGGTGGGGCGCGCTGTTCCTGGCGGTAGTGGTTGTGAGCTGTAGATCGGCTCAGCCGACGCCGCATAGCCTCACCACGGGCGAAGGACGCGACTGGGAACTGGTTTGGTCGGATGACTTCGACTACCAGGGGCTCCCGGATCCCAAGCGCTGGGGATATGAAGTGGGGTACCAGCGCAACGACGAACGCCAGTACTACACGGAAGGGCGCGCGGAGAACGCCAGGGTCGAGGATGGAACGCTGATCATCACCGCGCGCAAAGAGCCCTACGAAGGGTTTGACTATACCTCGGCCAGTTTGCAGACCCAAGGGACCGCGAGTTGGCAGTATGGTCGTATTGAGGTGCGGGCCAAACTACCTACGGGTACCGGTATGTGGCCAGCGATCTGGATGCTGGGGATGAATATCGACGAGGTGGACTGGCCTGCGAGCGGCGAGATCGACATCATGGAGAACGTGGGGTACGATCCCAACGTGATCCATGCCAACATCCACACAGAGGCTTACAATCACCTCCTGGGCACCAATAAAGGAAACAGACTGACCGTTCCCCGCCCGTTTGAGGATTTCCATGTCTACGCTGTCGAGTGGTTCGCGGACCACATCGACTTCTTTGTTGACGACACGCAGTACTTCACCTTCGAGAATGAGGGTCGCGGTGCCGCGACCTGGCCGTTCGATCAGCCGTTCTACCTGATCATCAACGCTGCCATCGGCGGTAGCTGGGGAGGACAGCAGGGGATAGACGACGACATCTTCCCACAGGAGTACGTCATAGACTACGTGCGTGTTTATCAGGAGCGGTGATATGAAGGCGATTGTCTTGATGTTCGACTCGCTTAACCGGCACTTCCTGCCACCTTACGGCAATGGTTGGGTGCACGCGCCCAACTTCCAGCGCCTGGCTGAAAGAGCCGTCACCTTCGACACATCCTATGTCTGCTCTACACCATGTATGCCCGCCCGGCGCGACTTTCACACAGCGCGCCCGAACTTCCTTCACGCGCCCTGGGTGGGGTTGGAACCCTTTGACGACTCCGTGCCTGAGCTGCTCAAGCAGAGCGGCGTCTATACCCATCTCGTGACCGATCATTACCACTATTGGGAGGACCCCGGGCACTATTACAACACCCGGTATTCCACGTGGGAGTTTCTGCGCGGGCAGGAGGGTGATCCCTGGATTGGCCAGGTGTCCGAGCCGGATATCCCTCCGAATCTCAACAAGCGGGGCCGGCGTCAGGATTGGGTCAATCGCCCGCACATTGCCGACGAGGACGCCATGCCGACGGCGCGGACAATCCGGGCCGGGTTGGACTTCGTACGACGTAACCGGAATGCGGACAATTGGATGCTACATATCGAGGCCTTCGATCCGCACGAACCGTTCTTTGTGCCTCAGGAGTACGTGGATCTCTACGACGACGGTTACGACGGCCCGGTCTTCGACTGGCCTGTGTATGCGCCTCGCACCGACGAGACTGACGAGCAGATTCGCCATCTGCGCATTCAGTACGCGGCATCGGTCAGCGCGTGCGATGCACGGTTGGGCGAGGTCCTCGACCTGATGGACGAACTCGATCTGTGGAAGGATACGCTGCTCGTGGTCTGGACGGATCACGGGCACATGTTGGGCGAGCATAACCTCTTCGCCAAGAACTATCAGCCCTGGTACGAGGAGCTTTCGCACACGCCGCTGTTCATCTGGGACCCCCGTAGTGGCCGATCTGGCGAACGGCGCGCTGCGCTGGTGCAGCCGGCGCTGGACCTTGGCCCTACGCTTCTGGAGTACTTCGGTGTGGCACGTACACCGGATATGCTGGGCCATGTTCTGACCGACACGATCGCGTCCGATACGCCGGTCCGGGAGGCCGGGCTCTTTGGCAATTTCGGCCACCACGTGAACGTGACGGATGGGCGCTACGCCTACTATCGCGCCCCGCTAACGGCCAATGCGCCGCTCTATGCCTACACGCTACAGACAAGCCGGCACCGTCAGGACCTGCTCCGGGGTCAGATCCCGGATGTGACGTTGGTCGAGCCACTGTCGTTCAGCAAAGGCATGCCTGTACTTCGCATTGCCATCTCAGGCCCTGGAAACCCGGTTGAATATGCCACGCTGCTTTTCGATCTTGAGGATGATACCGAACAGCTTAGGCCCCTGGTCGACCCTGGGGTCGAAGCGCGAATGGTTGCGCACCTCATCCAGTTGTTGCGGGCCTGCGACGCACCACCGGAGCAATTCACGCGGCTGGGATTAGGCTGATTCCTGAGGAGGTAGACGATGGATAGGATGATCATCGGCACGAGCGCCTACGCGAACGCTGATGTTGACCTTATGCGCGGCGCGGGCATCGATTGGGTGCGGCAGGGATTTGGGTATCCCTTCTCGGATAGCTTGGGCGGGACGACCACGGATGAGTACCAGCGGGCCAAGGCGAATGCCAAGCACTGGGTCGAGAAGGGCTTTCGAATCATGGGTGTGACGCCTCTGTTGGGCATTGGTCTGAGGGAGCGCGACGCCGAGGGACAGCTCCAGATGGTTTGGCACGATCACGTGCCGGGCTACATGGGCGTGCCGGGCACCGCCGAGTTCCAGCGCAACTACCGCGAGCTCTGCCGTTTCCTGGCGCAGGATCTGCATGGGATCGTGGATATGTGGCAGATCGCCAATGAACTGGACATCACGATTTTCGCCGGGCCGCTCAATCCCCGGCAGGCCTCCGACTTGATCCTCGACGGTGCACGCGGGCTCAAGATGGGCGATCCGGGCTTGATTGTCGGCACCAACACGGCTGGCAGCGATAAAGCCTATTTCCTCTACGGACGGCTGCATGCCGAGCAGGAGGGGTTGCTGGATTACTGCGGCGTCGACGCCTACTATGGCACCTGGCAGGAGGGTGGTCCGGAGATGTGGTCGGACCGCATCGCGGAGCTATATGAGCTGACTGGAACCAAGGTGCTCGTGAACGAGTGGGGCTACGCATCGGCGGGCGGTCTGCTGACCGATGAAGAGCGTGCAACACAACCCTACGTTTGTGAACACAAGAAGTGGTATCACGCATGGGACGCAGGTCACACGCCCGAGGTCCAGGCCGAGTTTGTGCGCGTGGCCTTCGAGGGGTTCCGTGAGCAACGCGACAAACTCCTGGGGGCGTTCTTCTACCGCTGGGAAGACCAGGAGAAGTGCTGGCAGTGCGGCGCGCCCGACTGTCCGGCGGAGACTGCCTGGGGGCTCGTGGGCATCGACCAAACGCCAAAGCCGGCCTATGTCGCGTTCCGCGATGGCGTAGCACGGCTGCGGGAGTAGCGCGCGGTGTGCACGTGCAACGCTGGACATGTTGCCGCCAATCTGCGACCTGAGTGCCGGCGTGCGAACAAGACTGTGGTTGGTGCCGAGTGGCTGGCGGTCAAATAGCTGCGCGATCAAGGAGGCACAGGGTAGCTATGGCGTGCGGGTGGAAGGCCAACTGGGAGGACACACAACAGCACTTCATTGACTGGTGGCATCGCCGGGGCTTGGTGCTCGGCGGAAACCCGGTGGCTTGGGACGGCCTGGCGCAAGCTCAGGGTGATGAGCGCGCTGCGGTCGTCGACCCTGGCCCAGCACCTGACATCACCTTCTTCTACACGCACCCCGAGTGGCGCGCCCGCAGCGCGCACGCGCAGCTTGCACGCCAGCGCTTTCCGGCGGACGTGTTGCCGATTGCCGCCACCGATGTAGGCCCAGGATCCTTGGCGCTCTACCTCGGCGGCGAGGCTCGCCTGGCTGATGATACCGTCTGGTATCTACCGAGCATCGACCCTGAGGCCCCCGAGAGCTCGCCTCCTCTACGCTTTCAGCCCGAGAGTTACTGGTGGAAGATCACCGAGGCCACACTCGAGGCCTGCGCCGAGCTTGCGCAAGGGCGGTATTTCGTTGGCTGCCCCGACATCATCGAGAACATCGATATCGTCGCTGCGCTGCGCGATCCTCAACGCCTGCTTATAGACATGGTCGAGCGACCAGACTGGGTAGTGGAGAAGGTCGATGAGGTGAATCGCGCGTTCTTCGAGGTGTACCAGCGGGTCTACGATACCATCAAGCTGGATGATAACAGCTCGACCTTCGGCGCATTCCGCCTTTGGGCGCCTGGGAAAATGGCGAAGGTACAGTGTGATGCCTCGGCGATGTTCTCACCGCGGATGTTCGAGCGGTTCGTGGTGCCGGCGCTGACCGAGCAGTGTGCCTGGCTCGACTACTCGATGTTCCATCTGGACGGACATCAGTGTATCCAGCATCTGGATCTGCTGCTGGCGATCGAGCCTCTGGACGCGATCGAGTGGACGCCGGATCCGCAGGTCCCGTCAGGTGGCGACCCTGCCTGGTACCCCATGTATCGCAAGATCCTGGATGCCGGAAAATCTGTCCAAGCGGTCGGTGTCAGGCCTGAAGAGGTGGTGCCGTTGCTGGACGCGGTTGGCGGTAAGGGGATGTACATCATGACCTCGTTCGAGGACGAAGCCCAGGCAGCGATGTTGGAGCGTGCGGTCGAGCCTTATCGGTAGAGATCCTGATGATGGGCTTCCGATTCCTTGATCCGGGCGTCGGATGATCGAACGATTTGGACTGACAGGAGATGGACCATGACCCTACACGTATGGCTTACTTCGACCCAAGTGCGACACTATCCCCGTACACCTGCTTCTGCGCCGGCGGCACTGCTGCTGCTCCAAGCATTGAACGAGCAGACGAGCTTTCAGGTCGTGCTGCGCCTTGAGGATGAGGAACGCCAGCAGGTTCGGGTGACCGTGGACGCTCCAGCACCGGAGGCCGGCTGGGACGTTCGCGTGCGCCGGGTCGGCTATGTGCCGGTCCGCCACTACAACCCTCCGCTGGATGCTGACAACCTGGGTGCAGACACGTTGGGAGCGCTTCCCGGCTATGTGCCCGATGCTCTCTTCGACGAGGATAGCGTGGTCCTCCCCAGATCAGAGACGCATGCCTTCTGGATCACCCTGCGCCCCGCGGTCGAGTCGCCCGGCGATTATACTTTCCGCGTGCGCGTTTTCCCTGAGCGGGGAGAGGTGATCGAGCGTGAGCTCACAGTGCGGCTGTATGATATCGTGCTCGCGCCACGCACCGGCTTCAACATCACGCACTGGTTCTACGTTGATGCACTGATCGACTGGTACAAAACGGATCTGTTCGACGCTCGCTTCTGGGAGATCCTGCCGGCCTACATCCGTGACGTGGTGGCCCACGGGCAGGACACGCTCTATGTGCCTGTCTTCACCCCGCCGTTGGATGGGGTAAAGCGGCCAAGCCAACTGCTTCACGTCACACGCGACCAAGACGGGAGCTACCGGTTCGACTGGCGCGACGTCAAGCGCTATGTCGATCTGGCTCAGGCGAACGGGATCACACACTTCGAATGGTGTCACTTCTTTACGCAGTGGGGCGCCGCGAACGCAATCCGGATCTACAACGGACAAGGTGAGGAAGAGCGACTGCTCTGGCCCCCGGAGACGGCGGCGACGTCCGAAACCTATCGCGGCTTCCTGGCGCAGTTCCTGCCGGCGCTGGAGCGATTTCTGAACCAGGAAGGCCTTCTGGAACGCTCGTTCTTCCACGTTTCTGACGAGCCGCATGTCGAGCACCTCCCCCAATACCGGGCGGATCGCGCGATGCTGCGCGAGCTGGCGCCCTGGATCAAGGTGATGGACGCACTGAGCGCTGTGGACTTTGCCGGTGAGGGGCTGACCGATATGCCGATCCCCAGTATCAGCACGGCGCTCGACTTCGTTGCCAAAGAGATCCCCTCGTGGTGTTACTATTGCTGTGGACCGCGTGGGCCATATCTCAACCGGCTGATGGATACGCCGTTGCCCAAGATTGCCATGCACGGCCTGCTTTTCTACCGCTGGCCCTTCCAGGGGTTCCTGCACTGGGGATACAACTACTGGTATGCGTCGCAGACTCGTACCCTGATCGACCCCTTCACGGTACAGGATGGTTTGGCCTGGGAGCGCGGATGGGCCTATGGCGACCCCTTTGAGGTCTATCCGGGGCCTGATGGACCCATCGACTCGATCCGCTGGGAGGTTTTCGGCGAGAGCCTCCAGGATTACCGGCTGTTGCAGACGCTAGGTGTGCCTCGCGACCATCCGCTGCTGGCCCCCATGCGCAGCTTTGCCGACTTCCCCAAGACGGCAGCGTGGCGTGAGACGGTGCGGGCTGAGCTGCTGCAGACGTAGATCCTCTGCGGGCTTGAGATTGTGGTATCATCGGCCCCATCATGGATGAGTCAGGGGTGGGGCGCTCTGTAGCGGCGAGACCGGCCTGGTTGCGCGGCGTGGTCCGCGCATTGCCCATTGCGGCGGGTTACGTTCCCATCGGGTTCGCCTATGGGGTACTGGCCCGGCAAGGGGGGCTGTCGCTCTTCAACGCGGTGGCTATGTCGGTGATCGTCTATGCCGGCTCGGCGCAGTTGATTGCGGTGGGCCTTTTCGCTGCCGCAGCGCCTGCCATCTCGATCATCGTGACCACCTTCGTCGTCAATCTGCGGCACCTGCTTTTTTCCGCGGCCCTTTCACCCTATCTAAAAGACTGGCGCAAGGGTGCGCTGGCTGCCTTTGCCTATGAGTTGACCGATGAGTCGTTCGCGCTTCATAGCGCGCAGTTCCCGGTCGAGGTTCCCCCAAAGACCGAGGTCATCGCCCTCAATGCAACGGCGCAGGTCTCGTGGGTCGCCGGCACCCTGTGCGGAGCGCTGGTTGGCGGCCTGTTCGCCGACGTCAAGCCGCTGGCGCTGGATTACACCCTGCCCGCGATGTTCGTTGCCTTGTTGGTTATGCAGATCCGGGCGCGCCTCGAGGTTGTTGTGGCGATCTTCTCCGGCCTGTTGGCGGTGGGCCTTACGCTTCTCGGACTGGGGCATTGGAGCGTGATCCTGGCGACGGTCGCCGGCGCCACGCTGGGCCTGCTGCTCACACGGCTTCGGCCCTCAGCGGATGGGGAGCTGGCCTGATGGATCAGAGGGGTGTTCTGATCACGATGCTGGGGATGCTGGTCGTCACCTATCTGCCACGAGTGCTGCCCTTGTGGGTCTTCGCCTCCCGGTCGCTCCCGCCTCACGTCGCGACCTGGTTGCGCTTTGTGCCTGTGGCCGTCCTGGCAGCGATGCTGTTGCCCTCGCTCGTGTTGGTGGAAGGCCGGCCCAGCTTCGGCTTCGACAATCTCTTCCTTTGGGCTGCGATTCCTACGTTTGTTGTGGCATGGAAGACGCGCAGCCTCTTTGGATCGGTGATTGTGGGCATGGTGTTGGTGGCTGGTGCACGGTTCGTAATCGGTATAGGATAGGCGCACGTTCCTACGTCGGTTGAGGGAGGGCAATGATCTATGAAGCCATTTGCGTATGTTGCTCCTGCATCGGTGGATGAGGCAGTGGCCCTGCTTGCCGAGAAGGGAGAACGGGCTCGTCCGCTTGCCGGGGGAACCGATCTTCTGGTACAACTGCGGCGGGGGCGGTTCGACCTCGACGTCGTCGTCGATGTCAAGCGCATCCCCGAACTGACCAGGATCGCCTATGATCGTGCGGAGGGGCTTACCGTGGGCGCAGCCGTCACCTGCGCTGTGTTGGGCGAGCACCCGGAGGTGCGGGGGCTCTACCCGGGTCTGCTGGACGCGGCCTCCATCATCGGCGGCGCCGCGATCCAGGGACGGGCCACTTTGGGCGGAAACCTGGGGAACGCGGCGCCGAGTGGTGACGCGATCCCGGCGCTGATCGTGCTGGGTGCCGAGGCGATTGTTGCCGGACCTGACGGCGGACGCCGCGTGCCGGTTGCCGGGTTCTGCACCGGGCCGGGCAAGACTGTCTTAAGGCGCGGAGAGCTTGTGGTGGCTTTCCACGTCCCGGCGCCGCACCCACGGTCGGGTGCAAGTTACGTGCGCTTCATTCCCCGGGGTGAAATGGACATCGCTGTCGCGGGGGTGGGCGCGTGGGTCGCCTTGAGTGCAGGCGGCGACACTGAAGAAACAAGCCGCGTGGAGGCCGCGCGCATCGCCCTGGCGGCTGTCGCTCCCACGCCGCTCTGTGTGGAGAGCGCCGGGGCGGCCTTGGTGGGCCGGGCCCCTGTCGAGGTGGCCTTCGAAGAGGCTGCTGCGTTGGCCAGAGAAGCGGCGCGTCCTATCGATGATATGCGCGGCACGTTGGCCCAGCGCCGTCACCTGGTAGGTGTCCTGGTGAAGCGTGCCCTACGGAAGGCCGTTAGGCGCGCCTTGGGCGTGAGCTGACAAGGGGGATCTGCAAGGGAGGTGTGGCGTATGGCAGGTAAGTTGCTGGTCTCGGCGACGATCAATGGAGAAGCGGTCGAGTTCCTATGCGAACCACAGCAGAGCTTGTTGACGTGTCTGCGCGATATCCTGGGGTTGACGGGTGCCAAAGAGGGGTGTAACGATGGCAACTGCGGCGCCTGTAGCGTCCTGCTGAACGGTCGGCTGGTGAATTCGTGCCTGGTGTTGGCGGCGGAGGTCGAGGGTTGTGACATTGTCACCGTGGAGGGTCTGGCGAGTTGGCAAGGACTGCATCCCTTGCAGGAGGCCTTCATCGCCGAAGACGCGCTCCAGTGCGGCTACTGCACGCCCGGGATGCTGATTGCCAGCAAGGCGCTGCTGGACCGCAACCCGAACCCCACAGAACAGGAGATTCGCTCCTGGCTTGCTGGCAATCTCTGTCGCTGTACGGGTTATGACAAGATCGTGCGGGCCGTTCAGGCTGCGGCGCAGCATCTTGAGTCTAGCCGCCGGATTGAGCGAGTGGCAGAGAAGGGATGAGCTATGGACGCAGATGTTGATCCCACTGTAGCCGGACCGCCCAGCCCCGGCTTGTCCGTCGTCGGTTCACGGCCACCACGGGTCGATGCCTCCGATAAGGTGGTTGGTCGAGCACGCTATGCGATGGATGTATCCCTTCCGGGCATGTTGGTGGGCAAGGTCCTGCGAAGCCCCCATGCACACGCCCGCATTGTGTCCATTGACACACGCCCGGCCGAAGCGCTGCCAGGGGTCTTTGCCGTTGTCACCGCCGCCGATCTGCCCCCAATCGACCCGGAGGACAAGCGCGCCTCTGGGGAGCAGACCTTCCAGGATCGAACCTTTGCCAGCCGCAAGGTGCTCTACGTTGGTCACCCTGTCGCGGCGGTGGCGGCACGGACAGAAGCTATCGCCGACGAAGCGTTAAGCCGGATCGTGGTGCAGTACGAGGTACTCCCGGCGGTGACGGATGTGATGGAGGCTGTCCGCGAGGATGCTCCCATTCTACATGAGGGGCTGCGGCCGCGCTCTCTCGCCGGGCAGGACGACTCGCCTACCAACGTCGCCTCCTATTTCGAGCAGGTAAAAGGCGACCCGGCTGCAGGATTTGCAGAAGCCGATGTCATCGTTGAGCGGGTCTTCCGAACCAAGATGGTTCACCAGGGGTATCTCGAACCCCACGTGTCAACCGCAACGTGGAACGACCGCGGTGACCTGACCATTTACGCCACGACGCAGGGCAGTTTTGCCGTACGCGACCACGTGGTCCGTCTGCTGCGGCTGCCGATGTCGCGGGTTCGTGTCATTCCCATGGAAGTCGGTGGAGCATTCGGTGGCAAGAACTCCAGCTATGTCGACGGCACCGCGGCGCTGCTGGCACGCAAGGCTCGGCGACCGGTCAAGGTGGCGATGTCACGCTTCGAGACCTTTCAGGCCACGGGCCCCAGCTCTGGCACGGTCATCCGCGTCAAGATGGGAGCCACGCGGGATGGGCGGATTACGGCTGCTGAGGCGACGCTGACTTACGAGGCCGGCGCCTATCCGGGTTCACCGGTTGGTTCGGGCGCGCACGTGATGTTCTCGCCCTACGTGATTCCCAACGGCAGGATCGAGGGGTACGACGTCGTGGTCAACCGTCCGGCGGTCGACTCTTACCGCGCCCCCGGCGCGACACCCGCGTGTTTCGCGGCGGAGCAGGTGGTCAACGAGCTGGCCGATCGTCTCGGAGTCGATCCCATCGACTTCCGCCTGCGCAACAGCGCCAGCGAAGGCTCTGAGGCTTTGGATGGGACGGTGCAAGGAAGCATCGGCGCCGTCGAGGTCCTGGAAGCTGCCAAAGCCCACCCACACTATACTGCACCTCTAGGGGGGGCGAACCGGGGCCGGGGTGTAGCCCACGCATTCTGGGGCAACTGGGGTGCGCGCTCGAGTGTCACGATCACGGTGAACCCCGATGGCACCGTGGCCCTCCTAACAGGATCGGTCGATGTTACAGGAACCCGTACGAGCATCGCTATGCAGGCCGCCGAGGTATTGGGTCTGCCCTTGGAGCGCGTGAAAGCGACAGTTGGAGATACCGACGCTATCGGCTATTCTGACGTAAGCGCCGGAAGCCGAACCACCGTTGCCACCGGCCACGCGGCGGTGAAGGCGGCCAAGGATGTGATCGCCAAGATGTGTGCGCGGGCTGCCGACATCTGGGGGGTCCCGGTTGACGGCATAGCCTTCAGGGATGGGGTCTTCCGCACCACGGGAGACATTGCCAGAGCATTCACCTTCGTGGAGCTGGCGGGGCTCTTACCGGATACTGGCAACGTGGTCATCGGCGTTGGTAACGTCGATGTCGGCGACTGGGGGGCTTCGTTCGGGACCCACATTGCCGATGTCGAGGTGGACCCGGAGACCGGCAAGGTGACGCTTCTGCGTTACACGGTGGTACAGGACGTCGGTAAGGCGATTCATCCGGTTGAGGTGGAGGGACAACTCCAGGGCGGCGCGACTCAGGGCATCGGTTGGGCACTCTATGAAGGGTATGACTACGACTCCAACGGCCAGATGCTCAATCCTACGCTCCTGGATTACAAGCTGCCAACGATGATGGACGTGCCGGCGATCGAGACCGTTCTCGTCGAGGTGCCTTATCCAGGTCACCCCTTCGGCGCGCGCGGCGTTGGAGAGACCCCGATCATGCCGCCGCCAGCCGCCATCGCCGAGGCGATCTATCAAGCTGTTGGCGCGCGCGTGTGCGACCTTCCGATGACGCCAGCGCGGATTCTCGAGAGCTTGGGGATCATCTAGGGGGCGCATCGTATTCCCCTCGACAGAGGGCATTCAGGAACGAGGTGGGAGAACGTATGAAGATTCGCGAGATCCGTGCGGTTGGGCTGCGGGGACAGACGCCTGAGGGCGGCTGGTCTGAGGAGATCGAGCAGGAAGACTGCGTCCACACCCTCGTTGCCGTGCTCACCGACGAGGACGTTATCGGCTTCGGCAGCGTCTACACCAACGATGGGCTCGTACGGGCTGCCCTGGCGGTGCTGGCACCGTTCTACACAGGGGAGAACGCCTTGGAGCCCGAACGCGTCACCGAGAAGCTGCGCCAGAACATGTTCTGGATGGGGCGCGGGGGCAGCATCACGCACACGATCAGCGGCATCGATATCGCGCTGTGGGATATCCTGGGACAGGTCACCGGGCAGCCTGTGGGCCGGCTCCTCGGCGGACGTTACCGTGACCGCGTCAAGCCCTACGCATCGCTGTTGATGGACGAACCTGCTCGCCTGGCCGACCATCTCTTGGAGCTCAAGGGTCAGGGCTTTCGGGCGTTCAAGATGGGTTGGGGGCCGTTCGGGCGGGTGAGCGCCGCGATGGACGAGGCCATCGTGCGGACAGCTCGCGAAGCGATCGGCGCGGAGGCGCTGCTTATGGTGGACGCCGGCGGCAGCGATGCGTTCTGGCACAACGGCTACAAGTGGGCGCTGCGCACGGCCCATATGCTGGCGGACTACGACGTCACGTGGTTCGAGGAGCCGCTCAACCACGACGCGCTGGACGACTACGTGCTGTTGCGGCAGCACGCCCCGGTGCCGATTGCAGGGGGAGAGGTATTGACGCGGCGCCAGAGCTTCTTGCCTTGGCTGAGGGCTGGGGCTTTCGACATCGTGCAACCGGATGCGACGAAAGTTGGTGGTCTGTCGGAATCACGGCGCATCGGGTGGATGGCCCTGGAGTACGGCGCACGTCTCATCCCCCACGGTTGGAACACCGCGGTGGGGTTGGCCGCTGACCTGCACCTTGCCTCTGCTCTCCCGGAGACAGACCTTGTCGAGTACTTGACCGGCTCAGCCTACGTCGATGAACTGGTGGTGGGTGGGTGGCAGCTCGACGCGGAGGGCATGCTGGCAATCCCTGAGAGCCCCGGCATGGGTATCACGCTAGACCTGGACGCGGTGACCCGCTACAGCGCAGGCGAGCGCTGGCTGAAGTAACATAGCTGGCGGGACCGCGTGGTCCCGCCCCGGTGTCGTTCGAGTCCAGCACCGCCAATTGGTCCGTGCCGCGCCGGGCGCACGGACCGCCAACTGTGGGTCAGAAGCCAGCATGGATAGGAGATCCTCACATGACATCTCAGACCGATCGGCCCAACATCCTTTTGATCACCAGCGACCAGCACCATTGGACCGCATTGGGGTACAATAATCCCGAGGTACGCACGCCCAACCTCGATAGGCTGGCGGCACAGGGCACTATCTTCGACAGGGCATACTGCCCCAACCCCACCTGCACGCCGACGCGGGCATCGCTAATCACGGGTAAGTATCCCAGCCAGCACGGGGCTTACTCGCTGGGGACCAAGCTCTCGGAGGACGAGCACACCGTCGGCGAGGACTTCAGCGCTGCTGGCTATCGCACCGCCTTGGTCGGAAAAGCTCACTTCCAGCCGCTGCACGGCACCGAAGCCTATCCCTCGCTGGAGGCTTACCCGATCTTGCAGGATCTAGATTTCTGGCGTGGCTTTGACGGGCCGTTCTATGGCTTTGATCACGTGGAGCTGGCGCGTAACCACACGGATGAGGCCCACGTAGGTCAGCACTACGCACTGTGGCTTGAGGAGCAGGGCTGTGCCAACTGGCGGGATTACTTTCGCCCACCGACGGGCAACAACCCCGACCAGCGTCGTACGTGGGGAATCCCGGAGAGGTACCACTATGATGCCTGGATCGCAGAGCGGACCAATGCCCTGATGGCTAGCTATGCCGAGGAGAACGCGCCCTTCTTGCTCTGGGCCAGCTTCTTTGATCCCCATCCCAAGGTTCTCGTACCGTCGCCTTGGGACACGATGTACGATCCGACAAAGCTCACCGTGCCACAGGTTTCGCCGGAGGAGCATACCCTCAATCCCCCACACTTCCAGATGACACAGACACCTTCCCCCGACTTCTCGGCCTGGCGCGAGCCAGACGGGAACGCGATGCATGGCTTCCACTCGCATCTACACGACCGCGAGGAGTTATCGAAGGACATCGCGATATACTACGGCATGATCAGCTTGATGGACAAGTACATTGGCCAGATCCTCGATCAGCTGGAGTCGCTTGGCCTGGCGGAGAACACGTTGGTTGTCTTCACGACCGACCATGGCCATTTCTATGGTCATCACGGTCTTATTGCCAAGGGCGCATTCCACTACGAGGATATGATCAAGATCCCTATGGTTGTACGATTCCCGGGACGCGTGCCGCCGGGCCGAAGATCGCCGGCGCTGCAGACGCTCGTGGACTTCCCGCAGACCTTCCTCAGCATCGCCGGCATCGAGGCGCCCCGCACGATGACAGGCGTTGACCAAAGCCCGGTCTGGTTTGGAGAGCGGGGATCAGCACGGGACCATATTGTCGTGGAGAACCGGCACCAACCCACGACCCTGCACCTGAAGACCTTCGTCAACGAGCGCTACAAACTGACGGTCTACTATGGCCGCGAGTATGGCGAGCTGTTTGACCTGCAACGTGATCCCGGGGAGATTCACAATCTTTGGGATGAACCTGACGCCGCCGCGCTCAAGGCGCAGTTGACCATGGCGCTGTTGCAGGCGGAAATGGGGAAGGAGCCGGTCTGGATGCCGCGTATCGCGGTGGCGTGACGCGCCGGGATTCCATCCGTAGGGGTGCGTGTTGCCGGGCTTGTGGGAAGGGCAGGCTAGGATACAAACGATTCGAGAACTGCGTCCAGGCTGCGCTGTCTACCCTGGGCCAGAGCAACCTCGAGCTGGTCGGCGGGAAGTGCTTCTCTCAGTTGCGCCAGGAGCGATTCAGCTTCTGCTCGCATATGACGGTGCAGGGTGGCGTCGGTGAGCACGGTGCCTAGCGTTTCGGCTGCTTCGGCAAAATCACCTCGCCTAGTCTGTACCCTGGCGAAGCCAATGAGGGCCTTGAGTGCGGCTGGGGTCTCTGGCTGGAACCGTAGCCCTCTGCTCTGCAGGACCAGCCGGACTGCTCGGCGGTAGTGATCGAGGGCCAGAGCGTCGTTGCCTTTCTCATCAGCTACTCGGCCGGCGCCGAGATGAGCCCACATGTTGTCTGCAAAGGTTTTGAGGCTGGCTGCATACCATCTGTACGCGTCCTCCAGGTCGCCGCGCGCTAGCGCAATATCTCCCATACGCTGCTGGGCGGAGGCTGAGGCCGATTCCAGTCGCAGTTGTTGCCACAATACCAGTTCATCTTCGGCGTATTGCTGTGCACTGATCAGATCACCGGCCTCATAGGCGAGTATCCCCAGCTCGACGTAAACACGCGCAACCGCCAGCCGATCGCCTAGCGCTTGGGCGCGCTCCAGGGCGTCTGTGAACGCGACTTCTGCCTCTGCTGGATCGCCGATCCGCCGAGCGAGGTCGCCGATCTGCAATAAGCTCTGGATCGTCCGACGTGGATCGTCGAGGGTCAGGTAGAGCGTCAGCGCTTCTTGGTAGCGTTGCCTGGCCCGTATCAGCGTTCCACGACAGTCGTCAACGAGGCCCAGTAGCGTGAGGGCTTGCGCGGTGCCTGATTCGTCCCCCAGCTGGCGGTAAAGGCCAAGGCTTCGTTCGAGGAGCGCTTCGCCCTCTGCGTAGTCGTCCCCGCGCTCTGCAAGGACGGCGCCCAGGCGTCGCAACGCGTTAGCGCTGCCGTGCACGTCTCCATGGGTCTCAAAGAATGCCAGCGATTCGCGCAGATGGCGCTCGGTTTCCTCCTGTGTCGCCCAAGGGGATAGGTCGGCAGCGAAGACGTTAGCATAGGCAGTTTCGGCACGGGAGCCTAGGGGCTCCAGCCACTTCAGCCCGCGCCGAGCAAGGTCTCCGCGATCTGTGTTGCCTGCAGGAGTCGCGTAGACCTCCGTCAAGACCAGCAGCAGCCCTACCAGGGCGCGATAGTCGGGAGTCGGGACACTCTCTCCTGGCTGCTGCAAGGCTTCTGCTGCCTTCTCAAAGAGCTCGACGGCCTCGCGGACGCGCCCGCGGAGGTTGCAGTAGTGTTCAAGGGGGAGGATCGCCTGGGCCAACGCGGCGATGTCCTTCGTCTCGACCGCCCACAGCCAAGCCGTACGTGTGTTCTCGAGGTCGAGGTCGATCTCATCCAGCGCCGTTTTTTGTGCCTTTCCGATCAGATCGGGCCAGAGTTGCTGCAGCCGGCCCAGATAGTAGCGGCTATGTCGCTTGCGGACCGTTTCGTAGGCATCGTCAGAGGCACGCAGTTTGGCTTCGGCATATTGGCGCAGGACGTCGTGCATCGCATATCGACAAGGGCCGCGTGACGAGGTTCCCTGGAGCTGTTGCAGCAGCGACCTGTCGATTAGGGCTGATAGCGTCGCCAGTGAAGCGTCAGCGATCTCGCGCCCAGCTTCGCGGGTGAAGTCACCGCGGAGGACCGCCAGGCGACTCAAGGCCTCGCGTTGCTCGGCTGGCAGCAATGTCCACGAGTGCTCGAAGATCGCGCGCAGACTCCGGTGGCGGAGAGGTACATCGCGCAGCGAAGTACTCAGGAAGTCGTAGCTGGAGAGGATCTCATCGGCGATTTCGTGGCACGGCAGAATTCGTACCCAGGCTGCGGCCAGCTCTATCGCCAGCGGGAAGCCTTCGACCAGACGGCAGATGCGGGCGATGCTGGTCAGCTCCTCCGCCGTCGGCTCGAACCCGACCACGGCACGTTGCGCGCTCTGAATGAACAGGCGAATGGCGCCGTGCTCTTGAAGCGTGGCAACATCACCCTTGGGCAATGTCATACCGGAGAGCACAAAGACCCACTCGGACAGCAGATTCAAGCGTTCGCGCGTTGTCACCAGCAGCGTGAGGCCCGGTGCAGTATCGAGCAATGTTTCCACGACCGCCACCATGTCCTGCCTCGAACCGTTGGCTGCAGGAGCTTGGATCAGATGCTCGATGTTGTCCAACACCACAAGCATCTTCTTGTCGCGCAGGTAGTCCAGGACCCGCGACGCGGACCAACTGGCACTTCGGGGTATGGCGGTAGCCCCGAGGCTCTGGATCGGCTGGCCGCCCTGGTTGAGTCTGAGCGCAGCGGTCAGGGCCTCGACGGCGGCCTCAGGGCTGGTCGTAGACGCCAAGGGGACGAATACGGCGCCGTCTGGATAGCGGCTCCCGAGAGCGTCGTGGGCCTGGCGTGCGGCCTCCAGGGCCAGTCGCGTCTTGCCAATGCCGCCCGGCCCGACGACGGAAAGTAGCCTGCAGTTCGCCTGCGCCAACAGGCGAAGGACCTCGGCAGTCTCCTCCCACCTGCCCACAAAGGGCGTGGGAAAGGTAGGGAGCTCAGGATGCCTATCTGGCAATGCCGCAGCATCGGCAATGACAACATCCGGCAACACCACCGCGCGCGCTTCTCCTGCGATCTTGCCCGCCCGGATCTTCTGGTAGAGATCCACCGTGGCACGGGCCGGCACAGTCCCGAGCTCGTCTCTGAGTGTGCGTACGCAGGCGTCATACTGCCGAAGCGCGGCAGCGCGCTGATCGGTCAGAGCATAGAGGCGCATAATCTCACGGTGGGCACCTTCGTTTGTCGCGTCCAGTGCGAGCCAACGTCGCCCGTAGTCGAGCGCCTGTCCGAGCGCCTGCGGAGGCTGTTGGCTGAAGTGGTGTGTCAACTGCGCCAACACATCCGCTGCCGCCATGCGGAGGTTTTCCGCCTGAAAGAACTGCCATTCATCGAACTCGGCGCTGTCTTCCAGTGAGAACCCGGCCATAAAGTCGCCCCGGTACAGGTCGGCTGCTGCCTCAAGGGCGGCGACGCACGCCCGGCAGACGTCGGCTGAGGCGTGCTCGTGGCGTTGCGACACGGCGATCTGGTCGTTGAAGGCGACGACGTCGACATAGATGCCGCCGTCCTGCCGCAGCGCAATGCTGTCGAGGTCTGCTTCTATCCAGTTGCCAATTGGTGTTTGGTTTAGCTGCCAGAGGGCGTTCCTGAGATAGGCGAAGGCACGCCCGGCGTCGGTGTCGGGCCATAGGAGGGTGGCCAGACGTTCGCGGGTGTGGGGGCGGCCAGTGACGGCAAGATAGGCCGCAAGCGCCAGGGGCTTGCGCTGAGAGACCTTGGCCGGTGCACGGTCGTACTCGACTTGGGGCGTCCCCAGCAGGTAGAGGATCAAGCGCGGCATGGGATGGCTCTATCCTTTCCATCCCTATTATAGCATCGAGAACACCTCCAGGAAGACGCTATACAAGACGCTGCGGACGACGCGTCAGTCGACGCTCACACAACGCACGGTGGCTATACTGATGGCGTAAGTTGGGAGACCTAGAACACAGAGGAGAGAGTGAGATGAACAACTGGGTGAGGCCTTCAGAGGTGGAGATGGTGATGGCGGAGCGTATGGGCGGCCGGCGCCGGGAACGGTTCAACCTGACCCCGAAGCGTCGCTGGCTCCGGGAGCTCGACCTGGGACAGCCCATACCATTCTTGGCGATGTTGAGCGTGATCTTGCGCTAGGTCGAGCCGTATGCTGACCGGATCGGGCGGCAACTCACATGACCCTGGTCGCGCTGGCGGAAGTGGTGACCAGGGTCTGCCCTTATCTGGCCAACACCAGACACTCGAGAAGACGGTACGTCACGTACAAGGGATGCTTTGGCGCCGGCAAGGCGGCAGGCCGCTTCTATGAGGGCATAAATCAAGAGAGAGATCCATACACAGAGGAGAGAGATGCGATGAACACCTGGATGACGATAACGGAGATCGAGGCGGCAACGAAGGAGAAGCTGCACGATCGGAAGCGGGAGCGGATCGCCCTGACCCCACCGCGACGTCTGATCGATGTCAGAGCCTTCAAGGTTGGGCTGGCGATCCTGGCACTGCTGGGTCTTCCCCTCCACTAGCTCGGCCTGAATGGTCGCCCAGAACGCACAGCCGTTCAGCTGGGCGGGGCCGGCGACCGCGGTTGCTGAGGTCGACTGGCGAGGATACGCTTGTCGGGTAGTGCCGTGGTCGGGTGGTTCCTGGCCCCGCGCTGGCGTGCGACTGTCCTACCGCCGCTCCCACTCCCGCGTTGCCCGGCGGATCAGATCGCGCATCGCGGCGTCGGGGATCTCGTCGATTTCCCCGTAGATCTTGCCATCCACGGCGAAGCTGATGCCGCCTCCTGGAAGATTCGTAAGGCGTACGCTGTGGTCCTGTAGGTCAGGCGCCTGGCCCTGTAGTTCATCTATGATGGCGCTGATCTCGTGGGCGAAGTCGATGGTAGGGAGCAGCGCGTCCGGGGCGGTGACGCGCCGCGTCAGCGGCTCCTGGGGTTCGGAAGGCGCTCGGAAAGCGGACGCTGCGGATGCTGCAGGCGCATGACCTTCGGGTCGTATGATTCCTTCGGATAGGGGTGACGGAGACTGGCTGGTCGCGTAATCCGGCTTCTCTGGCCCGTGTTCCGCCGGTGAGTGCCGGCTCTCTGGAGAAACCGACGATGTCCGTGCTGCGGACTGCGGTTGGCGCTGCTGTCTGACCACATAGTCTCGCGCAAATCCCGCCAAGGTGCGCAGGGCGTCGACCACCTCGGTGCGGACCTGCGGATCGGGCACTGCCTCTAGCGAATCGTAGTGCTCACCCTCCACGTAGATTGCCCAGCCATCTGTGGCGCGTTCGACCGCCAGGAAGGGGTGCGGTGCTGTGTCCTGGGGGGCTGTAACCTCGGCGGACGTGGCTGAGGGCGGTTCTGAGGGTGCGCGCACCTTCTTCCTGCGTGACGACGACCAGACGAGCCAACCTGCAAGGGCCAAGACGATGCCGCCGAGGATAATCAATAGCGGCACCAAAAGGGAGACCAGTACATCGCTGATGATCATGATGTTTTCCTCCTGTGTTGTGCCATCTGTCCCCCGCATTTATGCAGTTCGCCGACCATATGAACTTGCCAACCCGCAGGCAAGAGCAATTCGCAGCAAGCAGCAACGACGAGACTTGTATCATCCCACGCGAGATAGCTCGGGTCCTCCACAAACGTCAACTCGCGCAACCTGAGGCCGGTTGCGACCGCCAGATGTTCAATGGCCTGCGGTGTGTTGGCCAGGTAGGCGACCGGAAACGTGTCTGCAGGCGCGCGTTGGTAGAGCATCGCAACAAGTTGGGCCTGCAAACGGTTCAGAGACGCCAACAGTGTGCTGAGTCGCGGAAGCGGGTGCCGTGCATTGGGTGTCAGGAAGACGAATCGTCCGCCCGGCTTGAGCACCCGAGCGATCTCGCAAAAGGTCGCCTGCGGATACGGAAGGTGCTCCAGGACCCACGAGGCCACGACGAGATCGAAGCTCTCGGGCGCGAACGGCAGATGCTCCGAAGGGGCGCACGCACGCACCAGCAACGGCAGTCGATGATCGGATAGAGAGGCGAAGTCGGGATCTATGCCAATCCAATGACCGGAGTATCCCAACCGCTCCACGATGCCGCCTCGACCACATCCCAAGTCCAGAACCCGCGATGTTGGTGCCAAATGCGCTGCAACCCGCCGCTCAAGCCGTGCGGTTGACGAAGTCCAGGCTGGGGCCAAGGTGGCATAGCGCTGGCGGAGACGTTCCAGACGGTCTGTTGTACTGGTGCCCATGCTTTGATTGTAGTGCAAGCTCCGGCATTTTTCAAAAGACCCCCTCGATGCTAAGATACCCGGAAGGGGGCGCGATGGACCGTGACTGGTACAAAGATGCGGTGTTCTACGAGGTCTCAGTACGCGCGTATGCCGATGGCAACGACGACGGAATCGGCGACTTGGCGGGCCTGACCTCGAAGCTGGACTACCTCCAGGCGTTGGGGATTGACGCCGTATGGATGTTGCCGATCTTCCCCTCACCGCTGCGTGACGACGGCTACGACGTCTCCGACTACCGCAACATTCATCACGACTACGGCACGCTGGATGACTTCCGCAACTTGGTTGATGAAGCCCACGAACGGGGGCTGCGGGTTCTGGTGGAACTGGTTCCTAACCACACCTCCGACCAGCACCCGTGGTTTCAGGCTTCGCGGGACCCGGACCATCCAGACCACGCCAGGTATCGTGACTGGTATGTGTGGAGCGATAGCGACGAGCGGTATGCCGATGCGCGGATCATCTTCATTGACTACGAGCGGTCGAACTGGACTTACGATGAACTGCGCGGGCAATACTACTGGCACCGCTTCTTCCACCATCAACCCGATCTGAACTTCGACAACCCTGAAGTACAGCGCGAGATGATGCGAATTGTGCAGTTCTGGCTCGATGCGGGGGCCGATGCCCTGCGTATCGATGCACCTCCCTACCTGTATGAGCGTGAGGGGACGAACTGCGAGAACCTGCCGGAGACCCATGCTTACCTCAAGCGGCTCCGTGCCCTCGTGGATGCTTACGCGCCGGGCACGATGTTGCTCTCTGAGGCCAACCAATGGCCTGAGGACGTGCGACCCTACTTCGGCGACGGCGACGAGATGCACATGAACTTCCATTTTCCCTTGATGCCGAGGGTTTTTATGGCCTTGGCAACGGCCGACCGCACGCCGATCGAGTGGATCATCAATCGCACGCCGCAGCTTCCGCCGGTGTGCCAATGGGGCACGTTCCTGCGTAACCATGACGAACTCACCCTGGAGATGGTGACGGCCGAGGAACGGGAGTTCATGTGGGATTTCTACGCACCCGAGCCGCGGATGCGTCTGAATCTGGGAATTCGCCGGCGGCTCGCCCCCTTGCTCAAGAATGACCAGGCTCGCATTCGATGTGCAAACTCGATCTTGCTCACATTCGTCGGGTCGCCCTTTATCTACTATGGCGACGAGATCGGGATGGGCGATGACATCTGGCTGGAAGATCGCAACGGTGTGCGCACCCCGATGCAGTGGAATGACAGGGTCAACGCGGGGTTCAGCAGCGAGGAGGTTCCGCCGGAGCGCCTGTACCTGCCTGTCATCGATGACGAGGACTATGGGTTCGCCGTGGTCAACGTGGCGCGCCAGGAGGGCGATCCCGCATCGTTACTCAACTGGATGAAGGCGGCATTGCATATCCGCAAACAGCATCCAGCATTCGGTCGCGGTGCCCTCGTTCTGCTCGAGCCGGTCGAAAGCTCGATTCTGGCCTATATCCGCAGCCATGGCACGGATACGCTCCTTGTCGTTAACAACTTAGCGGCCGAGGAACGAGATGTGACGCTAGATCTGGGACGCTATGAGGGATATGAGCTCAGGGATCTCTTCACAGGGGCGATTCTGGACAGACCAGCTTCGGATTCTTGGGCAATGTCGTTGCCCGGCTATGGGTATCGCTGGCTCGCCCTAACCCGCTAGTCGCGTTCGACCGGCGGCATTGCACGCTACCACAGGAGGGGAAGATGGCAGAACGATCGAAGCTGCCCCAGGTCTGGGGAAGACGGACTGCTGCGTTCTTTGCAGAACTGGCGAACGAGATGGTGCTTGTGGCGGTGTGTAATGATAAGGTTTTCAAGGGGCGTCTTGTGGGTGTGGATGTCTATGACATCATTATCGAGCAGGAGAGCGGACTAGAGCTGCTCATCCCCAAGGGCAACATTATCTACATCCACAAGGTCCGCGGATGATGGCGCTTTTCCCGCAGAAGGCGCAGGCGCAGACGCGTCGCGCGACGATCATAGACCTCTAGCGGAGGCCAGCTAATGCAAGGTGTTGTCCTCGCAGCCGGCAAGGGCTCACGGTTACATCCACTTACCTTGGACCGGTCCAAGGCGATGCTGCCGGTGGCGGGCAAGCCGATGGTGGAACGCGTGATGAGTCTGCTGGTTGAGAATGGTATCGACGATCTGATCCTCGTTGTGAGCCCCGAGGATCGGGAGATCGTACGGTACTTCGGGCGAGCGTCAAGACTGGAGGCGGACGTGCGCTTCGTCTACCAGATCGAGCGGAAGGGAATGGCGCATGCACTCAGCTACGCTGCTCCGCTCATCGATGAGCCCTTCGTGCTGTCGGCTTGCGACAACCTGGTCTCGGTGGATGCGGTTGGACGCCTTATCGCGCTGATGTCTGGTGAGCCACGGCCCAACGGTGTGTTGACCCTGATGACGGTTGAGCCGGAGAAGCTGCGCACAGGGGCCAGTGTCGAGATGCAGGGGGGATGGGTCACGCGCATCGTCGAGAAGCCACGGCCTGAGGAAGCGCCATCGAACGTCGCGAGCCTGCCGCTGTATGCCTTCTCTCCGCGCATTCTCGATCTCCTGCCCGCGGTACCCGTATCGTCCCGTGGTGAGTACGAGCTCCAGGACGCGATTCAGATGCTGATCGACAGCGAAGGCCGCGTAGGCGGTATCCTTGTGGATTGGCGCAAGACCGTAACGAAGGCAGCCGACCTCATCGCGCTCAATCGAGAAACCCTCATGCAGGATGCGGACGCGTCGCGGGTCACCCCGCACGCGGTAGGACACGCGACCGCCCTCGTCACCCCGTTGCACATCGGCCCGAACACGACGATTGGGAGCCACTGTACCGTTGGTCCCAACGTCACGATTGAGGGCGACTGCCGGATAGGGGATGGCGTGACCTTGCGCGATGCAGTCCTTTTGCGTGGAGCTACCGTGGCTTCAGGCTGTGAGGTGGCGAACGAGGTCGTTGCCGCTTCCCTGTAGCCAGCGTCCCGACGGCCCAGGCATTCTGAGCACTAGCGATGATACTGGTCGCAGTGCCCGTCCGTGGCCGAGCTTTTGCCCACAGCAGGCCGCTGTTGGGCGGCGCCGGTGGCAAGTTGGGGATCGCCTCAACAGGATTGAGCCCTCCACGTCGAGTTCGCCTTCGGGCGATTCGGTGCTAACAAATCCGCGGAAGTTGAGCGCCCGTGAGCATCTGAAGGATACGGCGGGCACCATAGAGCGTTTCCAGAGTGACGTAACCGGCATGCGATGTCGTCACGCGCCCGAGAAGGGCCGCGTTCTTTCCGAGGGGGTGTTGTCGTAAGGTCGCCAAGGCGTGCTCGGCGGCCTCTTGGGCAACCGCCACGACGACTTTGCCCTCGTTAGCTGCGTAGAGCGGATCTAGGCCCAGGAACTCGCAGGCGGCCCGGACCTCCTCGCCGACCGGCATACGCTCCTCGAAGACCTCGATGCCCATGCCGGCGGTTTGCGCCCACTCATTGAGCACCGTAGCGAGCCCGCCGCGCGTTGCGTCCCGCATCCAATGAACTTGCGTGTGAAGCGTTGTCAGCAGTTCGTCGATCAAGCCATTGAGGGGGGCTGTGTCGCTTTGGAGGTTGGAGCTGAAGGCCATTCCCTCGCGCTGCATCATCACGGCCATACCGTGATCCCCAAGGCTGCCGTTGACGAGAATCGCATCGTCTGGTTGGAGTCTGTGAGGACCCAAGTCGATTCCCGGCGGGATGACGCCTACACCCGCAGTGTTGATGAACACGCCGTCGGCCGATCCTCGATCCACCACTTTGGTGTCTCCCGTGACTATCTGCACCCCGGCTGCGCGCGCCGTATCGGCCATAGACGCGACAATGCGCTCCAGAGTTTTGAGCTCCAGTCCTTCTTCGAGGATGAAACCCGCTGTCAGATAGCAGGGGCGAGCGCCCATAACCGCCAGGTCGTTGACTGTGCCGCAGACGGCCAGCTCCCCGATGTCACCTCCTGGAAAGAAGAGCGGCTGGACCACGTAGGAATCTGTGGTGAGGGCCAAACGGCCCGGAGGTAGGTCATCGAGAATGGCTGCGTCCGCCATCGCCCTCAACTGGGGATTGTCGAAGTAGCGGAGGAACAGGTCGCGGATCAGCTCGTGGCTGAGCGCCCCGCCGCTGCCGTGGGCGAGCAACACCCGATTGGTCATAGCGCAATCTCCGCCAGGAATCTCAAGTCCGATGTCCGGCGTCTGAAGCCAGGACGCTGTGCCGGAGGTGTACGCGTGTAGGCGACCACGGACCGGGTCACGTCAGGGTCGGTCATCGATGACCTCAGCGTACTGATAGTAGGCCGCGCAGGCGCCCTCGGCGCTCACCATACATGGGCCAATGGGATTGCGGGGGGTGCAGACTCGCCGGAACAGCGCGCACTCCTCCGGGTTGACCACGCCGCGGAGCACTTCACCACAACGGCAGCCCTTGGGCTCGTTCACGCGCTCCACGTGCACCGGGAAGCGCTTCGCCGCGTCGCGGTGCGCCAGCGAGGGCTTAATATGCAGGCCGCTGTCCGCGATCTCGCCGAAGCCCCGCCACGCTGCCGGACCGACATCGAAGACGCTTCCGAGCATGTGTTGAGCCACGAGGTTGCCTTCCGGGCGGACGCTGCGAGCGTAAGTGTTGGTGACCTGCGGTTCGCCCTCGGCTACCGCGTGCACCAGGGCCGCGATGGCGCTGAGCAGGTCCAGCGGTTCGAATCCCGCGACCGCGCACGCCATACCGTATCTCTGCGGTAGGAACTGCCAGGCATTGCTGCCGATGACAGCGCTGACGTGACCCGGACCTATGATGCCGTCGAGCGCTATCTCACCCGCATCCAGGATCGCGCACATCGCCGGTGGCGTGAGCTTGTGCAGGCTCAGCACGCTGAGATTGGGCATTCCTTCCTGTTCGGCTTGCATGATGGCGGCCGCAATGCCGGGGGCCGTTGTCTCGAATCCGACGCCGAGGAAAACAACCTCGCGATCCGGGTGGTCGTGGGCCAGGCCTATAGCGTCGAGGGGGGAATAGACAATGCGTACATCCGCGCCCTCGGCACGGATCTCCTGCAGAGATCCGTGGCTGCCCGGAACACGCACCATGTCGCCAAAGGTGGCGAGAATCACGTCCGGCACCTCGGCCATCGCCATCGCGTGGTCCAGGTCCTGAGCCGCCGTCACGCAGACCGGGCATCCGGGGCCAGACCGCATCTCCACGTCACCCTCCAGCATTTGGCGGAGCCCAAAGCGGAAGATGGCGTGCGTGTGACCGCCGCAGAACTCCATCAATCGCACCGGCCGAATCGCCGGGTGTGCAGCGACTTCACGCTGGATCTGGGCGACCAGCCGGCGCGCTAGCGCGGGGTCACGGAACTCGTCGATGAATCTCATGATCTGCTCTGGGTGTCGTTGTGTGGACCGCAGCCAACGCCAGCCTAGCGCTCAACGCCGGCTGAAGCCGCCGATGACGGCGTCCCGGCGAAGCGATCGCCGGTGGAGGCTTCGCGTTCCAAGGCATCCTGGATCTTGGCCAACTCGGCGAAGGTCGCAAGCGAAGCTTGGGCTTCATCCGGATCCATCAAGGCGATGGCATACCCTGTGTGCACAAGCACATAGTCGCCAACCTGCGCCTCGGGCGTCATAATCAGGCTGATCTGACGCGCGACGCCGCCTAGCTCCACGGTGGCGACGCCGTGGTCGTCAATCGCTTTGACTTGGGTTGGGATCGCCAAACACATATCTCTCTACTCCTACAGTATCGTTGTGTCTAGACTTGTGCCAGACTCCAGCTGGACGGCAGCCATCACAGCCTGGCCCAGCGAGACGGCGCCGTCGTTTGGGGGAACCTGTTGACTCAGTAGAACTCTGAACCCTGAAGCGGAGAGCTGCTGGAGAGCTAAGTTCAGGAGCAGCCGGTTCTGGAATACCCCTCCACCCAAGGCCAGCGTATTGATGCCGGTTCGATCTCGCAGGCGCTGTGATACGTCCGTGATCATTGCTGCGACCGTCGCATGGAACCTGTACGCGATGGTCTCGATTTCGATGCCAAGCTCCATGTCTGACAACAGCGCATCGAACAATGGCTCGACGCGGACGCGTGCGAGTTGGTTTGCATGGTCGATCACAAAGGGGTAGGGTGGGATCGCGCCTGTCATCCCTGGCCTGGGCCTTGCTGCCTGTTCGAGCTCAATTGCTGGCTGAGCTTCGTAGGTCGCCGTAGAACACACCCCCAGCAGCGCGCTCACCGCATCGAAGAGCCGCCCCATCGACGACGTGAGCGGTGTGTTGAGTCCGCGGTCGACCATCGCGCGCACGCGCATGACGTCGGCGGGACAGAATACCCCAAGAGGGAGCCGTTCGTCCATCCCCAGTGCGTGCAGGTACGCAACGGCGATCCGCCAGGGCTCCCGGATGGCCACATCGCCACCGGGCAGGGGGAGATACTCGATCTGTGCCGCCCTGGCGAAACCGCGGTAGTCGCCCATGAACCACTCGCCTCCCCAAATGTGCCCATCCTCCCCATAGCCGGTGCCGTCGAGCGCCACGCCGATGACGGGACCTGCGTCTGCGTCGCAGTGGTTATCGGCCAAACAGGCCGCGATGTGGGCATGGTGATGCTGAATACGGTGAGGGGTCGGCAACCCGTGCTCGCGGGCGAAGGTCTCTGCGAGACGGGTGCTCAGGTAGTCGGGGTGGAGATCGCAAGCCACGGCCTTCGGCTGGAGCCGGAAGAGCTGCTGGAACGTCGCCAGCGCAGCCTGGTAATGCTCCAGGGTCTCCGCGTTTTCCAGGTCGCCGATGTGCTGGCTCACGAAGGCGTACTCGTCGCGCGTTAGGGTGAACGTGTTCTTCAGCAGCGGCCCGGCGGCGAAAATCTGCGGCACGTTGAACGGCAACCTGACAGGAAACGGCGCATATCCGCGCGCGCGGCGCAGCATCTGTGGCTCATACGCGTGAAGCTGTGCTCCGAAGGCTGGAGGGTGCGTGCCGGTTGCTCGAGGTTGGGCGTCCGAAGCAAGACCCCGGGCGCTGGATGTATCCTGTTCCTTGCTTCTTGCTGCTTGCTTTTCGCTGATGGTTGACTGCTGATGCGTGGCCGCTGACCGCTCACCGTTGACCGCTACGAGCTGGACGACGGAATCGTCGTAGCGCGCGTGGATGTCGCGGTTGTGCAGGAGGAAAGCGTCGGCCAATGGGGCCAAACGGCGGAGCGCCTCATCGTTGTCCATGGCGATCGGTTCCTCGGTGAGGTTGCCGCTGGTCATAATGAGCGGGCGGCCGATGTCGCGGAGCAAGATGTGGTGGAGCGGTGTATACGGCACCATTATACCCAGGGTATGGCTGTTCGGCGCGACGTCCTCGGCGACCGGGCTGTCGGCGCGTTTTTCCAGCAGGACGATGGGACACTGCGGTGATGTCAAGAGCGCTTCGGCCTCTGGTGGGACGCTGCACAGTGCTCTCACCTGTTCTAGGCCGGCGACCATCACAGCGAAGGGCTTGTGCGGGCGGCGCTTACGGGCGCGCAACAGCTTCACGGCCTCCGGGTTCAACGCATCACACGCGAGGTGGAACCCCCCCAGCCCCTTGATGGCCAGGATCCTGCCGCTCAGCAGCAGCGCCTTGGCCCGGGCGAACGCGTCCTCGGATGCCGAAAGCCCGAAGCCAGAAGCCGGATGCTGGATCCCGGTATGCGAGTTTCGCTGCTGGCCGCTCCCTACTGTTTGCTCTCCATTGGCCGCTCTTGGCTCCCTGATTGCGGCTGACGTCTGCCCGTCGAGAGCTAATCGCTGACCGCTCTCGACCAACCAGATCGTTGGCCCACAGACCGGGCAGGCGTTCGGCTGCGCGTGGAAGCGCCGGTTGTGGGGATCCTCGTATTCGGCGCGACAGCCGGTGCACATTGGAAAGACGCGCATCGTTGTGTTGGGGCGGTCGTAGGGAATGTCGTCGATGATGGTGAACCGCGGCCCGCAGTTGGTGCAGTTGATGAACGGGTAGCGATAGCGCCGGTCGGCAGGATCGAAAAGCTCGCGCTGGCAGTCGGGACAGGTCGCAACGTCGGGCGAGATTAGCTGATAGCGCCCAGCCTGGCTTTCGGAGTGGCGGATCTCAAAGGTTGTGTGGCCGGCGGGCGGGATTGGATAGGCCTTCAGTGACTCAATCCGTGACAGGGGGGGCGCTGTTGTTCGCAGGTCGTCGATGAAGGCGTTGAGCTGCGTTGGTGCCCCCTCGATCTCGATATCGACACCGCCGGAGTGGTTCGAGACCCACCCGGCAAGCCCCATCTCTATCGCGAGATTGTAGACGAAGGGACGAAATCCGACCCCCTGTACCACTCCTGTGACGGTGATGTGACGGGCCGAGATATCCGCACCATCGAGGTGTATTGTGGCGGTCACGGGGTCAGGCCAAGCGCTCCTGATGAGGGAGCTTGTCCTCCAACCAGTTGATCCACGCGTCCATACCGTCTCCGGTCTTGGCAGAAAGCACCAGCACCGGCACTCCAGGGTTCAGGCCGTGGACCAGCTCACGGAATGTGTCGACCTCGAAGTCGAGGTAGGGTAACAAGTCGGACTTGGTGACTATCACCAGGTCCACTGCCTCGAAGATAGCTGGGTATTTGTACGGCTTATCGTGGCCCTCGGGCACGCTGATGAGACCGACATTGAAATCCTGGCCCAAGTCGAAGGAGACCGGACAGATGAGGTTGCCCACGTTCTCCACGAAGATGAGCTCGAGGTCATCAAGCGGCAGGGCCTTCATGCTGTGACGAATCATGGGGGCGTCGAGATGACAGGCGCCTCCCGTGTTGATCTGGACGACGGGCGTGCCTGTGGTAGCGATTCTGTCGGCGTCCACTTGCGATGCTACGTCGCCTTCGATCACACCGAGGCGCTCGTGTGGCAAGGCGCGGATCGTGCTGAGCAACAGCGTCGTTTTGCCGGCGCCGGGCGAGGCCATGATATTGATGACCTTCACCCCGTGCGCTCTGAACTCGGCGCGGTTGTCTGACGCGACCTCCTCGTTGGCGGTTAGAAGTTTCTCCACCACGGTTACGCGGCTGGGTCCCGATGGGTTCTCTGACATAGTGATCCCTCCATAAAAGAAGCGACGCGCCTGAAGCTCACGAGGCCTCTAGCGTGGCTATCTCGATGCTATCGACGTAGAATTCCTTCCCCGCGATGACATCGCCGCCAAGAGCGCGGCACTTTGGACACATCCAGTTGCGCTCTTCCGGCTCGAACTCATGCCCGCATTTCCGGCATCTGAAGCGGGTTTTGATTCGTTCGAAATGCAGCTCGGCGCCCTCCACAATCGTGCCGGGCGTAAGCAGGTTGAAGTAGAACTGGATCGAGTCATCGACAAAGCTGCTCAATTCCCCGATCACCAGGTATACATGGGTGACCTTTTTAGCTCCCCCGCGTTCGGCATAGGCGGTGACGATGCGGAGGATATCCTCGCTAACGGCCATCTCATGCACGTTTGCCTCCCTAGCGAACGGTTATGGAGGGCAAGTCTTCGCCCATCAATGCTGTGCACGCCTCACTCAATCGCCTGGAAAAGCGAGAGAGCCAAGTAATCCTACCCAATTTCGGCAAGTAGTCGAGGCGTTGTGGCGTTTCTGGTGGCATTGCCCTGGAGGCCGTTCACGGTATCATGGCCAGGAATCCGATGCGGCCTATCGCAGCATCAGTGCGGGACACTTTCGTAGAAACCCGAGCCAACAGGCGTCGGTCATATTGTGTGAAGACCGCAGAAGCCAAGAATGGAAGAAGATGAACGGACGTCATATTGTTGTTTGGTTACCGCATGAGACCACCACAGACGCGGTGGCGCTTCCGGCAGAGGAATCACTCTGTATCTACGTCAATGGGCGCCACCTGGTAAGCATCGCCGCCTCGCCCGTACAGCAGGATGTGCTGGTGCTAGGCTTCCTGCACTACGCGGGCCTGATCAGCTCTCTGGATGAGGTGCGGGAGCTGCGTCTCAGCAAACGGCGCCCTGAAGGAGCCGACGGAGGCGCTGCATCCATCCACTCGCACTGCGCCGATGTCTGGCTAGACCACGAAGTCGGAGAGTTGCCCCGCACGTGGCTTCGGACATCGGGCTGTGGGTCAGGTGTCATTCTTGGAGAGCTGCGCGAGTTGACCGAGCCACTGCGCCATCCAATTCTCCTGCGACCAGAGCAGCTTCTTGAGATGCGCCGTACCCTGCAGGATCACTCGACGCTGTATCAGGAGACCCGGGGCGTTCACTCCAGCGGGCTGTTCACTCCGGAAGGCGAGCTACTGGCGATCGCGGAGGATATCGGAAGGCACAACACGCTGGATAAGCTCCTTGGCCAATGCCTTGAGGGCGGGATTGTGTCGGATGGCATGGTGCTCTTCACTACGGGGCGGATATCTTCAGAGATGATGAGCAAGGCCGCATGGATGCGCACGCCCATCGTGGGCAGTATGACGGCACCCTCATCCATGGCTGTCGCGCTCGCGGACGCATGGGGCATCACCACGGCAGGCTACGTCCGTACCGGGCAGATCCGCATTTACACCCATTCGTGGCGGCTCTTCGGGGAGACCCAAGTGCCGTAATGCGGCGGCCCAGTCTTCCGCAGTATTGACATTGAAGAACGACAGCCCCTGTGGATCCCAGCGGGCTATATCAGCTTCGGGCAATACGTGTACGCGCACTAGCGAGTAGAACGCCACGATTCTCCGTCTCCCTGCCTGCAGCATTGCCTCCGCCGCTCGCGCGCATACGGTTGTGCGATAGACGGCGTGAAGGGGTTCGAGTTCCCCCCGCCACTCCGGCACGATCACGTCAACGTCAGTCGTGGAAGCCAAGCGCAACATGGCTTCGATGAGAGCTGCGTTCAGCAGCGGCATATCGCCGCCGACGACCACGGCCCATTCGCTGCGCGCGGCCGTAAGTCCAGCATGCATCCCGGCCAGCACCCCGTAGCCAGGATACCGATCGGTTGCCAGGCGTACTGGCCAGCCGGCAAACAACGTGGCGTCCAGCACCGCCAATACCATCTCATCTACCAATGGGCGCAGACGCTCCACTGTCCATAGCAACAGCGGCTTATCGCCAAGCTGCAGAAAGCGCTTGTCCGCGCCCATCCGATTGCCGGCGCCCCCAGCCAAGACCACGCCGCTGCTGTGCACGTCATCCTCCCACACTGTGTTCACCTACCGTGCGTCATTGTACCACGGATGCCCCGCTGCTATGGTGATCTCCGGAAGCGCCGCGCCAAGCCATACCGTTCCACGCCTGGCATGTTGGTGATTTGACAATGCGCCCAAGTGCATATAATAGCTTTTTGGATGCCGTAACTTCGCGGCGCGCTTATTCTCATACTCAGGAGGACTCCGATGGCAGCTTCTAGTCAACCCCAACCCGAAATCAAGTTCGACGCGCTTCTCCCAGCCGAAATGGCGACCAAGGCTGAAGCCGTTGGCGTCAACAAGGCTACCGGGAATGCGGCGCAGCTTTTTGCCTTGGCCATTCTGGCGGGCGCCTTCATCAGCCTGGGCGGCGTCTACGCAACGACTGTCCTGGCAGGAACCAGCAGCTTGCCCTACGGCGTACAGCGCCTGCTCGCCGGCCTCGTATTTTGTCTCGGCCTGATCCTCGTCATTGTCGGCGGGGCGGAGCTTTTTACAGGGAACAACCTGATCATTATGGCGTGGGCCAGCAAGAAGGTGACCACCGCGCAGTTGCTGAGGAACTGGGGCATCGTATACGCGGGGAACTTCGTTGGCTCCGTGGCGACGGCCGTTGTTATGTACTTGAGCAAGCAGTATACCTTCGGCGGCGGTGCGGTGGGCTTGACCGCCCTCAACATCGGAAATGGCAAGACCGCTCTGGAGTTCATTCCGGCAGTCGCTCTCGGCATGATGTGTAACGCTATGGTCTGCATGGCGGTCTGGCTGTGTTTCTCGGCGCGCAGCACCACCGACAAGATCCTGGCGATTCTGTTCCCCATCTCCGGCTTCGTGGCCGCAGGATTCGAGCACAGTGTCGCCAACATGTACTTTGTGCCCGTTGCGCTCTTCATCAAGGGCGGGGCCAATGCGGACTTCTGGACCGCAATCGGCAAGACCGCGGGCGACTACGCTGGCTTGACCTGGGGTAACTTCTTCCTCAAGAACCTGATTCCCGTCACCCTGGGCAACATCATCGGCGGCGCGATCATGGTTGGTGCCATTTACTGGTTTATCTATCTGCGGAAGAAGAAGTAATCTGGGAAGTGCCCGGTTGCGCAGCCGCGACGTCTCGGAATAGCAAACCAAAAAGACCTGGCAGGGATTGGCCCTGCCAGGTCTTTTTTGGTTCTCACGTGGTCTATGCCAGCTTTTCTACCCGCACCGCGCTAACTTTGTACTCCGGGATCTTGGCGACAGGATCCAGGAACGCGCCGGTGGCCCAGTTAGCGTTGCCGTCTGGGAAGTGGAAGGTGCTGAAGATCAGCCCCTCCGCCACCCGATCGGTGATCCGTGCGCGGGCGACGAACTCACCGCGCCGCGAAGCCACCTTGATGGCATCGCCATCGGCGATCGACAGGCTCGCTGCATCCTGATCGGAGATCTCCACCAGCGGTTCAGGGTAGAGCGCCATCAGGTTCTTGGAGCGCCGGCTCTGAGTGCCGCCGTGCCAGTGGTAGAGGACACGCCCGGTGGTCATCGTGAACGGGTACTCAGCGTCGGGCGCCTCCTGCGGCTCGATGTGCTCGAGCGCCTTGAACAGGCCCTTGCCTCGCGTGAACTGCCCGATGTGTAGAATCGGTGTGCCGGGGTGGTCGTCGGCCTTGACCGGCCAGTGGAGCTGCTCGCCACGATCAAGCCGCGAGTAGTGCACACCCGCAAACGACGGCGTCACCTGAGCGATCTCGTCCATGATCTCTGCCGGGCTGGCGTACGTCAGCGGGTAGCCCATGCGGGTTCCCACATCGCAGAGTATCTCCCAGTCCGCACGAGCCACACCGGGCGCCTCCACGGCTGTACGCACCCGCTGGATGCGGCGCTCGGTATTCGTAAAGGTGCCTTCCTTCTCCGCGAACGAGGTGGCGGGCAGGATCACGTCGGCGAACTTCGCCGTCTCGGACATGAAGATGTCCTGTACAACCAGGAAGTCCACCCGTTCCAAAGCCTCGCGGACGTGGTTGAGGTCCGGGTCAGAGGTCATGGGGTCTTCGGCCATAATGTAGATGGCCTTGACGCTGCCCTCGTGGGCTCCGTTCATAACCTCGACCACGGTCAGCCCTGGCTTCTCGGACAGGCCTGTAACGCCCCACGCCTGCTCGAACTTCTCGCGGTTTGCGGCTACGGGCTGGTAACCGGGATAGACATTGGGCAGGCCACCCATATCGCACGCGCCCTGCACGTTGTTCTGCCCGCGCAACGGATTGACGCCACCGCCGCGCACACCCAGATTGCCCAACAACACCTGTAGATTCGAGAGCGACATGACGTTCATAACGCCGGTGGTGTGCTGCGTGATACCCATCGCCCAGAAGACCGCACCGGGCTTGTGCGTGCCCAGAATGCGGGCCGCCTCGGCGATCTTTGCTGCGGGCACGCCGGTGATGGCCGCGGTTTTCTCCAGCGTATACTGCATCACGGTTTCCTTGAGCTCCTCAAAGCCCTCGGTGCGCTGTGCAATATACTCAGTGTCTTCCCAGCCATTGACCAGGATCTCGCGCATCAGACCGTTAACCAGAGCTACATCGGTGCCGGGACGCTGCTGCAGGTGCAGACAACCGGGCAAACGCGTCAAGCTGATGCGCCGCGGATCGGCCACGATCAGCGGGACGCCGCGATAGCGCACCGCGTGGCGGATCTTCGTCCCGATGACCGGATGCTGTTCGGTCGTGTTGGACCCGATGACGAAGATGGCTGCAGATTCACTGGTGGAATCCTCGATCGTATTGGTCATCGCGCCGCTGCCGAGCGTGGCTGCCAGGCCGGCAACGGTGGACGCGTGGCACAGGCGTGCGCAGTGATCGATGTTGTTGGTCTTGCCGATGCCGCGCGCGAGCTTTTGCATCAGGTAGGTCTCTTCGTTCGTGCACTTGGCCGAAGTCAGATAGGCCACGCTGTCCGGCCCGCTCGTGTCGCGATAGTGGACCAGCTTCTGCGCAACCAGGTCGAGCGCCTCGTCCCAGCCGGCTTCGCGGAAGCCGGGCCATGGGCCGTCGGTGACGTTCTCGTCGCGGATGAGCGGGGTCGTCAGCCGATCGGGGCGGGCTATGAAATCCCAACCATAACGGCCCTTGACGCACAGCGCCAGGCCATTGACCGGGGCATCCTCAGCAGAGGTCACGCGGGTGATCTTGCCATCCTTGAGGTTGAAGTCGAACTGGCACCCTACACCGCAGAAGGTACAGGTGGTGCGGACTTTGTCCTGATAGGCCGCGCGGCCCCAACCGAGCGAAGGCTTGTCGAAGAGGGCGCCGACCGGGCAGTAGGCCACACAGTTGCCGCAAGACTCACAACCGGCGTCCAGCATTGCCTGCGCAGATCCGGCGACCACCAGCGTGTCGAACCCTCGCTGTGAGAAGTCCCACACATTGCAGCCCTGGATTTCCTGGCAGACGCGTACACAACGCCCACACAAGATACACTTGTTCATATCGACAAAGACCACCGGGTTGGGGTCGGAGTCGATGGGATAGGCGTGTCGTGCCCCGCTGTGTTCGGGCCACGGTACCTGGTACTGGTATACCCAGCGTTGCAGCTCGCAGTCTCCGTCTGCTTCGCAGGTCATACACTCGTTGGGATGGTCGGTCAGCAACATCGAGAGGACAAAGCGGCGCAGTGTCACCACTTCCTCGGTCTCGGTGTGAACGACCATACCATCAGCAGCCGGTAGGGTGCAGGCAGTGGTTGGCCCACGCATGCCTTCTACCGACACGACGCACAGACGACACGACCCGGTGGGCGTGAGGTCGGGATGATGGCACAGGGTCGGGATTTCGACGTCCGCAACCTGAGCTGCCTCCAGCACCGTGGAACCCGAAGGTACCGTTACAGTCTTGCCATTAATGGTGAGATTGATCATTTGAGGCATAAAGCCCTCCTTGAGAGTCGGCTGTTATTTGGTGAAGCAGAGCGATCCGGAGATATAGAGCCTTTCTCCCTACGAGCGCTCAATACTGAAATAGTCATGTAGTTCCACGGCCGTTTCGACCGGACCGGACATAGGACAGGTGCCGGTGGGACATGTGCCTGCTACGTGCGCATCGAACTCCTCGCGGAAGTGACGGAGCGCCGACAGAATCGAGACGGGCGCGCCCTGTCCCAGGCCACAGAAGGAGGTCTGGATGACCTGCTGCGCCATGCGCTGTAGCTCTTCCAGATCGTCGGAGGTCCCTCGCCCCTGTCGTAGCCGCTCCAGGCACTCCATCATCCGCAGTGTCCCCAGCCGGCACGGCACACACTTTCCGCACGACTCGGCAGCGAAGAACCGCATCAGCACATAGGCCAGGTCCACAATGCACGTATCGTCGGCGCAGATGAGCAACGCACCGCTGCCCAAGGTCGCTCCGTGCTGCAGCATGGTGGCATAGTCCATAGGTACATCCAGCAGCGCCGGAGCGATAATGCTCCCCGCTGCACCTCCGGTCTGTGCCGCCTTGAAGGCTTTTCCACCCTTCATACCGCCACCGTAGACATTGATGATCTCTCGCAGCGTTGTGCCCATGGGGGTCTCTACCAGACCGGTGACGTTGACATCACCGAGCATCGTGTAGACCTTCGTCCCTGGGCTGCGCTCCGTTCCAATCGATCGGAACCAGTCCACGCCGTTAAGGATGATGGGGGCCACGTTGGCGAGCGTCTCCACGTTATTCACAACGGTGGGCTTGCCGCGGAACCCGCTGACGGTTGGATAGGGAGGACGGACGCGGGGTATGCCGCGCAGGCCCTCAAGGCTGTTGAGGAGCGCTGTTTCCTCGCCGCACACGTAGGCGCCGGCCCCGGCGTGCACATGGATGTGGAACGAGAAGTCACTTCCCAGGATGTTGTCCCCCAGGAGGTTCATGTCTTCGGCTGCCGCGATGGCGTTGTTGAGGATGTCTTTGGCCATCGCGTACTCGCCGCGGATGTAAATCCAACCCTCATTGGCGCCTACTGCGTATCCAGCCAGTGCCATTCCCTCGAGCACAGCGTGGGGATCGCCTTCGAGGATGAGCCGGTCTTTGAAGGTCCCGGGTTCCGACTCATCGGCGTTGCAGACAATGTAACGCGTTGGGGCAGGTTGCTGGGCAACGAACGACCATTTCAGCCCGGCGGGGAACCCGGCGCCACCACGCCCCTGCAATCCCGAGGCCTTGACGGTCTCCAAGACCTCATTCGGCGCCATGTTGGTGAGCGCTTTTCCGAGTGCGAAGTAACCGTCATAGGCGATGTAGTCGTCGATGCTGTACGGATCGATTGTGCCGGCACGCTTGAGCACGACACGCCGTTGTCCGCTGAGCATGTCTCCAACTGCGCTGGGGGCCTCGATTGCACCAGGCGCCACCTCGATGGGCAGCACCAAGTCCTCGAGCCGGCGTCCCTTGTAGAGGTGTTCCTCAACGATGGCCGCACCCGCCTCAGGCGATACCGGCCCGTAGACCGTGCCTTCCGGGTAAACGATGACGGCCGGTAGCGCGTCCGTGTTGCCGATGCGTCCAGTATACCCTACGCGGACTTCATCTTCGAGACCGTAGAATACGAGTTCGGCCTCAATGGCCAGCTTGGTAGCTTCAGCGCCCCGCGAGAGACTGAGCGGGTCTCCAGATATCAGGATGCTCGAACGGATCATGCTGTGCCTCCCTGCGTCTCGGCGTCCCGGTAGCGTGCGATGATCTCGCCGACCTTTTGCGGCGTCAGATTGCCGTAGATGTCGTCGTCCACCATCATCACGGGACCCACCGCACAAGCACCGATACAGCTCGTGGTCAGCAGCGACCACTCTCCGTCGGGCGTCGTCTGGCCGAAGGGAATGCCGAGTTCCTGCTCCAGCGCTTCCCAGACCTCACGACCACCTGCGACATGACAGGGAGCGTCCTCGCAGAAGCGTATGACGTGCTTGCCAAGCGGCTCGAGGCTTATCAGACTGTAGAAGCTTGCTACACTGTACACCTTGCTGCGTGGCAGGTCCATACGCTCCGCAACCCTGTGCACGTCCTCGCGGGTTACGTACCCGCGCCGTTCATTGACTTCTCTCAAAATCTCGACCAGAGCCTCTGGGTTGGCTCGGTGTGCGTCGATGATGCTGTCCGTTATGGCTAGGGCCTCTTCCATACGTACCCCTTTCTCTGGTGGTGATACGATCCAAGATCCTGCTGTATTACTCTACGCGTACGGCGTCCACCGGACACACTTGGGCGCAGATGCCGCAGCGGATGCAGATTTCCGGGTCGATCACGTGTGGTTGGCGGGGCGCTCCGGTAATGGCTGCCACGGGGCAGTTTCGCGCACACCGCGTGCATCCGATGCAGGTTTCTGGATCGATCTTGTACTCGATCAGCGCGCGGCACACTTTCGCCGGGCACTTCTTGTCATAGATATGTGCCTCGTACTCCTCGCGAAAGTGCTTGATCATGCTCAAGATGGGGTTCGGCGCGCCCTGACCCAGGCCGCACAACGATCCCAGCTTGACATACTGTCCCAGCGCTTCGAGCCTCTCGATATCTCCAGGCTGGCCCTTGCCCGCGCAGATGCTCTCCAGGATCTCCAGCATTCTGCGCGTACCCACGCGGCACGGAACGCACTTGCCGCACGATTCCTCTTGGGCGAACTCCATGAAGAACCGCGCCATGTCGACCATACAGGTGTCCTCATCCATCACGATGAAGCCACCGGATCCCATTGCAGAACCGACCGAGGCCAGCGACTCGTATTCGACGGGCAGGTCAAGGTGCTTCTCGGGGATGCATCCGCCGAGAGGACCGCCGGTCTGGACCGCTTTGAAGGCCTTGTCATTGAGCACGCCGCCACCTACGTCGTAGACGATCTCGCGGACGGTGATGCCCAGGGGAACCTCGATCAGGCCGGTGCGCTTGACCTTTCCGGCAATGGCGAAGGTCTTGGTACCCTTGCTCTTCTCGGTGCCCATTGACGCGAACCACTCACCGCCCTTGAGCAGGATCTGCGGGACGTTGGCGTAGGTCTCGACGTTGTTGATGTTCGTGGGCTTGCCAAACAGCCCGGAGACCGCAGGGAAGGGCGGGCGCGTGCGCGGTTGGCCTCGCTTGCCCTCAACCGACTGCATCAGCGCGGTCTCCTCGCCGCAGACGAAGGCGCCGGCTCCCATCCGTACCTCGAGATCAAAGCTGAAGTCGGTGCCGAAGATGTTCTGCCCCAGAAGGCCGTACTCCCGTGCTTGCTCGATCGCAATGCGTAACGTGTGAATCGCAATGGGGTACTCGGCGCGGACGTAGAGGTAGCCCTGGTTGGCTCCCACGACGTATGCGGCGATTGCCATGCCCTCGAGCACCGAGTGAGGATCGCCTTCCAGAACGCGGCGATTCATGAACGCACCAGGGTCGCCCTCGTCGCCGTTGCAGATCACGTACTTTTGATCGCCGGGCGCCTGGCGGGCGAACGTCCACTTGAGCCAGGCAGGGAAACCCGCGCCGCCACGCCCGCGCAGCCCTGATGTCTTCAACTCCGCGATGACCTGGTCAGGCGTCATCTCTGTCAGGGCCTTGCCCAACGCGGCATAGCCGTCCTCAGCGATGTACTCCTCGATATTCTCGGGGTTAATCTTGCCGACGTTGCGTAGGACGACGCGCACTTCTTTCGTTGCGGGCGTGTCCAGCGGCTCGACTTCCCGCTCCCTGAAGATCAGGCCCTGAACGGGTCGCCCTTTATAGAGGTGCTCCTCGGCGATGAGCTGGGCGTCCGCCGGTGTGAGATCGGTGTAGTGGGTAACATCGGGGTAGACGATCGCCTCAACGCCCCGGGGGGCAACGGTGATGTCGACAGCTTCCTGGACGTCGACTTCCCCGGCAAGGCCAAGGGCGTCGATCGTGTCCACGAAAGCGGTCTTGACCTGTTGTGTCTCCTCCGCTGTCCCACTGATAATGACATGTGCACGATAAGCCATAGTGCCTCCTAAGGTTCGGCGAGGGGGGTGTTATTTCCCTACTTGCCATTCCTCGACGGGGTTGCCGCCGAGTACGTGCTTTTCAATGAGCGTCGCCACACGATCGGGGCTGATGCGGCCGTAGGTCACCATATCCTGCTCGCCAATCTGAACCTGGACGATGGGCTCGTACTCGCACAAGCCGATGCACCCCGTCTGGGTCACGACAACATCGGCGATGTTGCGCTTCTCTAGCTCGCCCAGGACTGCGGACATAGTGTCCCGAGCCCCGGCTGCAATGCCGCAGGTTCCCATTGCGACCACGACACGCGCGCGCGCGCCTTCTCCAGCAAGCTTGCGGCGCTCCAATGCGCGTTCTTTGATCTTCTGCAGTTCTTCCAAGCTCTTCATACGGAAATCCTCCTAGACTATGAATTCCGGTATCGGTCCCTTAGGTACCGTTGGTCGCTTCGCTCCCCAGGCCAGCGACACCCTCAATGAGCGCGCCCCGGATAAAGGCCAGAACTTCCGGATCCGAGAGCGGCACCTCCGTGCCGAGGATCTCACGGATCTCGCGGGTATCGAAGACGAAATCCATTGCTTCCACTTGATGGTGATAGACCAAATCGAGCTGCGGGTTCCCGACGACGATGCAGATCAGGGTGTTGATCAGGTCGCCGAGCGGGGGGCGATCGATATGGCTGAGTCGGAAAGCCGCCTCGATCGTCGTACCGCGCTGCGGCTCGGACGTGATATCGAGGTGCCCTCCGCACATCTCTGCGGTCTGTTTGAGAAACGGAATCCCAAGGCCCACCTTGCGAGTCGTGCGGGTGGTCACCCATGGATCTGTCACCCGGAGCAGCATCTCCGGGTCCATCCCGCACCCGTTGTCCCGGATGCAAATGGATAGATGGTCCCTGGAAGGATTCTCTTCGATGTCAAGGTGCAACAACGTTGCGCCGGCCGCAGTGCTGTTCTCGGCGATATCGAGGATATGCTGAGACAGGTCCCGAAAAACGGTCATTCGTATGGGCGCAGGGTCTTGGCAACGTCCTGCGGGTTAACCCGCCCGATGATATCATCGTCAATCATGACCACGGGGGCCTGGGAACACGCGCCCACGCACCTGCAGATCTCCAGCGTGAAACGGTCGTCCTCGGTGGTCTCGCCGACCTTGATGCCGAGCACCTGCTGGTACTTCTCGATAAGGCTTGGGCCGCCACGTACATAGCAGGCAGTGCCCATACAGATGCTGATCTTGTGCCGCCCGATAGGGCTCATGCGGAAGAAAGAGTAGAAGGTCAGCACGCCGTAGATGTGGCTCAACGGGACGCCCAACGCCTTCGAGATGTAGCTTTGGGCCGCCGGTGATACGTACCCCAGGCGTTCCTGGGTGAGCGTCAATACGACCATTGTCGCGCCGGGCGTATCTTGGTTCTCCGCCAGGATCGCGTCCAAGACTTCCTTCTCTTCTGGAGACAGCAGGGCTGTTTCCGCGGTAACCTGCTCAGTCACTAGAGTCATACGTTCCACCTCGATGTGTGATTGTGGTGCACACTAACCGTCCCCCAAGCTCGGGCGTGCTCCACGGCTGGTATCGGCGCTGCGCGCACGCTGCTGATAAGGACATCGCTGTGTGACAAGCCAGATTCGATTATACTGTCGTTCTCCCGGTTCCCCAGTGACAATGCTCGCCGATTCGCTCGAGAACCTCCGTGCACTTGGCCGCCCTTTGGGCAGTAGCACGCCCCGACAAGCCATACAGCTGCGGTGCGCCTAGGGCACATAGGCACAGCGCCCATCCAGGCGCTGAAGGGCCCTTCTTAGCTCCTCCAGGCACGGTTGCGCGGCCAGTTCGAAAATCGTGATCGCCTTGCCCATCCAGTCCAGCCAATGCGCATCTGAGTTACTGATCAGGGCCAAGTCTGGAGGCAGAAACCGAAATGTACGCCGCGCCTCACTCGGGCGCATATTGTAGGACACTTCTGCCGCATCGGCCACTAAATCAGCCGGCCACAGGCCAAGCATCGCCATCAGGCCGTTATGCGGGCGGTCGATGTGGGCCGGTATGACCAGACCCCCCAATGCGCGTACCCGTCGTGCTGCCTCCTCCAGCCCAAACTGCGTTGGCCCCTGAAGCAGTCGCGGATCTTCGGCCAGGAAGTCGCCGTTGCTATCGACGATGTATTGTGGCCCAAAACGCTCGGGATCGTTCGGCAGCGGCGGGATCTGGGCATCTGCCTCGCTCTGCCAGGCCGCCATCCCCGCCTCGGTGTCGAAGATGCACAACAGATCGACTTCCTCCCGCGTCTGTAACTCCATTCCCAACAAGACGGTCAGGCCGGTCTCCGCTGCGGCCGCTCGCACTGCCAAGGCATTGCCCGTCGTGTTGTGGTCCGTGATCGCGATAATGTCGAGGCCCTTGCGAAGCGCCTCCTCAACGATGAGGGGTGGGATCATCTCCACTTCGGCACACGCCGAGAGCACGGTGTGCACGTGCAGGTCCGCCCGGTACTCGCGCATCGCGGCTTCAGGGCTTGCGCTAGACTCCCAGGGCCGCCAGGCGTGACACCGTCTCGTAGACCGGTTGGGAACTCGACAGGATCACGACACCCTGTTCTGCGGCCTTGGTGAGCGTACTCTCGGGCACCGGGGCGCTTTCGGCAACGACGATCGCTGCTACGTTGAGCAGCGACGCTACTGCCACGATATTGGCATGAGTCTGCAGCGTGATCCAGAGATCGCCGGCCTCCGCCCCTGCCATCACACAACTCAGGAGGTCCGCCACGTATCCACCGCTCACTTCGCCATCCAGATGGTCAGTGCCGGTAAGTACCTGCAGCCCCAGATGCTCTACGATCTCGCCTACGTTCATTGGCTATGCTCCTTGTCCGGTCTCCTCGTCGCCCTCACCGGACTCCTCGGGTGAAACCAGGAACGTCATTTGCAGCCGCGTTCCGACCCCTACCGCCGACCAGATGCTCATTTTGTCGGTACAACGCTCGATATTGGTCAAGCCCATCCCTGCGCCAAACCCCATCTCACGGACCTCCGGGGTTGCGGTCGAGTAGCCGGGTTGCTTGGCCAACTCCACGTCTGCAATGCCCGGCCCGGAATCCTGCGCCACCACTGTGATCGTGGTAGGCTGAATGTCGGCCAGGACCAGGCCGCCGTCATCGGAATGGATGATCAGGTTCATCTCGGCTTCGTAGGTGGCGATGGCTACCCGGCGCGCCAGTTGGGGCGAGGCGCCAATACGCAGCAATGCGCGCTTGATTTTCCCTGACGCATCGCCGCCCAGCGCGAAATCGCCTTTCTCGATCCTGTAACGCAGTTGTAGACTGGTGTTTTCGGATTCAAGGGCATCGAAGAAATGCTGAGGACGATCCTGGATGGTCTCGGCCTCAGTGTAGAGCTCCTGAAGGGCGCGCAAAAGAGCCAGTGTGATGTCTCCCCGGGTGATGATCCCCACCAGTTTCTGTCTGGCGTCGAGAACCGGCATTCGCCCAATCCCCATCTGCTCGAAGCGGCGCAGGGCTTCCATCACCGGTTCCTGTGCGTGGGCGGTCACGAGCCCCTCACTCGTCATAAACTCACGGATCGGTGCATCCAGGCGCTGTACTTCCAAGGCGTGAATCAGATCTTCAATGCTGACGACGCCCACCAGCCTGCCGCCCCCAACAACCGGGACACCGGAGATGTGATGTTCGCGCAGGAGCTCCTTGAGTTGCATCATTGTCGCGTCTGGAGGCAGGGTGAGGAGCGCTGTAGTCATCACGCGCGAGACCGGCAATTCACGAATGAGCTCGTGAATCTTGGATAGCGCGCCGCCCCTCCCCATCAACCCCAGGAGCGCGATTTGACGCTTCATCTTTGTCGACGTCACATTCCAGGTTGGCAGTCGACTGCGTTCCGTTACCGTTGCTGTCGCATAATCGGCAGTTTGCCGATGCCCTTCAGGCCCGCCTGGTAGAGCAGCCCGGCCGTCTCGAACATCGTATAGGCTGACATCAGCACGCCAATCCCCATTTCCTCAGCCAGCTCCAGCGTTTCAGGAGGCGGGTATTTTCCGCGTACGAAGATCACCGCGGGAGCCTCGGCCATATCCGCAGTGCGAATGGCCTGGGGATTGGTTAGCCCCGTAATCAACAGCATATTGGGTTTGGTAAAGATCAGCACATCGCTCATCAGGTCGGACGCGCAGGCGGACTCCAGATCGATGTTGTAGGGCGGTTCGACCAGCATCTGCGCCTCTGTCGCCTGCAGGATCTCATCCAGTGTCATTTCCGTTCACCTCCACCCGTCGAGTGATGCGCTCATAGTAGATGAATACCCTGTGATCGCCGTACTCAGGCGTGATAGCCGTACGGGTGATCGGGCGGTGCGGGGCATTCCGCTGAGACGCCAGCGCACGTCCATGACAGGGGGAGCCGGCAAGCGTGCATCTGCTTGCGGGCTATAGATGCATTCCGTTGCATATAAAAGGATAAAGCAAAATCGCGCAATGACGGTCCCTCAATCCAGTGGATAGTATCATAAACTTACGTTCTGTCCAGACCAATTTCCGGCTCTCCAAGGCTTCACGGCGTCGAGCCGGCTTCGATCTTGTCTTCGGCCCCCGATGCCCTATAATGCTGTTCGGATAGCAGCACCCTATGGGGTATGGCTGCGATGCCAACAGCCTTGATCGGAGCACGACGCTGTCGCGATTCCAACACTTCTCGACGATGAGGTAACCGCCTATGCCGCAGTACTCTCGCCCCAAGGGCACACAGGACATTCTGCCAGAGGACCAACCGTTTTGGGAACATCTTCTTTCTACGGTCGCTGACGCTGCAAGGGCCCACGGGTTCGAGCGCATTGACACGCCTATGTTCGAATCGACGGAGCTGTTTGCGCGGGGCGTGGGCGAGGGCACCGACATCGTCGACAAGGAGATGTATACCTTCAAGGACAAGGGGGATCGCGACATGGCGTTGCGCCCCGAGTTCACCGCGGGCGTAGTCCGTGCATACATCGAGAACGGTATGCAAGTGCTGCCCAAGCCGGTCAAGCTCTACTCCACCGGACCGGCGTTTCGCTATGAGGAGCCGCAAGCCGGTCGTTACCGCCAGTTCCACCAGTTCAACGCCGAAATCCTCGGAATCGCGGGCCCACTTGCCGACCTCGAGGTGATGCTGCTCGCGTGGGATATCTTCGAGTCGCTGGGCTTTCAGAATCTGGCTTTTCAGCTCAACTCGACCGGGTGTCCCCGGTGCCGTCCGGCCTACATCGAAGCGCTACAAGCACACTACCGCGCGCACGGTGAGGCCATCTGCGATGATTGCCGGCGCCGTATCACCCAGAACCCCCTGCGTGTGCTGGACTGCAAACAGCCGCAGTGCCAGCCGGTGATAGCGTCGGCGCCCAAGATCACGGATATGCTGTGCGAGGAGTGTGCCCAACACTTCGCCGAGCTGCGGGCCTACCTGGATGGTTTGGATAAGCCCTACACGCTCAACCACCGTCTTGTCCGCGGTTTGGACTACTACACCAAGACGGTTTTCGAGGTCTGGGCGGAGGGGATTGGGGCTCAGTCCGCCGTCTGTGGCGGGGGGCGCTATGATGGGCTGGCGGAGCTTCTCGGCGGGCCTTCGACACCGGCAGTGGGCTTCGCCTCCGGTATGGAGCGTATCGTGCTGGTGATGAAGGCGCAGGGCGTCCAGGTACCGGCGTTGCCGTCGCCGCCCATCTACGTCGTTCATCTGGGAGATGCCAGCCGGCTCTATGCGGTGAAGCTCCTCGTTGTGTTGCGCGAAGCAGGCCTCGCTGCCCAGATCTCGATGGGCGGCAGCTTGCGTGCACAGCTCCGCCACGCCGACAAACGGGGCGCCAAGCTCACGCTGATCGTGGGCGAGGATGAGCTGAACCGCGGCGAGATCACACTCAGGGATATGGGGTCCGGCGAACAGACCCCGGTGGCGATTGGGCAGGTGGTTGAGGCGCTCCGCGAGCGACTGGGCCACTAGGTTCGCGCCGTCTGGGTACGAGAGGGGCTCACAGAGTCGTGTCCGTATGCACCGTTTGCTCCCATAGGGCGGTCTTCCACTCCGATCGGTTGCGAGTCCATGGCATCTGAACAGCAGCCCATACAACGCATCGGTCTGGTCTATAACGTGCGGGTCGAGCGATCTCTGCCACTGATGCGCGAGATCGTGGCGTGGCTGCAGGCGCGCGGCATCCAGACATGGTACTGCGCCACGCCGGACCATCCCGCGGTCTCGGAGCCGGCCGACCTGCTGATCACGTTAGGCGGGGACGGCTCGATTCTGCGGGTGGCCCAGAAGGCGGCGCCGGCAGGTACCCCCATCCTGGGCATCAATCTGGGCCGCGTTGGCTTCTTGACAGAGGCCCTGCCGGAATCGTGGGAGCCGACCTTGGCGCGAGTTCTTGCTGGCGAGGCCGAGATCGAGAATCGCATGATGCTGTGCGTGACGCTGGTCCGCGGCGGCGAGGCTATCGCACGCGAGCACGCTCTTAACGACGCGGTTGTGAGCCGGGGGGCGCTTGCCCGCACCGTTCGGTTGCACACGTCGGTCGATGGGGCCTGGATGGCGCGCTATGTGGCGGATGCCCTGATCCTGGCGACGCCGACCGGCTCTACGGCGTACGCATACGCGGTGGGAGGGCCGATCCTCCCTCCCTGGTTGGATAACATTGTCTTGGTCCCTGCCGCACCGCATCTGAGCCTCGAACGCCCCCTCGTGCTCAACGCCGAGGCCGTGGTGGAGGTCGAGATCGAGACCGAGATCCCCGGGATGCTCTCCGTCGATGGTCGGCTGGAGGGTGAGCTCTTGCACGGAGACGTGGTGCGCATCGAACGCAGCGCGCTCCGAGCACGCTTTCTGCGCCTCCGGCGCCGCAATGACTTCTACGAAACCCTGGTTCAACGCCTGACACCCCGCAACGGAGGCCCGTATGACGGAACAGACTGACGATATCCTCTTCTGCCACTGGCATCCCAAGACCGAGACGACGTTGCGTTGTTACCAGTGCGGCACGCCAATCTGCGGCAAGTGCGCGCGCCGAACGCCGGTAGGGTACATCTGTCCGGATTGCCAGAAGGGGCACAGGCAGCGGTTCGAGCAAGCGCGTACGACGGACTATGTGCTCGCGGGCGTGGTGTCTGTGATCCTGGGGGGTATCGCCAGCGTGTTGCCGATGCTGGGGAGTTGGTGGTTCCTGATCTTCCTGTCGCCGCTTGCGGGCACACTGATCTCCGAGATCGTCTGGCGGCTGGTGGGGCGGCGCTTTGGCCAGCATCTGTGGTGGATCGTCGGTGCCGGCATCGTGGTGGGAGCCCTGCCCGCGCTGGGCATGAGCCTGCTGCCGCTGCTGGTGGCGAGCCGAGGCGGCCTGTTCGGCCTTTCAGGCGTCCTCACCTGGGGCCTGCACATCGTGTTGGCGGTCGGCAGCGCCATCGCCCGGCTGCGGATGACGTAGGGCGGGGCTATGGCCTCGATCTTGATGCTGACGCCGCAGGTGCCTTACCCGCCGCGGCAGGGCACGGCGCTGCGAAACTGGGGCCTTTTGGGGGGCTTGGCGGCGCATCACGATCTTTCGCTCCTGACGTTTGCCTCGCCGGACCAATCCAAGACGCCCGAGCCCATATTGGAGCACAGTGTGGCGCGTGCCGGCATCGTCGCACAGCCTACGCGTAGCACCGCCGAGCGCCTACGCGACCTCGTGACCCAGCCCGAACCCGACCTGGCCCGCCGCCTGGTGAGCGCGCCATTTGCCGAGCAGCTTCGCGATTGGTTGGGCGACGGATCGGGCGGCTTTGACTGGGTGCTGGTGGAGGGTCTGGAGATGGCGCCCTACCTGGACCTGGTGCCGCAAGGTGCGGGGGCACCCCGCGTGATCTTCGACGACCACAACTGTGAGTATCTCTTGCAGCGCCGGGCCGCCCGGGCCGATTGGCGCCATCCATTGCGCTGGATCGGAGCCGCCTACTCATCGATTCAGTGGCGCCGGCTGCGCAGGTATGAGGCCGCTGTCTGCCGGCGCGCCGACGTCGTGGTCGCCGTCTCGGAGGCTGATGCCAGGGCACTGAGGGCCATCGTGCCGTCCGTTGAGCCGCTGGTGCTGCCGAACGGCATCGATGTGGCGGCTTACCGCGATTTCGAGGCTGCGGAGGATCTGACCCAGCCGGCGTTCGTCTTCACCGGCACGATGGATTTCCGGCCCAACGTGGATGGCGTCTTGTGGTTTGCCGACACGGTATGGCCACGGGTCCGGGCTGCACTGCCGCAGGCCCATTTCTACATCGTGGGCCGCCGGCCTCATAAGCGGCTCGCGCGGCTCCGCGAGCTGCCGGGCATCGTGATTACCGGCGGCGTGCCCGACACGCGTCCCTTCATTCGAGGCGCGGCAGTCTGCGTCGTCCCCCTGCTGGTGGGCGGCGGGACGCGTCTGAAGCTCCTGGAGTCGACGGCGATGGGCAAGGCTGTCGTCGCGACGCGGCTGGCAGCGGAGGGGTTCGTGGAACCCGAGCGCGCGATGGTCTTGGCCGATACGCCCCCGGCGTTTGCCGATGCATGCATCGCGCTGGCCAGTGACCTGGAGGCGCGGGCCGCCTTGGGTGCGCGAGGGCATGGTTTTGCGCAGGCGTATGACTGGGAGGCGCTTCTACCTCCACTGCTGGCCCGTCTCGCCTGAGAGCGTTGTGCGTTGGCGCAGGGGCGGCGGCACCCCGTCCGCTGCTTACGTTGGCCCCCCGAAGTAGATCGCCCGGAGCTCGTCGAGCGTTACGTCGTTTTCCGGCGTGGGATCGCGGAAATAGGGATGGATGGGCAGAAGCGTGCCGGACCGGCGACCTCCGGGATCGGCGACCATGGCCTCGATCTCCCTGAGGTAGCCACTTGCGGTGCGCTCCCACGTGTAGCGATCCAGCACGCGCTGTCGCCCGCGCCGGGCAAACGCTTCCCAGGTCCCATGGTCGCGCAGCAGGCGCAGCAGGCCCTGAGCAATCGCGTGGGTGTCCTCCGGATCGACCAGGACACCGTACTCTATCCCACCGTCGTGCAGGCTCTCGCTGGGCCCGCCGTTCTGGGTCACCACCAGGGGCAGTCCTGCGGCCGCAGCTTCCAGCGGGGCCAACCCAAAGGGCTCATAGAGCGCGGTGAGGGCAAAGACCGATCTGCGTTGTGCCAGGTAGCGGTAGGCGGCAGCCAACGCAGGCTGCCCCCGCACCGCAAAGGCGCTGATCTTGCCTGTGAGCGCAGACGCCTCCACCACCTCACGGATCTCTTCCATGACACGGTGCTCCGTTGTATCGGTCCCCGCATCCTCGCGCAGCGGATCGTTGAGCGCGCCGGTAAACAGGACGAGGTTGGCGCGTTGCTGCAACTCGGAGCTCTGTGCGAAGGCGCGCACCAGCGCGATGATGTTCTTCTTGGGGTCCAGCCGGCTCGACGCGATCACGGCTGGCAGGGCGCGCCGGTCCTCGGCCAGGTCGCGCGCGAGCATCGCGCGCACGTGGGCTTGAGTCGTGGTCTCATCGGGGCTCCTGACGTCGACTCCGAAGATCCGGAGGTTGACCCCGGGCGGGATCACGGCAAAGCGCCGGTCGTCGTCGACGTCCACAGCGCCCCGGTAGGCAGGGTGCGTGTACTGCTCGAGCCGCTCCTGGCGGGTGCTGGTTACGTTGACGGCAGAGCGGTTCATGCTCAGACGCTCGGCCACAAGCCGGCAGGCGAAGTGGAACTCCACATCCCTCGCCGTAAGCGTGCTGGGCGTGACGTTGAGCTTGTCCATTTTCTGCGCGCCCAATGAGTGCGCCGTGAAGGTGAAGGGCACGCCGGTGCGGTCCTCGATCAACACGCCACATAGGCCGCCATCTCCGTAATGGGCTGTGAAGGCGTCGGGCAGGGCGCCTTCCTCCTCGTAGAAAGCCAGTACCCTGCTCACCCAATCGTGGACCAGGTGGGGCCACAGGTGTTCCTTGCGCATAAAGCCGTGTGGCCCGGCGGGGAATCGCAGGATGCGCACGTTGGCGACGCCGGGATAGGCATCTTGGGCTCCGGAGAACTCGGGCCAGTCCGGATCGACGATCTGGCGGGTGAGGATATCCACGTTGTGGCCGAGCTCGGCCATGGCCAGCGCGACGTGTTTGACGTAGACGAGCTGCCCGCCGAAGTCCGGGTGCTCCGTCCAGTAGCTATCCTGAGGGTCGAAATTGCCCTGCGGGTTGAGAAAAGCAACGTGCATCCCTCTGCTCCTTGGGTCCATATGCCATGCCCCCGCGTGATTGTGCCCCATGCTTTCGCGAAGGTCAACCGGTGCCGGAGGTGACAGCGGTCCGCAATCAGCGAAGCGAGCAGCAGGCAGCACCTGGAGGGCAGCCGTACCCGCCCATGCTGCATGCTCGAGGCTCTCGGCTTCCTGCCGGACTGGTCGCTGATTGCTGACGACTCGCTCACGATATGCAATCGCCAAGACTCATATACAATAGGCCCGGCGACGCTTTCCTACCCATGTGAGCGACCATATCTATGTCAGAGCTGACCGAACTTTGTGATGAGACGTTGGCGGCGCGAGCCAAGAATGGCGATCGTGCGGCGTTCGATATCCTCTGCGATCGCTATCTTCCGATCGTCTGCCGGCGCTTGCGGGTGCTGCTGCCGGTGTCGGCGGTGGACGACGTGGCGCAGGAGGTCTTCGTCGCCGTGGTGCGCTCCATCAAGAGCTACCGGGAGGACGCGCAGTTCCGGACATGGGTCGCGGCGATCATCCGCCACAAGGTCGCCGACTATTACCGCAGTGAGCAGCGGTCGCCGCAGACGGTCGAGCTGGACCCGGCGATCCACAGTCCGTCCGCGGGCTCCGAGGCGTGGCGCGACCAGACGGTGGCGCTTATGGCGCTACAAGAGCTCAAGGCGGAGTATCAGGAAGTGATTCTGTTGCGTTTCGCCGAGGGTCTGCCTTTCAAGGGTGTGGCCGAGTCGCTGGGAGTCTCGCTGGAGGCGGCCAAGTCGCGCTACCGACGGGCGATTCAGGCCCTGGCCGAGGCGTTGGGGGTGGAACAGCCCGACTCGGTCGTGGGGGCATAGTGTGGGAGGGGCGAGTCATCGAAGGGTGACTCAGTAGAGAGTGAATGAATGGACGGAAACGGAAAAACCGCATCCGATGAGAAGGCACAGCGCCGGGCTGAGGCGGCTGAGAGCCAGGCAGCCGACGCGGAGGCGCTGGCGGCCTACACGGACGCGGTGTTGGAGGGGCGCGAGCCCACGGTTGCGGTGCCGGCGGAGCAGGCCAAGACGGTGCACGTGCTGGCGACGCGTGCGGCTGCCAGCCGCGCTGAGGGCGTCTCGCCGCGTCTCAGGCGCTTGATCAAGGAGCGGGTCGACGCTGCCTGGCGGGAGGTTCACGGGACAACCTGGACCCAAGTGCTGGAGCGCGTGCGCGGCGCGTTGCGGGGGTATGCCCGCCGCCCGGCCTGGGCAGTTGCTGTGGCATTGGTCGTCTTCGCGTTGGCCGCCGCTTTTCTGGTCGAGCCGGACCGGCAGGCCATTCCCGGCACGGCGGT